>CAXNJN010000006.1:0-68589 GCA_964202605.1 Bacteroidia bacterium | reverse complement strand
AAGATTCGAACTTCCACACCCGAACGGGCACCACCCCCTCAAAGTGGCGTGTCTACCAATTTCACCACGTGCGCGATTGGGGATTGCAAAAGTAGAAAACCGAGCTTTGGGAAGCAAAGCTTCGCTCCGCTTTTCTTTAGTTTTTTTAGTATTTAGCCGAAAACCTTCTTTTCAGCAGATTGAAGTGTATTGTAAAGCAAGGCAGCGATGGTCATTGGACCTACCCCACCCGGTACAGGGGTGATGGCTGAGGCAAGTGGCGCCACTTCAGCATAGTTCACATCCCCTATCAAACGAAAACCTGTTTTCTTAGACTCGTCAGCGATGCGGTGAATCCCCACGTCAATCACTACAGCGCCTGGCTTCACCATATCTGCTGTTACAAATTCAGGCTTGCCAATAGCAACAATCAGAATATCAGCAGTTTTACAAATGGCCGCCAAGTTCTCGGTCTTGGAATGGGTAAGCGTGACGGTAGCATTGCCCGGATAGCCGTTGCGCGCCATCAAGATGCTCATCGGACTCCCGACAATATGGCTGCGGCCGATGACCACACAGTGCTTACCGGAGGTTTCTATCTGGTAGCGCTTCAAAAGTTCCACAATCCCGTAAGGCGTGGCCGCCACGTAAGCCGGCCAGTTGAGGGTCATTCTTCCCACATTGGCAGGTGTAAATCCATCCACATCTTTTTCCGGACGAATGCGATTAGTAACCTTGTCGACAGAAATATGCTTGGGCAAAGGAAGTTGCACTATCAACCCATCGATATCTGGATTTTGGTTGATCTCCTCAACGGCTCGAAGCAACTCTTCCTCACCCACTTCAGCAGACAGCCGAACCAGCGTAGAAGTAAATCCCACTTCCTCACAGGCTTTCACTTTGGCTCCTACGTAGGTTTGGCTAGCGCCATCTTCCCCTACGAGGATTGCAGCAAGGTGCGGGCGCTTGCCGCCTTCTTGTTTAATTTCAGATACACGCGCTGCAATTTCGTTTTTGATATCTTGCGCGGTTTTTTTACCATCTATTAGGATTGACATGGGATCTTTTATTCTATGTTATTCTAAAATCGATATTCAACAATCGACATTCATAATTTTCTATTTATTGCTAACTATTGAAATCTATTTCTTTCTGCAGTCAACACACTTTTGACAAAAATAGAAATCAACTGATTGCACTCATCTTTCATTTTATACAAAAATGAACTGTCCCGATGAAGGCCTGCTCTTTCTACTATTTTCAATCCAATTAAGGTCTCTCTTAACTCTTTTAAAATGACTTTAAACTTATGAATAAAATCTTTTCTCGATTCCCCACTCTGCGCTTCTCCATAATTCAAAGCAGGACTTGTTCCGCTCCTTAGTAATTGGTTCGCTAGATGATTTCCTGATTTACTGGAAACCATTGTTTCTGTAAACTGGATTAATTGAGCAGCAAACTCAATTAATCGCTCTTCTAAATCAAACTTCTTTTCCATCATTACTTCAGTTAAAAAAATTAGGTGTAATCGATTAAAAAATTGAAATCGAAAATGGGCATGCTTAATAGTAACAATGCGATCAACTTCGAATGCCCAATGTCGAATGAAGAATAATGAAGTAGACTTGCTAGTGGATACTAACTTTCCTAATCAAGTTTCAACACCGCCATAAAGGCCTCCTGAGGGATCTCGACATTTCCGACTTGACGCATGCGCTTCTTGCCTTTCTTCTGCTTTTCCAAGAGTTTGCGCTTACGCGAAATATCACCGCCATAGCACTTCGCCAAGACGTTTTTACGCAAGGCTTTCACCGTTTCACGAGCAATGATTTTTTGACCGATGGCTGCCTGTATGGCGATTTCAAACATTTGACGCGGTACTAGCTCTTTTAGCTTGTCGCAAAGGCGCTTGCCCCAATCATAGGCCTTGTCCCGGTGTACAATCGCAGATAGCGCATCCACCGGTTCCCCATTGAGCATGATGTCCAAACGGACCATGTGCGACTCCTGGAAGCCCTTCAGTTCGTAATCCAAGGAAGCATAACCTCTGGAAATCGTCTTCAAACGATCAAAGAAGTCAAATACAATTTCCGCAAGCGGCATATCGAAGGATAATTCCACCCGATCTGAGGTGAGGTATACCTGGTTTTTGATTTGACCCCGCTTATCCATGCAAAGGGAAATCACAGGACCTACATATTCTGCAGCCGTGATGATGGACGCTTTTACAAAAGGCTCTTCGATATGTTTGAAACGCGTAGGATCCGGCATATCGGAAGGTGCATTCACCACCTGGTACTCGTCGTTGGTCATGAGAGCCTTAAACTGCACCGAAGGCACTGTAGTGATAACCGTCATGTCAAACTCACGTTCCAAGCGCTCCTGCACAATTTCCATGTGCAGCATTCCCAAAAACCCGCATCGGAATCCGAAGCCCAAGGCAGCGGACGTTTCCGGCTCCCAAACCAGGGAGGCATCGTTGAGCTGCAACTTTTCCATGGAAGCACGAAGTTCCTCAAATTCGGTCGTATCCACAGGGTAAATCCCAGCAAATACCATAGGCTTCACGGTTTCAAAGCCTTTGATGGATTCTGAGCATGGGTTTTTCACGTGTGTGATTGTATCCCCAACAGCCACTTCTTTGGCCACTTTGATGCCCGAAATGAGGTAACCCACATTGCCGGCACTCATGGTTTGTTGCGGAATCTGGTTGATGCCCAAAATACCAATTTCGTCAGCAAAGTACTCCTTGCCTGAGTTGACAAACTTGATCTTATCTCCTTTATTTAGCGTTCCATTAAAAATTCGGAAGATAACCTCTACTCCACGGAAAGAGTTGAACTGCGAGTCAAAAATCATGGCTTGTAGCGGCGCTGCGGGATCGCCCTTCGGTGCTGGAATCTTCTCAATCACCTTGGCCAAAATATCGGTTATTCCAATCCCCTCTTTGCCCGATGCAAACACAATATCTTCATGGGCACAACCCAAGAGTTCGATAACCTCGTCTGCTACCGCTTCAGGGTCGGCACCAGGTAAGTCTATTTTATTCAAAACAGGGATGATTTCTAGATCATGCCCTAATGCCAAATACAAATTGGAAATGGTCTGCGCCTCCACACCTTGAGAGGCATCTACGATCAATAAAGCCCCTTCACAGGCGGCAATGGAACGCGATACTTCGTAGGAAAAATCCACGTGACCTGGGGTATCAATCAGGTTAAGAGTGTACTCCTCCCCCTTGTAAGTATACTTCATCTGTATCGCGTGGGACTTGATGGTAATGCCGCGCTCGCGCTCCAGATCCATGTCGTCTAGCAACTGGTTTTGCATTTCTCGGTCAGAAACCGTGTTGGTTGTCTGGAGCAACCTGTCTGCTAGTGTACTTTTGCCGTGGTCAATGTGGGCAATGATGCAGAAATTTCGAATGTTTTTCATAAGCTTAAGTCAGACAAAAGTAGGAAAAAAGAAGCTTTCTTGGTTAGGAGATGTAAGAAATAGGCTACACCATTTTCAAGGTTTTTTCTCCTTTCTTTGTTCACCTTCCTAATCTCTTGTTTCCACGTTTTGTTTTGATTAAAATTCAGGGGTTCCCACTGTTTTTTGGAAAATCCTTACCGGCTATTTTCTTTTCTAACTTACCTTTGTCCACCCATCCCTAATTCCTCCCCATGCAGGCGATTGCAGAACGAAAAAAATCCCAAAACATAGGCGAATACCTCGTGTACATGTACCAGATGGAAGACCTCATCCGTTCCTACCAAGGGAATATGGGGGAAATCGAGCAGTATGTGATCTCCCACTACCCGGTGATTGAAGAGGAAAAGGACAGCATCAAAACCTGGTATGCAGGGCTAGCTGCCTCCATGAAGCAGCAAGAACTGATGGAAAAAGGGCACCTTCAAGAACTTCAGGAGCTGGTGAAGCAGCTGCTTGCGCTTCACTACCAACTGCTCAAAACCGACGCCAACTACGTGGCCACCTTCCACCTGGTCAAGCCTCACCTGCTCGAGGCAGTGGAAGCTGCCCAAACCGAGGACCTTGGAAATGAAATTCAAATCTGCCTGAATGGCGTCTATGGCTTGCTGCTCTGCCGTTTGCTCGGCAAAAAAGTAAGCGACCGGCAGCTAGAAGCAGCAGAGGTATTTGGCAATTTGCTTAGCCATTTGAATTTCAGCTACCAGCAGCGCCTATTTTTATCGCCAAATTGAAAGTGGGGAAAACCAAACAGGCAGTTGATTGACTAAAGACCTGGATCACCCCTATTTAATTATTTAAAAATAAGATTTAGTAAGCGTTGAAAATGGCGTGAAAAACATCCAATTGAGCGGCTTATTTCTTGCTGGACTTTTGGATACTTGGCATAAAAAAGAGCTTAATGACAACTCATGCAGCATGGGGTTCACTAAGTCCAAATTAGTTTGACTTTTATCCTTTCCACAACCCAAACCAGGGCTTGTAGCCATCTGCAAAATGTTCGACATGGATATTAGATTTCGAAACATTCAACTCCTTTAAATACTTTGAAATTCCTTCCTTTAAGGAATCTGGACCACATAGGTAGTAATGGGTATTGTTACCAAGTTTTAAGTCACTTTTTTCTATCCGTTTGCTTCCAGAAATAAAGTTACGGTATTCAAATTGTGGGTAGTGTTGCGCCAATTGATCTAGCTCTTTTTTGAAGACAATGTTTTCTTCTTTTCGGTTGGCATAAAGTAAGGTTACCTTGCTTTTTGGTTCAAAATGAAGCATTTGAAGGAGCATGCTATACAAGGGAGTAATACCACTTCCGCCTGCCACGAGCACATACTGATTTATACCATTTTCAGTGGGCACAAATGTAAAATCACCCACTGGCAGCAAGGATTCAACTCGATCGCCACTTTTTGCTGTATTGTAAAAATAATGCGAAACTTCGCCTTTCAGCTTCACCGTTATTCGTAAAAAATCATCCACAGTAGGTGAAGAGCTCAAGGAAAAGCAACGCGTATAGGTTTTGCTGCCAATTTTAATTTTCAGGTTGAGGTATTGACCTGCATGATAGGTGAAAAACTCCTTGTCATCCGTTTTAAAATAAACAGAAACAGTATCCGGAGTTTCATTTACCAATTTATCAATGATCAAAGTTCTGTACTTGGTATTATCAAGAATCGTCGCATTTTTCCGTTCGTGAATTTTATGAAAAGTACGTTCAGTCGAATTTAATTCTGTACCACAAACCACATCCCAAAAACGAAAGAATAAGGCGTAATTTCCATTGTATTGGGTGTGGTGCAGACTGTGATTAGTAGCCGTTACGAGCATGTTAAAGGGCGCTTTACTAAAAAATTTAGGGAAAAATTCATAGCCCAAATGGGACTTCAGGTTGTTGAAAGTTCCAATCACTTGCATGATGCCTAAAACAGTCATCGAAATAGGCATAATCATGGCTAAAGGAAGAATCCAAACCGTTAGCCATAATGATTCAATCAGGTGAAATGAATTTGAGGTGAATGGATTTACATCCAAACTCTTGTGATGGAGCGCATGGACATACTTGTAAATGCTTGGATGGTGCATGGTTCGATGACTCCAATAAAACCAGGTATCGGATACCAGCAGCATGGCAATAATTGCAAAAACCTCATACCCTAACCCAAATTTTCCTGCTTCGAGGTAAAACTTTGTTAATCCGATATCATTAAAGGATAACAAAAGAATCGAAAAGGTGGTGCCTCCAAAAAATGAAAAAAATGTCGCTCCTATTTCACCTTTTATTTGTGACCAACCCGCCCTTTTTGAAAGTTGAATTTTTCTGTTGCCGAGTTTTTTGCCAAAAATTACCCAGATGATTAAATAGACCACACTCATAATGGTGAGTGCTACGATGACGGTCGTGAGATACTGTTTAGCGAAATCTAACATGGCCTTTCAAATTTTGAGGTGATTAAATCTGATGGCAAATTAGAATTCGCACTTTAGGTACCACTTAACATTTGTTACTTAATCATCTGCTTTCTAATTCTACTCAAGCTTTGCGGCTTGATGCCCAGGTAGGAGGCAATGTATTGGATAGGTACATTCTGAATTAATTCGGGCTGTTGCTCAACCAGTTTTTTATACCTCAATTCCGCCGTAAGGGTAGCAAAGTCGTTTACCCTTAATTGCGTGGTGGCCACAGACTGTTCAAAAATGGTTAGGCTCAATTTCTTAAAGCTTTCACTTTTATCAATCAATTCGACCAACTTGCTTCTTTCGATTTTATAAAATTCACAGTTCGTGATGCATTCCAAGTTTTCATTGGATTTTTGCTCGTGAATAAAATTTGTGAAGGAAGTGACAAATCGGTTTGGGGATACAATAAGTGTGGTGACCTCATCCCCATCAGAATCGTAATAAAACAAACGCATAAATCCTTTTGTGATAAAATACAAATGCCTTGGAACCCTATTTTCCTCCTCAATTAGGGTATTCTTTGGAGCTGAATGGAGTTCAAAGTAGGGTCTACAAAACTCAATTTCGCTTTCCGTTAGTTTAAGGTAACTGTCAAATAGATTTGAAAAACTGTCTATCATCTTCGATTTTTTTCTTGTGAAGAAAGTCGCCGCTAATTACAAAATTAATCCATTAGACATGATTAAAAAGGATAGATTCCAGGGTAAATAAGCAGCCAAACCTCAACTTTTCAATAAAAACATTGAGGTTTAAAAGTAAAAGGAGAGGTCAAATTGACCTCCTGCTGATTCATGCCCCCCTTCTTCAGGTCAAACGAATTAGGTAGTTCCAAAATTAGGAATAGATGAAATGAGCGTAAATATATTTTCAAAAAGGACCCCTCTGCCCCCATGAATTCTCGTATGTACGAAGAATTCAATCTGACAATCCATGTTTTTCTATCAAGAATCCCCCGAGCAACTTTTTATCCGTTTGGATGCTCGCCCCACCGGACTAGACGAGGCAGAGGCACTGCATCGTAGCGAAAAGCAGGGACCCAACCTCCTCCAAGAAAAAAAGAAAAAGGCCGTTTGGCTCCTTTTTCTAGGTCAATTTAAGGACCTCATGGTACTTATTCTTGCCGCCGCCGCCCTGCTTTCTGGGCTTATTGGCGACCTGACCGACACGGTAATTATCTTGGTCATCTTGCTTTTGAATGCCCTACTGGGCTTCATTCAGGAATACCGCGCTGAAAAAGCCATGGATGCCCTCAAGCAGCTCACAGAAACCAAGAGCAGAGTGCTCCGCTCTGGCAAGCTCGTCACCCTACCCTCCAAGCAACTGGTCGTAGGTGACCTCCTCCACCTGGAGGCTGGCAACAAAGTGCCCGCCGACCTTCGCTTGCTAGAAACCTTCTCCTTAAAGATCGACGAATCCACCCTTACCGGCGAATCCATCGCAAGTGACAAGAGTCCAGAGACACTTCCCGCCCAAGCACTTCCGCTAGGTGATCAAAGCAACCTAGCCTTCAGCGGCACCCTCATCACCCAAGGCCGCGCAACAGGAATGGTGGTGGCCATCGGAATGAATACCGAGATCGGCAAGATTGCAGCCCTCCTCGAACCTAGTTCGCCAAGGACACCCCTGCAGCAACGGATGCAGCGGTTTAGCAAGGTGATTGCCCTCGTTATCGGTGTAATCTGCGTACTACTTTTTCTTGCTGGACTAGCCCGTGGTGAGGAGGTCCTCTCCGTACTTCTACTCTCCATGAGCCTTGCCGTAGCTGCCATCCCGGAAGCACTCCCCGCGTTGATCACAATAACCCTTTCTTTGGGCGCCAGCAGGCTGGCAAAAGGCAAGGCGCTGGTGCGAAAGCTCCCCGCCGTAGAGAGCCTTGGAGCCGTCACCTACATTTGCACAGACAAAACGGGGACCCTTACCCAAAATAAACTTACCGTAGTACGGACAGAAGCCGCTTCGGATACCCCGCTACTTGAAGGATACAGCAACCTTCAGCTTGCCCTAGGCCTCTGTCAGGATGTGCACCTCAATGAGAAGGATCAACCAATCGGAGAGGCTACCGAACTGGCCCTTGTCAAGCAGTTGCTCAACGAGATTTCCGTGACCCAATACCGCCAACTCAGCAAGCAGCTGCCACGAAAGATGGAGCTCCCCTTTGATGCAGTAAGAAAGCGAATGAGCACCATCCATACATTGGGCAATCAGGTGATCCTCCTTTGCAAAGGAGCACCTGAATCGATAGCAACAGTACTGGCGGATGCTACCCAAGCAAAACAACTCACCAAAAGCGCTAGCCACTGGGCAGGTCAAGGAGAGCGCGTACTCGCCTTTGCCGGCAAGGTACTGAACAAGATGCCTTCGGAAGAGGAAAAAGCTACGCTGGAACAAAACCTCAACTATTTTGGCCTCGTCAGCATGATTGATCCTCCACGAGAAGGGGTAAAAAAAGCCATTCAGGACTGCTTCCAAGCGGGCATCACCCCGGTGATGATCACAGGAGATCATCCTGCCACCGCCAAGGCCATTGCCGAAGCGGTGGGCATCTGGAAACCAGGAAGCTTGGCGCTTACAGGGACTGCATTGGCCCAACTTTCAGACGAGGACTTTAAAAAGCAGGTGGAGCAAGTGAGCGTCTATGCGCGAGTAGCCCCAGAGCAGAAGTTGCGCATAGTGCAAGCCCTTCAGCAAAAGGGGCACTTCACCGCCATGACGGGTGATGGGGTCAACGATGCCCCTTCGCTTAAAGCAGCCACCATCGGCATTGCCATGGGCATTGCCGGCACAGATGTGAGCAAGGAAGCGGCTCATCTCATCTTATTGGATGATAACTTTTCTACCATCGTCAAAGCCATCCAAGAGGGGCGTCGAATTTATGACAACATCGTTCGCTTCATCAAATACATCCTCACCTGCAACGGCGCTGAAATCTTAGTCATCGGCCTGGCTCCTTTCTTAGGCCTCCCCATCCCCCTACTTCCTATCCATATCCTGTGGATCAACTTGGTTACGGATGGCCTCCCAGCACTGGCCTTGGCCAATGAGGGCGCAGAACCAGACAGCATGCAACGACTGCCTCGCTCACCCAAACAAAGTTTGTTTGCCAACGGCGTAGGCTACCACATCATCTGGGTAGGAATTTGGATGGCGGCTGTCACGCTTTTTACTCAGCACCTTGCCATCCAGCAAGGATGGCACTGGCAAACGATGGTCTTTTCGGTGCTTTCCTTCTCTCAACTCGGGCACGTGCTTGCCATTCGTAGTGACCGCACCTTCTTATTCAAGCAGGGAATCCTTAGCAATAAGCCCCTAATCCTCGCCGTGGGGGGAACCTGTTTGCTTCAATTGGCTGTGATTTACCTCCCTTTTTTCAACGATTTGTTTAAAACGGAAGCGCTTTCTCTAGGGGAGCTTGCCGCTTGCTTAGGCTTATCCGCCTTGGTTTTTCACGCAGTGGAATTGGAAAAATGGCTACGAATCAAATTCTTTCCCCTACCCACGGTAAAGGAATAGCGGTGACGCATGCTGTGGAAGTGATGAGATTTTAAAAAATCAGCAGGCCGTTTTCGGAGAGGAGCTCCCAAACTTCGGAGTCAAGCAGTTCATCGAAATCACCTAACTCCTGCTCGTAATGCGCGCGAACGTCCCGAACCAGGCTGTTAGTCGATTGCTTAAAACTTACTTTTTCCAAAAGTTGGAAGAGCCAGCGCCCTAGCTCTAAAGGAAGCTCGAGCGCAAAATCTTCTTTTTTGCCCGAAAAAAGTAGTTCGCATAGCCCCACTTCGAGTTCATCCAACTGCGGCGCGCTGCCCAACCAGCAGATGCGGTGGTGGTCTTTTATAGGCTTGGAGGAAAGTTCTTCCAGTTGTTGCGCAATGTAGGTACGGGGAATGCTGGTAGGAGGAATCTTGAAGTCAAACCAGTTTTTCAAGGGAAGATCGAGACCTACACCTTGCATGTAGTTGAACAAGGATTTGCGCAGCCCTTCCGAAAAAGTGCCGTGATCCACTCCAATAGGATCCTCAAAGTCCACCTCATTGTTGGCAAAAGAGCCGAGTGACTCGTCCAGACGCTTCACCCCAAAAGCAGCAGGATTCAAACCCACCGGACTGTGCACGGTCATCGCAAAGCGATGCCAGAAACCCGATTGAATGATCCCCTGCTCAAAGAGCTGCCGAACCATCTCCAAGGAATCTACCGTTTCCTGAACCGTTTGGGTAGGATAGCCATACATGAGGTAGGCATGTACCAAGATCCCTGCTTGCGTAAAATGTTGGGTAACTTGTGCCACCTGAGGCACGGTCACTCCTTTTTTGATCAAGTCCAAAAGCCGATCGGAAGCCACCTCAAGTCCACCGGATACCGCGATGCAACCCGAGGCGCGCAGGAGGCGGCAAAGGTCTGCCGAAAAGCTGCTTTCAAAACGGATATTGGTCCACCAGACTACAACGAGTCCTCGGCGGAGAATTTCACAGGCCAGCTCACGCATCAAGGCGGGAGGAGCGGCTTCGTCTACAAAGTGAAAACCGTTGGTGCCCGTTTGGGTCATAATCTCTTCAATGCGGTCGCAGAGCAGGGACGCAGTGATGGGTTCGTAGCGACCAATGTAATCGAGGGAAACATCACAAAAGGTGCATTTTCCCCAATAGCAACCATGGGCGAGCGTCAGCTTGTTCCACCTTCCATCACTCCACAATCGGTGCATGGGATTGGCTACCTCGATGACCGATAAGTAGGAGGAAAGTTGAAGATCGCTGTAGTCTGGAGTGCCAAGTTCCCGCTGGGGGAGGTCTTTGACGGCTAGGTTATTCACGTAGGTCACTTTCCCATCTAGGCGTAGAAAGGTCCTTTTCAGTTCCGTGTGCGGTCTTTTTCCTGCAAGGTGCTCCAAAAGCAGAACCACAGGAGCTTCCCCATCGTCGAGCACGATGTAATCTACGTAATCAAATACCCGAGGCTCTTTGAGGGAGCGCAATTCTGTATTTGGGTAACCTCCACCCATCCAGATCTTGATGTCGGGGTGGTGGGCCTTGAGGTACTGCCCGCATTTGAGTGCTGCATAGAGGTTGCCCGGAAAAGGCACCGAAAAGGCAACTGAGCGGGGGCAATAAGCTTGAATTTTTTCCTCGAGGAGTCGAAGTAAGAGTTCATCAACCAAAGTAAGAGGCTGCTGCAGTGCTTCTTGTAGTTCGTCAAAAGATCGAGCCGACAGTCCCAGGCGCTCTGCATAGCGGGTAAATCCAAAATGAGGGTCAATGGATTCAGTGATCAGATCTCCCAAATCCTCCAAATAGAGTGTGGCCAGGTAGCGGGCTTTGTCACGGATGCCCAAGGCCCCAAAAGCCCAATCCATATCCTCCACCTGTTCAAACCGCCCTGCCTCTGGCAGGAAATCACCTTCCGCAATCCGGTAGGCGAGTGTAGGGTTTTTGTCTTGCAAAAAATCCACCACTGGGCCGATGGTTTGCAGGTATTGCGTGCGGATTCGAAGGATACGCAGCGCATTGTCCGATAGTGAATCTACCTTTTCTGCCTGCTCAAAAATGTGCCGCAGGCCATCAGGACTGAGGATAGCCAACATCACCTCGATCCCTAAATCTGCCTGTTTGGAAGGCACCCCAAGCGTATTCAAAAACCCCTTCAGGTAAGCGGTTGCCGGATAGGGCGTATTGAGCTGGGTGAAGGGTGGGGTGATGAATAAAACTTCGGTAGACAAGGGACAAGAGGGTTTGGCTCGTGCAAAGGTCGTAAAGAAAGGAGATTTTCTCGCTTTTTTTGCCGGAATGAACGAAATATCAAGCCTGATTTTGGAATACGGCAATTCCAGAGAGAGGAAGAAGGCGAGACTTGGAGAAGATGTGGGTAAAATTTCGATCTTTGCCAGCATGAGCAATAACGACATCCTGCGCACCCTCCGCTACACCTTCCATTACCACGACCACAAGATGAAGGAGATTTTTGCCTTGGGTGGCAAGATCATTCCGTTTGAGGAAGTGGCTCTTTGGCTCAAAAAGGAGGAGGATCCTGACTTCGTGAAGTTGTATGACAAGGATTTGGCGCATTTTCTGGATGGGCTGATCGTAGCAAATCGCGGCAAGAAAGAGGGAGCCGCGCCGGTAGTCGAAAAGACACTGAACAACAATGGTATTCTGCGCAAACTCAAGATTGCCTTAAATCTACAGGATGATGGGATGCTGGAGATCTTTGGCTTGCGTGGCTTTCGACTGAGCAAGCACGAGTTAAGTGCCTTTTTCCGCAATCCCTCGCAAGCACAGTACCGCGAATGCAAGGACCAGGTGCTCCGTAATTTTTTGATGGGGCTGCAGGAGAAGTACCGGGGAGAGGAGAAGCCTTGAATCTAGTCATTTGATTACCAGATAAATAAAAATTCAATGATTCCCTGCCAAAAAACATCTAGTTGCTCTGACAACTCGTATTACTACTTTCTAAGTCGACTCGCACTTGTGATTTGTATTGCTTTCAGTGTAGGTTGTACCCCTGCCAAAGAGGGGACTAACGAAGAAGTCAGGCTAGTTGGAGAGATGAAAAATATCATGTGGAAAGGCCAACTTCAAGGGAACATTTACTTAGACAGCATTGCTAATAAAAACCTATTGAATGGACTAGGTCCCCTGGATTCGCTATCAGGCGAAATCCTTATCCTAGATGGCAAATCCTATATTTCCAGGGTGTTGACTGATACCACCATGGAAGTGAAAGAAAACTTTGGCGCAAGAGCACCCTTCTTTGCCTATGCTCCTATTGCTGCCTGGATTACGGAAGATTTACCCGATAGCGTACAAACGCTAAAGCAATTGGAGCGCTTTCTCAGTGAGCGCAGCCAGGCAACTCAGAATCCGTTCTTATTCAAAGTCAGTGGCACTGTAGAGGAGGCTACCATCCATGTGGTGAATTTACCAAGAGGAACTAAAGTTAGTTCCCCCGAGGAAGCGCATTTAGGTCGTACCTTTTATTCCCTCAAAAATGAAGATGTAGACCTAGTCGGTTTTTATTCCAAAAACCACAAAACAATTTTTACGCATCACGACACCTTTCTCCACATACACCTGATCAATTCCAAACGGGACAAAATGGGTCATTTGGACGATATTCAATTTAAGAAAAAAGGTGTAAAACTACATTTACCTGCCTCAATGGGCAGTAAGTAGAGTGCTTGCTCGGGTGATTAAAAAAGTGAACGAATAAATCGCAATTTGAAATCAATTTTCTCCCAAAAACCTAAAAACATATGATCTGGTGGATTCTATTTGGCCTGGCCACAACCTTTGGTACCCTGATTCTGGCGGGGGCATTTAAGCAGAAAAAGTGAGGTGCTTACATGAACTTTTAGGCCAAGACAAAAGATAAGCTGGATGCTTTCACTGCTTGGTTAATATTTTTTGAGCAGATCTGCCTCCCCCTACCTAGTAAAGAAAATTGGTTTTGCTTTTTTTGTTTCTATATTTAGAAACTTTTTAATTCTTTTTTTTAAGTTAATTCAGAATAAAGAAACACAGATGCCTACCTCAGAGATGAAACTTCATTCCCTTTCCGAAATGAAAGACAAGTACCTCGGGAAACTTGGTTCAGAGAAACGCGACCACTACGAGTACGAACTTCGTATGGAAGTATTGGGCAAAATGATCAAATCAACCCGGCAGGAACGAAAGTTGACCCAAGAGGAACTTGGCCAGTTGGTTGGCGTACAAAAAGCCCAAATCTCAAAGCTTGAAAGTAGCGCCAATAGCGCTACGGTAGACACACTAATAAAAATATTCACCGCATTAAAGGCTGAAATTAATTTTAGCGTTAAGCTCGACGATCGGTTTGTCAAACTTCCGTAGGGATCTCAGACTCCTTGCCTGAAAATAAATTTACCTAACCCCAAAGGGTAGGCTGTAATTTAACCAATTCAACAAAAAAATGAAAACGCGCCTCCTACTCTGTTTCTTCGCAATAATCAGCCTCACCAAGGTCCAAGCGCAGGAGAAAAATGCCTTGTTTCAAAAATTGAAACACCAAGACAGTGTCTTCTTTGAACGGGGATTCAATCGCTGCGACCTAGACTACTTGAGAAATCAGGTGGCAGAGGACTTGCGCTTTTACCACGATCAGGGCGGCTTCCAGGACAAAACTAAATTCCTGGAAAATACCGCAAACAATATCTGTGGTTCCCCTGCCCAAAAGCCTATCCGAAAAGTAGCTCCCGAGAGTTTGGAAGTCTTTCCGCTTTATGCATCGGGTAAAATCTATGGAGCCATCCAAACAGGAGTTCACCACTTTTATATCCGAGAGAAGGACAAGAAAGACCTTTGGACCAGTACCGCAAGATTTACACACCTCTGGATCTTGGAAAAGGAAAACTGGAAACTGACAGAGGTGCTGAGCTACGACCACCAGAGTGAAACCCCACCCTCGGGACAGGAGCCGGAATTCCCCTAAACCACTGAGGGGAAAGTCATTTTTTTTAAGTTGATTTTTCGCTACCTTATCTAGCTCAACTTGAAAACAATGGAAAAACTCAACAAAGCCGATATCCCGCAGGAGGCCTTTGACCTCTACGACTACTACTGCCACAACAAATTTGACCGACGAACCTTCATCGAGAAGCTATCCGTCTATGCCGTCGGTGGCATTACCGTTGCTGCCCTACTGGGCAGCATGATGCCAGACTACGATAGCGGCAGAACTGTTGCCCTAGGCGACGAGCGCCTTCAAAGTTCGGATTACCTGATGTACAACTCCCCGAAAGGTGGAGGTCAAATCAAAGCCTTGCTCTCCACCCCTACCGGAAAAGGAAAATTTCCCGGCATCATTGTGGTTCACGAAAACAGGGGCCTCAACCCCTACATTGAAGATGTGGGCAGAAGATGTGCCGTAGATGGATTTATTTCCCTTGCTCCCGATGCGCTGACTCCACTTGGAGGTTACCCAGGCAACGACGATGAGGGCCGTGCCATGCAAGCCAAGCGTACGCGCGAAGAAATGCTGGAGGATTTTATCGCAGCCTATGAATTCCTAAAAAACCATCCCGACTGCAACGGCAAGGTAGGCGTAGTCGGCTTTTGCTTTGGCGGTTGGATCTCCAACATGATGGCAGTACGCATCCCAGACTTGAAAGCAGCTGTGCCGTATTACGGAGGACAACCAGAAGCTGCCGATGTAGCACAGATTCAAGCACCACTCTTGGTTATCTATGCCGAATTGGACGAGCGTGTGAATGCGGGTTGGCCTGCCTATGAAGCCGCCTTAAAGGCCCAGGGTAAAACCTACCAGATGATTAACTATCCGGGTGTGAATCACGGGTTTCACAACTACAGCACGCCACGCTACGACGAACCCACTGCAAAGGCGGCTTGGGAAAAAACCGTTGCGTTTTTCAGGAAAAATCTAAACTGACAAAAGGGGGCCTTGGCCTCCTTTTTTGTTTTCCCCTTATAGGCAAATTGGGGTGTTTTTTAATCCAAGATATGTAACACTTTTTATGTCTATATCGATTACAGAAGGGAATATTTCTTGCCTTTTTTGAAACTCAAAAATCGTGTATGCTCCCTCCTAACTGCAGTTCATAAATTTTGAATGAATTTTTAAAATACGCACTACTTCAACTCTATTTTCACTTTCTCCAAAAACAATCCCTCCACATAAAACTGCCAATCAGAGAACTTCAGGGCCTGATTGGCTAAATGTCTATGATGATCCTGATCCAAAATGTAGTCGGCGGGTTTATTGATCTGTCGGGTTTTGCCATAAACTTCCTCCACTTTAGATTGAATAGAAGCCCATTCCTCCTCCATTGCCACGAGTTTGGCTTGAGCCTGCTCTTTTTTCTCTCCACTTGGCTCGTCATATTCAGCGAGTGTCAAGATTACCCGATTAGAAAATTGAACCACCTGGGCCACTTGCTCATACACTTCAAGTTGGTGCGTATTGCGAAGAGCGGATTTTTTTGCGAATTGGATTTGCTGTAAAACTTCATCGACTTGAAGCCTGCTTGCCTCAGCTTTGGTAATTTTGTCTTGGTATTTTTGACTCCATGCCCCCGCAGAATCCAAATTGGGTAAATGAATTACTGCCTGATTGATGGGGTCATCTATTGTTCGCAGGCTATTTCGGTCTGTTTGGTTATCCAACAGCATGTTTTTCCAATCCGCCACAGGACTTTCCAAGGCATTGATAAACTCATGCTCTGCCGAGGCCAAAGCTGGCCCAAAAGCCCGTTGACGATAAGCCTGATGAAGTTCATCGCTTGATCTTTTTTCTCCTGCCCAGGTGTATTCAGCAAAAATGGATATCCCGCGCTGGTACAACTCAAAATGCGGAGAATCATCATCCCAAAGCGTCAGTAACAAGCCATCAGCCTTATTTCGAATGGAGATCAAAGCAAAATCACGGATATTATTGGTGTTGCTTTGGTCCAGCGGCATGAGATTCCAGCGCGTTTGTCCAGCGGTAGCACCCATGACATTAAACCCATTATCCGAAAACCATTTCATTGCCCTTATGTTTCCCGGAGATTCCGGCATGTCATAGTTCCAGCGCATGTACACACAGTTTTTGGGAAACATATCAACGTATTGATTCAATTTAGGCTCATTGACAGCCCAGATGCTATCGACTTGCACAGTCGTCAGTTTACTATCATAAATAGACCGATATACACCCGCATTTTGCAAAGGCATATCATCCCAAAAGATTGGAGTCAGGCCCTTTTGCATGGCATAATCACTTACTCGATTCAGCCAGATCAACTGAAGTTCTAATGGAGATTTTCCGCTATTTCTGCCCGTGGTATGTACTTCATCACCTCCGACATGGAGGTAATTGGCATGAGGAAATGCTTTCAATGCATCTTCATAGAGGTCAAACTGAACTTTATACGTTTCCTCATTCAGTGGATTAAAAGCCCAATCGCTACTCGGATCATCGCGCAAAGGCTCGTACTCCTTGTGCTTCAGAATAAATGAAGCATGTCCCAAGCCCTGAACTAATGGACTAATCCGTATATTTCTATTCATCGCATAGTCACTGATAGCTTTCCAGTCCTCAATTGAAAAAGCATCCGATGCCCCGACTTTTGGCTGAAGTTTATATTTCAGCTTGTCTTCAATTTCCACAATCACTGCATTGATCTTTTGTGCAGCAAAGCGATCCATAAGTTCATAGTAGTATTCTTTTTTCTCCAAATGATGCTTCACATCCAGATGAATGGCACGGTAAGCAAGTGCAGGCTCATCATCAATACTGCATAGGGGAAGGAAAGCATTTTGATCTTTGGCATCTTGAATCAATTGACCTAAAGTCATCAGTCCATACCATAGTCCGGCATTTGTTGATCCTTTAATTTCTATTTTTTGTTCCGAAATCGAAAGAGAATAGCCCTCAGGTGCAAGCTGAAGACCAGAATCGAGCGAAAAATTAAAAAATTCATCTTGAAAATCAGACAGGAGCTTACCCGTTGTAAAATGCGTTTTGGCACTTTGGAAACTGGATTCCAAATCTGCCGCTTTCAATTTTGACTCTCCGCTGATGTTGAAAGTGGTCGGACTTGGTAAAAGCACAAATTGCACCTTTGAATTTGTTTTTGGCTGACAAGCCATTAGAGCCAAAATCAAAAAGAATGAAAGCAAGATTGGAGATCGCATCAGTTGGGTTTGTTGAAAAGGTGATTTAAAATGCTCTTCTGAACATTTTTTGTTCTGACTTATTAAATTAATGGAAAATCGGTTTTTTACCTAGGATTAAAAATTAGAATTGAGAATGCATTGGTTAACCAACTAATTAATACCTCTCATCCAACCATCCATCCTATAAAACTGCGGAATCGTTGGGTTTTCTGCATATTTAATTTAGTTTCGGTGATGTAGGACAGCATTTGTTCCTTCCCACTCTTTACATCCTAACAAAATCCCAAAATGCTTACAATTCTGATTATACTGGTTGCTTTGGGCTTGATCCTACTCGCCATTGTCAAATATGACATTCATCCATTTCTTGCACTTTTTGTTGGGGCAATTATTTATGGGCTGATGATGGGAATGCCAACAGACCTTATCGTCAAATCAATTTCTGAAGGATTTGGCGGGGTGATGGGAAGTGTGGGGCTTTTGATTCTTTTGGGAGTAATCATGGGGACTTTTCTTGAAAAAACGGGAGGTGCCATTGTCATTGCAAACCGGATTCTGAAATGGATCGGAGAGAAATTTGTGAACCTTTCCCTGATGCTAAGTGGATGGGTTTTATCCGTTCCAATTTTTGGGGATAGTACCATCATCATGATGAACCCAATTGCCAAATCATTGGCGTCAAAAAGTAAGATTTCCTACGCAGCAACAATTGTTGCTCTTTCTCTTGGGGCTATGGCAAGCCACGCATTGGTACCTCCCACTCCCGGTCCGATTGCTGCTGCTGCAATTTTAGGCGCAGATTTAGGTCAAATGATAATTTGGGGATTGGTTGTTTCAATGATCACACTTATCCCACTTTATTTCTTTGTCAATAAGTTTGTGGTCAAGATTCCACTTGAACCACAATTAATCGCGGATGAACAAAAATTAGAAAAGAAAGAACTCCCAACATTTTTCAATTCGCTGCTTCCTGTAATCATTCCATTGATACTGATTATTCTGGCATCTATCGCAAATTATCCTACCAAGCCTTTTGGAGAAAGCACGTATACCCAGGCGATTCAATTCATAGGTTCTCCGGTTATTTCCTTATTGATTGGTGCGCTTTTGTCCTTCACTTTACCAAAAAAGTTTGACCGCAAACTTCTATCCTCCTCTGGTTGGATTGGGGAATCAATTCTGCTTGCTGCCCCGGTTATTCTGATTACCGGAGCAGGTTCAGTATTTGGAAAAATGCTCCAAAATTCAGGCGTCGGCGACCTAGTTACTTCTAACATGAGTGATGCAAATTGGGGGATTTTTCTACCTTTTTTGATTGCGTTTGCACTAAAAACAGCACAAGGATCAACGACCGTCGCAATGATCACCACCGCGTCAATTATAGCGCCAATTTTGGGGCAGTTAGGACTAGATTCTGAAACAATGAAAGTCTTCACTGCACTCGCTATTGGAGCAGGTTCACTCTGCATTTCACATGCGAATGACAGCGGGTTTTGGGTGGTCACTCAACTTTCAGGTATGAGCATCAAGCAGGGAAATATGTCGCATAGCCTGGGAACCTTAATTGCTGGAGTGACTGCAATTTTATTAATTTTTGTTTTGACTTTGGTGGTAGTATAATAAGGATCAGGTGCCAGATGACCGATATTTAGCTGAATGCCTTGTTTTAATTGAGGTTTCACACGGCACACTGCTCTCTTTATCGGGCTGTCCATCCCCCATCCACAGTCAACATTGATCCTACAAGGTAAGTAGCAGCATCTGAAGCCAGAAAAATCGCTGCTCCCTGAATTTCTTTGAGTTCGCCCCAACGCCCCAAGGCAGTGGCACCCACTATAAACTTCTCCCCTTCCTCTGTACCCGCAATCGGAAGATTCATCTCAGTCAAAAATGGCCCTGGACAAATCGCATTCACGGTAATATTCCAAGGTGCCAATTCTATAGCTAAAGCCCGGGTCATCTGCACCACCGCTCCCTTGCTTGAAGCATAAGGGGTTCGATTAGAAAACCCCACCAAGCCTAAGGCACTAGCAAGATTGATGATTGCCCCTTTGTTTTTCTCCTTCATATAGGGAGTCACTGCACGATTGGTCAACCATGTTCCGGTGACATTGACGTCCATTACTTTGGTGAAGTCTTCATAGCTCAACTCATCGATTGGACCACGGATATTGGTCCCCGCTGAATTGATTAGGATATCGATTGATCCAAAAGTCTCGAAAGCTGTTTTTGCCATTGCTTCCATGGCGGATTTTTCTACCACATCAGCAGCAAAAGTCATCGCTTTGACACCATACCGAGCGGCAATCTCAGCAGCTGCGGCATCCCCATCAGAAGCCTTGCGACTCACCAGCATTACATTCGCACCAGCTGAAGCCAGTCCAGCAGCCATAGCCAACCCTAGACCTTTGGTACCTCCAGTGATAATGGCAGATTTACCTTTGAGTGAAAAAAGAGCAATTCCGGGGAGTTGGGTTAGGTCGAATTGGGACATGTTTTTATTCTTTTGAATTTTTTAATCGAGTAAAGTGTAAGTAGTTGGTAAAGTTCCTATTTACTGCATCCCACTTACTTTTCGCAACTTACAATGAATTCCTACAGTAATTGGGATTTGGAATAAGCAAGACACTTCAACACATTCTCCTCTTCGAAAGCAAGCTTTTCTTCAGCGCTAAGGTTTTTTACCCCAGGGAGAGTATCAAGATAAGCTTCGTCACGTACCAATCTCAGGATTTTCGCCAAATCCTGTGCGGATGGGTTTTCGAAGGTTGTCCAGTAGCTTTCATCCAAACAGGGAATTTGCAAAGGGTCTCGGGTAATCATTTCCAGGCTGAAGGTCATCGAAGGGTTATACTTTTGGCACAAGATCACTGCTTCTTTTAAATCGATAATTCCAGTTCCCAGAGGCACCTCTGATAGCAAAAATCCATTTGAGTATGCTTTAACTCCCATATCTTTCACATGAGTGGAAAATGCAAAAGGAGCTAAAGTCCGGATCACTTCCATTGGTTCCTCGAGCAGCGAGACATTGTTTCCAAAGTCCAGGGTAACCCCTACCCATTCACTTCCAAAGCTTTGAATGAGTTGAGCGAGTTCGGCAGCTTTCCAATCCTTATGATTCTCTACTGCTAGCTTCACTTTGTGTTTTCGAACAATGGGTTCTGCGAGTTGAAGTGCCTTCGTTGAGTTTATTTTGAATTCATTCCACTCCTGTTTCGACTTGAAATTTTCATAACGTCTTCCACTTAGACAAACCGTCCTCAATATACTTGCCCCGGCTTCTTTGGCTAAAAGCACCTCTTTTTCAAATCTCGAAATATCGGCTTCACTTTGAGGAAGACCTATACTTCCCTCCAAATACATCCCTAGATTTTCTCGCTGATCACGAACCTTTCTAGCGAAGTCTTCAGACCATCCCCCTACTAAGGTCTGAATTCCTCCTGCACCAATTGAATGACAATGCAACATGAAATCAAGCGCATTTTGAAATCCGGGATATTTAGAACTTTCCATCTTTGATCCGTAGCGAATCCCATAGGAATGAACTACAACTCCCATTGGCACACCTTTTAAACTTTCTGGCAAAACCGAAAAAGGAAAACTAATGGCGGCAGTCGCAAGTCCTGACTTTTTCAAAAACTCCCTCCTACTGTAGGAAAATTCTTTAGTACTAACATTAGACTTCATGGGCTTGGACATTTTGTATTAAGGTTTGGGATTGACTGCAAGTCTTTCCATGTGCTTATTGAGTTCGGCAGCAGACCAAGGATACACCCTGCCCTGATTCAGATGACGAGTGGAACCTACGGTTCTACCGCTGACAGGTGGTGCTTCATTTCCCCATTCATTTCGAATATAGGTAAGAATTGAGGCAATCACAGAATCATCCATAGTTGAATGAGAAGGCATTACCGGCAAAATTTCAGGGGCATCATATTTTTTTCCGGACACTTCGATCGGACCTTCCAATCCATGCAGCATAATAAGCGCAAGCCGGACTTCATCTCCAACCACCCATTCAGACCCTGCCAAAGGCGGGCCCATTCGAGTCGCACCTTTTCCATTATTTCCATGACAACCTGCACAGGAGGCCAGATACTTCTGGCGACCGGCGGCAAATTGCTTCATTGCTTTTTCATCTAGATTCCCAGTAGAAATTACTTTTGCAGAAGGCTGAAAACCAGGCCAAGAGAAAAGCCGCTTCAGCATCGCCGTTCTATTTTTATCAATCGGCAAATCTATCCGTTTAAAAATGGAGGGTTCGCTTTTTAGTGACACCAAACCGGGTTGATCAATGTCCCCTGCCTTAATAGCCATACCTGCAAGAATAGTGGATTCCTTCCATCCCATTTCCTTTGAATCCGTACTAGCCAAAAGCCCAGTAATCTCTGCTGGCTCCCTGTTATTAATGATGGCTGAGGTAAGCATCTCTAAAAAAACTTCCCGATCGGGATTGGCCTCTATCCAGTTTTTATCAGCCATTATTTTCTGTACAAAATGATACTCTTGATCCTCCAGGCTACTCATAGCAGCATCTCTGATTAACGCTAGGTAATCATATTTGTCGATGACTTGGCTTAAAAAATTAATTTTTACTTCAGGTGAAAAGATCTTCGAACTCAGCACCATTTGTACCACAACTTTCTCTGAAGATTTGCCAGCTAGATCCATTGCGGTAGCTTCAAGTTGGCGCAAAATCCAAGGGTCTTTTTCAGCTGAAATTTCTAATTGTCTGAGTGCTGTAATCTTGAGTTGGTCAGTCCCATTTTTCAATACTTCGAGCAAAAGAGGAGGATTGACTTTCCCCATTCCTTCCAAGGTCCAAAGCGCATGAAATCGCCCTAACTCAGATTTTCCATTTTTCACAAGATCTTCTAGAAGCCCTACTGAGCTGGGATCATTTTTTTCTACCAAAAGCCGCTGAGCCATATCCCGAAACCAGCCATCTTGATGGGAAAGATATTGGACCAAGTCCTGCATGCTTGCTTGAGAAAGCTTTGGAGTCTTTTTGGGATCAAACCCTTTAGGAACTACCCTCCAAATTCGCCCCATATGACCCGGTGAATCCAAACCTCGCTGAAGGGTTTGTTCTTTCAAATAAGGAGTCATGTAAGAAGCATGTTGGACAATTCCTTGATACATATCGGCAAGGTAAAAACCGCCATCTGGCCCAACTGTAGCATACACTGGACGGAAACGCTCATCAGTGGAAGCCAAAAATTCAGTTCCTGAATTTGGGTCATGTGCTTCTAGAAAAATTCCTTTTTCGATAACCACATTCCGCTTGACGAGATTTCCAGCATTTTCTAGAACGAAGATATTCCCATGATATTCCTTGGGGAAAAGCTTACTGCGATAAACCGTCGGCGCACAGGCCGAACTAAATTCAAAAAGACGTCCGGCAGAATCTAGCGTACCGGGAATATACCCCCTGTTTACAGCGGGATTGGATCGAATGGGGAATATCTTTCGATCGATCGTCAAGCCATGATCTATGCCGGTGGAGGGTTTGTGGTTTTTATTTCGGGATAAATAATTGGCCGGTACAAGATCTCCATGTAGTTGGGACCAATTGTAATTGTAAATCAAACGACCCTGATCATCCTGAGAAATCCCCCACTGTCCACGAAATTCGGTGGAATCTCGGATCCAAGTCCCTTCTTGAAAGCGGTACCGAAGACGAGATTTGGCACTGTAGTACCAATTGTCCGAATTCCGTACAAAACCATTGTCGGAATGCTCGGGAATTCCGTTAGCAGAATAGGTCGAATCCAGTAAAATTTTGGAATCTGCTTTCCAATCTCCATCGAGGTCTTGGGTGATCCATAGCTTATTGTTTTCTGCAACCATGGCTCCATTTTTGAACAGACCCAAGGCTCTCGGCATAATCAGCGAATCTAGATACACCGTCCGCTTATCCATCAGGCCATCGCCGTCAGTATCCTCTAGAATTGCGACAGAACCAACAGGTTGCTTCTCCTCCGAACCTTCAATATCACTCATGTAGCCACGCATTTCTACTACCCAAAGTCGTCCGTCTTCATCAAAATGAATAATTACAGGAGATTCGACTAAAGGCTCTGAAGCCACTAACTGAATTTCAAATCCAGATTCAATTTGAAAAGTTTTCAACTCCTCTTCCGCAGTCCGTGCAGGACTATCTAGTGTTTCCGGAAGAGGTCCGGACTCTTTGCAGGACCAGCAAAGTAACGCACCAACCACACAAGTCAATAGGAAACCTCGAAACATAGTCAATCAGGTATTTTGGGTTTGAGCAAATAAGAAAGAATGAATCCAACTCATTTGAAAGAAAACTAATTTGGTTTTTATTCTTCTGATTTACAAGAAAAATCATCAAATGGAAGTATTCCAATTTGCAATGGCAAAGTTTGGTTCACTTGAACGTAAAAAGGAAAGGCGTTCCCTTACTTCTACTAACTTTACGTAAAATACCTACCATGAATTTTTCCGACATAGGACTGTCCAAAGATCTGCTTAGCTCAATAGACCGAGCAAAATATGAAAGCCCCTATCCAATTCAGATTGAGGCCATTCCTGCAATTTTGCAAAAAAAAGACATCCTTGGACTTGCCCCCACAGGTTCCGGAAAAACTGCCGCCTACATCCTTCCTTTGCTCCAACTGCTCCTGCCCCATGAAGCTCCACGCGATCGACAAGTGCCTGTTCTCGTGCTCGTACCCACCCGGGAATTGGCGATACAGGTGGCAGAAGTGACCGAAAACTTTAGCCGCTTTCTTCCTAGACGCATCAAGTCCCTCGCCATTTTTGGAGGCGTATCGATCAATCCACAAATGATGAAATTGGGTGGTGTAGAGGTCCTAATTGCCACACCGGGGAGACTCATTGATTTGGTAGGCCGAAATGCAGTAGGCATAGGACGCATTAAAACCCTAGTCTTGGACGAGGCCGACAAAATGCTGCAGATGGGTTTCCGTGAGGAAATGGAACACCTCCTGGAGTTACTCCCTTCTAAAAAGCAGACCCTCCTATTTTCAGCCACCGAAGGGGAAGAGGTAGCCGGACTCATTCAACAACTCCTCAAAAATCCAGTGCGCGTGCAGGTAGCAGCGGAGGATTTCACGCCAGATCTGATACAGCAAGAAGCCTACCGGGTCAGCACCGAATCCAAAGGCCCCTTTTTGCGTCAGCTCATTCAGTCTGGAGATTGGAAGCAAATTCTAATTTTCACCTCCTCCATACGGACGGCAGACAACCTAGTGGTCAAACTTACCAAAAATGGGATCGAAGCCACCGCCTTCCATGGGGACAAAAGTCAAGGCGCACGAACCGAGGCATTGGCCAAGTTTAAGTCTGGAAAAACACGGGTGTTGGTAGCCACCGACCTTGCGGCTCGAGGAATTGACATTCAAGCCTTGCCTCTAGTGATCAACTACGAACTGCCGCGCTCACCCAAGGATTACATTCACCGCATCGGCCGTACAGGTAGAGCGGGAGCTACAGGTCATGCGATTAGTCTCATCACCCCAGAAGAGCAGCATCATTTCAAGGTCATTCAAAAGAAGATGGGCAAATGGGTAACCTTGGTCCCTGCCGAAGCCTTTGGCAAAGAAAGTTCGGAGCCAGAAGAAGCTCCCAGCGAATAAGCACTTACAAAAATTCCCACACACTTTTGTAACTCCCATTTTCCTCGACATAACGAAGTAAGGAGTCAAAAAATGCATGCTGTGCTAGGGTGCTGCTGTCCCCCACCACGATCAATTTACGCTTCGCTCGGGTCAGGGCCACGTTCAAGCGGCGCTTATCGGAAAGAAACCCAATCTCTCCCCGCTCGTTGGATCGGGTAAGGCTGATCAGCATCAAGTCCCGTTCCTGACCTTGAAATCCGTCTACCGTATCGATGGTGATTAGGTCAGCAAAGGCCCTCAAATTGGGAAAAGCATAGGTTTCAAAAATCAAATGACGCAGCCTGCGCACCTGCGCCGAATACGGGGCAATCAGACCAATGGTCCATCCCTTTTCTTTAAAAAGTCCAAATCCAATTCGCAGGATGGTATCGTTAAGGTACTGGCAGGCAAACTGTGCCTCCTCGGGATTGAAGGTACTGAGGCTTTCGGATTCTACCTGCTCACTGTAACCCGCTCCCGCCGTATCGACCCATTCCATCACGGTTTCATCCGGAGAAAAAGCATGCGTTTGCGTGGTCTCTGCAGCCTGTAGTTTCCCTTCATAAAACTGCTGATTCGAAAAACCCATGATCACTTCCGGCATGCGGTACTGCACCTGCAGCATTTGTGCAGCATAGGGATGGCGCTGAATCATTTTTTCAAACAAGGTTATGGACAGTCCCTGCCGTGCTGCATCGATGGACTTGATGGTGGGAGGAAGCTGGCAGTGGTCGCCAGCAAAAACCACTTTCCTCACTTTCAGCATCGGAATCCAGGTCGCGGCCTCCAAGCCTTGCGCCGCCTCATCGATAAACACGACATCGAACACCATCCCTTTGAGGTGATGCGATCCTGCACCCACCAAGGTGCTTGCAAATACTTGGGTCTTCTGGTAGATATCCGTTCGAATGTAGTCCTCCAGATGCTCCGCAAGTTCTCGGATGCGGCTCACTTCCTGGTACAAGAGCTTGCGCTGCGCCCGCTCCTCGGGTCCAAAATTTCGTTTGTATTGCTTCGCCAGCTGCAGGTAGGATTCTGTCTCCTTGCGCAATTTCTTCAAGTCACGGTAGCTGTCGTGCAGGGCCACCTTGGCATCTAGGGTCTGGTTTAGGATTTTTTCCTCTACACGAGCGGGATGGCCTAGTCGAAGGGTAGCGATACCCCGATCAACCAGCTTTTCTACCAGCAAGTCTACGGCGGCATTGCTCGGAGCACAAACTAGAATTCGCTGATTGGACCGTGTTGCACGTGAAATCGCCGCGATCAAGGTAGTGGTCTTGCCCGTGCCAGGAGGGCCATGAACCACCGCCATGTCTTGGGCAGCTTCCATCTTTTGGCAGGCCAGCACTTGCGAAAAATTCAATTCCGGTAGGTCAATCTTTACTTCCTCCCCAAAAACAGGACGGCCCTCGCCGTACACGAGATCCCTAAATTTTAGGAGCTGTGGCTCTTCGGTGACGAGCAGTTTTTTCAAGGCCGACTCCATCTCTCGGTAGCTGGCCTCATCAAAAAGTAGGTCCACGCCAAGCCTTCCTGAATCCATCCATTCCGGAACCTCATCCGCCTGAAGCGTGACGATGAGCATGTCTTTTTTGGCTTGATTGACTACTCCATTCACTCGGAATTCAGGGCTATGGTAGCCATCCTGGGTAGAAAAAAATGATACAGACTTGCCGGAGCTGAAGGAAGAAGGGTAATTCGTATCTGTACGCTCCACCTCGATGATAAGTCGCTCGCCCATGCCGATCTTCGTTTTTTTGAGCAAGATGGGATGCCAAGTGATGCCCTCTTTCTTTTTGTCCGCGATGGTGGTGTTGAGAAACTTCTTTTTGTACTGAGCCAGATCCTCTTGCCGCTCCAGTTGCAGCAGCTTGAGGCCTAGCTTAATTTCTTCGAGGGAATTCCGCATGAATGGTTGTACTTTAGCCTTGAAACAAGGGATTATCCCTAGTGTTTGCCTTTCGCTGATTTTAGATGAATTTTCTTGCGCATGCGTACCTTTCTTTTGGTCAGGAGGAAATCCTAGTCGGTAATTTTATTGCCGACTTTGTCCGTGGAAAGGAGTTGGAAAATTACCCAAAAAAAGTGCAACTCGGCATACGGCTGCATCGGGCCATCGATACCCATACCGATTCGCATCCCTTAGTCAAGCAGGTGCAATCCTTCCTAATTCCACGTTTTGGGCATTATTCGCGGGTAATCAGCGATGTTTTTTTCGATTATTTCTTGGCGAAAAATTGGAAAAACTATTCAGAGATCCCCTTGGAACAGTTCAGCCTGGACACCTATCGAACCCTCTCTTCTTCTCCCCAAGAACTCCCAGAAGCTTTTTGCCGGATGTTTCACTGGATGCAAATGCAAAATTGGCTTTATGCCTACCGCGAACCGGC
Organism: Bacteroidia bacterium; assembly: GCA_964202605.1. Classification (GTDB taxonomy): domain Bacteria; phylum Bacteroidota; class Bacteroidia; order Cytophagales; family Cyclobacteriaceae; genus Algoriphagus. Next base: position 41,019 of record CAXNJN010000006.1, on the reverse strand, counting down.
AGGTATTCAAGCCGCCTTGGATGGACTGAGCCGTCGGGCCCGCTTCGATTCCAAAATGAATGAGTCCACCCAAGTTCTCTGGGAAAAAGAAGAAGAAATTGAAGCGATTTTCTTCGCTTTTTTCGAAGATTTGGAGACTTTTGCCTCCACAACACTTGCAGCACTAATCCAAAGCCATGATCCTGCTTAAACCCAAGCTATCGACCTACATTTCCCTAGGTGCCGTACTTTTCATCTTACTTATTGGGCTAGTCCTGATTCTCCGAGATTTTACCTACAGCAGAAGCTATGACTTGTGGTTTTACTTGGTTGCGAGTTCGCTGCTTACGCTTGTGCTCCTGATGCTGCTGGTCAAAATGATGGCGGGATGGCGGTTTATCTCCGCAGGAAAAGAGCATGTCGTGATCAAACTTCCCCTTAGAGGCAGCACCAAAGTTTATCCGGTTGCCGAGATTTTAGCCTGGGAAGAGGAAACCATCCTTGCCAACAAACGTGAATTCAAGCAAGTAACGGTAGTCTTCAAAGACAAGCAGTCCATCTCCGTTTCCAACCATGAGCATGAAGCCTACACCGAATTTATCAACTACCTCAAAAAGAAGACGCCCAAACAGGAGCTGAAAACCAAAAAATCCTGAGTTTCCTAAGGCCAGAATTCAAGAATTAAACTACCCATAAACTAAAAACCGAGCTGCAGATTACAGCTCGGTTTTTTTATGAAGAGTGTTTCTTTTTTGGCTTCAATTTTTTCTGCTTTGAAAAGAGTGCCTAAAGAGCATAAGTTTGGAAATCAAAACAATTTGCTGTCGACCGTGGACCGTCAGCTGTTAGCCAACAATTTACTCCCACTCAATCGTAGCAGGTGGCTTGGAGGAAATGTCGTAGACCACGCGGTTGACTCCCTTGACACGGTTGATGATGTCATTGGACATCTTGGCTAGGAATTCGTAAGGCAAGTGAATCCAGTCTGCAGTCATCCCATCGACCGAACCTACGGCTCGTAGCGCCACTACCTTTTCGTAGGTACGCTCGTCCCCCATGACCCCTACAGATTGGATTGGCAAGAGAATTGCCCCTGCCTGCCAGACCTGATCATATAAGCCATGATCCTTCAATCCTTGGATAAAAATATAATCCACTTCCTGAAGGGTCTTTACTTTCTCCTCGGTAATGTCGCCCAAAATACGAATAGCCAATCCAGGCCCCGGGAAAGGGTGTCTGCCAATGATTTTTTCAGGGATTGCAAGTCCTCTGCCCACTACCCGCACCTCGTCCTTAAACAAGGTATTCAGAGGCTCCACTACGGAAAGCTTCATGAAGTCTGGAAGGCCACCCACATTGTGGTGCGACTTGATGGTTGCGGAAGGGCCTTTCACGGATACAGACTCGATCACATCCGGATAGATGGTACCTTGGCCTAGCCACTTTACTCCGTCAATTTTGTGTGCCTCGTCATCAAAAACTTCAATAAATGCCCGGCCAATGGCTTTTCGCTTGGCTTCCGGATCGGTCAACCCCGCTAAAGCATCGTAAAATCGCTGCTTCGCATTGACACCAATCACGTTCAAGCCCAAGTGCATGTAGGAATCCAGCACCTCTTCGTACTCATTTTTGCGAAGGAGACCATTGTCTACGAATACGCAGGTCAACTGATCTCCAATGGCACGGTGGATGAGGGTGGCTGCTACAGAGGAGTCAACTCCACCTGAAAGGCCCATGACCACTTTATCGGCGCCTATTTTTTTCTTTAAACTTGCTATAGTTGAATCAATAAAGGTATCCGAAGTCCAGTCCTGGCTGCAGCCACAAATTCCTACGACGAAGTTGCGAAGTAGGTTTCTACCCTCTGAGGAATGGGTAACTTCAGGGTGAAACTGGATGCCGTAGGTGGCCTCTCCCGTTATTTTAAAAGCCGCTACACGAACAGACTCCGTACTTGCGATCACCTCAAAGCCTGCCGGAACCTCCTTGATGGTATCTCCATGGGACATCCATACCTGCGAACCTTTGGTCATTTCCTTGAGCAAGTCTTGGCTCAGGTCGATTTGGTCCAAGTTGGCACGGCCGTACTCCCGAATGGTAGAAGGCAATACCTCTCCCCCATACTTACTGGCTAGCAATTGGGCACCGTAACAAACCCCCAACAAGGGTAATTTGCCACGGAAAGCATCCGTATTGACATCGGGTGATCCTTCGTCCCGCACCGAACAGGGGGAGCCCGAAAGGATGATCCCTTTGATGTCGGAAGTGATTTCAGGAACTTTGTTGTAGGGGTGAATTTCGCAGTACACATTGAGTTCGCGCACGCGACGAGCAATGAGTTGGGTGTACTGGGAACCAAAATCTAGGATGAGGATCTGTTGGGCCATGTGCAAAGGTAAGCACTGCCAACCGCTTGCTAAAACCTAGGGGGAAAATTTTGGGAGGAGAGACTCTTGATTCAATTTTTTATATTGATTATCAATAACTTAACTAAAAAATAAAATCATTTTGTGATTACCCGCTTTTTCACTAATAACCAGAGAAAAAAAGGTTAGAGGTTCAATTAGGTGAGCTGTGGACCGTGGACAGTCAGCTGTTAACGATTATCCGCATTCATAAATAGGAGAACTGAACTACTGGCATGATTGCGGATAATCAAAAAATCAAATTTAAGATCCACTAAGCCACTCACAAGACTTACTCTTTTTCTTCCTCTCCGAAAAGCGTTTCCAATGCCACCGCGTCGATTCCTCTTTCCTCTTGGAGGAATTTTCCAAAAATAGCGGTGCTACCATGCGTCAAATAGACTTTTTCTGCTTCTGTAGCCGTGATTGCTGCGATCAAGCCCTTCCAATCGGCATGATCCGATAGTACAAAACCACGATCTAGGGAGCTCCTTTTCCGAATTCCTCGCACATTCATCCAGCCCGAACAGCTGGCGGTGCGGTAAGGTGAAAATTTTGTCATCCAGGGACTGTTCATCACTGCCGGAGGTGCGATGATTAGGGCGCCTTTGTAAGCAGACTTAGGCAAATCTTGATTGACACGGATAGCTTCTGGAAGAATAAGTCCATCCGCTGCCAATGCCTCGTTGGTGTTGGCGATCACCCCATGGACAAAAACGGGACCTATTTCGGGTTGCAGGTGCTGTAACACCCGTTGGGCTTTACCCAAAGAGTAGGCAAAAATGATGGAGTTAAGCCCCTGTTCTGCATTAGCCCTCCACCAGTCATTAATTTGTTGGAATACGTCCGCTTGAGGCTCCCAATCGTAAATCGGCATCCCGAAAGTACACTCGGACACAAACTCATGGCATTTGATTGCTTCAAAGGGGGTAGAAAGCTCATCATCTTCCACCTTGTAGTCTCCACTGACCACTGCCACTTTCCCCTGGTGTTCGAGTCGAACTTGTGCCGAACCTGGGATATGTCCTGCGGGATGTAGGGATAGGCTTACACCATTAAGCTGCAGGGTCTCCCCATAACCGATGGTTTGGAGTTGAATATCCTTTCCCAAGCGGAGCTTCATCACTTCTTTGGACTGGTCGTGAGCCAGGTACTGCCCCATACCTCGACGTGCATGGTCTGCATGGGCATGCGTGATCACAGCTTTGGCGACAGGCCTCCAGGGGTCGATAAAAATATCGGCCGGAGGACAATACAATCCAAAATCGGTGAGTTCAAGGAGGTTCATTAGCTTACTAAGATCCCTATTTCCTTCGGAAATTCAACCTATAACTTGATGGGGGGTTTTCCAGGCTTTGCATACGAGAGCCGGCCTAGAGATTGTCCAATATGGTATTCATCTAGTCCACTGACAGTGGCGATACCCAAAGCATTTAAGTCCAGGGAACCATCTTCCCGAAGTCCCTTTTCATCTACAAATACCTGTTCAATTTTGGCGATGAGCAGTACGGTCTGGTTGATCGCAAGAGTCTGGATTTCTACGAGGCTGCAGGCCAGTTGCACGGGGCTGTCTTGGACAAAAGGAGCCTGAACTCCCGCTTTGTACTCTTCGGTAAAACCCGTAGCCGCAAATTCACTTTGCTCCCAGCTCGCTGAAGTCCAGTGGGCTTGCACAACTTCTTGAATCCGTACATGATTGAGCGTAAAAAATCCTGTTTCGAGGATGTTTTCTAAGCTATCGCGCTTGACCGTATGAGGACGAAACAAGATCCCTATCAAAGGGGGATCAGCACCGAGGTGAACCACTTGAGAAAAAAGTGCCAGGTTCGTGACTCCCGCTGCATTTTGGGTACCCATCAGGTGCAGCGGCTTGTATCCAGGAAGGCAATTGATCAGATTTCTTCGAAATGCTGGGTCAAGTTGGGCGAGTTGCGTCGCATCGACCTGCCACATCAAGTCAAAATAGCGGCTTCAAGGGTATCGCAGTAAGCAATATCCAACTGGTCGATGATGTGATCGGGATGGTCCGCGAGGATTTGAGCCTTGGCTAACTGCACCATCTTCTCAAACCATTTTTCTTCCGGCAGAATCTTCCTGTGGGTTTTTACCCCATAGCCCAGCATCTCTTTTTTCCAATGGATAAAGTACCATTCCATGGTGGGCCGGTGAAAAGCTCTCAAGGCTCTTTTGTCAAAAATAAATTTTTCAAAACCTCCGGATTTTATGAGTACTCCAATTTCCAAAAAGGCTTCCTTAAAATCATCAATGGGGACATAGTCGGTAAGTAATTGGCAAATGATGATTTTTCTAGATCTATTAAACCAAACTCTGGCATAACGTTGCTCAAAGGCAATCTCAAATTCCAGAATTCCAGGAGAAGGCAGGGTCTCGTTCATAGCTGTCATTGTGGAAAGTTAATAAATAGATTTTCTGTAAGCTGAGGTAGTTTGAGCTACTTCTTCTTTTACTTCTGTCAATCGAATCTCCAGGTTGGAGGCATACTCTAATGTAGTTCTCATCATATCTTGCTGAGAATTAATCTGTTCCTTGAGTCGGTACAACTCAAGATTAACTTCTGAAAGCTGCTGTTCGTAATGCAGAATAAGCCTTTCTTTTTCAAGTTGGGCCTTTTTTAGTTCTTCCTTAAATAATAAAAATGATTCTGGTGGTGTCTTCATATACACAATGCTAACAACTCGGGACAATACCCATTTTATAGACAAAAAAGGATGGGAAATTGTTTAATTTATTTTAGGTGGGACATTCCTCCGTCCAGATGGATGATTTGACCCGTCATCCAAGAGGATTTCGGAGACAGCAAAAACACAGTAGCTTCGGCGATATCCTCCGGCGTTCCTACCCGACCCAAGGGATGACGCTTGTCGGAAGCCTCTTTTTTCTCAGGAGTAGAAAGTAAGGCTGAAGCAAGAGGTGTTTCGGTAAGCGAAGGAGCTATCGCATTGACTCTGATTTTGCTAGGTGCCCATTCTGCTGCGAGGGAACGTGTAAGTCCCTCCACTGCACCTTTGGCAGAGGCGATGCCCGCATGAAATCCCATGCCTGTTTGAACAGCCACAGTGCTATACAACACCACCGATGGGGAGCTTGATTTTTTTAAACCTTTCAAGCAAGCCTGAAGCAAGCGTATTGCTCCATAAAAATTGACCTCCATCTCCTGCTTAAAATCGGCAATGCTAATTCGATGGAAAGGCTTCAGGTTGATGGTACCTGGACAATACACCACTCCATCGATAATTTCTGGAAGTCCCGGAAGCTCTTCAAAATCAGTTGCAAAATCTACTGCAGCAGTTCCTTCACCCGTCCTAGAATAACTAAAAATCGTTGCTCCATTTTCCTGCAGTTGGCTCGCTACTGCTTTCCCTATTCCGGAGTTTCCTCCTACTACTACTATATTCTTCCCCCTCATGAGTTTGTTGTTTTTAGGTAAATCAACTGAGACTCGAATTGTTCACTAAAACATAAAAAAACCCAGCTTTTTTTGCTGGGCTTTTTCATTGGTTTAGTTTACGCTAGTTTAGAAGAAATGGGAGTACCAATCGTACCCTCAATTCACTTATTTTTTCAAGCTGAGGTATTTCAAAAACTCGTTTCTGCTTTGCTCGTCCGTTTCGAATTTACCGGAGTAAAAGGAGGTAACCGTAGAGCTATTGGTATCGTTGATGCCTCTGGAGCTCACACACATGTGATACGCATCTAGGATTACTGCGACATCCTCAGTGCCCAGGATTTCACGAAGTTCGTTGCCAATCTGCATCGTCAATCGCTCCTGAACCTGTGGACGCTTTGAAAAATACTGCACAATGCGGTTGATTTTTGAAAGTCCAATTACATTTCCATTGGAAATATAGGCTACATGCGCTTTTCCATAAATGGGCACAAAGTGGTGCTCACAGTGTGAGAAGAAGGTAATGTCTTTCTCCACCAACATTTCCTTGTACTTGTACTTGTTTTCAAAAAGCTTGGGTACCGGCTTATTTTTGGGGTTGAGACCGGCAAACACTTCTTTCACGTACATTTTTGCCACACGATGTGGGGTACCCCGCAAGCTGTCATCGCTTAGGTCAAGACCTAGGATGTGCATGATCTCTTTAAAGTGCTTTTCAATCAATTCTACCTTAAGCTCATCATCCATCTTAAAGGCATCGTCTCTCAAGGGGGTCTGGAGAGAAGTACCTACATGCTCGTCTCCAATTTCGTCAAAGGAGGTTTGGCTAAGGTTAATTCCCATCGTATTCAACAAAGTTTCTTTCGGTTTCATAGAGTCGTACGATTAATTCGTATTTCCGATCAATCTTTTCCCTCAAAATAGTCCATATCACTACCGCAATATTCTCGGCAGAAGGATTGAGATCTTTGAATTCAACGGTATCTAGGTTTAAATTTTTGTGGTCAAATTTAGTTAATACATACTCCTTGATTAAATCACTGAGCACTTTCATGTCGTATACGTAGCCCGTATCTGGGTCAATCTCACCCTTGAGTTGCACAATCAATTCGTAATTGTGTCCATGGTAATTGGGATTGTTACACTTGCCAAAAATTGCCTCGTTTTTCTCATCTGACCAGGTCGGATTGAATAAACGATGTGCTGCATTAAAATGCTCTTTTCGGAAGATTGCTACTTTCATTATTGTAGGAACAGAAGAAATTTATTTTTTGTTTAATTTTTACTCAATATTTATTAAACAAAAAATCAAATCCTTGCAGGTCAACCAATTAATTTAACTGATGGTTACAAAAATAGATATATTCCACACGCAACCCAAACAATACTGCTTCACGCAAAAGGAATTCCAAAGGTTGCCTCAATTCACCTAAAGAAGGGGACTCTTTGTTGGCTATTCAAGTTAGAATCCCTACAGCACAGGCACTTACTCTACGTTAAAATCTTGATAGCGTTGCCCCAGTTCCCAAGAATCCTTCAGCATCGCCAAAAATTCTCCCATTTTATGCAAAGGGATCAAATTCGGCCCATCGCTGAGCGCCTTGCTAGGTTCGGGGTGCGTCTCAATAAAAAATCCATCGATGCCTGTAGCTGCTGCAGCTCGAGCCAAAACGGGAGCAAACTCGCGTTGCCCTCCACTACTTCCACCCTGTCCTCCGGGCTGCTGCACCGAGTGTGTAATGTCAAAAACCACAGGAGCGAATTGCCGCATAATCGGCAAGCCTCGCATGTCTACGACTAGGTTGTGGTATCCCAAAGAAAAGCCACGCTCGGTCAAACATACGTTATCGTTGCCCGCACTTCGCACCTTGTTGACCGCATAAGCCATGTCTTCCGGAGCCATAAATTGCCCCCTTTTGATTTTCACCGCTTTCCCTGTGGCCGCAGCAGCAAGGAGCAGGTCGGTTTGTCGGCAAAGAAAAGCAGGAATCTGCAGCACATCCACCACTTCGGCCACCTCGGCAGCTTGGTAGCTTTCGTGAATATCGGTAACCAAGGGCACATCCAAGGCCTTCCCTACCCGCTGCAGTACTTCCAAGGAAGCATCCATTCCGATGCTTCGAAAAGAGGAAGAAGAGGTTCGATTGGCCTTGTCAAAGGAGGCCTTGAATACATAGGAAAAGCCATGCTCTTCCGCCCAAGCCTTTACTTTGGTACCTATCTCCAAACAAATGTCAAAGCTTTCTACGGCACAGGGACCGGAAAAAAGTACGGGCTTTCCGGATCCTAATTCGATCCCATCCCGGATTTTCATCGTATTCGTTGTTCTTTTCATGCTTCTTTTTTAGCGAATTGCTCAATTAATGGGACCAATTGTCCTTTGGCATGGAGCAGTAGGTCTGCTGCCTCACGGAAGACGCCTTTTCCTCCAGCAAATGGGGACACATAATCCACTGCTGCACAGACATAGGGCAAAGCATCTGCAGGAGCGATGGATAGCCCTACTTTGGTCAACACGGGTAAGTCAATCAAGTCATCACCCAGGTAGGCTACCTCCTCAAGCGTCAGCTCCATCGTTTCTAGCAATTCGGCCAGTTTCTTGTACTTGTCTTTGACACCATGGTAATGGAAATCAAAACGGAGTTCCTCACAACGATTTTCCACCACTTGAGAGGCGCGGCCTGTAATGGCTCCTACGAGGAAGCCAGCCTTCTTGAGGTGCTGCACAATGAGTCCATCCTTGACATTGTACTTTTTGTATTCCATGCCATCGTTATCGTACAAAATACCCCCATCAGTGAGTACCCCATCCACATCCGTGATCAGCACTTTTATTTTCTTGGCTTTTTCTAGCACCTCCATCGGGACATGCTGAAGGTAAGCCGCTACTACTTTTTCTGTTTCCATTGAATTGAATAAAGATCTAGCCTTCGCTGATCTAGGTTACGCACAGACCCCGCCTTTCGTTGTTTGGTCAATAAATCTAAGTCCACATCCGCCACAATGGTTGTTTCGGCATTTTCCGAAGCCATCGCTACGGTGGCATCGTGTGGGAATGAAAAATCAGAAGGGGAGAAAATCGCCGCCTGAGAATACTGAATGTCCATGTTTTCTACCTTAGGCAGGTTACCTACCGAGCCCGTGATTGCCACATAGCATTCGTTTTCAATGGCTCTCGCTTTCGCACAAATATTGACACGCAAGAAAGCGTTTTTGGTATCGGTCCAGAAAGGCACAAACAAAATATCCATCTCTTGTTCGGCGAGGATACGGCCCAGCTCGGGGAATTCGACGTCGTAGCAGATCAAAATACCTATTCTTCCCGCATCGGTTTCGAATACGTTGATGCCATTGCCGCCCTGCAAGCCCCAGTATGCCTGTTCGTCTGGAGTGATGTGCAACTTGTACTGCTTGTCCTGGGTGCCATCCCGACGACAGAGGTAGCTCACGTTGCGCAGCTTTTTACCATCGTACTCCGGCATGGAACCCGCGATAATATTCACGTTGTAGGAGACCGCCAGATCACTCATCCGGTTCACAATTTCGGTGGTGTAGTCCGCCAAGTTTCGGATGGCTTCGGATGCGTCCATGTCATTGAACTCCGCCAACATGGGGGCATTGAAAAATTCGGGCAATAAACAGAAATCTGATTTATAGCCCGATACGGTGTCTACGTAAAACTCCACCTGCTGCATCAAGTCATCCACATTGGAAAAACGACGCATCTTCCACTGCACCAATCCTAGGCGAACGATGGACTTCTTATTACCGATTAGCTTTTCATCCTTTTCGTAGTAGATGTTGATCCATTCCAACAAGGTGGCATAGGCTCGGGAATCAGTGTCCTCTGGCAGGTATTTAGTAATTACCTTTCTGACGTGAAACTCGTTGGCGAGCTGAAAAGAAAGTACAGGATCAAAAATCTCCCGGTTCTTGACCAGGTCAATGTATTTTCGCGGGGTCATATCGTCGGCATACTTGGAGTAGCCTGGGATACGTCCTCCTGCGATAATGGAGCGAAGGTTTAGGTTTTCGCAAAGCTCTTTTCTGGCATCATAGAGACGTCGTCCCAGTCGCATGCCTCGGTAATCCGAGTGCACAAAAATGTCGGTCGCGTACAAGGTATCTCCATCCGGATCGTGCGTATCAAACTTACCATAACCAGTGATCTCATGGTAGCTATGGTTGTCCCCAAACTTGTAGTAGTCCACGATGATACTTAGGGCTGCCGCGATTACTTTTCCATTGTCCTCGATACAGATTTGACCTTCGGGAAACATGCGGAGTTGGTTTTTAAGCTCCGCTTTGGTCCAGGCACCCCCTTGATTTTTATAGATAGACACCATGATCTCCCGAATATCCTCGTAGTCGGAAAGCTTGATGTTTCGGAGTCTTAGTCGGTGTTCTAATTCTTCTCTTTGCTTACTCATGGGGCAAAATTACATGAAATCCATCACTTCTCTATACCTTACTATAGGCATCCACCGCTACCCTAACATCTGAAATTTACGCAAAAGGTTTTTATAGCAAATTTTCTTTTCGATCAGGTTAAATCCAGCGCCAACTTTATTTATACCGAATTTCTTGCTGCATTGATCACACCAAACATACTTCGGGTGACTAATTTATCGTATGATTCTTTCAGCATTGAGTCACCGGGCTGGAGTTGCAATTTACTCAGCGCATATTGCTGAATGGTAAGCAAAGGAAGAACGATTCTTTCTCTAAGTAGAATAGACTGTTTTGCTAAGGGATCCTTTTCCATTAAACTCACCCCTTGGGTCAATTCTATATACAATTGGCGCGTCAAGTCAAACTCATCTTTGATGATTTGGCGGAAGTCTCTAAAGTCAGGATCATTTTCAATGTACTGGGTGATGGCAAAATTTGATTTAACCATACTCATGATACTATTGTCCACGAGGGTTCTAAAGAATGCACTGTTACTCACTAATAATTCCACATCATTCCATTGCCCTTTTTCCTTAAAGGCCTTTAATGCAGATCCAAAACCAAAAAAACCAGGTAGATTTTGTTTCATTTGACTCCAGCTGCCCACAAAAGGAATTGCTCGCAAATCTGAAAAACTAAGTTCATTTTTCGCCCCTCTTTTTGTAGGCCTACTGGCTATATTACTTTTGCCATAATAATTCAGCGGGCTAAACTTTTGAAGGTAGGGTAAAAATTGGGGGTGATGTTTCAGTTTCAGATAGGTGGAATAACTGAGTTGGCTCAAGGCATCCAATGTTTCTCTGTTTTTATCACTGAGTTGAAGCTGCGTATCGGAGAATAATTCATTACTGACACCTGCGCTTAATAATTGTTCGATATTAAATTCTGCAGATTGGATGGTTCCAAAATTTGAGGTGATGGTTTGCCCTTGAATCGTTAACTGGGTCTCTTCTTTTTCAATCCGATTGCCAAGAGACTCATAAAATTGATGCGTTTTTCCTCCTCCACGGGAAGGGGGACCGCCTCGCCCATCAAAAAATAGAACAATGACTTGGTTGGCCCTAGAAATAGTTGTCAACCGTTCTTTTGCTTGATAAATACTCCAATTTGCTTGTAGGTATCCCCCATCCTTAGTTCCGTCACTAAAACCAAGCATAATGGTTTGTTTATACTGTCTTTGCGCTAAATGACTTTTATAGAGGGGATCAGTGTAGAGGATACGCATAATCCCTTCGGCATTATCCAAATCCTCGATTGTTTCAAACAAGGGCACAATATCGAGTTGGGATAAGTATTGGTCCCATCCACAAAGCCTACATAAGGCATACAATTCCAACACATGGATGGCGGATTGCGTATTGCTGATAATGTAACGATTGCAGGCTGGAATTCCATTTATTTGTTGAATCGACTGGATTTCATAAATGGATTGAAGCGTGTCTTTGGTGAGGGTTTCTTCAAAATCTGAAGGGTTTAGGCTACCCTTTAGTTCAGACAATACCTGAAGTTGAGCACTTAAACTAAGACTGGAATAATTTTCTGGCAAAATCCCAATCCCATTTTTTTCAAGAATCGTTTGATGCACATCTACTAAAACTTGATGATGTATTCGGCTATCTTGTCTTATGTCTAACGAGGCAAAATGTGTTCCAAATAAGCTCACTTTATGAATAAAGCTTTCCAGTTTTGGCAAATACATGGCATAATTTCGCTCAACAACTAGTCCCTTTATTTTCAATAAACTTTCCAAAATTTCCTCTTTGGTGATTGGCTTTGCTTGATCAGGAGTGAAGACATTTTTATAAAGCTTGGTCTCCAATTCATTGACTAAAACATCAACTTCAGAAAAGGTTAACTTCCTTTTTAACTTTCTTACATCTCTGTAATAGCAAACAATAATACTGCTTCGTAAGGCCTTGGCTACAAACCGAGTGGTCTCTGCATTCACAAAAGGATTTCCATCTCGGTCACCACCTGGCCAAAATCCAAGCTCTATAAAATTATTGTCGCCTGTATAATCTCCTTCAAAAACATCCCTTACAATTTTGGTATAGATGTTACCTACAGCATGGTAAAATACGTTTTCTAGGTACCACATCAAGGTGATCGCTTCATTGGAAGGAGTAGGTTGCTTTTTATTAAAAAATGGAGTTAAGCCCAATTGTTGGATAAATTGACTTATTTCATTGAAGTCATTTTTACCAATCGCTTCCCCCATATCATGAATTATCCCTAAAACATTAGCAGGGTAAAATTGAGTAGGGTGAGCTGTCAACACGAGCCTCAACTTAAATTTTTCTAGTTTTTTAGAAATTAAGGCTGTTTTTTTTAGTAGCACCGCATCCCTTAGGATTGATTTTAAACTTCCAGCACCCGTGACATCATGCAGACTCGAAAAGGCCGCATCCTCAATTGCGTCAAAAAGTACCACCTGTCGTTCAATGTATTGAACATATTTAAATAAGTGATTCAATTGTTCTTGTTCACTCCTTACATCCGTGTGTTGGCTAAAAAAATAATCAATAATCTCACTTGGCGATTTCTTCGTCTCATACCCTTTTTCACAGGCTTGCAATAAAATCGGTAGTAATGCACCCGCATTAGCTACTCCGGAGTAGGGAAGCGCTGCAAATAAACTATTGTAAATCGTGTATTTATCCACAACCTGCTTTTTGAATTGGCCTATCAAATGATTTGAATTTATTTCCATTAGTAAGTTGAAAATGGTAACTCCTTTTTTTTTAAACTTGGTTTGCTTCACCACATTAACCTCCACCTCCCAATCCCCTATTTATTAGGAACTACAGCAGCTTGCGACACTGCTAAAAGTAATGGGATTCGCTGGGCCTGAAATAACTAGTTAATAATAGATTAATTTACAAAAAATATTGATAAATAGTATGTATTTGTTAATTTTTAATCATTTTATTGATGTTTTTTCAATATTAAGGCAAAAAACTATATTTTTAATCAAATTGGATTTTTGATTTGAGAACCCACTTTTTTACCTAGTTAAGTTGATCCTAATGTCAAATTTTCAGAATTGGTAAGCCTGTTGTTTTTCCAAGAAGTCTGCCATAATAAACCTAGTGTAGTCGCGTTTTCAACTATTTCCTTTGACCAAAAGGGATAGAAACACATAAAAGATCAACTATTTTTTGCACCCAAAAAGAAACCCCTTAACAATTCAAGTAATCGTTAAGGGGTTTTCAACCAAAGATTTAGTGAACTACTCCACAGCACTAAAGAGCATTTGTCTAAACTTCCAAGACGTCTGATCGCCCTTGCCAGCACCGGAAGTCTGCTTGAAGATCAATCCAATCACCTTGTGGTTGGGATCTGCAAAGTACTGGGTATTGAAGTATCCACCCCAATCAAAAGTACCTTCGCTTCCTTGCCCTCCTTGTGCTACTCCTTTGGCGGTCACTACACCAAAAGCTAGACCATAGTGTTTATCGCCATTCCAGAGGTCGCCCACCTGATTTTTCATGGCAGTTTGAATGGTAATCGGGCTCAGTAATCGAACTCCATTGTAGCTTCCTCCATTCAGGTACATTTGAAGAAATTTGGCATAATCTTCCGTAGTACTGGATAGCCCAGCACCCCCTGAAAAGAAAGTCTTGGCTCCTGTTTTGGGGTAAGCTGGGTCATAAAACGTTACTGGATACGCTTTCCATTTGCCTCCCTGGTAGGTATGTACATCCACTAAGCGCTCCCCTTGGGCATCATTGAGGTAAAAACGGGTGTCGTTCATGCCAAGTGGATCAAAAATTCGTTCTTTCAAGAACACATCGAAAGTCTTGCCAGAAAGGATTTCAACCAAATAACCCAACACATCTAGCCCTTCGCTGTAGGTGAATTTGGCGCCAGGCTCATGGTGCAAAGGCAGTTTGGCAAGGCGCTTCACACTTTCTCCAATTGTGATTTTCTCCGTAGTAAACAAGTCCATAACACCAGCTTTGTGGTAGATCATTTTCATGCGTTCATCTCCATCAATCACCCCATAGCCTAGCCCTGAAGTATGGGTGAGCAGGTGCCGAATGGTAATGACCTTACTGCTAGGCTTACTCGTATAACTAGTGTCTGCATAGCGAAAAGAAGCCAAAACCTGAGGATTGGCAAATTCAGGAATGTACTTGGAGATCGGATCATCCAACTGAATTTTTCCATCTTCATACAACATGAGAATTGCAGTAGAAGTGATTGCTTTGGTTTGGGAGGCAATGCGAAAAATGGAATTTTTCTCCATTTTTTTACCATTTTCTGCATCTGCAAACCCTTTAGCAGTATGATAGACGATTTTTCCATCTTTGACTACCATTGCTACTAGTCCAGGCACTTGTTCGTCCTGCATGGCCGCTTCAAGCATGGCATCTATTTTAGCGATTCGGTCTTTTGAAATGCCAGGAACAGGGTTATTACCTGCTGAACTGATTGTTTGAGCAGTAGCCCCTACACCTAAAAAAAGGAAGAGAAGGCCATAACTTAGAATTTTTTTCATGGTGATTTTGGGTTTGAACAATTTAAAGTAAGCAAATTCAGAAACAAAAAAAAACCGGATTTCTCCGGTTTTCTTGATTCCCAAATACAAAAGGAAAATCTTTATTCTGGCTTGATTTCAAAGTAGTATTCCGTACCATCTGGGAACATGCCCAAAACCACAATCTCTTCCCCTTTGGAATCCTCCAAGAAATCGATCATTTCTGCTGCACTTGCAACACGCTTGCGACCCTTGTCTGAGATTACTGAAGTGATGATAAATCCATTTCGAGCACCTGCCGCTCTCCAAGCTTCGTTGCCGTTGGACTTGATCACTGCGCCCCCAGTAATTTGAAGTTGATCTTTGGTTTGCTGCTTTACATCTTCCAATTGGAGCCCTTCAAATGACAATACTTTTGGAGCTTCTTTTTTGACAATATTCGTGTCTCCAGAGAAATTTTTGAGCGTAGCGGTTGCTTTGAGGGTTTTTCCATCTCTCAAGTAGCCCACTTCCACTTTATCACCTGGTCGTTTTCTAGCTACAAATTCCTGAAGGTTGGCTACCGTATTCACTGGCTTTCCGTCCAAGGCTACGATGATGTCTCCCTCTTTCAGACCTGCTGCTTTTCCAGCGGAATTCTCATTGACTCCTCCTACATAAACCCCTTGTTCTACAGGGAATTTCTTACCCAAGTAGTCCGCCAATTCAGGACTCACGTCCTGGATTTGTACTCCCAAAAGGCCGCGCTGGACCGCTCCATGGTTCAACAAATCATCCATCACCTTTTTCACCAAAGAGCTCGGCACGGCAAAAGAATACCCTGAAAATGTACCGGTACTGGAGGCGATGGCAGTATTAATGCCGATCAATTCTCCCGCCAAATTCACCAAGGCCCCCCCCGAGTTACCGGGATTGACCACAGCATCTGTTTGAAGAAAGGATTCAATCTGCAGGTTGTTTTCTACACCCTGGAGAATCCCAATGTTTCTTGCCTTGGCAGAGATGATCCCCGCAGTTACAGTGGAATTGAGGTCAAATGGATTGCCTACAGCTAGAACCCACTCCCCAATTTTGGTTTGATCTGAATCCCCAAACTTGATGAATGGAAAATTCTCCCCTTCAATTTTCAACAAGGCTAAATCGGTAGTTGGATCGGTACCCACCACCGTGGCTTCGTAGCGCTTGTTATTGTCCAAGGAAATATCCACGCGAGTGGCTCCCTCGATCACGTGATTGTTGGTGACGATGTAGCCATCCGCAGAAATAATTACCCCTGAACCGGAGCTCATCGGCATTTCTTGTCTTGGATCTCTTGGGCCTGATTCAGGCTGGGGAATCCCAAAAAACTCCTGCAGAGGATCCCGCTGTCCACGTGAACGGGGAGAAAAAGAAACTTGGCTTTTTACATGGACTACTGCTGGAGTGACCAGCTGGGCAGAAGCAATAAAGTTGATTCCATCAGGAACTGTGAAATCCTTGCCTCCAAGCAAATTGACAAAACTAGATTTTTGTTTTTCATCAAAGGTGCTGGCGTTTTGCGGTCTCATCAAAAAACTAACTCCCGCAACTGCCACGAATCCACCCACCAATGCGGCCACTAGGACCCCGAGAAAGAATTGTTTTTTACTCATTGTTATCGCTTTTTAAAATCAGATGATTTATTACAATTTATTTATTTCAATTTTTACGCCGATATGCTTCTAAGGTAAGTTTCCTTAACAAGAATTAACCAACCTCTTGAAAGCTACCTAATTTAACCATTCAAACGACAAGAAGTTTCGGTAGCTATGTAAAAAATATACATGGTACAAACTGACTTATTGTCAGCAAAGAAAACTGAGGCCAAAATCCATAAAAAAATCCTCCAAATTCGATTTGGAGGATTTCATGAACCAAGCTATTCTTAGGAAAACTTAGGCCTTTTTCACGTTGATTGCGTTGGGTCCTTTTTTACCCTCCTTAATGTCGAACGTAACTTTGTCGTTTTGAGCAACTTTGTCTACTAAGCCTGTGGCGTGCAAAAACACGTCATTTTGAGTTTCGTCATCAACGATAAATCCAAAACCTTTAGCTTCATTATAAAATTTTACTGTCCCGGTAAACATAATAAATTGTGATAAATTGGAAATAAATGAGTCTTAAAAATAACTATTCAATTAAAAAAAACAAAATAATCGTTTTTTTTATCCAGAAATGAAAAAAATAATTTTGATTCGCCACGCCAAATCGGACTGGGACAATCCCTCGCTCCCAGACTACGATCGCCCACTCGCAGCTCGAGGGCTGGAAGATGCACCTAAAATGGCTGCCTTACTCAAAAAAAGAGCAATCAAGATAGATGGTATCCTTTCCTCTACCGCCAAAAGGGCAAAGCAAACTGCAGAGATCACAGCCGAAGTACTCGGCATACCCCACCACATTCAATGGGACCGCTCACTTTACCATGCCTCTGCGGATCATTTGCTGAACGTAATTCAAGCTCAGCCCACACAACTACAGACCCTTATTTTGGTGGGGCACAATCCAGGACTAACCGAATTAATTGTACGCTTGGGTGTTAATCTGGACAATCTCCCTACCGCAGGGCAGTTTGCATTTACGGTATTGAGCGATGATTGGAAGGACCTAAGTGCCGCCAATTGCCAGTTTGATTGGTGGGATAGTCCTAAAAAGTAGGCCCTTAACTAAAGTCGTAGCTGATCAGATTTCAAGCATTATAGGATGTATTGGGATAGGTCTCGGTTTTTGACCAAGGAACTTAGACGTTCTTGAACCATCTCCCTCGTGATGCAAATCTTTGAATTTGGACCAATCAAATCTGGCACTTCAAACAGAAAATCATTGAGCAGGTGACTCATCACGGTATGCAGTCGACGGGCACCAATATTTTCCACTTCTTGGTTGATCAAGAAGGCAAGGTGTGCAATCTCTTCAATAGCATCATCGGTAAAATCCAGGTACACTTCCTCCACTTCAAAAAGCGCCTGGTACTGCTTTGTCAAGGCGTTTTTGGGTTCCTTCAATATTCGGGTAAAGTCCTCCTTGGTCAAGGCCTGGAGTTCAACACGAATGGGGAAACGGCCCTGCAATTCAGGAATCAAGTCGGATGGCTTACTCACATGAAACGCTCCAGCTGCAATAAATAGCACATGGTCGGTTTGGATGACCCCATACTTGGTGGTCACAGATGAACCCTCCACGATGGGCAGTAAATCACGCTGTACTCCTTCTCTGCTCACATCGGGACCTCCCCCTCCTTTTCCGGATTTAGATGCAATTTTATCAATCTCATCGATGAAAATGATACCATTGTTTTCTGCCAATCGAATCGCCTCCTCTTTTACTTCATCAAAGTCAATCAACTTGGATACTTCCTCTTCCAAAAGTACTTTTCTAGCTTCTGAAATGGGGAGCTTTCTCTTTTTAGTTTTCTTGGGCATCATGCCCGAAATCATGTCTTGAAGACCGGCCATGCTCGCATCGTCCATCATGCTATTGCCCACCATCCCAATTCCCATGGGAGCCGCTGCTTTGACTAGAATTTCGATCTTTCGATCCTCCAACTCCCCCTGCTGAAGTTTCTCTCGAAACCGGTCACGGGTACGTTCGTTGAGTTCTTCATCGGAAGAAGGCACTGAACCCTCTCCGGAATGAGAATTTCCTCCTCCAAATCCAATCCCTTTTACCGGTGGGATTAAAATATCCAAGAGAATTTCTTCTACGGCCTCGGCTGCCTTCACCTTCACTTCTTCCTTTTTGGCATCACGAACGAGGTAAACACTCTGCTCGACAAGGTCACGAACCATGCTTTCCACATCTCTGCCCACATAGCCTACTTCGGTAAATTTGGAGGCTTCAACCTTGATAAATGGTGCCTGGGCGATTTTTGCTAGTCTTCGCGCGATTTCGGTCTTCCCTACCCCAGTACTTCCGATCAATAAAATATTGTTGGGCACAATGTCTTTTTGAATGTCTGAGGTTACATTCATTCGTCGAATTCGGTTGCGCAAGGCAATGGCCACATTGCGCTTGGCATCCTGCTGACCAATGATGTACTTGTCAAGCTCTTCGACAATCTGTCTGGGGGTGAGGTTAAGGGAATTAAGCATCTGCTTGAACTATTCGTGGTGAATCAATAAAATCGGAAATCTAGCACGCTGCCGCGAATTAGGCGGAAGGAGTAGTCTCCGGACTCAAATTAAACTTTAAGGGACGATCCACTTGGACTGAAGTCAACGCAATAGCAAGCACTTCATCTACTTGGGTCACGTAATGGAATTGGATGCCTTTGAGGTAATGGGCATCAATCTCTTCGATATCCCGTCTATTCTTGTTACAGAGAATGATCTCTTTGATACCCGCACGCTTGGCGGCCAAGATTTTCTCCTTGATTCCGCCCACTGGCATCACTTTACCTATCAAACTGATTTCTCCAGTCATGGCTACTTTTGCCTTTACTTTTCGCTGCGTAAATACGGAGGCCATGGCAGTGAGCATGGTGATACCTGCAGAAGGGCCATCCTTGGGAACCGCTCCAGCAGGCACGTGAATGTGGAGATCGTATTGTTCAAAAATGCGGTGATCGATGCCCAATTGCTCGGCCTTGGACTTCAAGTAAGACAAGGCCGTCATGGCAGACTCCTTCATCACATCGCCCAACTGACCGGATAGGGTCAACTTGCCTTTACCCCTACTCAAACTGGATTCAATAAATAGGATTTCGCCACCTACGCTAGTCCAGGCCAAGCCCGTTACTACTCCAGCAATGCTGTTGTCTTGGTATATTTCTTTGTCAAAAATCGCTGCTCCCAAAATCTTTTGCACTGCCTCAGGGGTGATTTTCGATTCATAAGGCTCTTCCATGGCAATAGATTTGGCGATATTCCGAACCACTTTTCCAATGACCCGCTCCAAGCTTCTGACGCCAGATTCACGGGTATATTCTTCGATAATCTTTTGAAGTGCTGCCTTTTCAAAAGTGATCTCTCTGGGCTTCAATCCATGTTCGGTACGCTGCTTGGGAACGAGGTGACGCTTGGCAATTTCAAATTTTTCCTCCTGCGTATAGCCCGTCACCTCGATGATCTCCATACGATCCCGAAGTGCCGGCTGTATGGAATCTAGTGAGTTGGCTGTGGCAATAAAAAGCACTTTACTCAAGTCGTATTCCACCTCGAGGTAATTGTCCAAAAACGCATTGTTCTGCTCGGGATCCAAAACCTCCAAAAAGGCAGAGGAAGGATCTCCTCTGAAGTCAGAAGAAAGCTTGTCGATCTCATCCAACACAAAGACAGGATTTGAGATCTTGACCTTTTTCATGTTTTGGATCACCTTGCCTGGCATTGCACCCACATAGGTTTTGCGGTGGCCGCGGATCTCCGCTTCGTCGTGCAAGCCTCCTAGGGACATGCGGATGTACTTACGCCCCAAAGCTGAAGCGATGGATTTCCCCAAGGAGGTTTTACCCACACCTGGAGGGCCATACAAACAGAGAATTGGACCTTTGAGGTCATTTTTCAGTTTCAATACCGCCAGGTATTCAATGATGCGGTCTTTCACTTTATCCAAACCAAAATGGTCTGCATCCAAAATGATGCGGGCCTGCTTCAGGTCAAAATTATCTTGTGTAAACTCATTCCATGGCAGTTCCACGAGGGTTTCCGCATAATTCAGGGCAATCGGGTATTCTGCAGCGGAGGGATTGATGCGTAGGATCTTGTCCAGTTCCTTTTCAAAATGCTTCTTCACCCCTGCAGGCCAAGCTTTCAACATCCCTTTGGCGCGAAGGTCTTCCACTTCTTTTTCAGGCCCTTCATCTCCAAGTTCGTTTTGAAGAACCCGCATCTGCTGCCGCAAGAAATAGTCCCGCTGCTGCTGATCGATGTCGGTATGTACTTTTTTGTGGATTTCTGACTTCAGCTCCAGCATCTGGATGTCTTTCATCATAAACTCCAGCAACAAGGTAGCACGCTCCACCCCATCGTTGAGTTCTAATAGTCGCTGCTTGGCTTCTACCGGCGCATTGATGTTGGAGGATAAAAAGTGGGTGAGAAAAGCGGTATTGTCAATATTGTCCAGGGCTACCTGTGCTTCACGGGGAATCTCCGGGTTGAGGTGAAGGATTTTGGTGGCTGCATCCTTCAGCGATTCTTCCAGGGCTTTAATTTTTTTGGAGTTCTTAGGAAAATTTTCCTCTAAATAATCCACTTTGGCGATGAAATAAGGATCATCAGTGACCTGCTCTCGAATGGCAAAGCGCTTCTTTCCTTGAATGATGATCGTGGTATTGCCATCTGGCAAAACAATCATTTTGATGATTTTGGCGAGTGTTCCCACCTGATACAGGTCTTCCCAATTGGGATCGTCCTGGTTAGGTTGAATCTGCGAACAGACCCCAATGTACTTATTTCCTTTT
The DNA here is from genome assembly GCA_964202605.1 of Bacteroidia bacterium. Classification (GTDB taxonomy): domain Bacteria; phylum Bacteroidota; class Bacteroidia; order Cytophagales; family Cyclobacteriaceae; genus Algoriphagus. Next base: position 19,882 of record CAXNJN010000006.1, on the reverse strand, counting down.
TGTGCCTTTTTGACCAAGCGAATAGAGCGCTGTCGACCTACCGTGATTGGGATGACTACCCCAGGAAAAAGTACGGTATTTCTCACGGAAAGAATAGGAATCTCCTCCCCATAAGCCTCCTTGGAGGTGGCATCATCCTCTTCATCAGTAATTAACTGAATCAAGTCGCCTTCAGTGGCAAAATCACCGTTCATTAAATTATGGAATAAAGAGTTTTCGTTTTGACTCATGTAGACAGTTTGACAGCATGCTGTCAGGATAAAGCTAAAATAAAGGAAGAACTTGGACTAGATCCAAGTTCTTCCAAAAGATTCAATAGAAATGCCAAACTGGGAATTGGCCAAATTGACAGAAAGGCTAGAAAATCAATTTGAGGATGTCATTTCCGATGGCAAAGACCATCAAGCCGAGCAAAATAACCATGCCCACCTTCTGTGCAACTTCCAAAAACTTGTCTGAAGGCGCACGTCCGGAGACCATTTCATACAATAGGAACACCACATGTCCCCCATCCAAAGCTGGAATAGGAAGCAAGTTCATAAAGGCCAAAATCATGGAAATCAGACCAGTAATACTCCAGAATTTGACCCAATCCCATTGGTCGCCATAAATTTTGGCCATACCAATAGGTCCACTAACATTTTTGGTAGACACCTCGCCGGTAAACATTTTTCCCAAGGCCTTGGCATTGATGATGACAGCACCAAACGCGCGGCTAGTTCCTTTGGAAAAGGATTCAGCAAATCCATAATCTTTCTTTACAGGTTCAATTAAGGGGGTAACTGCAATGCCTATTCTTGCCTCCCCCGTGACGGCTACGCTCAGCGTGTCTACTGTGGTTCCTTTTTTACGGACCAGGGAAATGGTTTGATTTTTTACCTGCTGCAAGGCCGTCTGCATCTCATCAAAATAAGTGATGGGCAGTCCATTGACAGCTAGGATTTGATCCCCTGTAGCAATACCTGCAGCTTCAGCCCCACTTCCTGGATCTATGGCTCCCACTTCAAATGGAAAGCGTATGGCGATAAATTTACTGAAGGACTCCTCCGAATTGAAGGTGTTGATAAAGCCCTTAGGAATGCTCACTTTGACTTGCTCGCCCTTACGATCTACGGTGTAGTACCCATTTTCGCTAAGCAAGGCACTGCCGCTGCTCAGTTCAGAAATACTTTGGTAAGGTTGTCCATTGATATCGAGAACCTTGTCGCCCGTCTTAAAACCAATTGCTTCCGCGTATTCGTAGGCTACAATTCCATTTTCAATGACCTGATCCCTAGAGAAGTAGGTCTCTCCATTGGAATACACGAGGGTCACGAAGATGATGACTCCTGTGATCACATTGACGATCACTCCACCAAGCATGACGATGAGTCTTTGCCAAGCGGGTTTGGCGCGAAACTCCCAAGGCTGGGGTTCGGAGGCGAGTTGGGCCGTATCCATGGACTCGTCCACCATACCGGAGATTTTTACAAATCCTCCAAGGGGAATCGCTCCGATGGAATACTCCGTATCTCCCCACTTAAATCCTGCGATTTTTGGAGGAAATCCGATGGAGAATTTTTCAACACGCATGCCAAATAGCTTGGCGGTAAGCAAGTGTCCCAGCTCATGTAATCCTACTAGGATTGACAATCCTAGGAGCAGCTGGCCCACCATAATTAAGGTTTCCATTTAGTTTTTTGACTTAAGTAAATTTTCAGTGAATTCTCTAGCTTTTCGATCGGTGTCGATGTAATCCTCGAGCTGAGGACGGGCGATAAACTCAGATCGGGTTAAGGTTTCTTCGATCAAATCAGACATTTCCAAAAATCCTACTTGCTTGTTGAGGAAAGCAGCAACGGCAATTTCGTTGGCTGCATTCAACACACAGGGCGCATTGCCTCCTGCCGCAAGGGCATCAAAGGCGAGTTGTAGGTTTCGAAAGGTCTTCAAATCAGGTTGCTCAAAGGTCAATTGTGGGTAATTGGCAAAGTTGAAGCGCTCAAAATTACTTTTCAATCGGTCGGGATAGCTTAATGCAAACTGGATAGGGATACGCATATCCGGCAGGCCAAGTTGCGCTTTAATCGATCCATCTTCAAATTGAACCAAGGAATGTACAATACTTTGGGGATGCACGACAACCTCAATCTGCTCCGTCTTGAGTCCAAAAAGCCATTTGGCTTCAATGACTTCCAGCCCTTTGTTCATCAGGGATGCGGAGTCAATCGTGATTTTTGCACCCATATCCCAGTTGGGATGCTTGAGAGCTTGCTCTCGGGTCACTGTCTCCAAAAAGGACTTGTCTTTTCCTCGAAAGGGTCCTCCTGAGGCGGTCAGAATTATTTTTTCGATGGGATTGTGAAACTCCCCCACCAGGCATTGGAAAATCGCCGAATGCTCGGAATCCACGGGATAGATATTGACTCCATGCTGCTTGGCAAGTGCTGTGATCAGCTCGCCAGCCACGACCAAAGTTTCCTTGTTGGCTAAGGCAATTTGCTTACCTGCTCGGATCGCATGCACGGTCGGGATCAAACCAGCATAGCCCACCAAGGCCGTCAGTACCAGATCAATCGTATCCATTTCCACCACCTGTGCAATGGCTTTTTGGCCTGCAAACACCTTGATTGGTTCTCCAGAAAGGGCTTCCTTCACTTTTGAATAATGGTCCTCGTTGCCAATCACCACTGCATTGGGTTTAAACTCCAAGGCTTGTGCAACCAAGAGCTGCCAATTGTGCTGTGCAGTAAGTACTTCTACGGTAAACCAGTCGGAATGCTGACGGATGACATCGAGGGTTTGTGTCCCGATACTTCCTGTACTTCCCAAAATGGCTACGCGCTTATTTTCTGTCATGTAGGTGCCTATGAATACACTACAACCTCCCTGGCGTAGGAAGGTTGGGTGATGAACTGACAAAAATACCAATTGGCCTGAATTTTCAGGTACATCTTGTCAGATTTTAGCTGCTAGGCTACTTTTTGTAATTTATTTTTTATGAAATTTTCTAAAAATCGGAAAGAAATAGGGGGCTCTGAAGCTCCGGAAAAATAAGAAATTCTCCTTCAGTCAAAGCCAAACCCTATAGTAACTAGCCGAAGGGCCTACCGAAACAAAAAGCCTGAGGGGCCTCTACCAACTTCTAATTTGCTTACCTCTGCCCCAGACTTTTGGTAGACGGTCACTTCTCCATTTCCTTGAAATCCCTTTGCATTGGCCAGGTAGATTTGCTGCTTTTTGGGGTCAAAGCCAATTCCATAGAATCCAGTGCCCTTCTTCCAATCGGTCGTTAGGATACCGGTAGCAAGGGAAATCACAGTTATTCCATCCTTGTAATCTGGCCATCCCGAACTGGTAAGCAGGTAAAAGGTGTCGTTGTCCCCTTGAGCGATACGGCCAGTGGCCTGAGCAACAGGGAAGGATTGGATTTTCGTTTGGCTCAAGCCACTTTTTGAAATGGAGACGAAATAGACCTTTTGGGCATCGTAGCAAAATACCCACAGGTCTCCGTTCAGTTCAAAAAATTGAATCGGTTGACCAGGCATCTCCAAAGATTTGAATGGGAGTTCTGCGTTGGCATCTAGGATCTCCACCTTCTTGCCTTCAGAACCCGCTACAAAAACATAGGATCCAAAGGCATAGAGGTCTTCGGGCTTGCTCGAAACGGGGATTTTTTTCTTCACTACCCCTCCATCCAAGCCTTGCACCACCGCCACGTAGGAAGATGGGGTATTGTAGTTGGCATCGTAAGGCCCATAATCCGAAATAAATAACTTGCCACGAGCAGTTACGAGCGATCGAGGCTGGTCCAAGCCTTTGTCTACCGCACCAATTGACTTGAAATCTCCCGGCTGTACCACCTCCACCTTTCCCGTGTTGGCAACGAGGTAAAGGCGATCCTCTTCCAACACCAGGTCCTCGAGCAGGCCCGCAAAAGGACGCGCATTTGCAGCTTCGAATAAATCGGAAGTGAGGGTTCCTGTGCTTGTATTGAGGTGGCTCACCTCCCCATCATTGGCCCCAAAAGCACCTTCGTTCAGGATTAAAATACCCGTATCATAAGCTCCTTGGGGACGTTCTTCACCAGTCGGGTCACAAGCGGTAAAAAGAAGGACTCCTAAGAAAATTGGTAAAATTAATTTGCTGAATTTGTTCATAGTGTAAGGGTTAAATTAAGTTGGTAGGATCGTCCGGGCATGGCCCTTAGGTAAAGCACTTCATAGGATTGATTGAATACATTGAGGACTTGAAATCGAAGGGGCAATTGGATGGATTTCCATTTGGCTCCTGAAAAGGACAGACCTAAGTTGCAGAGGGCATATCCGTCGAGAAATCGGGAGGAACCCATCGCAATACTTCGAGGTCCCACATAAAATCCAGAAAAATCCATCGCTAGATCACCTAGGGAGAGTTGTAGCCCTGCATTTCCCTGGTGCTCGGGGCTGTAGGGCAGCTGCTGCGATTCTTCTTCTGTTCGATCTCGCGTACGGGAATAGGTGTAGCCGAGATTGGCTTGCCAGTTCCAATTTCCGGTAGTCCAGGAACTATTCGCTTGGTATTCCAATCCCTGGTTGTGGACCTCACGGATATTTTCTGGGCTCCAGATGGCCCCTTTCGGGAGCCAAATGATCCAGTCGTCTACCTTCATTCGGTAATAAGTCAGTCGCTGGGACCAAGAAAAGATCCCCGACTGCTTGAGCTGGAGCCCAAGTTCTCCATTCTTACTTTTTTCTGGACGTAGGTTGGGATTTCCTCCGGGGTTCCAATAGCGATCATTCAGCGTGGGGAGTTTGACTCCGAGGCCAACCGCAGTTTTGAATAGCAGTTCCCTGCGTTCTCCTTGGACTAACTTCCAATCTAGCCCCAAGCCGGGTAGAAAAGGGACTAGTTCATCTCCAAAGGCTAGCTGCCGGAGATTGAATGAAACAGAAATCCGATCTTCCAATTCCCAGCCCATACTTTGATAGGCCTCCAGACGCTGCTCGGTGACGGAGTAAGTACTTAAATTTGCGGCCATCCAAGTTCCACGAAGTCCCACACGAAAGGCCCAATTGCCTGCCGAAGGGCGCTCCCAGTCCAGACCCAGTATTCCCTGCTGGGTTTGATTATCCTGCCCATTAAACTGTAAGCGATCCTGAATGAAGGCTCCCTTGATCTTCCAAATTGACTGCCTTTGCTGGTATTGGTAGTCCACCACTGCTCGAAAACTCTCGTCTTCCTGCAAATCTTCCGAGTTGCTCCCAAGTACCGGTTGGATTTCCCGCTCGGCTTGGTTGTACCATACCGAGGCCTTGACCTGAGCACGTGAAGAAGGCTGCCACCACAATTCCTGAATGACTCCCTGCTGCCTAAAGTGCGCATGATCCTGCTGCTCCCAAGGCGCTCCTGCCCTCGAAATATCCCGATAGCGGAAGGTATTGGGTTGGTTTTGGCGGTACAACTTGCTTTGAAACCGAACCTTATCTGCACCATAGCCGGCAGTCAAGGAAGTCTGTGCAAGGCCAAAACTGCCCACCGTCTGACTCAAGCTCCCAGAACCCCCTTTTTCTTGCGGGGGGGCAGTAGATAGGTGCACCGAACCCCCAATGGCCTCATTCCCAAAAAGGGCAGCCGCACTACCAAAATGCACCTCCACCCGATCGGTAGCCTGTACCGGCAAAATGCTCAGATCACTTTGCCCGAGGGAAATGCTATTTAGGGGGATGCCGTTCCAAAATAGGGCGGTGTGTCCCGGAGAGGTGCCACGAAAAGAGGGTGAGGCAAGCATGCCCGCACCATATTGGCGTACAAAAATTGGGGATGTTTCTTGAAGCAAGTCTCCCAAGGAGCGGGCAGCGTAACGGGCTAGGGTGTTTTTATCGTAGGAAACGAGGGTTTGCCCTGCCGAAAATCGATCCAGCGCTGCTGCATGCACGCCCACCTCTGCCAGCACCACCGTATCTTGGGGAGCGGCAAATGAAAGTAAGGAAACAAACCACAGGGCAAAAGTCATTGGGTTCCGATTAGAAGTTCTAGTCGAATCCGGCTTGCGAAGAAAAAATAGAAATGAAAAACAGCTCTACCCAAAAAGGGATACAGCCACGATACGCTCCTACCTGCTTTTCCTCCGAAAGCTCAGAATCAAAGATTGAGGCAGGTCTCCTGGCTCGTTTGACTTTTGCTGGCCTTCTCAGCTCCGAGGAACCAATGGCGGGGATTTGCAAAAGTTGTTTCGCTGCAGTACAGCGAAATTCAAACTTACAGTTGCGGGGACAGCTCCGGTATTGCACCGGATTCCCTTTTAATTCCAAGATCCGAAACGCTCGGGTTGGAAACCAAAATCTAAACAAATGACGCGCAAAATAGCCGGTAAAAAAAGATGCCCTCCCTATTTTTTTTTGAGAGTCCAGCCGTCCCGCTTACCTTGTGTAAAATTTCTCCAAGGCCTGCATGCATTTGTTTCCAAGTAAAACGAGAGCGCTACCCAACCGGCTTACCTGCATGCTGTGTTTGGGGTTGGGGCTGCTACTATTTTCCTGCGGAGAAACCAACACCGAAAATCTCCTCAAAAAATCGGTGCCCCTAGATTTCGCCACTGGTTTTCAGTTATACCAAGGCGAAGGATTTTGGGAAATCGAAGTCAGCCAAGGCTATGCGGGTTCCTCAGACACCTACCGCTACTTAGTCTTGAACTCTGGCGCGCAAGTCAATACCAACGGCTACGATGCCGTGGTGCAGCTCCCCATTGATGCAGTGGTCCTCACTTCCACCACGCAAGTTCCCCATTTAGATGCCTTGGGGCAGAGCGATCTGCTGATCGGCTTTCCCCAAACTGACTTGATCTCCTCCGCCAAGACCCGCGCGCGAATTGCTGCAGGAAAGGTGAAGGAACTGGGTGCAGGCCCATCGGCCAACCCAGAGCTGGTGCTCGAATTGCAGCCCGACTGGATCATGATCTCCACCTTGGGTGAAGACCTTCGCTACTTGGATATCTTCAAGCAGGCGGGCATTCCAGCGCTCATCAATGGAGAATATGTGGAGCAAAATCCCTTGGGCAGAGCCGAATGGATCAAGTTTACCGGGGTGCTTTTGGGAAAATACCATGAAGCATTGGCCCAATTTGAACAAATCAAAAAAGACTACCTAGAAGCCGAAGGCCTAGCGAGTTCAATCGCAGAAAAAGACAAACCCAAAGTTCTCAGCGGGGTGATGTACCAAGACATCTGGTATGCTCCAGGCGGAGAGAGCTGGGCGGCTCAACTCCTAGAAAAAGCAGGAGGAAGTTATGTCTTTGGGAAAGAAGGCGCAGCTGGTAGCCTGCAACTCAACTACGAAGTGGTGCTGGACCAAGGCACTTCCGCTCCGCTTTGGATTGGAGCCGCAGACTTTGCCTCCCTCGAAGCAATGGGGAAAATCGAGCCCCGCTACCAGGCTTTTACCGCTTGGAAAACCGGGGAAGTCTATACCTACACCGCCAAAAAAGGAGAAACTGGGGGCTTGCAATACTTTGAATTGGGTTATTTGCGCCCCGACCTCATTCTCAAAGACTTGATTAAAATTCTTCACCCCGAGCTATTGCCGGGCTACGAACCCTATTTTTACCAAAAATTAAAGAAGTAATAAGGCCAAAATGGGTTTTCCTCTCTTAATTTTAGCCCATTAGATCCCCAAAAACCAGTATCCCCTTCATGTCCTCTAGGAACTTTCTTTTTCCATTCGTCCTCCTCGCCCTTGGCTTGAGCGTTTTGCTCAACCTGAGCATGGGTTCCGTTTGGATCCCGCCTAGCGAGATATTGTCGGGCTTGTGGTCTGGAGCATGGGGGAAGGATTCCTGGGAGCAGATCATCCTACACTACCGCGCCCCCAAAGCCTTGGTGGCGATTTTTGCCGGCATGGGACTGAGTGTAAGCGGCTTGCAGATGCAGACCTTTTTCAGAAACCCACTTGCAGGGCCTTACGTGCTGGGAGTCAGTTCAGGAGCCGGTTTAGGGGTGGCCTTGCTAATGCTATCGGGAACCGCCTTGGGAATTTCAGCTTTGAGTCTCAATTCTTGGATGGTGGCATTGGCAGGCATCCTGGGTGCAGGAGCCATGCTTTTGCTGGTAAGCTTGGTCGCCTGGCGGGTTCGGGATTCGATGACCCTCTTGATTGTGGGCTTGATGGTGGGAAGCGCCGTCTCTGCCTTGGTCGCAGTACTCTCCTTTTTCTCCGGTTCGGAAGCCTTGAAATTGTATACCGTCTGGTCCATGGGTAGCCTTGGAGCCTTGAATTGGTCACAGGTAGGCCTGCTAGGGCTGGTGCTAGGAATCGGATTGGTTCCGGTGGTTTTTTCCATCAAATCCTACAATGCCCTCCTTCTAGGCGAAAGTTACGCCCGAAGCATGGGCATTCGTACCGAGCGTTTGCGCTGGATCATGATTGGAAGTACTGGAATTTTGGCTGGAGGAATTACTGCTTTCTGTGGTCCCATTGCCTTTTTAGGCATCGCCGTACCGCATCTGGCACGCATGCTTTGGAAAACTGCCGACCACCGTATTTTATTCCCTGGCTCCGCATTGCTAGGCGCTATTTTGCTCTTGCTCTGCGATGCATTAGGGCATCTTCCGGGTTGGTCTAGTACCTTACCGATCAATGCCGTCACCTCCTTGGTGGGGGCACCTTTGGTGATCTCCCTGATCCTAAGGAAAAATTTAAGCAAGGATTTTTAGCCATGGCCAACCACCACATCACCTTAGAAGGAATCGGGCTGAGTTTGGGCTACAGCCAGCAGGGCAAGCGCAAGGAACTCCTCCATGACCTTTCATTTCAGTTGTACTCGGGAGAGCTTACCTGCCTATTGGGACCGAATGGAGTAGGTAAATCCACGCTAATCAAAGCGATCCTTGGAGACCTCAAGCCCTGGGAAGGCAGGCTGATTCTGGACCAGCAAGAACTCCACACTTATAGCCTGGAGGAGCGCGCCAAACGCATTGCCGTGGTGCTTAGCGAACCGAGTTACCCGGGTAACCTCACCGTAGGGCAGCTGGTGGCGCTGGGCCGCACGCCGCATATGGGCTGGACTGGGAAGCTTGGTGCCGAAGACCGAAAGTGGGTAGACCAAGCACTATCCGACACGCGACTGACCGCGCTCCAGGACGAGCGGCTGGGCGAACTAAGTGATGGACAACGGCAGAAAGCCATGATTGCGAGAGCCCTGGCTCAGGATGGAAACGTACTCGTCTTGGATGAGCCTACCGCCCATTTAGATCTGATCAACCGTCTGGAAATCATGACGCTCTTGAGAGAGATCAGCCAAAAGAAGGAGAAGGCCGTATTGGTCGTGACGCATGACTTGGACTTTGCCTTGGAGACTGCAGACCGGTTTTGGCTGATGAATTGTGGTAGCCCCTTGCACATTGGCAGGCCAGAGGACATCCTTCTTTCGGGAAAAATTCAGGACCTTTTTCCTGGAGAAAAGTACCGTTTTGAGTTGGAGCGAGGCAAGGTGGAACTGGTACAAGACCCGGACAACCTCTCCATCGAGGGCCCTGCTGCGGGGGTATATTGGGTGAAAAAGGCGCTTCAAAAGGCGGGAGTACGGCAGTTGCCCGAGAGACTAACCCTTCTACACTCTTTTGAACTACAGCTAGGGACTAAGGTATTCCCGAGCGTGGATGAATTGATCCGCTTTTTAAAGAATTCCGCCTAAAGGCTAGGAGACATCTCTAGACGTAGCCACTAAAAATTAGCAGGCACTTTCGAAAGGTTCGCTGATTTTTTCAAAAGCTTTTTGACAAAAAATTAGAGCTCAACCCCCTATCTTTCGTATTCATTTTAGAAAACGCTATGCGACTCGCAATTCTCGCTTCCGGCTCTGGCAGCAATGCCGAAAAAATCATGGAACACTTTGCCCACTCCTCCAAGGGGGTCATTGCTTTGGTGGCCAGCAACAAGGCAGATGCAGGGGTTTTGGTTCGAGCAGAAAAGTTTGGCGTACCCACCTTTACCTTTACCCGCAAGGAAATGGATGCTGGCGTACTTTTAGCCAAGTTGCAGGAGGAGCAGATCGATTGGGTGATTTTAGCAGGATTTTTACTCAAGGTGCCGGATGAATTGATCCGTGCCTTCCCGGAGCGGATGGTCAACATACATCCTGCCCTACTCCCGAATTACGGAGGCAAGGGCATGTATGGCCACCACGTGCACGAGGCGGTGAAAGCAGCGGGCGACCCTGTTTCTGGGATTACCATCCATTTGGTCAACGAGCATTACGACGAGGGAAAGATTATTTTTCAGGCAGCCACAGCCATCGCTCCCGAAGACAGTGCGGAGAGCATTGCACAGAAAGTCCTTGCCTTGGAGCATCAGTACTTTGCGGAAGTGATTGAGGGGTTGTTGTACCTGTAGAAGCTTGAAATTGGAAAAGTAAAAGCTGGTAATAGCGGGATTGTCCTAGAAGGAGATTTACGTGAATAGACCTCTTTTTTGTTACTTTAACTACAGATTTAGCTTTTTTTGGTTTGGATCTTTAGAAAAAGCTCTTAATTTAAATTTAACTTTTTAGGCTCTTACGGAGCTGGTTTATCGCCTTATTTTTTTGTTCTTGATTCCATTTTTCCAACGCTATGAAAACTATTTTTATAAAATTTGCTGAGTTTCAAAAAAAACATTTTGTACTGTTAACATTCCCTTTTGATTTTGAATTGAAAGAGATGGTAAAGACCCTTGCAGCAGCGGACTGGGAGCCGGCACTGAAAGCTTGGACAATCCCCTATTCTGATGCTGTAATTCCCAATTTACTGTCTATTTTCGAAGGAAAGGTTTGGCTGGACTATTCTGGATTCAAAAAAGTAAAAATCGAGGCCAAGCCAAAAGGATTACCAGCATTGGGTGCGGAATTGGCCCTGGAGATCCAAAAGTTTACTGACTGGATGCGAAACCGAAGATATTCTGAGTCCACGATAAAAAATTATAGCCAAGGAGTTGGACTATTTTTCCGATTTATGGGCAATAGAAATCCTGAACTAATTACCAACGAGGACTTGGAACTATTTCAAAAAGAGTATATAATAAGAAATGGATACTCGGCATCGTTTCAGTCTGGAGTGATCAATGCGGTGAAGCTTTTCTTTTCAAATCGACTGAAGCGAAAACTGGAACTCGAACTAATTGAACGACCGAAACAACCAAGAATTTTACCTCATGTACTACCTAAAGAAGAAGTGAAGCTGATCCTCCAAGCCCATCAAAATATCAAGCATCGTGCCATGTTGAGTTTGATCTATGCATGCGGATTGAGGCGAGGGGAACTATTGAATCTCAAACTTATAGACATCGATTCACACAGAGGAATGGTACGCATCAATCAAGGTAAAGGAGCGAAAGATCGAATGGTGCCAATCAGTGAAAAAGTCCTAGAGCTACTTCGAGAATATTACCGATACGAGAAACCTGGCGTGTATTTATTTGAAGGGCAACATCGGGGAGAAAAATACAATGAGCGAAGTCTTCAACAAGTATTAAAACAGGCATTGGAAAAGACAAAGATCAAGAAGCCTGTAACCTTGCATTGGCTCCGACATTCCTATGCTACTCACCTATTGGAAAATGGGACAGATCTTCGGTATATTCAAGAATTACTGGGACACAATTCAAGTAAAACCACAGAGATCTATACCCATGTAAGTCAAAAAAGTCTTCAAAAAATCCGGAGCCCCTTCGACGACCTTTAAAAAATAAGCGAGACAAACATTCGTCTATTCGGCTAAAAAAGCAAATTACAAGAGATAAAAGTGAATCAATAAACAAGTTAGCGGTAATACAACGAAACCGACACGATAGAAAATCAGACAGTAAATTCTTGACCCCAATTATGTAAAGAAACAATGCTTGGTAATAATTTTTCACCTTTGCTTGTTAAAGTATATTCAACAGTTGGAGGAACAGTTGCAAAGACTTCTCTTGTAACAATTCCATTAGCTTCCATATTTTTTAATTCCTTGACTAACATTCTCGTATTAATTCCTTCTACTGTTCTCTCTAATTCTTTAAAACGCATCTTGCCTTTTGACAAAATATAAATTATTGGCATTGCCCATTTTCCACCAATAATATCTAGTACTTCTCTTAAAGAACAAGTTTTTTCAGAAATTTTTATTTTTTTATTTTTCATAACCAATTGATTTCATTCATTGCTTTACTTTGGGTTACTACTGTACATTAGTGTAACTACTTGCAAAAGTAAAGTAATCGAAGTAGGTTTGCAACTTAATTTTAAAAAAAAATAAAAGATGAAATTATTAGAAGCAATAAAAGTGGGGAATAACACACTTAAAAATAGTATGGTTATGGCACCAATGACACGAAGTCGTGCCAATTTTGATGGAATTGTAGGCGACTCTACAAAATTATACTACACACAACGAGTGAGTGCTGGTTTAATCATTAGCGAAGCAATCAATATTTCTAAACAAGCCATTGGAAGCCCACTTACACCAGGCATTTATACTCAAGAACAAATTACCGCTTGGAAAAAAGTTACACAAGCTGTTCACGAAAAAGGAGGTGTAATTTATGCTCAACTTTGGCACACAGGACGAGTTGGACACTCACTTGTAAAAAATGGCGAGCACCCTGTTTCTGCCTCAGCATTTGCAATTGAAGGACAACAGCATTTCACAATGGAAGGAATGAAAGATTATGAAACGCCAAGAGCATTAAGTACAGAAGAGGTTAAAAACATTGTTCAAGAGTATAAACAAGCCGCAATAAATGCTGTGGAAGCAGGTTTTGACGGAGTGGAACTTCATTCAGCATTTGGCTATTTACCAAATCAGTTTTTAGCGGAAAGTGCAAATCAACGAACTGACGAATATGGAGGAACAAACGAAAATCGCAATCGTTTTGTTTTAGAAATAATACAAGAAATGGTTAATGCAATTGGTAACGCCAAAGTGGCTATCCGAATATCACCAACAAGCACTTACAACACAATTATTCATCAAAATCCAGTAGAACAATTTACACTACTTATAAATGAACTAAATAAAATGCCATTGGCTTATATTCACATAATGAATGTTCCCTTTCCTGCCGACAAATTCCCTCATTATCCAACAAATTCTGTTGAGACTTTTGGCAAACTAACGCAACATACTGTTATTGCAAATTTTGGTTACACACAAGAAACAGGCGAAGTAGAATTAGAAAAAGGTATTGCGAAACTTATTTCTTTTGGTGCATTATTTTTAGCGAATCCTGACTTACCAAAACGTTTTGAAATCAATGCAGAACTAAACCAACCCGACAGAGCCACAATGTATGGCGGACAGGACCAAGGTTACATTGACTATGCATTTTTAGAGCAATAATATTTTTAATATTATGGTTAAAAAATATTTTCAAATCTCATTACTATTCGTAATGTTTTTTCTTTCAAACAAAATTTATTCACAATCAAATTCAAATAAAATGGAACAAAATAGAATACATGCAATTTTAACATTAGACATGGAAAATATCCCAAGTAATTTTCAAGAAATATTGATAAAAGAAAAAGAAGTTGTCGAACAATGGAAAGCAGAAGGATTTTTAGAACATTTATTTTTACGAGAAACAAAAAATGGAGCAGTTTTAATTTTCAAAGGCATTGACGAAGACAAAGCCAAAGAATTAATGGAAAAACTACCATTATATCAATTGAAAAAAAGTGTAGAATACTTGAACTTAATGCAACAGTTCTAAAAACAAACTGACAGACAAAAATTTACTACCGCTAACAGCGGTTTTGCGTCAGGCGGGGTTCAGTTCTCCGTTTGACGCTCTTTGCTATATTTGAACTTCGGTTCTTCGTATCGAGTTTAGTGCTAAAAATCCCGCCCGAACGCAAAGCCGCGAAACGTTAGCAGCATTAACATAAGACTCCGAAAACGTATTTTTCACCAACAACATTTTTCTTGGGCATCAAAAAAAATAATTTAAACAACGAATTTACATAGACACTTCACTAGTTAGCGGCTATTGGCAAAAGAAAGGAAGATATTTTTCAAGCAGCCACGGCCATCGCTCCCGAAGACAGTGCGGAGACTATCGCTCAGAAGGTCCTTGCTTTGGAGCATCAGTACTTTGCCGAAGTGATTGCCGGTTTGCTTTAATCGTTATTTTCTTCTTCCTTCAGCGGTGGACATTCAGCGTTCGAAGTTAGGAAAAGAGATTGAATTGAGCCTTTACCAAATTTTCACAAAGATTAATCCACAACCTTTCTGAACTAATCCCTCCCATGAATTTCTCAAGAATTATCCCTAGCGTGGATATTCCGGAGCAAGTTGACCCCTTGGGATCTAATTCTGGATAAAATTGGCCTCTCTTTTTCTAAGCGATTGTCCTTCCAGGGTTATTTTATCTGTCAAAGCTGACAGTCAGTACCTAATCCTTTCAGCCAGTGTGGGCTTATCCCAAAAGGTCTACCAGCTTGTCTAAAGGATGCTGAGAAGCAATCATTACTGCCAATTCGATATTGCTCTACAGTATATCAAGCAGCGCAGATCATTGCTAATCACCTATTTGAAAAGGAAAAAATTCTTCGGTATATTCAGGAGTTGCTGAGACACAATTCAAGTAAAACCACAGAGATCTGTACCCATGTTAGTCAAAAAAGTCTTCAAAAAATCCGAAGCCCCTTCGACGACTTCGGCTAAAAAAGCCAACTCCAAGAGATAAAAGTGAATCAATAAACAAGTTGGCAACAAGTTGAACAAGACGACTAACACGACATGAAAACGAACATTTACATACAAATTTTTGACAGCTCATAATGAGATTTTGTATTATTGAAAATAAAAAATGGAGACTTGACTTCCTAAAAAAAAGGGCGAAACCGAAAAGCCAGACGAGTAGGACAACTTTAAAATTTAAAAAAATAAAAAAATGGATGCACAAAAAGTCGACATGTTTATCATGTCAAATGGAAAGTTCTTTGAAAGTCATCAAATGAACATGATTAGAGAAAGATTAGTTGCTCTTGATGACTCAAAGTGGGCAATGTTATCTACTGTCCAGTTGAAAGACCCAACAACAATTCTAATTGTTTCACTCTTAGCTGGCACCTTAGGTATAGACAGATTTATGATTGGAGATACAGGACTTGGAGTTGGTAAACTTTTAACTTGTGGCGGTTTAGGAATTTGGGCAATTATTGATTGGTTCATGATTCAAAAAGCAACACGAGAAAAGAACATGCAAAAAATCCAACAATTTTTATTTTAATGACAATAGACAGGAACAGGCTATATTCAATATTACTTATAGCATGTGTTGCAGGGTATATTTGGCTTTATTTTAGTGTAACAAAAAACATCACTGAAAGTAAATCGATTGAAGTTTGCTTAATAAAGCAAGTAACAAATATACCCTGCCCTTCCTGTGGCTCTACTCGTTCCGTTATTTCATTGATAAAAGGCAATTTCGTTGAGGCCTTTTACTTAAATCCAATAGGATATATAGTAGCTCTTATAATGCTTATTGCTCCTATTTGGATTATTTCGGACGTTATATTTAGAAATAACTCACTATTCAAGTTATATCAAATAATTGAAAGTCATCTTAAAAAAACCAAATATGCAATCCCTTTGATTTTACTTGTAATTATCAATTGGATTTGGAATATCACAAAAGGAGTATGATACATACAAGGCAATTTAGTTACGAACCTGGTGAACATGAAGCAGAGACAGCTTCAAGCAGTTATTTGATGTCATTAATTGCAATTATTGTTGGATTGCCGTTACCAATAGTCAATTTAATAGCTACATTGATTTTTTATCTTGGGAATAGGAAGTCTACTTACTTTGTCCGTTGGCATTGCACACAAGCTTTACTTTCACAATTATCTATGCTTTTAATTAATGGCTTTGGATTTTGGTGGACAATATCAATAATATTCACAGATGAGACAATCACAAGCAAATACATTGCCTACATAATTGCAGTAATAATTTTCAACCTTACTGAATTTATTGCAACAATTTACACTGCAATTCAAACAAGGAAAGGACTCCATGTAGAATGGTGGTTTTATGGGTCATTGACAAACTTAATTTGCAAATCAAATTCATGAAAAAGCCTATCATACAAGGTCTAATAACCATACTTCTTTTTTTCGGAACTTGGTATGTCCTAACTCAAATTGACTGGATGAAAATTTTTAAAGTCCAGCAAGTAACAGACAAGACAGAGCAAAAACTAGGAGAACTTTTTTGGGAAGTTTTCAAAAAGTCAGAGAAAGAAGTAAAGAACACTCTTGTAGTTAACTCGGTTGACAGCATTGTAACACAAGTCTGTAAAACAAATAAAATTGATAGAAGTAAGTTAAAGATTCATATCCTTGACAAAGAAGATGTTAACGCATTTGCTTTGCCAAATGGACATCTAATTATATACAGTGGTCTAATATTAAATTCTGACAATCAAGAAGAATTAATAGGCGTAGTTTGCCATGAAATTGCACACATAGAATTGAATCATGTAATGAAGAAATTAGTAAAAGAAATTGGGCTTTCAGTTTTAATTTCCATTACAACTGGAAATAGTGGTGCTGAAGTTATCAGGGAGACTGCAAAAATGCTTTCTTCCTCCGCATTTGACAGAAGTTTAGAAAAAGAAGCGGATATAAAAGCCGTTGACTATTTGGTAAATGCAAATATAAATCCCGAACCGTTTGCAGACTTCTTATATAAACTTTCAGACACAGAACATGAAGCAATAAAATATTTAACATGGATTAGCACTCACCCAGACTCAAAAGATAGAGCAGAATATATCATTGAATACAGCAAAGGTAAAGAGAAAGAATACAAATCAATTTTATCGAACGAAACATGGGACAAATTGAAGGCAGAATTGAAGGATTGAGAAGAAAACCAGCTGCCAGCAGCACCTATAAGAAATTGGCGGTGCAGTGTTAAATGAAGCTTTGTTCTTCGTATCAGTTCAGTGGTAGCAGACAGTTTTTGTATCCGAAATCGCCAACTTCTTTTAGCTGCAAAACGTTGGTGTACGCTTCCACTATCCAAAATGCGAACCTTTTGAAAAGGCTCGCACCTAAAAAAAATGATCTATGAGTTCAAAACTAACGATTAGAAAAATAATTTCAATTTTTGCAATCACGGTAACCTTGTTATCATGTACGAAGCCTGCGACTCAAGAACCAACTGTCGCAGAAAAGACGAATTTACAGGACTGGAAATCGGAGGTGGAGAGAACCTTACAGCTATATGGCCATAGAAATTGGATCGTAATAGCAGACGCAGCCTACCCACAACAAAGCAATCAGGCAATCAAAACGCTGGTTATTAATGCCGATCAATTAGAAGTAGTCGAATTTGTAACTCAATCAATTGAAAAAGCTAAACATGTAAACGCTACTATATTTATTGATAAAGAAATGGAATTTGTTCCGGAAAAGGCAGCAGAAGGGATCGGAAACTATAGAGTTAAACTCGATAATCTATTGGAAGGAAAGCAGGTAAAAACTATGATGCATGATGCTATTATTCAGAAAATTGATTCATCTGCAAGATTTTTTAATGTTCTGATCATTAAAACGGATTTGGCAATTCCTTATACATCCGTATTTTTTGAGTTAGAATGTGGCTATTGGAATGCTGATGACGAGGAAAACTTAAGGGCAATTATGTATTACATGACACGAATATCCATGAGTAAGACACAATAAAAACAATGTATTTATACATAAAAATTGACTTCATAGATCTAATTATTTCGTTCATTTTCAATTCACAAACATCTCATCTACCAGGAGTAAAGCTGCTCTACCCTTTCTTTGACTCCATGCCGGAATTTTTTCAACCGGCTTAGCAACCACCTTAAAGAATTTACCTTCAAAAGGTTTTACTTCAAATGAGATCAACTCGATATAAGGTTTCCCTTCCTGGGTAGGTTGTTTTGGTTTCATTTTTCCGATCAGTTTCAACTCGTTTAGACCATTCCCCCCCCATAATTCCAGGGAAGAGGGCGGAAAAATCACGTTTGAGGGCTCTACCAGAATCTGTATTCCAATGTCACTTACGGACACAGGCACTTTGTATTCCAACAAAAGCTCCATGTTATTCTGATAGAAACCAGCCCAATTGTTTGCCCATGCCGGGCTGTTGGCGTTGAATTTACCCATTTCTCTGTCGAAGAAAGTCTGAGCTCCGTTGGCGGGATGCACTCTGTTCAGGCGAGAAAGCAACACAACAGTATCCGGCAAATGCCTGTTTTGATACACATTGAAAGTACTCACTTCACTTGCCAGCCAGCCTTCCTTATACGCTCGGGCCTTGACTAATTTTCCTTCCTTCAGGATTGTCTTCCCCACTATAAACTTGGGTGAATTTTCCCGATCAGGTTCGGTCCCGTCCAGCGAAAACCTGATTTCCACATCACGGATGGGATGACCCAACTCCAACACCATTGATTCCTCGAAAATATTCGAACTATTCGCCAATTGGGGAAGGTTGAGTTGAAGGATATCTTCTGCAGTCTCTACCCTGCCTGCCACCAGTTTGATTCCCACATACTCTTTCCGTAGCTTGTCAACTTCCGCCGGAGTGATGGGCGTATCCCAGACGGTCAGGGAATGGAGGTTTGAAAAGTTTTTCATCAGGGACTGCAGGGACTTGTAATCTACGGACGTACCGGAAAGGGAAAGGTGTCGGAGCTTTTTAAGAGATTTCAATTGCTCAAGTCCTTGACCGGAAATCTCTGTGAAATTGAGGTTGAGCCGATTCAGGTTTATAAATTTGGCCAATGTTTTCATTTCAGTATCCTTTACAGGCATCTTAGCCAGGTTCAGTGAAACGATCTGTTCGCTCACTGCCACCAATTCCTCTACTGATGCACTTGAATAATTTGCCTTGCTAAACAGTGTAACATGGAGGGCCGGCGAATCTCTGGAAACAGGAGTTAGGACCCGGTACTCGTTGTTGAGTTTCTCGATAGTACCGGCGTCTGCCTGGGGAAAATCATAAACCTCTTCCACAGATGTGGGTTTCAGGAAATTCTCTGCCATCATTCGAAGAGAATCCGTGGCAGGAAGAGTTGCCACGCGTGTTTCGAAAGGCAGATCAGATTTGATCCATTGCGCAATGAGCGCCTTTTCTTCCGCGGTCAACTGAGGCTTGTTGGCTGGAGGCATATGTTCCTCGTCATCGAGAGGAAGATGCATCCGCTGAAAAATCAGGCTTTCCTCCGGATTACCCCCTACGAATATGACACCGGTTTTCCCTCCTTTCAAAAAATCCTCTTTATTGGTCAGGAGCAAATCTCCTTTGGATTTGCTGTTATTGTGACAGGAAGTGCATTTTTTTTTAAAAATTGGAAGGATCAAATGATCAAATACTTGTGCATCTTCAAAAGAAACGGTCACTGTCCGGGCCTGGAGGATCGGGCTGAGAATAAAATCATCACCATGAGTAAGAGTCGCTCCAAAGTGCGCTGCCAAAATCAAAGTGGCAGCCGTCACTCCGGAACTGATTCGGGCAATCTTCGCACGATACCAAGACCGGTTTCGAATTGAATACAGGATGGATGCAAAGAAAACCATGGCCGTACCAGACCACTTGTGTCTGTCGAGCACATCGCCCGAATAACCTTCTTCCAAAGAAAGAAAAAGGCCCATCAAAGCAGTAATCAATGACGTAAAAGCGGCAAATAAAAACAGATTTTTGGTAAAGGACTGGTAAAACTCCTGGCCTATGTATTTGGGAGAAAAGCGAAAAAACTCCATCAAAAGCGCCAGAAGCAACAGGGCAATCGGAAAATGGAGCATCAAGGGATGCATCCTTCCCAGAGACTGAAACCAAACAGGCAATCGGATAAAGGATTCGAAGAGAAGGAAAAAAAGCAGTAGAATATTCCCAGTAAACAGGATTCTCTCTGCTAT
>CAXNJN010000005.1:0-72140 GCA_964202605.1 Bacteroidia bacterium | reverse complement strand
CATTTCGTGAGTTTAGGGACATTCTGTAGCTAGTACCTTCATTTCCACCACTGATGGAAAGGTTGTTTACAAAACTAACTCCTGTTTTTGTTACTGCATCAAACCAATCTGTGTTTGAACCTAGATCATTTGAACCAGGCAGTGCTCTGTACTCGTCAGCAGTCATTACATTAATGGTACGTGCAACACTTTCTGTCGCTGCGGTACCGCTATACTCAACTACTGCTTTTCCTTTTTTACCTGATTTGGTAGTAACCAAAATAACCCCGGAGGATCCTCTTGTTCCATAAATCGCAGCTGCAGATCCATCTTTCAATACATCCATTGATTCGATATCGTTTGGATCTACTGTATTTAAGG
Organism: Bacteroidia bacterium; assembly: GCA_964202605.1. Lineage (GTDB taxonomy): Bacteria > Bacteroidota > Bacteroidia > Cytophagales > Cyclobacteriaceae > Algoriphagus. The sequence goes on along the minus strand of CAXNJN010000005.1, from coordinate 71,780 downwards.
AAGCACCAATAACCCCATCAATTACGATTAGAGGTTCAGCGTTTGCTCCAAAAGAAGAAATTCCTCGAAGTCGAATGTTAAATCCACCATTTGGATTACCTCCTGGTCTTGAAATGTTAAGACCTGCAACTTTTCCTTGAAGCAATTGTCTAGGATCATTAACGGTTCCTTGGTTGAAATCTTCTGCCTTGATACTTGCAACAGCACTTGTGATTTCTTTTTTCTCTTGCGTACCGTAGCCGACTACGACTACTTCATTGAGTCCTTGTGTCGACTCGGAAAGCGATACATTAATAGAAGATCTGCTTCCTACAGTTTCTTCAACCGTGGTGTATCCGATGAAGGAAAACACCAATACTTCAGTGGAACTGGCTTCAATGGAAAAATTTCCATCTAAATCTGAAACCATTCCACGCGTGGTACCTTTTACTAAAACACTGGCACCAGGAATTCCTTCACCTGTACCAGCATCCGTAACCTTACCTGTTATTCTCGCTTGTTGCGCATTAGCAGAGAAACCTATGCTAAAGGCGAAAAGAGAGAAAAAACACAAAATTAGTAGTCCTTGTTTTTTCATTTGTTTTGGGCTTGAGTGTAAACTAATCCGCGAAATTTAACAATTATTTAAAATTTAACAATTTTTAAATATTCTTTTTTAAAAAATTTGAGCGTCTTCCAGTTAGAAACCACTGCATTTATGGGAATTAAAAAATTTTGTTCGTTGCAATCCTCTTAGTTAGCCTAAGAACTGCATCACTGGTTTTTGCGCAACAAACTACACTACCATTCATGCCTCCTCAACCATAGGATTTACGCTCTAGTTATTCATTTAAAAAACCCTTGGAGGAATAACCCATCAGCCGCATGTGAATTCCTTGCCAATCGAACTTCAGAATCAAGCCAATACCGATAGATTCCATAATGTTTGGGTAACACCGATTTAGTAATTGGTCAACGGCTAACGGTCCACCGTCCACAGTGAATTGTGCTCAACAAATGAAAAACGTATTAAAATTGGGATGCTAAACTCCATCGAACGACAATTTGCTGTCGACTGTGGTCTGTCGACCGTTGATTAAAAAAAAAATGGTTAACAGCTAACGGCTAACCGTCCACAGTGAATTGTGCTCAACAAATGAAAAGCGTATTAAAATTTGGAAGCTAAACTATGTACTTCTACCAAACGGCTGTCGACCGTCGTCCGTGGACTGTTGACAGCAAAACACTAAACCCATTCCCTCTTTGAATTAAAATTTAGGCAATCGCCTCGAAAAGTTATATTTTGGACGAATTTTAAGTAAATACAATTCTTTTTTTTACTCTTGTCTTGTGAAAAAGCAGTACGGCTTCCTCTTTCTTTTTTACCTCCTTTTCTCCTGCAAGCAGGAAGGATCCGAGCCTTTATTCTCCCTGCTTTCAGAAAGTCAAACCGGCATTTCCTTCCGCAATGACTTGGTTTACACCGAAAAAATAAATCCCTACACCTTCCGTAATTTTTACAACGGTGCAGGTGTTGCGATAGGTGATATCAACCAGGATAGCTTACCCGATGTTTTTTTTGCTGGGAACCAGCAAAGCAACCGCCTCTACCTCAATACCGGCGAACTCAACTTCGAAGACATTACCGATAAAGCAGGTCTAAATTCTGAAGGATCTTGGACTACTGGCGTCAGCATGGCTGATGTGAACGGAGATGGACTCCTTGATATTTACGTCTGCAAATCCGGACCCATGCAGGGGGCGCGCAGACACAACGAACTCTTTATTAATGATGGAGATCTGACCTTCACCGAAAAGTCCAAGGAATTTGGATTGGACGCAATAGGACTCAGCCAGCATGCCGTGTTTTTTGACTACGACAAGGATGGTGATTTGGACATGTACTTGCTCAGCAACTCCGGACGCTCCGTGGGTCTCAACGATCTGCGTCTAGGACAGCGAGAAATTCGAGACCCTGAAGGGGGAAACAAACTTTTCCGTAACGAGGGCAATCGATTCGCTGATGTCTCCCAAGAAGCAGGTATCTATGGGAGTGCAATTGGCTACGGACTCGGAGTGACTGTGGCAGACCTCAACCAAGATGGCTGGCCAGATCTCTATGTGTCCAATGACTTTTTTGAGCGAGATTACCTCTACTTAAATCAAAAAAATGGAACTTTTCGAGAGATTTTACCGCAAGCCATGCCGGAGATCAGCATGGGTTCAATGGGTGCAGACATTGCAGACCTAGACAATGACTTGTGGCCAGATGTGATCGTCACCGAAATGCTCCCTAGAGACCTAGCACGGGTCAAATCCAAAACTCCTTTTGAGGAATGGGATAAGTTTCAAGCCAATCAAACAGCAGGATACCACCGTCAATTTACGCGCAACACCCTACAACGGCATCTGGGAATTCACCCTCAAGATAGCACTCCGATATTTGCAGAAGTAGGAAGATGGGCTGGCGTGGAAGCAACAGACTGGAGCTGGGGAGCATTGATTTTCGATGCTGACTTGGATGGTAAAAAAGACATCTTTATCGCCAATGGCATCGTCAAAGACCTTACCGACTTTGACTTTGTAGATTTCTATGCCAACAACCAAGGAAAAATAAATCAATACCGACAAGACTCAATTTTGATCACTAAAATGATTGATAAATTTCCTTCTGTTCCTCAGCAAAATTATTTTTTCAAAAACAAAGGAAGCCTTCAGTTTGAAAACATAGCTCCTTCACAAGGAATGGATCAACTCACCTTCAGCACTGGATCTGCTTATGCCGACTTGGACAACGACGGGGACCTTGATTTAGTGGTCAACAACCTGAATGAACGTGCCTTTGTCTACCAGAACAATAGCAACCCTGGCACCACCACTAACTTCCTTAGCCTTGACCTAGGCAATGCCTTTGGTTCCAAAGTCAGGCTCTACACAGGCGGAGAAAGCCAGATTCAGGAATTTCAGCCGGTCAAAGGCTACATGTCCTCAGTAGATCCAAGGCTGAATTTCGGACTAGGAAAGTACCCCCAGATTGATTCGGTACTCATCGATTGGCCCACAGGGAAACGGACAGTACTAACCAAAATAGCAGCCAACCAGGTGCTATTCCCGAAAGAAATGGATGGGAAGGCTCGACAAACTGAAATCAAAACTCCTACTCCCTACTTTACTCCTACTGTAGCATTCACATTCCCTTACCTACATAAGGAGAGTGAATTTGTTGATTTTGACCGGGATCGCCTACGCTTTTGGTCAATCAGCAACGAGGGACCTCGAGCAAGTCAAGCCGATATCAATGGAGATGGGCGCATGGAATTAGTTATTCCTGGCGCTAAGGGCCAATCCACTTCCCTTTGGAAGCAAAGTAATTCGGGAGTTTGGTCTACGGCCCAAACCTCCCTATTTGATCAGGACAGTCTTGCTGAAGATGTAGTGGCCCACTTCTTTGACGCCAATGGGGATGGAGCAGCTGACCTTCTGGTAGGCAGTGGTGGAATTGAATTTTCAGACTTTGCTCCTAGTTACCAAGACCGCTTGTACCTGAATGATGGAAAGGGGAATTTTTCTCGCTCAGGACAGCAGTTTACCGCAACCCCCACCTCATTTATTTTAAGTTGGGATGGAGATCTAGATGGAGATCTAGACCTGATAGTAGGACAACGAGCCTTTCCTTTTGGCTATGGAATTGCTGTTGGAGTTCAATTTTGGCAAAATGACGGGAAAGGGAATTTCACGGATGTAAGCACATCCCTGGGCAAACCCTTTGATAAGTTGGGTATGCTGACCGATGGAGCCTTGGCGGACTTAGATGGAGATGGAAAAACAGAGCTTCTGCTGGCAGGGGAATGGATGGCACTCCAAGTTTTTACCTTCGATCAGGGAGCTTGGAGCAACCGCACTGCGCAATTTGGCCTAGAAAATACGCGAGGATTTTGGAAGCGCATCTTCTTAGGGGATGTGAATGGAGATGGGAAGACAGACCTACTTGCAGGAAACTCCGGTACCAATTCCAGGCTGCGAACCAGTGCAGAAAAACCCTTGCGGTTAGCGATCAATGACTTTGATCAAAACGGTTCGATCGAACAAATCCTTCATCACCACGAAAATGGGAAAAGCATCCCATGGGTACTCAAAAATACGCTTGTTAAACAAATTCCTTCCTTGAAAAAACAAGTGCTCAGTTATGCTGATTACAAAGACAAGGCATTGGAGGAACTCTTTCCCCAATCGGTATGGGCAAATTCACTAATTTTGCAGGCTGACTGGATGGAAACTACCCTTTGGATCAACCAAGGAAACGGAAAGATGGTACAAGAGGCACTCCCTGCAGAAGTTCAGTATGCCCCTGTTCATGCCATTTCCGTACTTCCTAGACAGGGAAAATCTTCCTTGATACTTCTGGGAGGAAATGAAAGTCGGATCAAACCTGAGCTAGGCACCCAATTGGGGAGCTATGCTTGGGTGCTAGAAAAAGATTTAAACAACAACTGGAAGGCCTTAAAACCTCAAGAAAGCGGGCTCTTTGTCTCGGGAGAGATTCGCGATTTTCAATGGATCCAATCCAACAACCAAACCCACTTATTCGTTCTACGAAACCATGACAAACCGTTGGTATTTACTGTTCGCTAGTTTTTCCATTTTATCGCTCCCTTCCTATGGCTCAGCATACCATGGCTTTCGGGGCTTTAAAAACCCCTTGGCAGCTGTACGCTCAGAAAATTCAGACCTTTCCATCCCAAAAAAGCCTAGCCAAAAACCAGAATGAAAAAGATCCTTGGTGGTTTACTTTTCCTTGCCTTTTTAGGCTCAGCCTGTAGCTCAAAAGACAAAGTCCCTCCCCTATTTGAGGAGATTGCTCCCGCATCTACAGGTGTCAGCTTTAAGAATGAACTTACTTTTGATCAGGCCTTCAATGTCTTTACCTACCGGAATTTCTACAACGGGGGTGGCGTTGCCATAGGCGATGTGAACAACGATGGCCTTGCTGATCTTTATTTTACGGCCAATCTAGGACCCAATCAACTGTACCTCAACAAGGGTGATTTCAAGTTTGAAAACGTGACCGAAAAGGCAGGAGTGGCTGGAACCCGCGCATGGAGTACGGGTGTAGCCATGGCAGATGTCAATGGAGATGGCTGGTTGGATATTTACGTCTGCAATTCCGGCGATGTAAAAGGGGACAACAAGCAAAATGAACTGTTTATTAACCAAGGCAATGGCACTTTCAAAGAGATGGCCGAAGCCTATGGGCTAGCAGATAAAGGTTTTTCTACCCATGCCGTGTTTTTTGATTACGACAAGGATGGAGACTTGGACGTCTACCTGCTCAACAATTCCTACCAGGCCATTGGCACCTTCAACAAGATGCAAAATGAACGTCCGGTGCGTGACCCGGTGGGCGGAGACAAACTCTTCCGTAACGATGGGGAGAAGTTTACCGATGTGAGTGAAGAAGCAGGCATCTATGGATCCGTGATTGGATTTGGGTTGGGCATCACAATCGGGGATGTAAACCAGGATACCTGGCCTGACATCTTTATTTCGAATGACTTTTTTGAGAAAGACTACCTCTATATAAACAACCAAGACGGAACCTTTACAGAGTCCTTGGAATCCTCCATGCGCTCCATAAGCACCGCTTCCATGGGAGCTGATATTGCAGATCTCAATGGGGATGGGTTTTTGGATATTTTTGTGACCGATATGCTCCCAGAGCACCCTACGCGACTCAAGCAGGTCACCACCTTTGAAAGTTGGGATAAGTATCAATTCAATAAAACCCATGGCTACCACTACCAATTTTCTCGGAACATGCTCCACCTCAACAATGGTGATGGCACCTTCAGTGAGGTGGGGAGACTTGCCAATGTAGAAGCCACGGATTGGAGCTGGGGAGCCCTACTTTTTGACATGGATAATGATGGCAAACGTGACATTTTCGTAGCCAATGGCATTTACCAGGACATTACCGACTTGGATTACCTCAATTTTATCGATGATGAGGCCACCAAAGTCAAAATCATCTCCCAAGATGGAGTAGACTACAAAGCGCTGGTCGATCCAATTCCAATCACCCCTATTCCAAACTATGCCTACAAAAACCTAGGGGATCTTCGCTTTGAAAATGTCGCAGATCAATGGGGATTAGGCAAAGCCATCCACTCCAATGGGGCGGCATATGGTGATTTGGACAACGACGGCACCTTGGACTTGGTCGTCAACAACGTAAATGCAACTGCCCAAATCTTTAAGAATAAGGGAAAAAGCATGCAACCAGACTACCACAGCATCCAATTGCAGCTAGTAGGCAAAGGGAAAAACACAGGGGCTATCGGCACACAGATTCAAGTGAAAGCTGGCGATCAGTTGTATTATTCCGAACAAATGCCCAACCGGGGCTTTCAATCCAGCGTGGATCCAAAAATCACCATTGGCTTGGGTAAAGTCACGGTTATTGACGAGATCAAGGTTTTGTGGCCCGATGGAAGTTTTACTCAGTTGACCAAGGTGCCTGTAGATCAACTTCTCAAATTACGCTGGGAAGAGGCAGGAGCACTTCCAGCCGGAACTTCCTTTTTTCCTGCTCCAAGTCCTGCCAAATTTGTGAAAGAAAGCAATCCAGGGCTTGACTTTACGCATCAGGAGAATGAGTTTATTGATTTCGATCGAGACCGACTCACCTACCTGATGTTATCTACCGAAGGTCCGGCATTTGCCAAAGGCGATGTCAATGGGGACGGCCTTGAAGACCTGTACTTTGGTGGAGCCAAAACCTTCCCAGGCAAGCTTTACCTTGCCAAAAAAGGCGGGGGATACACCTATAAAACGCAAGAATCCTTTGACCTTGACGCCATTTCAGAAGACACAGATGCCGTATTTTTTGATGCAGACAAGGATGGAGATGCAGACTTGTTTGTCACTTCTGGAGGGAATGAATCCGGGTTTGGAAGCCTTGATCTTGCCGATCGCCTCTACCTCAACGATGGCAAGGGCAACTTTACCAAAGGTTTCAACACCGGCCTAGCAGGAATTTTTGGAAGTAGCTCAGTTGTAGCTTCGATAGATCTCAACGCAGATGGAGCCCTAGACTTAGTTGTGGGCGGAAGACTTATCCCCTTTACCTATGGGGTGTCAGCAGATGCCCACCTATGGATCAACGATGGGAAAGGGAATTTCACCGAACAATCGGCAGCTTTGGCTCCTGGAATGAAGGCTCTCGGAATGGTAACTGATGCCAAGGTTTTGGATTACGATGGAGATGGACTGCAAGATGTCGTTTTCGTTGGCGAATGGATGGCCCCTACCTTTTTCAAGAACGTTGGTAAAAAATTGGAAAAAATGAACCTGCCGGGAATGGAAAATCTGAAAGGATGGTACCGAACCCTAGAAGTTGGAGACTTCAACAGGGATGCCAAACCTGACCTAGCCCTAGGCAACCAGGGATTCAATACCCGCATGAAAGGGTCAAATGCCTATCCAATCCGAATGTATCTAAATGATTTTGATCAAAATGGATCTGTCGAACAGATCTTCACGCAAGTACGGGATGGGGTGTCCATTCCCTACACGCTAAAGCACGAACTTGAAAGGCAGGTACCAAGTATCAAGAAAAAGTACATCCGCTATTCAGATTATTCGGACCAAAGTCTGCACGATATTTTTAGCAAAGAAGTAATCGATCGCTCCATTATTCAGGAAATGAACCACCTGGAATCTGGGATTTTACTCAATCAAGGTGCTGGCAACTTCGCTTGGAAACCATTCTCTTGGGAAGGTCAGAAATCTTGGATCTTCGCTATTCATGTGCTGGACATCAACGAGGATGGGATTCAAGACCTGATCTTGGGAGGCAATTTCTCCCACGTCAAACCTGAACTTGGAAAATACGATGCGAGCTATGGAGAAGTATTCCTCGGAAAAGGGGACGGTACCTTTACCTTCTGGCCCAATAGAATTCATGGATTAAAGTTGGACGGAGACATCCGAGCCATCGCAAACCTTGGAGGCAAGCAACTCCTTTTCGTGAAAAATAGCGCTCCTGCAGAAATCTGGAACTATTAACGGAGGTACTTTCCTCTGGATGTGTTCAAGACCTGATATTTATCATTTGGGAATATTCCCCATTTAGGTAACTTTGACTTTCTCGAATTCGTGTATTCGAGAAAGCCCCAGCTACTTACACCCTTTTGACATTCCCATGCGTTACCAAAAAATAGTGCTCCTACCCATCCTGCTTTTGGTAGCAGTGATGTCGTGCCAAGAGAAAAAAGATTACTCCCAGGCCATTACAGACGGAACCTATTTTCACGCCGCACAAAAGCAGGTGACTGAAGTTATTATTCATGATATTTTTTCCCCTCCCGTAGCCACAAGAATCTATTCCTATTCCTCCTTGGCAGCTTATGAGGTGGTAGCGGCTACAGATCCTGCAAATTATGCACCCTTGTTGGGTCAGTTGAACGGCTCTGAAGCCATAGCTGTGCCTGTTCCAGCAACTATTTATCCCCCACTAGCGGCTTTGGCAGCCTACTACCAGGTGAGTACCGCATTGATTTTTTCGGAGGAAAAAATGACCGCACACCGGGATTCAATATTTGGGCTGCTCCAAGAAAAAGGAATCCCCAAAGACATCCTAGATGCTTCCGTAGCCTACGGACAAGCAGTAGGGGATCAGGTGAAAGCCTATGCCAAAAAGGACAACTACCACCAAAGCCGCTCCTTCCCCAAGTATTCGGTAAGCAGTGAACCGGGCACTTGGCAACCTACGCCTCCTGCGTATATGGAAGCGGTAGAGCCACACTGGAATAAGATTCGGCCTTTTGTATTGGACTCTGCAGCCCAGTTTAAGGTAAATCCTCCTCCTGCATTTTCAACCGAACCTGGTTCTGAATTCTATAAAAGAGCGCTAGAAGTCTATGAGGTACAAAAAAGCGCGAGTAAAGAACAAACCGACATCGCGATGTTTTGGGATTGCAATCCTTACAAGATGAATGTGAAGGGTCACGTCATGTTTGCCACCAAAAAAATCACTCCTGGGGGTCACTGGATGGGCATTGCCTCCATCGCCTCCGCGGCGGCAGGCAAGGATTGGAAGGGAACAGTTGAAGCTCTGACACTCACTGCCATCTCACTCAACGAAGCCTTTATCGCCTGCTGGGATGAAAAATACAGAAGCAAACTCATCCGTCCTGAAACCTACATCAACCAACACATTGATGAAAACTGGGTTCCACTACTTCAAACCCCTCCTTTCCCAGAGCATACCTCAGGCCATAGCGTAGCCTCAACGGCGGCATCCTACACCTTGGCTCAGCTATTTGGGGACCAGCTCCACATCGTAGACAGCACAGAGGTGGCCTATGGCCTTCCTGTCCGGGAGTTTGACTCTTTCTCGCAGGCCGCATCCGAAGCGGCTATCAGCCGTTTTTATGGGGGCATTCACTACATGCCGGCTATTGAAGAAGGTAGCAAGCAGGGCAAGCAAGTGGGGGAATGGATTTGGAAAAATATCTCCACCCGGCCCAAAAAGTAAGGTCAAAAAAATCTTAAACGCCTTGGAAATCAACGTGATAAATCCCCCTTACCCCCTTATCAAGGGGGAATCGCATCACTGGCACTTGAATAATTATATTGTAAATGTTGAATTTCATTAGCAATTAGTTCAAAAGTTAACTATTCAACTAATACTTGAAAAATCCCCCCTGCCCCCTTTTGAAAGGGGGAGTTGCATCTCCGGTGCTTCAACAATTAAATTGTAAATGTTGAATTTCTAAGCGATTAATTCAAAAGTTAATTACTTAACAAATACTTGAGGGACAGCTGGAGCGATTCCCCCTTGAAAGGGGGTTAGGGGGATTTTTAAAATTTCTAAGAAAAAAATTCAATTAATATTTTTCCTACTCGTACAATTTTTTAGTCACAATGTACTGCTCCACTCGCTCGGGAAGCAGGTAGCGAACAGACAATCCATCTTGGATCGATTGCCGAATAAAGGTGGCAGAAATATCTAGCAGAGGAGCGTCTAGGTAATTCACTCCTGGATGATCCAGTGTTTTGACTTCCCCAGGTCGTGGATAAACTAGGATGGGGTAATGCTCTAAAATCGCTTTGTAGTTTTTCCATTTGTGAAAATGACTCAAGTTGTCCGATCCTAAAAAAATCGAAAACTGATGCTGAGGATGTTTTTCACTAAGAAGCGTAAGCGTATCGATCGTGTAGCTCGGCTTAGGCATGCGAAACTCCACATCCGAAGCCCTAAACTGAAAATTATCTTCAATAGCAAGCTCCACCATTCGTAGGCGGTCATGTTCGTGGGCCAAGGATTCCTGGCGTTTGAAAGGATTCTGAGGGCTGACTACAAACCATACTTGGTCCAGCCCACCACGCTGAAAAAGAGTTTGGGCGATGATCAGGTGCCCCACATGGATGGGATTGAAACTACCGAAGTATAGCCCTATTTTCATAGTTATTACTTTAAAAACTCGGTCACCAAAGCAACTGTATCCGCTGAAGATCGGGTAAAGTCATCGTTAAACACCGTCACGTCAAACTGCGCTTCGAAGGTCATCTCAAACTTTGCCTTGTAAATTCGGCGGGAAAGAGATTCCTCCGTTTCAGTTCCTCGGTCATTGAGTCTTGATTCCAAGACGTCCAAAGAAGGGACCTTCACGAAAATTGCTAAAGCTTGCTCTCCAAAATATTTTTTCAGGGCGAGCCCACCTTTGACATCGACATCAAAAATCACTGCCTTTCCTTCCTTCCAAATTCGGTGCACCTCTTCTTTGAGCGTACCATAAAAATTACCGGCATACACTTCCTCCCACTCCACAAATTCTTCTTGGTCAATTTTGTTTTTAAACTCGTCGATACTCAAAAAATAATAATCTCGCCCATGCACTTCGTGTCTCCCCCGCTTGTCCCGTGTGCAGGCGGAAATTGAAAATCCCAAATTAGGGACCTGCTTCATAAGCTCCTTAACTAAGGATGTTTTTCCAGATCCAGAGGGGGCCGAAAAAATAATGGCTTTGCCAGAAGGGATACTCATCGTGCGTCTTGAATCATTTGACGGATCGACTCCGCCAGTTTATCAGGTAAAGGTTGCTTGGTGCATTTGTTTTTGAGCACCTCGCGAATGGCTTGCTCTAGGTGAAAATGTGCAAAGCAGGGTTGGCATCTGTCCAACTTCTCTTGCAGCATTTCGTTTCCTCCCTCCACAAGCTCTCCATCCAGGATACGCTCCAGAAGCTGAAAGCATTTGCTTACGTCGTTGCACTGCAGTTTCCGCTCAGGGGATGATGCGTCGTTGTTTTCCATAGCTAATCGTTAAAGTCCTCCTCTTCGTCCTTGCCGTATCCCATCGATTGGGCATAGCTTTTTAATGTTTCTTTCAAGAGATTCCTTGCTCGATGGAGCCTAGACCGCACCGTACCGATAGGAATATCCAAAATTTTTGCCATTTCTTCATAGGTAAAACCCTCCAAATCCGCCAAAATAATGACAGTACGAAAGTCTACCGCCAAGCCATTCAAGGCATTGGAGATCTCATCCCCCAACATGTCTCGCACCGACTCCGCTCGAAGATCACTTGTGCTCTGGTAGTCTACATCGTCGGAATTGTAGAAGGTTTCCACTTCCTGATAATCCACCGTTGCGGGCTTCTTGCTCTTCTTTCGGTAATCGTTGATGAAGCTATTTTTGAGAATTCGGAAAAGCCAAGCCTTGGCATTGGTTCCCTGCTCAAAGGAATTGATGAAGCGAAAGGCTTTCATGTAGGTGTCCTGCACCAAATCCTTGGCATCGTCCTCATCAAAGGTCAGTCGAAAGGCAAAGTTGTACATGGAATCGATGTGGGGCATAAATTCCCCATCAAAGATGGCCGTCCTTTCTTCCTGAGAATATTTCCTTCGCTGAACTTCCGACATGGAATCAAAAGTACACAATGCCTCAAATTATACCTAGATTCCCCTCCTATTTCCCTTCTTTTCCTTTATTTTGTGGCTGAAATCGACACTACTTCAGGGCCAATTCCCCAACACCATACCAGACACATGCTTTTCTTCAGGCTATTTTCTCGGCTACCGCTCGGGATTTTGTATCTTTTTTCAGACTTCCTTTACCTCATTGCTAGGTATATCGCGCGCTACCGCAAAAAAGTAATCGACGATAACCTGCTTCATGCCTTTCCTGAAAAAACAGTTGCCGAACGGAAAACCATCCGCAATAAATTTTACCGCAACTTCACCGACTCCATCGCCGAAACCGTCAAATCAATCAGCATCTCCAAGGCGGAGTTGGCCCAGAGATTTACCATCACCAATCAGGATTTCCTAGATCAGGAAGTAACAAACGGAAATAGTGTGCTCCTGCTCGCAGGCCACTTTTTCAATTGGGAGCTAGGACTCCAACAAGCTGCAGTACTCAGTAAGGTGCCTTCAGAAGGGATATACCTGAAGATCACCAGCCCTTTTTTCAACGAGTTGATGTACCAGGCCCGAACCCGATTTGGAAATACGATCACCGAGAAAAAGGAGTTTCGCGATACGGCAAAAACCCTGAACATCCAGCACCGGGTAGTACAGCTCGCCGCAGATCAACGGCCCAACAATCGGACCACTCGCTACCAGCGCCCCTTTCTCAACCGTCCTGCCTATTTCTTTGAAGGGGCAGAATACCTTGCCAAAAGCATGGATCTACCAGTTTACTTTGGGGAAATTACCAAAAAAGGAAGGGGCCGCTACCAGGCCACCTACGAACTACTCGCAAGAGGACCTTATGATTCATCTGTGGAGCACAGCATCACCGATGCCTTCTGTGCGAGATTGGAAGCCAATATCCAGCTGCAGCCCGACTTGTATCTCTGGAGCCATAAACGCTGGAGGCTATAAAGCAGCAGGTTTCCAGTGGGAGAATGGGCTTCCTCTAATTTAGGAGAACACCATCGAACTGGGATCAATTTAATATACTAGTTTACTTACAGATTAAGGCTTGATACAAGGGTAATGGCTTGCAGTCTTGCTACTTTTATCCGCTACTTGATACTACACCAATGGATTACCTCAAGGAACTCAATCCCGAACAACGCCAAGCCGTAGAACATACCGATGGACCTGTGATGATCATCGCCGGTGCAGGATCTGGGAAAACGCGGGTACTCACCTACCGAATCGCACACCTCATCTATGCCAAAGGAGTGGATGCCTTCCATATCCTCTCCCTCACCTTTACCAACAAGGCGGCCAGCGAAATGAAGCACCGCATTGAAAAATTAGCGGGACTTGAGGCACGGAATACCTGGATGGGGACTTTTCACTCCGTTTTTGCCAAAATCTTGCGCGTGGAAGCAGACAATCTTGGCTATCCTTCCAACTTTACCATTTACGATTCGGACGACTCCAAGTCACTTATCCGCACTTTGGTGAAGGAGCTACGTCTTGACGATAAGGTGTACAAAGCAAGCGTGGTACTGTCGCGAATATCTGGAGCAAAAAATAGACTCATCTCTTGGCAAACCTACCAAAACGATCCCTTTGTTAAAGCTGACGACGAGGCTGCGCTACGTCCGAGAATGGGGGAAATCTACCAACGGTACCAAGAGCGCCTTTTCAAGGCTGGCGCCATGGATTTTGATGACCTATTATTCAATACCAACGTCCTGTTTCGCGACCACCTCGAAGTGCTCAATAAGTACCAGCAGCGCTTCAAATACGTGATGGTGGACGAGTTTCAGGACACCAACATCTCCCAATACCTGATCACTAAAAAACTGGCTGCAGTTCACCAAAATATCTGTGTCGTGGGTGATGATGCCCAAAGTATCTACGCATTCCGAGGAGCAGATATCCAGAACATCCTAAATTTTGAGAAAGATTACCCCGACTTATTTGTAGTGAAGCTGGAACAAAACTACCGCTCCACCAAAAATATCGTCGATGCGGCCAACTCCATCATTGACAAGAACAAGGGCCAACTCAAGAAAATCGTCTGGACCTCCAATCCGGAGGGGGACCTCATCGAACTCTTCAAAGCATCTTCAGATAACGAGGAGGGGCGAATCGTGGCGAACACCATTTTTGAGGAAAAAAACAATAAGCAGCTTAACAACAGCGATTTTGCGATTCTCTACCGCACCAACTCCCAGTCCAGATCCATGGAGGAGGCTTTGCGGAAGCTCAACCTAACTTACAAAATCGTAGGGGGCTTATCTTTTTACCAACGCAAAGAGATCAAGGACCTCATGGCCTATCTCCGGTTTGCAGTAAATCCCGTAGACGAGGAAGCCTTCAAGCGAATCATCAACTACCCGAAAAGAGGAATCGGCGATACCTCCGTGGAAAAAATTCTCGTTTCTGCCTACGAACACGATATCCCACTTTGGGATGTCGTCCAAAATGCCCCCAGCTTTCTAGGTGGCCGAGCAGGAGTTTCTGTAGATGATTTTTCGACGATGATCAAAGCCTTTCAGATCGAAATGGAACGCAAGGATGCCTTTGAGGCGGCTAGTACCGTTGCCAAACAAAGCGGACTGCTCCGTGAGCTCTACGAGGACAAGACCATCGAGGGCCTCAACCGCTACGAAAACGTGCAGGAATTGCTGAACGCCATCAAAGAGTACGTGGATAATCCCGAAAACGAAGACAAGAGCTTGGGCGCCTTCCTCCAAGAAATTGCCTTGCTCACTGACAACGACCAAGACAAAAGTCAAACCGATGCGATCACCCTGATGACCATCCACGCATCCAAAGGGTTAGAATTTAAGCAGGTGTTTGTGGTAGGTATGGAAGAAGACCTCTTTCCCTCCCAGATGATGATGCAGAGTAGAGAGGACTTGGAAGAGGAAAGAAGGTTGTTTTATGTGGCCTCCACTCGTGCGATGGATAAACTCTACCTGAGCTATGCGCTCACCCGATACCGCTATGGACGACTACTCAATTGTGAGCCGAGCCGATTTTTGGAGGAAGTAAATCCCGACCTACTCAAGGTCAATAAACGCATGTCTGCCACTCGGGAGCTGCCAGGAGCCTTCCGAAGCGAGGGCCCTCCAGGTTCTGCAGGATTTATTGGAATCAAAAAACAGCCGGAAACCCGCCTTCCTTCGGCGATGCATATACATACCCCAAACCCTGACTTCAAACCTAGCAATACCAATGCACTTCAAGAAGGGCAATTGGTGGAGCATCCAAAGTTTGGATTTGGGAAGGTTCAAAAAATTGAAACCGAAGGACTTAACAAAAAGGCAAGCATTCATTTTGAACATTTTGGAGAGAAAACTTTATTGCTTAGCTTTGCCAAGCTCAGAATTATAGACTAATTCTGCATACGCCTACCATTGCTGTTTTTTTGTTACCTTATACAAGGCAAAAATAGGAGGCGTCATGGAGCATAACAATTCAGAAAAACAACAACTTATTTTGAAAGAATACGGAAAGAACATCCAACAACTGGTACAACATGTAGTCGCGATTGAAGATCGAGAACGACGCACACAAAGTGCCCACACCATTGTCGAGATCATCAAGCAGCTCAATCCTACTGTCAAGCAGGAAAATGACCAGAAGCTTTGGGATGACTTGTACATCATGTCCAATTTTACCCTAGACATTGACGGTCCCTTTCCTATGCCAGAAAAGGAATTGCTTGGCAAAAAACCTCCCCATATTGGCTACCCAAAAGGTCAAATCAAGTTTAAGCACTACGGCAGAAACATTGAGAAGCTGATTGAAAAAGCCATTGATATCGAAAACGACGAGGACCAGGAAAATGCAATTATCTACATCGGACAGCTGATGCGGAGTTTCCATTCCACCTGGAATAGGGACAATTTTGACGACAACATCATCCTAGATGACATCAAAACGCTTTCCAAAGGCAAGCTTCACATCGACTTGGAAAAAGTTCAAGAAAATGCCCTCTTTGAATCCAATACGCGACGGGATTTTAAAATTCCGCATCAAGAAGAAGAACATTCTGGGAAAAAGAAAAATAATATGCACGGAAAAAAATTCCGCCCTGCCCACAAAAAACGCAGATAAACACATGGCCTCTTTTAAAGTAGAAGGTGGACACCGCCTCAAAGGAGAAATCACTCCGCAGGGAGCAAAAAACGAAGCACTACAAATACTTTGTGCCGTACTCTTAACCTCTGAAAAGGTTACCATTCACAAAATCCCAAATATCCGGGATGTCAACAAGCTCATCGAACTACTTTCGGACATGGGTGTGAAGGTGCAGAAGCTAGGACCCGAATCCTACACCTTCCAGGCCGATGACGTCAACTTAGAGTACCTTGAAACCCAAGATTTTCTAAACAAGGCCTCCGCGCTTCGTGGTTCGGTAATGATTCTTGGTCCTTTATTGACTCGCTTTGGTACAGGGAAACTATCCAAGCCGGGAGGAGATAAGATCGGTCGCCGCCGCATGGATACCCACTTTTTTGGCTTTCAAAAGCTAGGTGCCGAGTTTCACTACGATGCCAAAAATGAAATCTTCCACATCGATGGCAAGTACCTAAAAGGAACCTACATGCTCCTCGATGAGGCATCCGTAACGGGTACAGCCAACATCGTCATGGCCGCAGTGATGGCCGAAGGCAAGACCACCATTTACAATGCTGCCTGCGAACCGTATTTGCAGCAGCTCTGCGACATGCTCAACCGCATGGGCGCACAGATTACTGGAGTGGGCTCCAACCTCCTCCACATCGAAGGTGTAAAGGTACTTGGCGGCACTGCGCATACGCTTCTTCCAGACATGATTGAAATCGGCTCCTTTATCGGGATGGCTGCCATGACACAGTCTGAAATTACCATCAAGGACTGTCAAATCCACCGCCTAGGCATCATTCCGGACACCTTCCGACGCATGGGTATCCATCTTGAATTTAGAGGAGACGACATCTTTGTGCCAGAACAAAAGCACTACGAGATCGAAACCTTCATCGATGGATCTATTCTTACGGTAGCGGACCAGATTTGGCCTGGCTTCACACCTGACCTTCTATCCATCATCCTCGTTACCGCTACACAAGCCAAAGGGACAGTTCTGGTACACCAAAAAATGTTTGAATCTCGCCTGTTCTTCGTGGACAAATTGATCGACATGGGTGCACAGATCATCCTTTGTGATCCGCACCGTGCTACGGTCATTGGATTGGATCGCAAGTACCCGCTCAGAGGCATCAAGATGACCTCTCCAGACATCCGTGCAGGGGTATCCCTCTTGATCGCGGCCATGTCTGCCAACGGCACTTCGGTAATCGACAACATCGAGCAAATCGACCGAGGCTACCAAAACATTGACGAGCGTCTGAATGCCCTAGGTGCTAAAATCACCAGAGTAGACTAAAATCGCCGTTTAACAAAGATTCCCCATCCCCTTGGTAAGAATCAAGGGGATTTTTTTGCCAAAATCAATTTTTTCATTTCACCACTCTTATCCATTTTTAAGAATTTTTGGTAACTTCTTGGCCAATTAACACAACCCAAGTGACCTCATGACCAAAAAGAAACTCCGAAGCCAGGAATGGTACGGCAGAACAGGTAAAGACGGATTTATCTACCGATCCTGGATGAAAAACCAAGGACTCCCTCACCACCTTTTTGAAGGCGAAAAGCCGGTGATCGGCATCTGCAACACTTGGTCCGAACTGACCCCCTGCAATGCCCACTTCCGTGATTTGGCCGAAGCAATCAAGCGTGGCGTCTGGGAAGCAGGCGGATTTCCACTTGAGTTTCCAGTCATGTCCCTAGGCGAGTGCTCCATCAAGCCCACCGCCATGCTCTTCCGAAATCTTGTTTCCATGGACGTGGAAGAGAGCATACGCGCCAATCCCATGGATGGCGTCATCCTGATGTGTGGCTGCGACAAAACCACCCCCTCTCTCGTGATGGGTGCTGCCTCAGTCAACCTTCCCACCCTCGTACTCTCGGGAGGTCCCATGCTTGTAGGTAGGTACAAAGGCAAAAAAATAGGCACTTCTGATATTTGGCGCTTTGCCGAAGATTTTAAGCTCGGCAAGCTCTCCCAAGAAGAATTTATCGAGGCAGAAGCGGCCATGTCCCGATCTGTAGGGCATTGCGCTCCTATGGGCACCGCCTCTACCATGGCCGCCATGGTGGAAGCCCTCGGCCTAGCGCTACCAGACAATGCCACTATCCCTGCAGCAGATTCCCGACGCAAAGTAATGGCTCACCTAGCGGGTATGCGCATCGTGGAAATGGTCAAGGAAGACCTGACCATGGATAAGATTCTTACCCGCAAGGCCTTTGAAAATTCCATCATGGTCAATGCAGCCGTAGGAGGATCCACCAATTTTATCCTGCACCTCATCGCAATCGCCAAACGAATAGGCGTTCCCTTAGACCTGGCTGACTTTGATGAATTTTCTTCCAGAATTCCACTCATCGCCAATGTGCAGCCCTCCGGCGAGCATTGGATCGAAGACCTATTTTATGCAGGCGGACTGCCTGCAGTCATGAAGGAGATCGAAAAGCACCTGCATACCGATGCGCTTACGGTAAATGGAAAGACCCTAGGCGAAAACATAACCAAAGCCGAATGCTGGGATAGAAACCTGATTGGCACCTTCGAAAATCCCATCAAACCGGAGTCTGGCATCGCCGTACTGAAGGGAAATCTTTGCCCTCAAGGCGCCGTGCTGAAACCCTCCGCTGCTACTCCTAGCTTATTGACCCATACCGGAAGGGCAGTAGTATTTGAAGACATTGACGACTACAAAGCACGAGTAGACGATCCCAACCTGGATATTGACGAGACCTGTGTGATGGTCTTGAAAAAAGTGGGTCCCAAAGGATACCCAGGCATGCCAGAGGTAGGCAACATGGGACTACCCAAAAAATTGCTGGAAAAGGGCGTAAAGGACATGGTTCGTATTTCAGATGGGCGCATGAGCGGAACAGGATTTGGTACCGTGGTGCTGCATGTCTCTCCTGAGTCAGCCATCGGTGGGCCACTTGCGCTGGTACAGAACGGAGATATGATCGCATTGGACGTGCCCAAGCGCAGCCTGAATCTGCTGATCTCAGAAGAGGAATTTGCAAAAAGAAATGCGGCATTTTCTGCCAGCCCCCTTCCTTACGACAGAGGCTATGTCAACTTGTTTCTCGACAAAGTCAACCAAGCCCACGAAGGGGTAGATTTTGATTTCCTCCAAGGAAGTTCGGGGCCCGAAGTAAAACGAGATTCCCACTAGGTTTTTAGTACGCATCGAATTGACCACCTGAAGGCAGCTCCATATAAAAAACAACATGACCAAAGTAGCACTCATCACCGGAGCAGGACAAGGGATAGGACTCGCTATCGCGAGGAAATTGCTGGAAGAGGGTTCCCATGTGCTCCTCAATGACCGGGAGAAAAGCCTAACCCAGGAGGCTGTTGCCCAGCTTTCTAGTTTGGGAAAAGGATCAGTCATCGGCTGTTCGGGAGACGCCGCCGACCCAGAGGTCATCGAGGAAATGGTAGCCCTTGCTGTAAAAAATTACGGGACCATCGACCAGCTGGTTTGCAATGCCGGGATCACGCTATTTGGTAATTTCTTGGACTATGGAAGGGAAGATTTTTTGGAAGTTGCCCGGGTCAATCAAGCAGGCACTTTCTTCCTCACCCAGGCAGTCGCTCGCCTGATGAAATCTCAAGAAAAAGGGGGAGCGATCTTATTTACTTCCTCGGTGACCGCTCACCAAAGTCATGAAAATCTGGCGGCCTACGCCATGAGCAAGGCGGCCATCGAGATGCTCGCAAAAAATCTGGTGCTAGAACTTGCCCCCTTGGGCATAAGGATCAATACCATTGCCCCAGGAGCGACGCTGACGGAACGAACTACCTCGGACCCCGACTATGCCGCCACCTGGTCGAAAATTACGCCGCTAGCGAGACCCGCTTTCCCAGAAGATATTGCAGCGGCGGCGGCCTTTCTCCTCTCGGATGCCGCCCGACACATCACCGGCCAAACCCTCATCATCGATGGGGGATGGACCGCTATCAGCCCTTCCCCTTATGCCTAATTCAGCAACTCAATTTGCTCCAGCACCTCCACCTTGGACCCTACATGGGGAAGGAATTATGTTGCTCTACCGCTTCAAAAAATCCTGGGTAGAAAGCAAGGCAAATCTCCCTGATCACGTTCAAGGTGAATTTAAAGGAGGTTTTGGCTATGTGATGCTTGTAGATTACAGCAGCTCCCCAGTAGGCCCCTACCAGGAGCTACTTTTTATCCCAGGTCAGTTTGGGGAAAAGAAGTTTCAATCCATCACCCGCATTCTGGTAAGTTCCGAAGCAAGTACCGACCAGGGAAGGAAAAACTGGGGCATCCCCAAGGAGACGGCGAGCTTCCGTTGGGAAAAAGAATCGGGGAAAGACCGCATTCGCGTGGAACTGGAAGGAAAAGCAATACTCGATACAGAAATCAGCCATGGGGGAATTCCTTTTCCTATCAGCACCGCCTTGCTACCACTACGCCTGATACAGACGCTGGATGGAAAGACACAAATGACCCTCCCCAAAGGACGCGGCTGGGGCAAATTGGCCCGAGTGCAGCGCATGGAGGTAGATCCACAGCTTTTTCCAGACCTGAATGGCATCCATCCCTTGGTTGCCCTCAAGGTCAATCCTTTTACCATCGACTTCCCTGTACCTACCCTACTGCCCAACCATGAATAGCTTCAAGGACGCACAGGTCATCGTCACGGGAGCGGGTTCTGGCATTGGCCGAGAACTGGTTCGCCAGCTCTCTCCACAGACCCAAAAAATCTTGGTCGTAGACTACCTCCCACAAGCCTTGGAATCCCTTCAAAAGGAATTTCCGCAGCTGAATACCTTGTGTGCAGACTTAAGCCTCAAGGAAGGAAACGGCACCATTTTGGCCTGGGTGAACACGCACTGGACACGTGTGGATTTTTGCTTCGCTAATGCAGGCAAGGCAGAGTATGGAGAAGCGTCCCAGCAAAATTGGGAGGAGATGGATCGCCTCTTTCAGCTAAATGTGCACTCGCCCATCCAACTTGGTCTGGCCTTGAAACAAGCATTTCCTAATCATTCCTTGCGCCATGTGATCACTTGTTCCGCCATCGCCCATTGGTCCATTCCAGGCTACAGCCTGTACGGCAGCACCAAAGCCGCAATCCTGCAATGGGCCGAATCGCTCTGGGCAGAGCGGGCAGGAGATTGGTTGACCCTCGTATTTCCGATTGCTACAGCCACCTCCTTTTTTGATGCTGCAGGAACAAATATTCCAAAAGCATTCCCAATCCAAACTCCAAAAGAGGTTGCTGGAGCCATGCTCGCAGGCGCTGCCAAAGGGAAAAAGAAAATTTTCCCCTCCACCCTCTTTCGAAGTCTCCTATTCTTGAATCGATTTCTCTTTTTCCTCCAACCTTTGACACAGTACCTTGAATATAAAAAATTCAAAAATTGGCAATCCAAATCCACTTCCTGAAACACTTTATCTTCTCCACTATGAAAAATTTACTCCTCAGCCTTTTCTTTATTGCCCTCTTGGCCTCCTGCCAGCAGCGCGAAACCCTTCCAGATACCCTCCCCATGCAAGTGGCCAAGGCCTATGGCTTTGAAAACTGGGATCAGGTCAAGTCCATCGGCTACACCTGGAATGTACAACGCGATTCGGCCACGGTGATGTCCCGAACCTGGAAATGGAATATCCAAGACAGCACCGTATCCTACTCTGGAGCAGACACCAGCTTTACCTACAGCCTCGTGGCAGACTCCCTACCGAAGCAGGACGGTGCCTTTATCAACGACAAGTACTGGGCACTGATGCCCTTCCAGTTGGCCTGGGACAAAGGCTACACCTACGAAGTCACCGAAAAAGTCAACAGCCCCATCCAAGGACTTCCTTCTACCAAATTGAGCATTCTGTACGGTACTAAAGGAGGATATACCCCAGGGGATGCTTACGATTTGTACCTCGATGCAGCCCACAAAATCCTGGAGTGGACCTTCCGTAAAGGAAATGCTCCCGAGGGCCGAACCTGGACCTGGGAAAAGGCAGTTCCCTACGGCCCAATTCAAATCAGCCTGGAGCACAAGGACCCGGAAGGAAAACGATTCATCTGGCTCACTGATGTGACCATCAACTAAGACAGCCCAAGCCTCCCTCTTCAAATTTCGAATTCTCTAGTTCCTGCCTCATGAAAAAATCATCCCCCTCCACTAGGCGAACCTTCCTGTTTCAATCGGGTGCCCTCCTTGGTGCTGGCCTCCTCAGCAATCCGCTTTCCGGTTGGGCTGGCCCCCTCCAAAAATCCTGGACGGTCGGGGAGATCATGGATTTGTTTATTGCCCAAGTACCAAAGGGCCCTTTTGCACAAACGGTGGACACGATCAAAATTGGCTCCAGAGACACGGTGGTCACTGGAATCGTCACCACCATGTTCCCCAGCATTGAGATCATAAAAAAAGCGATTGAGTTGAAGGCCAACCTCATCATTCCACACGAACCCACCTTTTACTCCGGTCAGGACGAGACCGACTACCTCCAAAACGACCCCGTCTTCCGTGGCAAATACGACCTGCTCGCCCAGAATAAGTTGACCATCTGGAGAAACCACGACTACGTGCACCGCATGCAAGACGATGGCGTACGGATAGGCGTGGTGGAAGAACTGGGATGGAAAGCCTACTATACCCCTGGAAGCCCAATCTTGCAGATTCCGACCACTTCCCTAAGGGCAGTCATTGACCACATTAAAACCCGAATGAAGGTGCCGGCGATGCGCTACGTGGGTGATCTAGATCAACCCTGCTCCAAGGTGCTCCTCCTGCCTGGGGCTGTAGGTGGGAAAACCCAAATCACCCGAATTCAAGAGCACCGTCCGGATGTGCTGATCTGTGGGGAATCCAACGAATGGGAAACTCCCGAATACGTCAAAACCGCCAATGAACTTGGTATGAAGCTTTCCATGGTAGAGATCGGCCACTCTGCAAGCGAAGAAGGGGGCTCAGAGTTTGTGAAAAATTGGTTGGAAACCCATGTCCCAGGCGTTCCGGTCTACCACATTCCTTCTGGCAATTCCCTATCGGTTTACTAACTTTAAACTTTGTCAAGTCCACTTAATTTTCTTCACATGAAACGCATTTTTCTCGCACTTCTCCTTGCCATTTCCCCTATACTCTCCTTTGCACAGCAGAAGCTGAGCGCTGAAGAAAAAAAATTGGTGGAGCGCATTGATAAAAATTACCAGGAAACGGTAGCACTCTTGGAGGAGGTTGTCAATATCAACTCGGGATCGCTCAACCTAGAAGGTGTGCGGGAAGTGGGCCGCGTTTTTGAGCGGGAGTTTCAAAAAATTGGATTTCAAACTGAATGGGTAGCCGTCCCTGCGGAAGTGAAGCGGGCTGGACATTTTGTGGCTACGCGAACAGGCTCGAAAGGAAAAAAACTATTTCTGATTGGCCACCTGGATACCGTTTTTGAAAAAGACATGCCCTTTACCCCCTTCACCTGGCTCAATGACAGCACCGCCACCGGCCAAGGTGCCAACGACATGAAGGGAGGAGACGTACTTGTGCTCGCTAGCCTCAAAGCCCTACATGAACTCGGCTACTTGAAGGACCGAACCATCACCGTGTATTTCAATGGTGATGAGGAAAGTACCGGCAACGGGGCATTGTCTAGAAAAGATTTCATCGCTCGTGCCAAAGAGCACGACATTGCCTTGGCTTACGAGACGGCACAGGGTTTTGGCGGAGCAACGATTGCAAGACGAGGAGCGAGCGGATGGACCTTGAAAACCAGCGGCAAGCAAGGCCACTCCAGTGGAGTATTTGGCCAAAATGCAGGCTATGGAGCCATCTACGAAGCTGCGCGAATCTTAAACGAATTTAGAGAAGCCCTTGCAGGTGAACGCTACCTCACGTTTAATCCAGGGCAATTTGTGGGCGGCTCCGACGTCAGCATCAACTCGAGCACAGGTGCCGGTAGCTCCCTTGGCAAGACCAATATCGTGGCCAGAGAGGCTATCGTAACCGGCGATTTGCGCTTTTTGGGTGAGGCACAAAAGGAGGCGGCGCGCGCTAAAATGCGGGAGATTGTCGCCAAAAACCTGCACCTAACCGACGCGGAAATTACCTTCTCCGATGGAATTCCTTCGATGGAGCCTAGTCCCGGCAACTATGCCCTAGCGGAAACGCTTAGCCTTGTTAGCCAAGACCTGGGCTATGGTCCAGTGAAGCCAGGAGATCCGGGTAGCCGCGGTGCAGGGGATATCTCCTTCGTTTCTTCTTTTATGGACAGTTTGGATGGCCTAGGTGCATCCGGATCTGGGGCACATGCTCCTGGAGAAACCATCAACATGAAGCAATTCCCTTCCTTGATCAAACGAAATACGCTTCTCTTGTACCGCCTGACCCGATAAGCTGATGAAAAAAATAGTCCTTCCAGCCCTATTGGCCTTGATCCTATTTTCCAGCCAAACTCCCAAAACTGCAGACCCTAAGCCCATGCCGCCAAAGAAAATCATCGTTTACCAGGTATTTACTCGACTTTTTGGCAACACGAACACCAGCGACATTCCTTGGGGCACCAAGGAACAAAATGGGGTGGGCAAGTTTAACGACTTTACAGATGCTGCTTTGGCAGAAATCAAAAAGTTGGGCGTATCCCATGTCTGGTACACCGGCGTACCACATCACGGGGTAATCGGCGATTTCCCGGAAATTGGCCTCAGCTCCGACGATCCAGACGTGATCAAGGGTAGAGCCGGCTCTCCATATGCGGTACGGGATTACTACCAGGTCAACCCAGATCTTGCTGTAGATGTCACCCGCCGCATGGAAGAATTTGAAGCACTGATTGACCGGACGCATGCCCAAGACATGCAAGTGATCATCGATATCGTGCCAAACCATGTGTCCCGTCATTACGAAGGAAAAAACAATCCAAGCGGAGTTCAGGATTTCGGTGCTGGAGACGACAAGACAGTGGCTTACCACAAGGACAACAACTTCTACTACATCCCTGGGGAATCCTTTCGAGTTCCTGAACCCAAAAATGGCTACCAACCCCTGGGAGGTGAAAAACATCCGCTAGCAAATGGCATATTTCAAGAAGACCCCGCCAAGTGGACGGGCAATGGCTCCCGAAAGGCACAGCCCGACTTCTACGATTGGTACGAGACCGTCAAAATAAACTATGGAGTCAGCCCAGAGGGCAAAAAAGAGTTTGTCGAACTGCCCGCCGATGCAGCGACCTTGGATTGGAGCACCCATTACGCATTTTGGCAGGGGAAAGAGGTCCCCGACTCTTGGAAAAAATTCAAAGACATCACCCAGTTCTGGTTGAACAAGGGAGTGGACGGCTTCCGATTTGACATGGCCGAAATGGTCCCTGTCGAGTTCTGGTCCTACCTCAACTCCCACATCAAAAAGACAAATCCCGATGCTTTCCTTTTGGCGGAAGTGTACAACCCAAGCCTTTACCGCGACTACATCCAAAAGGGAAAGATGGATTACCTCTACGACAAGGTAGAGCTCTACGACACGCTGAAGCACATCCTACAAGGCCATGGCTCCACGGACAATTTGGCTCCTATTCTGCAAGGCTTGTCGGACATCGAACACCACATGCTGCACTTCCTCGAAAACCACGACGAGCAGCGGATTGCAAGCCCAGAATTTGCAGGCAACCCTTGGAAGGCACTCCCGGCAATGGTGGTTTCGGCCACGAGCACTACTGCACCTACGATGATTTACTTTGGACAGGAAGTGGGTGAGCCTGGGGCCGAAATGGCCGGCTTTGGACAGCCCAGCCGCACCTCGATTTTTGACTACATCGGCGTTCCCCAGCACCAGAAATGGGTCAATGGAGGAAAGTTTGACGGCGGGCAACTTTCAGACAATGAAAAAGCGCTGCGCAACTACTATTCAGAGGTGCTCAACTTTACGCGGACTAGTTCAGCGCTGATGGGAGAATACCTGGATCTTCATTCCTACAACCGGAAATTAAACGCCGACTACACCGACAAAACCTTTGCTTTTGCCCGTTGGGACAAGGAGCAAAAGTTGCTCGTGGTCACCAATTTTGACGAACACCAATCCGTGAATACCGTCCTCCACCTTTCCCCTGAGCTCTTGAAAGCCTGGAATTTGAAGCCAGGAACCCGAGAATTGAAGGAAAGAATGTTTGGAAAGAAAACCACCCAACTTCGTGTAGACGAGAAAGGTGCTCACATCGACCTAGTCTTAGGCCCATGGGAGTCGGCGGTATTTGAGGTGAAGTGAAAAGGTAGCATCGATAAAGACATCTAGTTAAAAAAAAAATCACCCCAACTTAATTTTCCAGAATCAGGATGTAGTATTGGTTTGTGCGTCTCAAAATGACGCACAGATGACGCCTAGATGTCAATTAACAAGTCATTTACTCCAATCATATTTGCACATGGAATTTGGTGAACGATTGAAAGAACTTCGAACACGTTTGAACTACTCTCAAAAAGAAATTTCTGAAAAAACAGGCTTAACCGTTCGGACAATCCAACGGATTGAGAACAACGAGGTAAAACCAAGCCTGCATTCATTAAGAGTACTTGGAGAAGCATTGCAAACAGACTTAACTGAAGTTGGAAAATCATTCGTCGCCAAACCCTATGAATTTAATGTAAACCTTAAAATCACAGATATGAATCAATTCTTAACTGACCTAAAAACCCTGGTAAAAACCCACTGGAAAACAATCTTAGTCATCGTTTTAGTGATTTACCTATTCACAAGTTACCCTGACATTAAAGCAGGAATACTAGATGCCTGGAACGGGAAGTAAACCAAAAAAAGAACAAGTAATCGGGTAGTTTAATACCAAATGCAACTATTAGAAATGTTTTTGCATCTAGTTAAAAAGTATATCTAAAGCCAACCTTCATTTTAAATGAGAAAAATACTAATCGCTCTCTTTTTGGGTCTTGTGACCCTTACGGTGAATGCACAACATCAGTATGAAATCGATTTGAAGAAAATCGACAAGGATATTTTACCTGTAAAAATGACCTTGTCCAAACCACCCAAATCAGATCAAATCACCTATTCATTTCCTGCCACCGTTCCAGGAACCTACGACACCCAAGATTTCGGACGGTTTGTCATTTCTATGGTTGCAAAAACAGCCGATGGGAAAAACCTAACTGTCAAAAAAGAGGGAAATAATTCCTATCTAATTTCAGATGCCAAAAAATTGAAATACCTCGAATACACGGTAGAGGACATCATGGACAAAAAGGTGAAGAAGAATCACATTTTTGAACCGGTAGCTACCAATTTCGTCGAAGGCAAACACTTCCTTTTCAATAACGGCGGGATTTTTGGTTTTTTTGAAGGAGAAGAGGCGGATCCGATTGAGATCAAGATTGCTAAACCAACACAACTTTACGGTGCCACTTCCTTGCCTGAAACGGTAAACACAAGTGTTCAGCAGAACTTCAAAGCGAAATCTTACCACCAATTGATTGATTCCCCGATCATGTTTTCCGTACCAGATACGGCTCAATTTTATGTGGGTAAAACAAAGGTGACTATTTCGGTTTATGACGTAAACGGCGTTCCGAGAGCGAAGCATTTTTATGAAGTCTTGAAACGTGATATGGCGGCGGTAGAAGCATTTTTACCAGATCTTCCGGTGGATAATTACACCTTCCTCATTTACGTGGATGATTTTGAGGAAATTGGGAATGCGATGTCAGGAAAAATGGGGCTCATCCAAAAAGTAAAGTTGGCTCTGAGATTAAAGAATATTGGGTTGGGAGCGCTGGAACATGGCAATTCATCCACGTACTATATAGCTGATTTTGGAAGCGGACTTGCTGATGTAAAAGAAGTTTCCTTGGACAACCAACTTTCGGGCGCTGCCATTCATGAGTTTATGCACATCCTCACGCCCCTGGGCTTGCATTCAGAGCGCATCGGAAATTTCAACTACACGAATCCGTTGATGAGCAAGCACTTGTGGCTTTACGAAGGGGTAACAGAATATTTCGCCAACCTCATCAAATACAAAGCCGGTGTCATTTCACCGGATGAGTATTTAAAAGAAATGGAATCCAAACTGGTTCAGGGTTTAGACTTTCCGGTAACTGAAATGTCGTTCACGGAGATGAGTGAAAAGGTATTGGAGGAAAAATTCCATAAGCAATACGGGCAAGTATACATGCGTGGGGCGGTTTTGGGCATGTTGCTGGACGCTGAAATTCAACGACTCACCTCGGGTAAAAAATCATTAATTGATGTTCTCTTGGTATTAAATTCTCGCTACGGAGAAGATAAATCATTCCAGGAGGAGACCTTTATTTCAGAGTTAGTCAATGAAGTTCATCCTGACCTTCAAAACTTTTTTACGCTGTATGTAGAAGGCAAAAATCAGTGGAAGCCAAACGACCAGTTGAATTACCTGGGCATCAAGTACCATGATACCTTTCAAGAGTCAAGCATGTTGTCGCCCTTTAACGAGAAGGATAATGACATCACCATGAAAACAAATGGATTATTAGGTCTAGAAGGACAGGTGGTGAAAACAGGTCCTAACGAATGGGCAGGATTGAAAGCAGGAGATATCATAAACCTTAATGATTATCGAAACGCAGTTGAACCAAACGGGCAGAAACTCAAAGAAGGTGAAACAGCCAAGTTAAATGTTAAACGAAACAATGAGTTTATCACCTTGGACATAGTCGTGAAATACGGACTCAAGGAAAAGAAGAATGTACTTCGCTGGGAAGAGAAAAAATAGGTGTTATGAAAGCTATTAATGTCTGGGTATTATTATTTCTTTTTACAATTAGCTATAGCAATATAAATGCTCAAGTAAATGGGCGTAATGAAGGGCTGACTAAAAAAGAAGAACTGAAACTCCCTGAAAAAGGGTGGAAAAAATTAACTACGGACCGCTATCCGGGCAAACAAGACGATATCACTTTCATCAATGAAACAGAAGGTTGGTATGTAAACGGTTACGGAAGCATTTATCATACAAAAAATGGGGGCGAAACCTGGGAAAAGCAATTGGAAAAAAAAGGGACCTTTTTCCGGAGCATTGCTTTTGTTGACAGTTTAGTTGGTTTTGCAGGCACTGTTGGAACGGATTACTTTCCCAACGTAACCGACTCCATTCCCTTGTATGGAACCAAAGATGGTGGCAAAACCTGGAAGCCTGTTGACTATAAAGGCCCTTATGTTAAGGGGCTTTGCGCCATCGATATTGTCAAAGAACAATATATTAATCACGGCAAATTAGACAACAAAATATATATTTACGCAGTAGGTCGTGTTGGCTCTCCTACTAACATGATGGCATCTCACGATGGGGGTTTAACGTGGACATCCAACAGTATGGACAAAGACTCTAAAATGCTCTTTGACATAAAAATGTTTGATAAAAACAATGGTATTGTTTGCGCTGCCTCTGATGGAGATCTAGAAAAATCGAATGCATTGATTTTAAAAACCAGTGATGGAGGAAAAACATGGAAAAAAGTGTACCAATCCAATCGCCCATTCGAAGGCACTTGGAAGGCATCTTTTCCAACAAGGGAAGTGGGCTATGTAACCATACAATCTTACAATCCTGATCCAAACGTGAAACAACAGCGCATTGCTAAAACTATCGATGGCGGTGAAACTTGGAATGAAATCAACTTGGTTGAAGATGCTGAAGCAAGGGAATTTGGGCTTGGTTTTATTGACGAAAACCACGGCTTTGTAGGCACCATGAATACAGGATACGAAACCAAAGACGGTGGTAAAACTTGGTCAAAAGTCAATTTAGGAATGGCTTGCAATAAAATCAGAATTTACAAAGACGCCAATGGAAAAACCTATGGGTATGCAATTGGTGTAGATGTGTTGAAGGGTGAATTTTAAATTATTAAACTTCTAATCAGAATTGTAATGAAAAAACCAGTTCTAGTACTTGCTCTATTATTTGCAACGGTATATACCTTAAATGCACAAGAAAGTACAGCCCCATCCAAGAATAAATTTGGGGTTACCCTGTCTACCAATCTATTTGGATTGGATGATGACTTAAGTAATGTTGCCGTGGGTGGGGGCTTTTATTACAGTATACAACTAAATAAGAGGATTTCTCTCTATTCCGAGTTGGATGGCTCCACCCGTAATTTTGGAAATCAAGCAATTATGCCGGGCTTAAGTGGAGAGTTTACCACAGGAAATGTAGCCTTCTACTTTGGTCCCATGTTTGACATTGGAAAGGAGATGAACATAGGTTTGGGGATTGTGGAAAATTATTTGTTTAACTCAGAACTTGAAACCAAAACAAGCACCAAGGATATCAGTGCTGAAACAAACAATTATTCCTCCTTATACTTTGATTTTAGACACCAATTTGGAAAGAAATTTGGTTTAGGTACTAGGTATGAATGGGGCCTAAATTCAATCTTAAAAAATGTAGATAGAAAAGTCTCCACTATCTCATTCAATCTATTTCTCCCTTTGGGAGGGAACAGAAATCAAGAAAAGGAGGAGTAATCCTCCTTTTTTTTGAATTTTTATCCCCATTTCAGCCGACTATATACTACACTAATCCATAAAAGAGGATTCTAGAATCAAGGAGATTTTTGGAGTAGTGACCCTTTGGTGTAAAATTGCCTGCCTGCACCTTTTATTTACCTGGATTTGTTTAATTTAACCTGTAAACTTTTAAGAAACAGGTATGTCTCACAGGGATAAACTCAATCGCCGAGAATTTATTACCTCAGCGGCCAGCATTGCAGCCACCATCTCCATTGTTCCCTCTTCTGTCATTGCAGGCACGGGACATGTGCCTCCATCCGACCAACTTACCGTGGCCAACATCGGCTGCGGCACACAGGGACTTCGAGAGATGGGTGACCTCCTCAAAAACCCTAAAATCCGTTTGGTCGCTGTCTGTGATGTAAATAAATCTTCCAGCGACTACATCGATTGGTCACCCTATGGAATCCGAAATACGATTCGAGAAACCATCGGAGACAATACCTGGTGGGAAGGCAAACCCGGAATTCCCGGAGGCCGTGACATTGGCCAAGAATATGTAGAAAAATACTACGCCAAAAATAAGCCCTCCGGGAGATACAAAGGTTGCGCGAGTTACGAGGATTACCGCGAACTACTAGACCAGGAAAAAGGCATCGATGTGGTCAAGATCATGACTCCCGACCATACCCACGCCCCAATTGCCCTGGCATCAATGTCCAAAAAAATCAATGTGGTCACCCACAAGCCCATTGCCAACAGGCTTCTAGAAGGAAGAAAAGTTATCCAAAAAGCAAGCGAATCAGGGGCCATCACACACCTCTTGGCCTGGTCAGATCGTCCGGAATACAGACAGATGAAAGCCTGGATGGATGCGGGCTTGATCGGTGACTTGCAAGAAATTCACAATTGGTCCTACCGCCCCGTGTGGCAGCAGTGGACCAGTCGCCCTACTGCATCCCAACCCATTCCTGAAGGATTTAACTGGCAACTCTGGCTTGGGCCCGTTCCAGATATGCCCTACCACAAGCAGTACACGCACAACGTGTTCCGTGGCTGGTACGAGTTTGGCGGAGGTTCCATCGCCGACATGGGACATTACAGCCTATTTCCATTATTTGAAACCTTGGGGATTGACCGCAGCCCGGTTTCCGTCAGGGCCTATGGCACAACCACACGGGAGGAAATCAACCAGGTGTACCAGTGGGTCAAAAATGAGGTGGCCTTTCCGGCAAGCTGCACGATCAAGTGGAAGTTTCCCGAGCAAGCGACTCTCCCAGCCTTTGATCTCTTTTGGTATGATGGGGGCATGAAGCCCTTTGCCTGTGAAGAACTCGAGTCGGAAGGAAAAGACATTCCTGATGAAGGACTGCTGCTGGTGGGTAGCAAAGGAAAAATTTTGGGAGGCTTTCGAGGAGAAAATCCAGTGTTACTTCCAGAAGGATCCGCGATGCAAGGCCGCGAGACTGAACGCATCAATTCCCAAGGGGTAGACCGAAAGACCGATCTTTGGGTGGAGTCCATGCTGGCAGGAAATCAAACTCCAGGCAGCTTTACCCGCGCCCAATGCATCACCGATACCATCAACCTAGGGGCCATTGCCTTGAGAACAGGCAAGAAAATTGACTTTGATGCCCAAAAAATACAAATTACCAACGATCCCAAAGCTCAGGACTTGCTCACGAGAACTTATCGGGGAGGTTGGCAGATTTAATTCCAACCGATCTTTACTCCACTTTCAAACCCAAAATACCCATGAATAGCAGAAGAAATTTCCTCAAAACCACAGGCCTCGCCACCGCAGCCCTTGGACTAGGACTCCCCTCCTTGAGCTTTGCTCGGCAATCAGCCGATCTCCCGTTTAAGATCTCCTTGGCGGAGTGGTCTGTCAATCGGCTCCTTTTTTCCAAGAAACTGGATCACCTCGATTTTGCTCTGGAAGCCAAGAAACATGGCATCCATGCGGTCGAATATGTGAATCAATTCTTTATGGATAAGGCGCAGGACTTTACCTACTTGAAGGAAATGAATACCCGATGCAGCAACGAGGGAATCACCCAAGTATTGATCATGGTCGATCGCGAAGGCATGCTCGGAGCTCGATCAGCCGCTGATCGTGGAAAGGCAGTCGAAAACCACAAAAAGTGGATTGATGCGGCCCAGTTCCTAGGATGCCACACCGTGCGTGTCAACGGATACTCAGATATTTCCTGGTCTACCCGACCAGAAGATGCTGCGGAAGCCTCTAAATTGGTCAGTGACAGCATCCACCAGCTTGCCACCTATGCAGCACCTACAGGTATTCATATCGTGATCGAAAACCATGGAGGCTTCTCTTCCAATGGCAAATGGCTGGCAGATACCATCCGCAATGCAAATCATCCACTAGCAGGTACGCTCCCTGACTTTGGCAACTTCCGTATAAGCACTCTAGAGGGCAAAGCCGTATCCTACGATTCCTACCGAGGGGTGGATGAATTGATGCCCTTAGCCACTGGAGTGAGCCTCAAGCCCCGCGTCTGGGACGATGCAGGCCAAGAGTCGGACTTGGATTATGCCCGCATGATGAAGATCGTCCTATCCCATGGCTACAGGGGACACGTAGGCATTGAGCACGGAGATAAGGATAAAGAATGGGAAAGTATCGTGGCCATTCGACAGATTCTAGAGGGTTTACAAAAAGCCTAAAAACCAACGCACGCAACCCAAACTAATCTCCAACAACTACTCCATGAACCAACAACTTGGACAGCTTTCCCTTTTGGTGAAAGACTACGACGAGGCTATTCACTACTATACGCAGACGCTGGGCTTCGAACTGTTGGAAGATACCCCAATGACGGATACCAAGCGCTGGGTACGGGTAGCTCCAAAAGGTTCTACCTGCCAGTTGCTGCTTGCCAAGGCAGCCAACGAAACGCAGCTGAGTCAGGTAGGTTGCCAAGCAGGAGGCAGGGTCTTTCTCTTCCTCTACACGGATGACTTTTGGAGAGATTACGAAAACTACCGCTCCCGTGGAGTAGTCTTTATCCGGGAACCGGCAGAAGAATCGTATGGAATTGTTTCCGTATTTTCGGACCTCTATGGAAATCTTTGGGATTTGATCCAACCCAAGGATTCCTAACCAAGACTTTATGGAAACCCAATCCAACAATCCCCTGCACGGAGTCACCCTCGCCGATATGATCGCTCAACTGGTCTCTTTTTACGGTTGGGAAGACCTCGGCGAACGCATCACCATCCGCTGCTTCACCCACGACCCCAGCATTGATTCTAGCCTGAAGTTTCTCCGTAAAACCCCCTGGGCACGGGAACGGGTAGAAGGACTCTATCTTAAAATGTTGCGGGATGCAAAAAAGGAAGGTGGACCCTTGGGGAATTGAGAGAGATGGTTAATTTTTAGTTGGGAATTGAAAATTCTAAGATAGTGGCTCGTGATTGCAAATCACGAGCAGCTCAAGCCCCATCGGGGCGAATGCAAGTTACCCAGGGGTTTCAACCCCTGGATCAGAACAACCCCTGGACAAAAAAGCCCGTCCCGCAGATTGCGGGACGGGCTTTTTTGTAAAGGATGGTGGTTTTTTATACGTAGTTGTTGAGCATCACCGGCATCACAAGCATCAAGATATCCTCGTTGGCATCTTGGGTTGCAGGCACGATCAAGCCTGCACGGTTGGGCGCAGAGAACTTCAAGCTTATTTCCTTGCAAGAAAGGTTGTTCAACATCTCTACCAAAAACTTCGCATTGAAGCCGATTTCGATATCCTCACCATCGTGGTCGCAAGACAGGCGCTCGTTCGCTTCGTTGGAGAAATCCAAATCTTCCGCAGAGATCATCAGCTCGCTACCGGTCAACTTCAAGCGAACTTGGTGTGTGGTCTTGTTGGCATAGATGGCAATACGTCTCAAGGAACCCAATAATTCCATTCTGTCGATATTCATCCGGTTTGGATTCTCAGTTGGAATCACGTTTTCGTAATCCGGGAATCGTTCGTCAATCAGACGGCAGATCATCTTGATGTTGTTGAACTTGAAATAGGCATTGGACTGGTTGAATTCCACCGTTACTGGTACATTCTCAGATGGCAAGGTAGACTTCAGGAGGTTCAAAGCTTTTCTTGGAATGATTAAGCTCGCCCCATTGGCGGATGCTATATCTACCCTTCTGTAACGCACTAGACGGTGACCATCCGTAGCCACAAAAGTGGTGTTGGTAGGACTCAAATTGATATACACCCCTGTCATGGCAGGACGAAGTTCGTCCGAAGAGGTAGCAAAAATCGTATTTGCAATGGCAGAAGAAAGCACCTCAGTGGACATGTCAACTGTAGTGGCATTGTTTACAGTTGGGATTTTTGGAAAGTCGGTTGCGTTTTCCCCAGCAAGGCGGTAGCGTCCATTGTCAGAGCTAATCTCTACAGCATAAGTGTCATGATCGATGCTGAAGGTCACCGGCTGCTCAGGCAAATTCTTCAAGGTTTCAATCAAGATACGCGCAGGTACTGCAATATTTCCGTCTTCCTTCGCCTCCACTTGGAGCTGGGTCATCATGGAAGTCTGCAAATCCGATGCAGTGATGGTCAATACAGCTCCCTTGATTTCAAACAGAAAGTTTTCCAGAATAGGCACCACCGGGTTGGTGGTCACTACACCGTTGATGGCAGAAAGCTGCTTGAGCAAGGCGGAGGAAGAAACAATAAATTTCATATCGTAGGGGTGGTATAGTTTTTATCTAGTGTGGTAAATTTATAAATAAAATGCTAATTCAGAGGGCCTACCTCTCAATTGTGCTAAAAAAGTTAAAAATAGCGTCCTGATTCTTGGTTTATCCCCTTCGGGAAAACCGTTTTACACGCAGCAAACCAATCAAACCACCCATCAACCCCAAGAAAAGCACGGGAATCCCAAGGTTGATTAGCTGCCACATCGATTTTTCTTCCGCCACTTTTACCTTATCCAAAGGTCGGATTTGCAAGACCTTGGTTCTGGTAGCAATGATCCCCTCTGGGTCAGTCAAGTACTGAACTAGATTTTCCAAAAACTGCTTGTTGGCATAGGTAGCCTGCACCAGTGGATCTTCCCCTAGTGGAAGCGGTTCCTGATTGGAGGGATTGAGTTGGCTTTGAAACAGGGACGCATCCCCAAGCACGATTACTTTTCCATTTCCACTGTTTTTTAGTTGGATCCCGGCAAATTCCTCGGGTACAAATCGATTCTTGAACAGAGAGATAAACTCGCCTTCCAGCAAGTAGGCTAGTGGCAGGTATTGGACGCCAAATTCAGATTCTAAGGGAGGTTCTTGGAATGCGCCTAGGCTTATCAGATGAGGCAAAGGTACAATCCGAGAACGCTCCGAACTGAAGAGCAAAGGGGTCTTTCTCACTCCATCGGCCTTCACCGTGTCGAGGCTGCTGGCATAGCGGAAACTCACCTGATCCAGTCCCTTGGTGATGGGATGAGGATACATGCGCCCCGCTTGAAAATAATAGGGCCAAGGCAAAGGCACAAGCTGTTCCTGATTCCCGAAATTTCCGCCCATAACCGGAATCACCCCGAAGTCAAGGTCCTGAATCAAGTCCTTGTTGACACGGACCCCATACCGAAACAGTAGGCGGTCTAGGCTGTTTTCCTGAGGCAAGGCCAAGGCACCAGCTCCCGCCAACTGCCTTAAATCCAAGCTTGTCCCTTCAGCAGCCACAATCAAATTGCCCCCTCCCATTACGTATTGATCCAAGAGGAATAGCTCCCGCTCGGAATAGGTCGAGTCTGGACCCAAAATGAAAACTGCAGCAAATGAACTCAGGTCCTCCACTTTTTTAGCCTGCTCCAAGGGAACCTTAAACAATTCGTAGCGCCCATTAAGTGCTTCGACCATCCCAAAACCATCGTCTTCAGCCAGCTCCCCATGTCCAATGATCATCGCCAAGGCACTTTTTTGGGGGTACAATAGCTTTTGAATGGCCTGTGCCAGTTCGAACTCTAGGTTTTCAATGGAGGCATTCAAGGTTTGCTCGGCAGACATGCCCCGCTCCCCTTTCAAGATAAGTGCGCCTGTTTCGTAGGTGTCATCTGACACCAAAATCCCTGGAAAAATAAGCTTCTCCTGCTGTCCCGTGGCCTGATTGACAAATAGGTTCGTAGGACGAATGCCATAGTCGGATAGGGTATAAATAAAGTCCTCCTTCAAGGAATCGGTCACTTCCAGTGGGTCAAAATAAGATACCGTAATATTCTCAGCCGAATAGGCATTGAAGGTGCGGACGGTCTCCTCGATGGATTTTTGAAGTCTCCGCATCCCTCCCGGAAGATCCTCCCCCGTCAATAAAATATCCACATGCAGGGGTCGGTCTATCCCTTCCAACAAATTTAGGGTGGATGGATGTAGTGAAAACCGCTTTTCTTCGGTAAGGTCAATTCGAAAACGGATCGTTTGTGCAAGGCCTACCAAGACCAGGACACCTAAGGAAAGTGCCGCAAGTGGAAATAGTCGGTGGGAGTTCAATCGGTTCATTTCTTCTTCAAAATCAAGACCGTTGCACCCAGAAATACCCAAATCATCCCCAGTAGAAAAAAGATATCTCTACTGTCGATCACTCCTCTACTCAGGCTATTGTAATGGTAGCTCAAGCTGAGTTCCTCTATCCAATAGGCTAAATCCCCCGAAACCATTCCTGCCAAAGCAGTCAACCCAAAATACAAGACAAAGCAAAGAAAGACCCCAAGGACAAAGGCCACCACCTGTTGGGAGGTCAAGGAACTTGCAAACAAGCCTACTGCGGCGAAAGTGGCTCCAATCATCAATAGCCCGAGCCAACTCCCAAAAAATCCTGCCCAATCCAAGTTGCCCGGAGGATTACCCAACAGAGAAATGGAATAGGCATAGCCCAGGGTGGGAAGGATCGCCATGAAAACAAGCACGAGCAAGGCTAGGTACTTGGCGAGTACAATTTGAGTCAAACTAAGCGGGGACGTCTGCAAGAGTTCCCAGGTGCCCGCCCTCCGCTCCTCAGCCAAGCTGCGCATGGAAATCGCTGGAATCAAAAAAGTAAACACATAGGGAGTGTATAGAAATAAAGATTCCAAGTCCGCATAGCCATAATCCAGCACCGAACTTTCGGGAAATACCCAAACCAGCAAGCCGATGGCTACTAAAAACAAGACCAGCACCAGGTAGCCGGTCAAGCTGCCGAAAAAGGCCGTGATTTCCTTGAGAAACAAACTTTTCATTGGCCTTGGGTGATTTCTCTGAAAAGGGTTTCTAGATTTTTAGCGCCTTGGTCGAGACGAATCAGGCTAAGTCCCCGCTGGCTTACCACCTGCAAAATCGCCTTTCGTGCTTCCCCCGCATCCTTGGTCAGAAGCATCAATTCCTGAGTTCCTTTACTTCCAAAGCTGGGTACTCCGATCCCTTCAAACCAGGATAAGTCAAGCGACTCTTCCGTTTCTAGAATTAGGGTTACTTGGGTAGCCGCAGACTTCAAGTCCGCAAGCGAGCCTGCGGATCGGATTTTACCTTGGTTGATGATCACGACATCTTGGCAGACTGCCTCCACCTCTTGCATGATGTGGGTGGAGAAAATGAGGGTCTTATTTTCAGCTACCTCTAGAATCAAGTTTCGAATATCTACGAGTTGGTTGGGATCCAAGCCGGTGGTAGGCTCATCCAAGATAACCAGGGCAGGATCGTGTAGGAGTGCTCGCGCAATGCCAACCCGCTGTCGATATCCCTTAGAAAGCTGTCCAATTTTCTTGTGTTGCTCGCTTTGAAGGCCTGTTTTGCGAATCATCTCCTCGGTGCGGCGGCGAATATCGGCGGATTTCATGCCGTAGATGCCGCCCGAAAATTCCAAAAACTCGCGGACATAGGAGTCCAAATACAAGGGGTTATTTTCGGGTAGGTAGCCAATTTGAGCAGCCAACTTCTTGGGATTTGCCAAGGTATTTTCGCCCAAAACCGATACCGTTCCTGCATCAGCAGCAAGGTAGCCTGTGATGATTTTCATCGCAGTGGACTTCCCTGCACCATTGGGACCCAAAAATCCCAAAATCCGACCAGGACTTGCCGAAAAGCTCACTTCATCCAGTGCTTTTTGAGCGCCATATCGTTTACTGAGCTGAGAAACTTGGAGAGACATGCGTTGGGCGATTCAATAAATCGAGTACCTACAAAAATACAGAATGCCCTTGGAATGACAAGGGTGATTTTTTAGGTCTGCTGATTCCTATTTTTTCCCTTTTGGACGGAGTGGACGGCATTCCACATCGACCACAAAATAGTTGGGATGGGTCTCTAGGGTCTGCACAATGGTCAGGGCCACATCCTCGGGCTGCATCATGTGCTCGTGCGCATCCATCCCTGGAATGGCATCAAAAAAGTTCGTCTGAATAGATCCCGGATAGATCGTCGACACCTTGATCCCAAAGTCACGAAGCTCCATGTACAGGGAATGGGAGATGCCACGGACGGCATGTTTGGTGCCCACATAGCCCGCAAAATTGGTGACCCCATTGAGCCCAGCGATGGAAGCCACATTGATGATGTGTCCTTCATCGGCTAGTTTCATCGCAGGGATGATGCGTTTGGTCACGTAAAAAATTCCATGGACGTTGGTATCAAACATGGATTTCCAGTCTGCCGAACTCATGGTTTCTAGCGGTCCGGCAACTCCAAATCCGGCATTGTTGATCAAAATACGGATGTCCGCACCAAGGCGGGCAACGGTGGCTTGGTAGGCTTGTTCGACTTGCGCCTCCTCTGCCACATCACAGGAGAAAAAATGAAAATTGGGGTGCGTGAAGGAAGGTTGGTTTCTTCCCCAGCCCGCCACGACGGCGCCTTTGTCAAGTAGCAACTTGACCACTTCAAGGCCAAGTCCTTTGCTTACGCCGGTGACCACCGCCAGCTTCTGATTCAATTCCATAGGGAGTAGTGTTTACGTATTAAAACCAATTCCAACCAAAAAGTTCTTCAATTCTAGGCTTTATCCAAAAATTCATTGAATTTACATTCCATGAATTTAACTTAAGCAGCACAAAGACCAATACCTTCCAACACATCCTATGAAAAAATTAATCCTTCCCCTTCTACTGCTGAGCAGCACGGCATTTGCGCAGAGCAAACTTCGCCCCAGCATCGATCAGCAGGCTGCAGCAATCGAGACCAAAGTCATCGACTGGAGACGCGACATCCACCAGCACCCTGAGCTAGGCAACGAGGAAACGCGTACGGCTAAAAAGGTAGCGGACCACTTGCGTGCCATGGGCATCGAAGTGCAAGAAGGCGTAGCCACCACTGGGGTAGTCGGCATTTTGCGTGGGGGTAAGCCCGGACCGATGGTCGCTCTTCGTGCCGACATGGATGCGCTCCCCGTAACTGAGCGCGTGGACTTACCCTTCAAATCCACAGTTACCACGACCTATAACGGACAGCAAACAGGAGTAATGCACGCCTGCGGGCACGATACCCACGTGGCCATCTTGATGGGTGTAGCTGAGGTACTTGCTGGCATGAAAGCACAGTTGGAAGGCTCCGTAAAATTTATCTTTCAGCCCGCTGAGGAAGGAATTTATATCCCCGGCGTCACTTCTTGGGGTGCCAAGCAGATGGTAGCCGAAGGCGTGATGAAAGACGTGGACGCCATCTTTGGACTACATATTTCTGCACAAACAGAAGCAGGGAAAATTGGCTACCGCTCCGGCCCAGCGCAGGCGGCCGTGGACAACTTGGAAATCATCGTACATGGTACGCAAGCGCATGGTGCATCCCCTTGGTTTGGGGTAGATCCGATTGTGACCGCTTCTCAGATCATAACAGGCCTACAAACCATCCTGTCCCGTAGCGTCAACGTAACTCAAAATCCTGCGGTAGTGACCGTAGGCGCCATTCATGGAGGCATTCGCCACAACATTATTCCTGAAAAAGTAGAGATGATCGGCACCATCCGCACCTTTGGAGAGCAGCAGCAGGAGCTCGTACACCGACGCATCACCGAGATCGCAACCAACATCGCAGAGAGTGCAGGTGCGCGAGCAGAGGTGAACATCACCAAGCTTTATCCTTCTACTGTCAATGACCCCGCCTTGACGGCCAAGATGATTTCCACGCTAGAAGCTGCTGCCGGCAAGGCGAATGTACATGTCAATCCACCGGTAACGGGAGCGGAAGACTTTAGCTTCTACCAGCGCGAGAAGCCCGGCTTTTTTATCGGTTTGGGCGGTATGAAAAAAGGAGCTGACCCTACCAAAACCCCTTCACACCACACACCTGATTTCTACCTAGACGAAAGTGGATTTGTCTTGGGAGTACGTGTGATGAGCTACTTTGTAGTGGATTACATGGGAATGAAGAAGTAAACTAGAGCTGCTAAAAAATGACTACAAAAAAAGACTTTATCAGAATCGGCATCCTTTCATTCCTGTTGTCAATGACAGGCTTTATTTTGGACCAAGACGAACGGGTTCCAGATATCAAAACCAATGTTTTTGAAGTAGTAATGATGACTGGGCTCTGCTACGGAATCATTTCTGTTTTCTACTTTCCAATTAGCCTTTTGATTCATAAAAAGGCCAAATAAAAATTCCAAGAGTTCTTTAAATTCTAAAGCTGAAAAGTAAAAAATTAAAACTCTAAACCCTCCCAAAGTAATTTAGGAGGGTTTTTTATGCCTATAATCACTTGGAACATGGTGTCTTAAAAAAAGAGAGAATTTAAATCAATCCTATAATGGACCATGGATAGCCCAACATGGCGCTTCAAACTTTTTAAATAATCTGCAATCAAATGGTGATTATCCGATAGCAATCTCCATTGGTTTTTTAGTGACAACTTGAGTCATTACCCTTCAGGCAGCTTTCATAGTGGTCAATTAATACTTAGATTGAATTTGATTTAAAAGAAGTCATCTGCTAATGCATAACTTTTCTTATAAAGGAATTTGCATTTTTTTCTGAAAATCGACGAATAGTGGACGGGTAGGTGGTATAGATTTACGTTTTATTCAGGAGATACTTGATCAAAACAGCAGTAAATCCATTGAAATTTGCATCCATGTCAGTGTAAATAGCAGATTAATAAAAACGAATACAACTCAAATATCCCTCGCAAGGTAAAGACACTTGTGGAACAAGGAAGTTTTGGTATAGCTACATCGGCAATGGAATTGTTTCCAGGTTTAAAATCATTTTCCTGACATCAAGAATAGGGATTGTAAAAGAGAATAAAAATGGACGAAAGCAAAATTATACTGTATCAAACAGAAGACGGAAAAACCAAAATAGAAACCAGGTTG
Organism: Bacteroidia bacterium; assembly: GCA_964202605.1. GTDB lineage: Bacteria > Bacteroidota > Bacteroidia > Cytophagales > Cyclobacteriaceae > Algoriphagus. The sequence goes on along the minus strand of CAXNJN010000005.1, from coordinate 30,024 downwards.
GAAAATGAAACCGTTTGGTTAACAATTGACCAAATGGCAGAGCTATTTCAAAAATCCCGTTCTACCGTGAATGAGCATATCTTGAACATTTACGGAGAAAATGAACTCGAGAGTCAAACATCAATGAGAAAAATCGGAAATTCCGATTTTTCTACAAAACCGACCAACTACTACAATCTTGATGTAATCATTTCCGTTGGCTACCGGGTTAAAAGCCATCAGGGCACCAGGTTTCGACAATGGGCTACAGCAAAGCTTCGAGAATACATTGTGAAAGGATTTACAATTAACGATGAAGTACTAAAACAAGCGGGTGGTGGAAATTATTTTGAAGAATTATTGGCTCGTATTCGAGATATACGTTCTTCTGAAAAAGTGTTTTGGCGTAAGGTTCTGGATATTTATGCCACGAGTATTGATTACGAACCCAAATTGGAAATAACTATTCAGTTTTTTCAAACCGTGCAAAATAAAGTACACTGGGCAGCTCACGGACACACTGCAGCCGAAATCATTTTCCAGCGCATAGATGCTAAAAAACCGAATTTAGGTTTAACCCACATCAAAGGAAATAAACCGACCAAACAAGAAATTGAAATCGCCAAAAACTATTTGAATGAAGACGAATTGATGGTCTTAAACCGAATGGTGACTGCTTATTTAGAATTGGCAGAGTTGCAGGCACTCAACCGCAAACCAATGTATATGAAAGATTGGATAGAGCGCTTAGACGATTTTGTGAAAATAACTGGCAACACTATTCTGCAAAATGCTGGAACGGTTAGTCACCAACAAGCACTTAAAAAAGCCAAGACAGAATACGAGAAATATGCAGCGCAATCAAAAAACGAACTATCGGAAGCAGAGAAACATTTTGTAAACCAAATTGAAACTTCTGTTCAAAAATTAAATCCAAAGAAACCCAAAAAATGAGCCAAGGAGAGTTTAAATTGGTATAGAATACCATCACATGCAGACGCTTACATCGAGGAAAAAGTGGTTGGGAAGACGAGCTTGGAAGACTGTCGTCACAATGCTATGGCAACCATCCACAAAGTGGACGCTTTAGCAAGCTGGAATTTTAAACATATCGTAAATTTGGACAGAATTAAAGGCTACAATGCTGTGAATAGTCGACTTGGTTATTAAGTTCTAGAAATTAGGAGCCCCAAAGACCTTATGAATTATGGAAACGACTAAAAAAGAAAAGCAGTTTGACGCTGTAAATATGATGCGAGACATCAGAGATAAAATTAGTTCTGAAACACAAAATATGACTTTTGACGAGCTAAAAGCGCATATCAAACAAAAGCTCGAAGACAACAAAACGAAACTTGTTGGCCAATAAGACTGAGTAAAAAAGACAACACTGCTAACAGCAGCTAGGCAAGATTAATGTACCACACAACAATTACCTGTCTGATGCGGGAATATTTTCGTATCAAAATCAAATCAAATCGTATCAAAATCGTATCAAATCGTACCATTCAACATTTACCCCATGAAAAAAATCATCCTTCCCCTCCTCTTAATTGCAACCACTGCCCTCGGTCAGTCCAAACTTCGTCCTAGCATTGACCAGAAAGCTCAGGGCGTAGAGTCCAAAGTCATCGAATGGAGACGGGATTTTCACCAGCATCCCGAACTGGGAAATCAGGAAGTGCGCACCGCCAAAATCGTCGCAGCTCACCTCCGCTCCCTAGGCATGGAGGTAACTGAAAATGTAGCGGTAACCGGTGTAGTCGGTGTACTTCGAGGAAGCAAGCCTGGACCTATGGTGGCCCTTCGTGCGGATATGGATGCCCTTCCAGTAACCGAGCGTGTAGACCTTCCCTTCAAATCCACCGTCACCGCCACCTACAATGGACAGCAAACCGGCGTGATGCATGCCTGTGGACACGATTCCCACACGGCCATCTTGATGGGTGTAGCCGAAGTATTGGCAGCACATAAAAATCAATTGGAAGGTTCGGTGAAGTTTATCTTCCAGCCAGCCGAAGAGGGAGTAGCCGAAGTACCTATGGCAGGAGCCGAATTGATGGTGAAGGAAGGAGTCATGCAGGACGTGGATGCCATTTTTGGCTTGCACATCTGGGCACAGATAGAAGCAGGTAAAATCGGCTACAAACCTGGGCCTACCATGGCAGCAGTAGATATCCTAACGATCAACGTACTTGGCACCCAGTCCCACGGCGCCTCTCCTTGGTCTGGCGTGGATCCCATCGTCACCTCAGCACAGATCATTACTGGCCTGCAAACTATCCTTTCCCGTAGTGTCAATGTCACCGAAAACCCAGCAGTAGTCACTGTAGGTGCCATCCATGGCGGTATCCGTCACAATATCATCCCTGAAAAAGTAGAGCTCATCGGTACCATCCGCACCTTTGGCGAGGCGCAGCAAACACTCGTACACCGTAGAATCAACGAAATCGCCAGCAATATTGCCGAAAGTGCGGGCGCAAAGGCGGAGGTCAACATTCTCAAGCTTTACCCAGCCACGGTGAATGACGAGGCCCTAACTGCCACCATGCTTCCTTCGCTTACAGCAGCAGCTGGCAAAGAAAATTTGATTTTGATGGATCCGATGACGGGTTCGGAAGACTTCAGCTTCTTCCAAAAGGAAAAGCCCGGCGTATTTGTGTTCCTGGGCGGAATGAAGCCAGGAGCTGATCCCCTCAAAACTCCCTCCCACCACACGCCTGACTTCTACCTGGACGAAAGCGGATTTACCTTGGGTGTCCGCGCCTTGAGTTACCTGGTGGTGGATTATATGGTAATGAAGAAATAGGCAGAAAAGACCATCATTTAGAAAGTCACGAGTTCTCTGTAACAGATGGAGATTATACTAATCTTAATGTATTTCACTAATTAGTTTTGCGTCGCCCCGAAGGGGCTATCCGAAAAATTCTTTTTCCTAACCAAGCTAACCAGGGGCTCAAGCCCATGGTTGAGTTTCGGCCGTCCGCTCATGCGGACTAGCGCTGCCAAAAGAAGAAAAGTTTGCAGCATTAGCGAAAGATCTAGAGCAAACTTTCCAACTGCCCGCAGAATAAGTACCATTCTTTTAGTTCAAAATAAGCTAGTCCATCCTACGAACTAGTTCGAAGAAAACTTTACTCATGATTGGTTCCGCCTTTGCGGCAGCAGCGAGTACATCTTGAAGAGAGACCTGGTGAATCTTTCCTTCCACTCCCAGGTCAGTAATCGCAGAAAGGCCAAAGACTTCCATCCCACAGTGGCGAGCCACCAACACTTCAGGAACGGTGCTCATCCCAACGGCATCCCCACCGATCCTTTGGAGGTAGGCGTATTCAGCGGGTGTTTCCAAATTGGGCCCCTCCACACCACAATACACTCCTTTGTGGAGAATCACACCCAATTCCCGGCCTATCTCCAAAGCTAGCTGGATCAAGCGTGGGGAATATGACTCGCTCATGTCTGGAAATCTTGGCCCCCATTCTTCGTAATTTTTCCCTCGAAGCGGGTTTTCTGGAAACAGGTTGATGTGGTCCGATATCACCATGACCTCTCCTATTTGTTGGTTGGGATTAAGGCCCCCAGAGGCATTGGAAACGAGGAGTGTCTGTACGCCCAACTGCTTCATCACTCGAATGGGGAAAGTAACTTCCTTCATGGAATAGCCCTCGTAATAATGGAAGCGCCCCTTCATGGCAAGCACCTGTTTGCCAGCCAAGGTTCCGATAAGCAAGGTACCGCTATGGCTTTCAACCGTAGAAATTGGGAAGTGAGGAATATCCTGATAGGGAATTTCAAGTTCTACCTGAATTTGGCTAGCCAAGTTTCCTAAACCCGTCCCAAGGATAATTCCGATTGCGACTGGATCAGAATGAATCCCTTGAATGTAGGCCGTAGCCTGCTCCACTTGCTGCTTGTAGTCCATCTAAAAATTAATTAATACAGTTCAAAGATAGGTGTTTGAAAAATTGTTCGAACTTTTCTAGGTACTTGTGTGTATAAAAGAGATAAAATTTACCTTATGATAAAGATTATTGTCAGCACCAACCGTAAAAATTCAGTTTCGAGTACCCTTGCTTCCCTCTACCAAAATATCTTAAGAGAAAAGGGAGCCGCCGCTGAAATTCTTTACATCTCGGATTTACCCGCAGATTTTACGGCTACCGCCTTGTATGAAAACAATGGGAAAAATCCTGAATTTAATGCCTTTCATGATCGTCTGAAGGAAGGAAAAAAGTTTGTATTTATAGTTCCAGAATACAACGGGTCGTTTCCAGGGATCCTAAAAACATTTATTGACGGGATGACCTATCCCAATTCGTTCTTAAATAAAAAGTGTGCCCTAGTAGGGCTTTCATCAGGAATTGGCGGGGGTGGCATCGCTATGAGCCACCTCACCGACATCTTCCATTACCTGGGTATGCATGTTCTTGCTCTCAAGCCAAAATTGGCTAAGATAGAGCAAAATATGTCAGATAACCTGCTCACCAACAGGCTGTATGTAGAACTACTACATACCCAGGCAGACATGCTGCTCGACTTCTAGGACTTAGTCTACGTTGTCGTGCAGAAACCGATTGTTGCCTAAAATCTCGTTTTCCTCGTTTAGGTTAAACTTGCTAAGGCTAGACTCCGAGCTGTGCTGTGGTTCATTGAGAATCACATTTTTACGCTGGTAGGCAGGCACCCCCATTTGTTCGGACAAGTCATCTGAAGCAGTGGTTAGCGAACGACCTCCTTTTAGTTTCTCGAATCTTTCGTGTGCTCGTTGAATGGCTTTCATCTTCATTTGCTCGTAGTAGTCATTCGCAAATACAGGAAGAATAGGTTGTTGCTGCGGTTCAACTGGTGCAGCACTAACAACTTGCTCTTGGTAGAGGTTGTGTACAATTTTTTCTTCTTCTATTGGCTCTTCCACAAAGAAAGTTTCAGCTACTGGTTGAGGATCAAAAGCAAACAATTCTTCTTTTACTTCTTCGGTTACTTCTTCCTCTAGGATAGGAGTTGACACCGCTATAGGAGGCTTGGGAAAATTGAAGCTAAAGGTCGTTCCTTCAGCGATTGGCTCTTCGATTACTTGTGCTGATTTTCCAGAATCCAGATCAATCACCGTTTTGATTTGCTCAGGAGCGGGTGCTGGAGCTGGGGCTTGAACAGGTGCTTCTTGGCTACCAAAGGCCGAAATAGCGGCTGCATTTGAGCTTGCCAGAGGCACGCTTGCAAGTCTATCCATCTCGAAGCCTGTGGCAATGACAGTTACGCGGATCGCTCTACCCAATTCAGGATCAATTCCCTGGCCAAAGATGACCTCTGCATTGTCACCTGCTTTTTCCTGGATGTATTCAGTAATATCGCTCAACTCGTCCATAGAAAGTTCCTCTTCTTCTCCAGAAATAATGGATAGCAAGATTTTTTGAGCTCCTTTGATGTCCACATTGTTGAGCAAAGGAGAAGAAATAGCATGACCTGCGGCACGGATGGCGCGACCCTCACCTTCTTCAGTAGCAGAACCCATCACGGCAGCACCGGCATTCTTCATGACGGTCTTGACATCTTCAAAGTCCACGTTTACATCCTGGTGAATGGTAATAATTTCAGCAATGGATCGAGCGGCTGTACTTAAAATATCGTCAGCCTTGCTGAATGCTGTACGAATTGCCAAGTTTCCATAGATCTCTCTAAGTTTATCGTTAAGGATGACCAATACGGTATCGCAGTTTTCGCGCAGTGCTTCAATGCCTGCCTGGGCTACTGCCATCTTCTTTTTCCCTTCAAACATAAAGGGAGCTGTTACGATACCAACAGTTAAAATGTCTAGTTCCTTGGCAATACGTGCCACAATTGGAGCAGCACCTGTACCTGTACCTCCACCCATACCGGCGGTGATAAATAGCATTTTGGTATTATCGGCAAGGAGCTCTCGGATTTCATCTTCTGTTTCTAATGCTGCTCGACGCCCTTGCTCTGGGTTAGCTCCTGCGCCAAGTCCCTCTGTCAAGTTGGCTCCTAGCTGGAGTCTCAAAGGCACAGGACTAGATTTCAAGGCCTGAGCATCGGTATTGACCACGACGAATTCCACATCCTTAATTCCTAAGCCATACATGTGGTTGACGGCATTACTACCACCGCCACCAACACCAATGACTTTAATAATGGATTTTTGGTTTTTAGGGAGATCAAATCTGTAATCTTTCATGTTATCTGACATAATATAAGTGGTGAATTTATTTATAGGCTAGGGTACTCTTTAGGTAATGAATGATTTTTAATTTCCGTAGGCTGTATCATCGCCGATGTCATCTGAAATAATGCCCTTCAAACGCTCTCCGATGTTTTTAAAGAAATCTTTGGAGATCCCCTCCCTTACTTGAATTTTTGGTTTTACTCCAGTGTTGGCCACTCGGTTTTTGTACATTTCTTCCCGCATATCTAGGGACTTGAAACCTGCCAATACCAGTCCAACTGTGGTGGCATACATTGGACTCTTGACTTCTTCCAAAACTGATTTCCCCAAGTGCTCATTTGGAAATCCTATTCGTGTATCCAAACCTGTCATGTATTCAAAGAGCTGGGAGATAAATTGCATTTGCGACCCTCCGCCAGTAAGTACAATCCCTCCTGCTAACTTTTTATAGTAGCCACTCTGCATGATTTCGTTTTGTACGATTTCGATGATCTCTTCCATTCGTGCTTGGATGATAGAAGCGAGGTTGCGGATGGAGATTTCTTTGGGAGCGCGGTTTTTTAGTCCTGGTATGGATACAATTTCATTGGGATTCGCTTCAGCTGCTATAGCCTTTCCAAAACGAGTCTTCAAGAGCTCAGCTTGGTTTTGCATGAGCATACAGCCCTCCTTGATGTCGGCAGTAATTATATTGCCACCCAAAGGAATCACTGCCGTATGACGAATAATGTTTTCATAGAAAATGGCGATATCAGTCGTTCCTCCTCCGATATCGATCAAACAAACACCTGCTTCTTTTTCTTCCTCACTCAAAACAGAAAGTGAGCTCGCAAGGGGCTCAAGAATCAATTGCTTTGAGGTCAGCTGGGCACGCTTGACACATTTGTTTATGTTGTTGATAGCCGTAGTCTGGGCGGTGATGACATGGAAATCTGCCTCCAGACGATTGCCGGACATCCCTACAGGATCTTTGATGCCTCCTTCGTAGTCGACAGTATAATCCTGAGGCATCACGTGAATGATACTATTTCCTGGAGGGACGACAATATTGTGCATGTCTGCGGTCAGTCGCTGCACATCTTCAACCGTGATTTCATCCTCTGTAGGTTGACGCATGATGCTCCCATGCATGATTTTGCTTTGAATGTGCTGTCCAGCAATTCCTACAATCACTTCTGCAATGTCCACCTCGGCCATGTTGGAACATTCTTCCACTGCCTTTAAAATAGCATTTACAGTTTTGTCGATATTGGTCACGATTCCTCGCTCAACCCCATCCGAAACGGACTTGCCCATGCCAAGGACTTCTAGCTTGCCAAATTCATTTTTTCGGCCAATGATGGCGCAGATTTTGGTCGTCCCAATGTCTAGACCTACAATAAGTTTGTCGTTTTCCATATCCAAGCGTTATTCACAAACAATTTGATTTTTATATTTTACACTGATCCGCTCGTAAGCGTCCCAGCCTTTTCGAGGCAATATTTCTTTGTACAGTAATGCGATTCGTTCAAACTTGCTCTCATAGTCGTGAGCATCTCCAAATTCAATCACTTGCTTTCCTACTTGCTGGTGAATGCGAATATCATTTCTCCCGTTAATCTCCAACTCGGTCACTTGAGCATTCCAAAATTTGTCCTGCGAAATGAAGTGAATCAAAGGAATCAACTCAGGGATCGCATCAATTCTCCCTTGGTCCATCAAGGATCCGATGTACACGCCCTGAACTATTAAAACCCTGCTCGTATAGCTAGGAGATGTCGCTATCAGCAATCCTTCCTTGGTAATGTACCCATCTGCAGTCTCTGCCCTTGCTATTCGGGCCATCGGTTCGTGCTGAGTCAAACTCAATTTCAAAATTCCTTGCTGATCTACTGAAGCCTCCACCGTTCGAATAAAGGGGTGACCCAACAAACGCTTTTCAATATTCTTTAAGGGCAACTCCCTAATTGGAAGACCCTTTTTCAACTCTGGGAAGGAAGAAGAAAGAATGGTTAAGATTTCCTTTTCTTCCACGAAATAGACTCCACTAACTGCCTCCAGGTCTATCTCTATAGCGCTGAAAGCTTTATTTAGATTTTGCTTTTCTACAAAACCAATGTATCCCCCTGCAACAAGGCAGAGCACCACGATTCCAAGTGCCTTTTTCACCTTTGCCTTGTTCATCTTTGCGTAGGATTAGGTCTAGAATTGGTCCATTCGGCGATACCAGGCACGAGCCTGTCTATATCTCCTGCACCTAAGGTAACCAGCACCTCTGGAGCGGAAGCTTTCAAGAAATCCATTACCTCGCTTTTTGGGACACAAACCTTCTTAGCCGCTTGAATGCCTTCCAAAAGCATCTCAGACTCCACACCAGGAATCGGTAGCTCTCTAGCTGGATAGATGGGTAAAAGCACCACCTCATCCGCAAGCGAAAGGCTCTCTGAAAATCCAGGAGCAAAATCTCGGGTTCGTGTAAATAAGTGCGGTTGGAAAATCACCGTCAGCCGTTGAGAGGGGTACATCGCTCGAACCGAACTCAAGCAAGCCTTGATCTCTTCTGGGTGATGCGCGTAGTCATCAATGAATATCTTTCCTGATTGTGAGGAGTGAATTTCAAAGCGCCGCTTCACACCGAGGAAGGTCTTGATCCCCTCACGAACCTGCACTTCGCTGACCCCATGATCCAATGCGATGGCAATGGCAGCCAAGGCGTTTTCCACATTGTGGAATCCAGGAATAGACAATTCCAGCCCTTTGATCTGATTTTTGCTACCGATGTAATCAAAAACAAAGGAGTTAGGCTTGGCGATGATGTTGTCAGCATGAATACCGTCCGACCGAAGCCCATACTCGCGGATGTCCGTGGCTGCCAAAGCGGGTTCTTCCAATCGGTACAAGGCATGGCTTTGTATGTAAATTTTACCCTTCTTGTCCACTAGAGTAAGAAATTGTCGGAAGCCTTCCAAGATTGTTTGTTCATCCCCATAGATATCCAAATGGTCTGGATCTGCACTAGTCAATACTGCTTCATTTGGGTGTAAATGAAGGAAAGAACGGTCAAACTCATCTGCTTCTACCACTACAACCGCCTCTTTGGACTTACCTGAAAGGATCAGGTTGCTGTTGTAGTTTTGGGTAATTCCTCCCAAAAAGGCAGTAACTGGCTTCCCTGCAGACTTCAAAAGATGCGCCACAAGGGAGGATGTGCTGGTTTTGCCATGGGTACCAGCAACTGCGATGGTATATTGATCCTTAGTAATCATTCCCAATACTTCGGCTCTTTTCTTAAGAATAAAGCCCTGCTGGAAAAAATGAAGAAGGATGCTATCCTTAGGAATAGCTGGAGTCCAAACCACCAAGATCTCATCCGGGTTTGACTTAAATTGAGCAGGAACCGCAGCTACCTCGTCAGCAAAAATGACCTGCATGCCTTCTGCTTCCAAGGCATCCGTTAAGGGTGAAGGGGTCTTGTCGTAACCCGCCACGGCATAGCCTTCCTGCTGAAACCAGCGCGCCAAGGCACTCATGCCTATGCCACCAATTCCGAGGAAAAATACGCTATTTATCCCTTTAAATGTCATTTTAGAAGAAGTTCAAGTTCTGTTACAAGGGCATTTGCCGCATCCGGCATTGCCAATTTTTTGATTGCAGTTGCTAGCGATTGGGCCTTATCCTCCTGCTGGAGCAACTCATCTATGTAATTTTTAAACTGTTCCACAGCAAGCGCATCTGGAAGCAGCACTGCTGCCCCTTGATTCACGCAAGCCGTTGCATTTTTCGTTTGGTGGTCCTCCGCTACATTGGGCGATGGAATAAAGATCACTGGCTTGCCAACCAGGCAAAGCTCAGAAACCGATAGCGCTCCAGCCCGAGAAACGATCAAATCCGCTGCGGCATAGGCTAGGTCCATTTCACGGATAAATTCCCGCAAGTGAATGTGTGTCAAGCCTGCCTTTTTCAAGGCTGCTTCCATGTCCTTGAAATAAAATTTTCCAGACTGCCAGAGCACCTGGTATCCTTCTTTTTGCAGTTCAACCATGTGCTTGAGCATGGCCAAGTTGAGGGTTCGGGCTCCAAGAGATCCGCCCAAAACCAAAATGGTCTTGCGACTTGTATCCAAGCCAAATTTCTGCTGCCCTAGCTCCTTTTTACCAGCTAGGTCCAGCAGATCCTTTCGAACTGGGTTGCCGGTAAGCTTTATTTTTTCCTTGGGGAAAAAGCGATCCATCTCAGGATAGGCCACACAAATTCGGGCTGCCTTCTTCGCCAAGATCTTATTGGTCAAGCCAGCATAGGAGTTTTGCTCCTGGAGGAGAGTTGGGACACCTTTGGACTGCGCAGCATAGAGCACCGGTCCACTTGCATAGCCTCCAACACCTACTACTGCTTGCGGCTGAAATTCGTTGACAATACGAGCAGCCATTCGAAGGCTTCTCCACAGTTTAATCGGGAAACTCAAATTGGAGAGGGTCAACTTTCGTTGAAGCCCAGCCACTGGAAGCCCTTGAATGCGGTAGCCCGCCTCAGGAACTTTCTGCATTTCCATTTTACCTTCAGCACCCACAAATAGAATCTCCGAGTCTGGATGTTTTTCCATCCAGGCGTTGGCAATGGCTAAGGCCGGGTAAATGTGCCCGCCGGTGCCTCCACCGCTAATGAGAATTCGATATGTTGCTTCAGTTTTGATAGCTTGTTATTTATGCTGTTCGTAATTGATTTATTTTTTTGGCTCCCTCAGAAGCAGCCTGAGCCTCTTCCTGGTGGTCTCCACGGCTCACACTCAAAATAATCCCAAGAGCTGTACCCGTAAATATTAAGGAGGTTCCTCCCATACTAAGTAGCGGAAGGGGAAGCCCCGTAATCGGTCCTAGCCCTACCGCCACGGCCATGTTGACCAAGGCCTGGATGACTAGGGCAAAGCTCAAGCCTGCGGAAAGTAAGCCACCGAAGGCTTTGTTTGAATTGGCGACAATGCGCATGCCTCGGTAGAGCAGTGCGAGGTACAAGAAGAGTACAGATACTCCGCCGACCATGCCGTATTCCTCCAAAATAATGGCATAAATAAAATCTGAGTAAGGATGTGGCAGGGTATTTCGCTGCTCACTATTTCCTGGACCTTTACCCGCAATGCCACCCGTAGCGATAGCGATGTAGGACTGTTCCGCTTGAAATGGCACCTTGCTATCATCATCCTTGGAATCCATAAAGGTTTCAATTCGAGATAGAAAGGTGTCTTTCCGTTGCCCTGCTAGAATAGCTATCGAAAGTCCAAGTATTCCAACCATCACCACCAATGCCAAGTGCTGCACAGGAACTCTTCCGATAAACATGATCAGTAGACAAGTAATCAGGAGTAAAATGGCGGTAGACATATTGGCCATGCCAATCAAGGCAGTGATCACACCAATGGAAATGAAAATGGGAAGCAGCGTTCCTGCAAAATCAGTAATGTTATTCTGTCGCTTGGCAAGCATTGCTGCCAAAGCTGCGATCAAAGAAAGCTTGGCCAAATCCGATGGCTGGAAAGCTTGGTTAATTACTGGAATTACCAACCAGCGGTTGGCCTCATTGATGTTGGAACCAAACAAATAGGTAACCACTAAAAGTGGGATGGACAAGTACATGAACAACCTTGCGTAAAGGGCGTATTTACGGTAAGGAATTTTGTGCGCCAACCACATCACCACCAGCGATGCAAAAACAAGCTTGGAATGCTTGAATAGGTATTGTTCGGTATTGACCACTTCTTCCTTGTACACCAAAGTGCCCGTAGCAGAATACACCACCAGGATGCTAAACATAGAAAGCAAAATCACGATGGCCCAAATGATTGGGTCACCCTTGAAATGCTCATCTATCCATGCTTTTAGCTGATTCATACGCTTTGTTTTTGAAGTAATGCTGCCACGGCTGCTTTAAATTGATCTCCTCGATCTTCGTAATTCTTAAATAGGTCAAAACTGGCGCAAGCAGGAGACAAAAGCACTACCTCTTGATCTTTGGCCAATTCCTGTGCCCAGGCTACTGCCTGTCGTAGGTCTTGTGTTTCTCGGATTTGTGCGATGTGCGGAGCAAATGCCGTTTTCAATTTTTCATTGTTGGTACCCAAACAGATCAAGGCTTTTACCTGACCCTCTACCACCAAAGGGGTCAATACGGAATAGTCATTTCCCTTATCTACCCCTCCAGCAATCCAGATCATGGGTTCCTTGTAGCTGCCTAGTGCATAAAACGTGGCCTCCACATTGGTGCCCTTGCTGTCATTGATGTAGCGTACCCCGTCGAGCACACGAACGAGTTCCATGCGATGGGCAGCATTTTTGAAAGTTTGGTAGCCACTGAGCAGCTGTGCTTCATTCAATCCAGCTAGGAGTGCAGCTACCCCAGCACCTAAGGCATTTAACAAGTTGTGCTTTCCTTGGATGGTCAAGGCAGAAAAAGGAACAATTGCCTGATTTCCCAGTACTCTAAATTCAAGTGTATCCTCAGTACTCCATCCTCCTTGGATGGATTTTTCGAGCAAAGAAATGCCAAAGTGCGCTGCCTGAACCGGCGCACGATCAATTCCTGTCTTCGAAAAAGGATCTTCCAAATTGAGAATAGCGAAATCCTCAGCAGCCATATTTTTGAATAAGGCCATCTTAGAATCGATGTACCGCTCCATTTGGTAGTGGTAGCGATCCAAATGATCTGGAGTGATGTTGGTGAGTAAGGCAATGTGCGGTGCCATGCTTACTAGTCCATCGATCTGGAAACTGGAAATCTCAATCACCCACCAGGCATGATCTCCTGCTAGTAATTGTCCAGCCCAACTCTTGCCTACATTTCCAGCCAGTCCCACATCCCATCCTGCTTCTTTCAGTAGGTGGTAGGTCAACAAGGTGGTAGTCGTTTTTCCATTGGTTCCGGTGATCGCAATCACCTTCCCTTTGCTGTAACGGCTTGCAAATTCAAGTTCGTCCACTACGGAAATACCCTGTTGCAAAGCCTGCTGCACCACCGCAACGGTACTCGGAATACCCGGACTTTTGATGATCAAATCAGCAGCTAAAATGCGCTCCTCGTCGTGCTTTTCCTCTTCAAATTCGATTGCTGCAGCCAGTAACACTGCCTTTCGTACCGGAGCAATGGTCCCTCCATCGGAAACGAAAACAGCATAGCCTTCCCTCTTGGCGAGCAATGCTGCTCCCAACCCACTTTCTCCGGCTCCAAGGACGACTAACCGCTTCATGAAGATTACCTAAGTTTAAGGGTGGCTAATGTGACTACTGCAAGAAGAATCCCTACAATCCAAAAACGAGAAACGATCTTGGATTCATGAATTCCTTTTTTCTGGTAATGGTGGTGAAGTGGGGACATCAGAAATACCCTCCGCCCTTCTCCATATTTTTTCTTCGTGTATTTGAAGTAGCCCACCTGAATCATCACACTCAAGTTTTCTACCAAGAATATCCCACACATCACTGGGATAAGAAGTTCTTTTCGAAGTGTCAAGGCCAACACAGCGATGACACCGCCCAGCATCAAGGAACCCGTATCGCCCATGAAAACTTGGGCAGGATAGGAGTTGTACCATAGAAATCCCACACAGGCACCAATGAAAGCTGCCGTAAAGATTACCAGCTCCCCGGAGTTGGGGATGTACATGATGTTGAGGTACTGGGAGAAAATGGCATTACCACTCAAATAGGCAAATATGGCAATCGCTATACCGATGATAGCAGAGGTTCCTGCCGCCAAGCCATCAATGCCGTCGGTGATGTTAGCTCCATTGGATACGGCAGTGATGATGAAAATAGCCACAAAAATATACAAGACCGGGGTCATGGAATCACCTAAGAATCCTAGGAAATCGGCGTAGTTGAGCTCGTTATTTTTGAGGAAAGGGATAGTCGTTTTCAATGCTTTGACATCCTGAAAAGACGGAGTTTCGATTACGCCACTTTCCACCGATACTGGTGTTGAAAACTCTCGAATCACTACATCATCGTGGTAATACAGCGTAGCGCCTACAATGATGCCTATTCCAATTTGACCTACTATTTTGAAACGTCCTTTCAGACCATCTTTATTCTTACGAAACACCTTGATGTAGTCGTCCAAAAATCCAATCAAACCCAACCAAACGGTAGTGATCAACAAGAGCTGAATGTAGATATTGTTGAGGTTAGCAAATAGAAGCGTCGGGATCAAGATGGCTGCAATCATCATCAAGCCACCCATGGTTGGGGTGCCTTTCTTTTGAGTTTGTCCTTCTAGCCCCAAATCGCGAACGGTCTCCCCAATCTGACGGTTGCGGATCCAGTTGATGATGTGGTGACCGAAGGTGATCGTGATGACCAGCGATACCAAAGCCGCCATGCCTGCACGGAAAGAAATGTAGCGAAACACCCCAGTTCCTGGGATGTCCAACACACGATCTAAGTAGTCAAATAGTGAATACAGCATGTCAGGTTCCTGTCAGTTGAGTCAACAATTCCGTTACGACCTCGGCATCATCGAAATGATGCTTTACGCCTTTAATCTCTTGGTAATCCTCATGGCCTTTGCCGGCAATAAGTACGATATCTCCTTTTTGGGACAGCAAGAGTGCCGTTTTGATGGCCTCTCTTCGGTCTTCAATGGTGAGTGTCTTTCGAAAATCGGTAGGTCCTACCCCTGCTTGCATGTCTTTGAGGATCTCAGTAGGATCTTCAAATCGTGGATTATCTGAGGTGAAAATGGCCTTGGTGCTTTCTGAAACGGCTATTTTAGCCATGGTTGGCCGCTTGGTCTTGTCCCGATTGCCTCCACAGCCTACGACCGTGATGAGCTGCTCATTGCCCGTTCGAATGGCATTGATGGTTTTGAGTACATTGTCCAACGCATCTGGGGTGTGTGCATAATCTACGATCGCGGTGATTCCGCCGATGTGGATACGATCAAATCTCCCCTTCGCTCCTTTAATTGCCGACAATTCCCGGAGTACTTCATCTTCATCCTCGCCCAACAAGACCGCTGTACCGAATACGCCCAATAAATTAGAGGCATTGAAAGCGCCTATCATTCGGAACCAAATCTGTTTTCCATTAACCTCCACCTCCAAGCCTTCGATGGTATTGGAAAGAATTTTTCCCTTGAAATCAGCAGAGGTCTTAAGTCCAAAAGTTTGTAGGGTACCTCTGCAATTTTGTACCATCACTGATCCACGCTTGTCGTCAACATTTACTAGTGCAAAAGCATCTTTAGGGAGCTCATCGAATAGCTTTTTCTTCGCTTTGATGTATTCCTCAAAGGTGCCATGGTAGTCCAAGTGGTCGTGAGTGATATTGGTAAATACCGCTCCAGCCAACTTTAAGCCTGCAATTCGCTCTTGTACAATCGCATGGGAGCTAGCTTCCATGAAGCAATGGGTACATCCAGCATCGACCATTTTGCGAAGCAAGGCCTGTACACTCACCGCATCGGGTGTAGTGTGGGTAGCAGGCAGGATGATTTCATTGATTTTATTTTCAACAGTAGAAAGTAGTCCCGTGCTGTAGCCCATTGCAACAAACAATTGATGAAGTAAGGTCACCGTGGTGGTCTTACCATTGGTACCCGTAACAGCTACTACCTTTATTTTTTCGGAAGGATTGCCATAAAAATTGGCTGCAATAATTCCTAGAGCCTTGGCGGAATCCAACACTTGAATGTAGGTGATCCCTTCAGCTAGAGACGCAGGAAGTTGTTCACAAATGATAGTAGTCGCCCCTTTTTCCAAGGCCAGCGGGATAAAATCGTGTCCATCCACCTGTGTACCTTTTACGGCTACAAAGGCAGCATTTTCAATGATTTTGCGGCTATCAAAGACCACCTCACTCACCCTTCTCTCCATGTCACCATAGGTAGCGGTCAGCGATACTTTGTACAATATGTCTTTGAGCACGTTCATTTAGCCAAGTACAAGTTCTATGGTAGTGTCTGGGGTCAATCGTGTTCCTGGAGTGATGGATTGGGTCAGTACTTTGCCCTTACCGTTAAAATTCACTTTCAGGCCTTTATTTTCTAGAATATATAATGCGTCGCGAAGAGACATGCCCGCTACATTTGGTACCACGGCACTTTCAGTTTCCACCAGCTGCAGCTGAATCTGGCCAGTTGCACCCGTAGAGGCGGCAATCCAATCCTCCTGAGCAGGGGATTTAAGAGGCAACTTGAGGTAATCAAAAATGCTCTGAAGTTCCTCTCCTTTGCCTGCAGCTACATAAGGGAATTTTGCGCTTTCTGCCTTGGGCAAAATTTTGGCTTGGTTTGCCACATTCAAATCCAGATCTGTTGCGAAGATCTTATCCGCAATGGCCTTAAATACAGGAGCTGAAACATCACCTCCATAGGCAGCAATCCCTTTAGGACTATCGATTACTACAATCATGCTGTACTTGGGACGGTCTGCAGGAAAGTAGCCCGCAAAACTGGTGTAGTAGATTTCCTGGTAACTCCCGTTGATGATTTTTTGAGCAGTGCCCGTTTTACCCGCAATTTTGTAATTCGAATTTTTGATATTTCGTGCTGTTCCATTCTCAACTACCCCAAGAAGTAGTTCTTGGAGCTGAGCGATTGTTTTGGGGGAAGCAATGGACTCACGGATCACCTGAGGTTCGAAAGTCTGAATGATTTGAGCACCATTGCTGACTGACTTCACAAATAGTGGCTTCACCATTTTCCCGCCATTGGCGACTGCATTGTACAGGGCTAGCGTATGGATGGGATTCAACTTGGACTCGTAGCCAATAGATATCCATGGAAGTGAAGTTCCGTACCACGTTTTAGTGCCCGGTTTTTTAAAGAAAGGCTTCCCTTCCCCAAGGAGCTGAAGGTTCAACGGTTGCGCTAATCCCACCTTATCTAGGTACGCCAAAAACTTGGATGGGCTAGATCCAAAATGCATGTCTACCAATTTGGAAATGGCCACATTGGAAGATTTTTCAAATGCCTGTCGGATGGTGATGGTTCCATACCCTCCAATTTTGGCATCGTACATTGGTTGTCTGTAGAAGTAATGCACACCATTGCCCGTCTCAATGAGGTCGTTAGGGCTTACTTTATTTTCTTCGAGCAATGCGAGCATGGAGACCAGCTTGAAGGTAGAGCCAGGTTCAACATTCCCCATATCGCCCACCGCATAGTTGTAGCTCTCTACATAGCCAGTTCCGGCGGCATTCTTTTGCAAATTGGAGATCGCCTTTACATGGCCCGTTGCGACTTCCATTACGATCACCGAACCGAAAGCCGCCTCACGGTCCTTAAGCTGGTTCCGCAATGCTGTTTCAGCTACATCTTGAATGTTCACGTCCAAGGTGGTTTGAATGTCGTACCCATCAAGTGGCTTGACGTCGTCGTCATCAAAAAGTGGCTTCCATACCCCGCCGGAAAGCCGCTGAAATAAAGCTTTTCCGCTTTGCCCTTTGAGCTGGGTATTGAAACTGTATTCAATTCCAGAACCTACACCGTCTTGGTTTAAGGTACCCAAGGTCCTACTTGCCAAAGAGGTGAAAGGCTGGAAGCGTCGTTCAATCTTTTCAAAAATCACCCCGCCGTCAATTCTGCCTTCTTTGAAAATTGGCCAAGTACGCATGGCCTGCATCTCTTGGTAGTTGATCTGCTTCCGGTTGATCATCAAGTACTGCTTTTTGTTGGACCGAGCATCATTGATCATTCGCTTGTAAGCAGTTGCACTCTTGTCCTTGTAGAAGTTAGCCAATTGTTCCGCCAAGGCATCTAAACCAGATTTATAGTCCTCTTCATCCACTACGGTTGGGTCAATGGCCACTTGGTAAAACGGTAGGCTAGTAGCCAATAAGCTCCCATCGGATGCATAGATATTGCCACGAGTGGCAGGTACTTCTCTGTATTGAAAATTAACTTGGGCTGCTTTGGCCTTCCACTTCTCGCCCTCCACCAGCTGCACCACCGCCACCTTGTAGGGAATGGCGCATGCTGCCAAAGCTACCAGGATGAAGATCACCCGAACTCGGATCACTATGGAGCGTTTGATGTTCACTTTTTAGGAAGTTCTAATTTTACTGGAGGTTGATTCAATTCATAAATTTCAAACGCAGCTACGCGCTTCGATACTTCAGACTGCATGCTACTTTTCATGTATTCGGCTTCTAGCGTGGTGACATCTGCTCTGATATCGGCCACTTCTTGCTTTGCCTTATCGATTTCACGAATCTTATTTTCTGCACGTAGGTTGCTGTAGATGTAGATCAAGGCTAAAAGCGCAACAAAGCCCACGGGAGGAACCAATTGAACGGGCACACCCTCACCCAGGATCTTTTTTACATCTAGCTTTTCTTCCATCCAGGAAAAAATCGTCTTTCCTGAGCGGCCCTTTGGACTGCTCTCCTCTTTCAGCTTATTTTTGAAGGTGTTCTGACTCATTTTCCTACTTTTTTGGCAATTCTCAATTTGGCACTCCTTGCTCTGGGATTCAGGGCTAACTCTTCCTCCGAAGCGGTAATCGCTCCTCGGCTAACCGGCTCAAGTGGACGAAGGAGATTTCCATAGAAATCCTTCTCCACCTCTCCTTGAAACTTCCCCTTGATCATTAAACTTTTGACCAAGCGATCCTCTAAGCTGTGGTAGCTCATCACTACCAGACGACCTTCAGGCTTAAGGAGCTCCACTGCACTGAGCAGCAGCTCTTCCAAAGCCCCCAATTCGTCGTTTACTTCTATTCTCAAGGCCTGAAATACCTGAGCGTAATATTTAAATTCTTTCCCGCGAGGCGCAAACCGCTTTAAAAATGCCGTAAACCCTTCCGTAGTCGTAAAGGGCTTGACCGAGCGCTCCGCCACGATGGACTGAGCAAGGGTCTTGGCATTCTTGATCTCCCCGTACATCCCTAGAATCTTATGCAGCCTTCCCTCATCCGCAGTTGCTAGCAGCTCCTTAGCACTGAGTTCCGCCGACTGATTCATCCGCATGTCCAGATCTCCCTGAAAACGAGTTGAAAACCCTCTTTCTGGAGCGTCTATTTGATGCGATGAAATGCCTAGGTCTGCTAGTATTCCATCCACTTGTTTGATTCCATGCAAACGCAGGTACCGTTTGATATCCCTGAAATTCGCCTGCACGAAGGTGAAGCGAGGATCTTGAGGGGCGTTGGCCAAAGCATCGCTGTCTTGATCAAAACCGAATAGCTGTCCTCCTTCCAAACGAGCCAAAATAGCCTTAGCATGCCCACCTCCACCAAAGGTCACATCGACATAGACTCCATTGGGGAGAATAGCCAAGCCTTCAATGCATGGGTCAAGCATCACTGGGATATGGTAGGCCGGAATTGACATAACGCTTAGGAGAGGTACTTTTCCATGAGGCTAGACAAGTCCGCCGTATCCACAATAATGTTCTTTAGGTACTGTTCAGGATTCCAGAGTTCAATTCGAGTTCCCATGCCAACGACCACCACATCCTTCTCCAGGCTGGCATAGGTTTGGTACAGCTTCGGAATCAACAATCTCCCAGCATTGTCCAACTCCACCTCGACGATGGAATTGAAGAAAGAGCGTTGCAACATGCGCTGCTCTGCATTATTGATGTTCAGGGATTTGATTTGACTCTCCAACTTTTTGTATTCTACCAGGGGATAGAGGGCCAAGCACTTGTCCTCAGCCATGCGGAGCATAAGCGTCATGCCATTGGCCTGAGGAATTGCCGCCTTAATCTTGGCGGGCAATGCCAAACGACCCTTGGGATCTAGCTTGCTATCGTATTGACTGTTGAACATGGACGGACTACTAGTTGGTAAAATCTGAAGTAAACAAAAGTAAGTAAAGAAGTTTTAAAATTTACCACTTTCACCCACTTTTCCCCACTTTGTTTCAAAAGTAGCCAAAAGATTACTAGTCAGCAATAGTTTTTAGTAAAAAATGCAAGAAATTTTTAGGTGGGATTTTTAGAAAGGAAGCCGTCGAATTAAAATGGATAAATCAACCAAATTGATTAAAAAAAGGAGGAAAATTTACTTTAGATCTTGGGAAATGCAAGTCATTTTGATCCTAGCCTAGCTCAAGTGGGAGGATCTCCCAAAAAAATAATGCCTCTTGAAATTTTGGTTTAAAAACCCAAAAAAATCAGCCGCACAATTAACCTTTCTTTTTTGCGAAGAATTGAAATTTATTTGGTCCTATTTAACCCGATTTTGAATCGCTTTTTCTCCCTTTTTTTCTAAAGATTTTCTAAAAAGCTCACCTATCCAGGGCCAGGTTCCCGCGATTTTGGCGAGTAGCCCTCTGGATTCTGGGATACAGACCAGCGCCCGTGGACGCGCCATCACTCCCAGAATCACCTGCACCACCTCCTTGGGCTCCAGCACTTTTTTAGGGCCACTGAAGGTCAACTTGGCTTCTTCGGGATAGCCCAATTGAAGATCCAGCATCGGCGTATTCACCAAATCGGGACAAATCACGCTCACCAACACCCCATATCGCTTCAACTCCGCTGCCACGGACAAGGAAAATCCCCGCACCGCAAATTTGGAGGCCGAATACAAACTCAGCCCAGATACAGGCGCAAGTCCTGCCAAGGAAGAAATATTCAAAATATGCCCAAAACCTTGTTCCTTCATCACCCTGCCCACTACCGTGGTTCCCAAAATGCTCCCCTTGGCATTGCAATTCAAGTGGAAGTCAATGTCTCCCAATGCGTAGTCCTCCACAAATCCTGGTCGAATCACACCCGCACAATTGATCAAATGGGAAATCGGAAACCCCAACATCTTAGCGGTTTCCAGTACCCGAAACCAAGTGGCCTCCTGAGCAACATCCCCCTCCACCACTAGCACAGACGCACTGCCTTGGGCAAGATTTTCAAGTTTCTCCGCATCCAGATCCACCAGAATTAACCGGATTTTTCGCTCCAAAAATGTGTGGACTAGCTGTTTACCAATACCACTGGCAGCGCCAGTAAGTACAATCAGGGTTGGGTTCATGGGTTTCAAGTAAAGCTGAAAATTAGGGAAAGAAACTTAAAAATCCCGAGGGTTCATTTTTTGTAGCTTTACCGAAAATCAGCACTCATTTTGAAGGGTTTTGAACTAAATTTGAGGAACAACTCCAAAACACAACTATGGACCACCCACTCGCTGATTCCCACTACGACCTGTTGATTCTTGGAGCTGGTCCCATCGGTCTCGCCTGTGGCATTGAAGCCAAGAAAGCGGGTCTGAATTACCTCATTCTCGAAAAAGGCGCCCTCTGCAATTCCATTTACAACTATCCGGTCAACATGACTTTTTTTTCCACTTCAGAGCGGTTGGAACTTGCGGGCATCCCCTTTATGTCGGTAGGAGCCAAGCCTACCCGAACAGAAGCGTTGGAGTATTACCGGAGAATTTACTTTTTATTTGACCTGAAAGTCAACTTATACGAGGAGGTAAAAACCCTCAAAAAAGAGGAGGGAATTTTTCACATCCACACCTCAAAAGGAGCGTATCAAAGTAGCAAAATCATCCTTGCAACCGGCTTTTATGACCTTCCCAACTTGATGAATGTTCCCGGAGAGGAACTGCCGAATGTCCTGCACTACTACAAAGAACCTTGGCCTTTTGTAGGTCAGAGGGTATTGGTGGTCGGTGGTGCCAACTCTGCGGTAGATGCAGCCCTGGAATGCTGGCGCAAAGGCGCCCAAGTGAGCATGGCACTGCTCGGGGATGAAGTGGATGAAAATGTGAAGTACTGGGTACGCCCCGATGTAATGAACCGCATCAAAGAAGGCTCCATCCGAGCGATCAAAAACTCAAAAGTAATAGAAATCCTCCCCACAGAGGTTCGTCTAGCGACCCCAGAAGGAGAAGTTCACCTGCCCAACGATTGGGTACTTGCCTTGACTGGCTATCGGCCCAACTTTAGCCTGTTGGACCAACTGGGCGTTACGCTCAGTTTGGATGAGAAACGCCAACCCTGCTACGATCAGACCAATCAAGAGTCGAATGTGCCGGGCGTCTATTTGGCAGGAGTGGTCTGTGGAGGACTCAATACCCGTGAATTTTTTATCGAAAACAGCATTTCCCATGCGGCAGCCATCGTTCAGGATATTTTAAAGAAATAATTATTGCAAAAAGGAGTAAAGGCTATTTCAAATAAGAATTTCTTTGTAACTTCCTGAAAATTAATAAAAACCATGGCTGCAGTTTGGAAAATTCGATGGGATGAGCAACGGACGGAGACCATTGAGATCCCTCCCAAGGCCTACCACTTTTTTAATGAGACCCCCGCAATCGTCGCTGAAAGCCAAGCGAATTACGGAGAGGTTACCCTAGATTTTCACGAGACCAGCTTGATTTTTGACTACTTGGATTTTAATTCTGCGGAGATCGCTGAGCTCCTCGAGGTGGACCCCAGTACACTTTTCCGTTGGAAAAAGGAAGATCGAAAGCTCAGCAAAGGGATTTCCAAAAGCCTCCTGGAGATTGACCTAGTGCTAGCCAAAGGCATCCGGATATTTGGCTCGGAGGAGCTGCTTTCCGAATGGCTGCAGCTCCCAAATGAAGCCCTAGGACAGCAAAAGCCCATAGACCTACTCAAGAATCCATACCAGATTACCCAAGTAGACCAAGCATTGGAGTCGCTTTCTTGGGGAAATGTGAGCTGATGCGCTACTTTCGATTGATCGAAAATCTTCCAGGACGAGATCCCCTTGGCTTCGGCCTGGGGCCTGGTCGTTGGAACATCAACGGCACCCCTCTGATCTATGCCTGCTCTATGAGCGCACTGAATTTTTTGGAATTTTTGTCCATCAAAGGCCCGGTAGTCACCGAAAGCTCTTGGAAACTGGTAGGCTTGGAAGTGCTAGGTCCAATTCCTGAATTGGAAGTCACCGCCCTTCCCTTAGGCTGGAAAAATCGACCCTATCCAAGAACAACTCAAGAATTGGGTTCCATCTGGGCCAAGCGGGAACTTTCCCCCTGTTTGAAAATTCCTTCCTGCCGCATTCCTTTGGCCAACTATTCCCAGGAACACAACCTGCTCATCAATCCCCTGCATCCGGAATTCAACGAAAAAGTACGGGTGATAGACACCTGGGATGTGAGTTTTGAAGTCAATCGATAAATCAGGAATTTGCTTTTGTAATCAAGCGCAAACCATCCAAGGTCAGGTTGCGATCTACCGCATCAAATACCCCTTCCAAATTGGTAAGAATAGAGGACAATCCTCCCGTGGCAATTACGGTGAATTTCAGCCCCGTTTCCAATCGAATCGCTTCCAACATCCCTTTGATCAAACCGGTGTACCCATGCAGCACCCCTGCTTGTATGGCATGAATTGTGTTTTTTCCGAGAACGGATTCGGGTAACTTCAGTTCCACCTCGGGCAACTTAGAGGTATTCATAAAAAGTGCCTTGATGGCTGTTTGGAGTCCAGGTACTATGCTGACTCCCAACACTTCACCCCCCTGGCCCACCGTAGTAAAGGTCAGTGCCGTACCAAAATCAACGACGATGACTGGACCAGCTACCCGCGTGTAAGCCGCCATCACATTGCACATCAAGTCTGTTCCGATTTCATTTGGCCGGAGGGTACGAACAGGTAATTTAGGATAGCTTTTTGCCTGAATCCGGTAGGGCAGCTTGCCAAAAAAACCTTCACAAAACTGTTCGAGGATTTCATTGATTTCAGGCACCACCGAACTGAATCCAATGGCATCAATTTGATCCGCCGTGATTCCATGTTCTAAAAAATACAGCGGCACCTTTTTGCTTAGCTGAGAGATCAATTGAGGCGCTTTTGTTTCCAGTCGAAACTGATTGGTCCACTTCCCTCCCTTGGAATCATAGAGCGCAAAAACTACATTGGAATTGCCCGCATCAATGGCTAAAAACATCTTGGTGTCTGATTTTATATAAATTAGGGGCATAGTTAGCAAATAATCAACTCTCCAACCTCAAAAACTCATGTATTCCCTAAGAGAAGGACAGAAATCAGACCTCCCCCGCGTACTGGAACTCATTAACGAGCTTGCACTGTATGAAAAAGCACCGGAGCAAGTTACCAACACGCTGGAACGAATGGAAAAGGAAGGATTTGGCCCCCAGCCGGTCTATGGATTCTATGTATGTGTGAAAGAAAGCAGCCAAGAAATCATAGGTATCGCCGTCTATTACTACCGCTACTCCACCTGGAAAGGGAAAAGATTGTACCTCGAAGATATCGTGGTCACAGAATCCGAAAGAGGAAATGGGGCAGGCAAACTCCTTTTTGATCGGGTGATGGCCAAATGCCTCGAAGAAGACTGCAGTGGAATGATGTGGCAAGTGCTGGATTGGAACACCCCTGCAATCAACTTTTACAAAAAATACGATGCACTTCTGGAAGCAGGATGGCTCAATGCCCACCTCCAAGATTACGAGATCACAAAATTGCTGCAGTCCTAATCGAGATCGCTACACTCTTCCGGTTCTTCGCATCAAAAAAATTAAGACTACCTTTGTGCCATGAAAACAAAACCGTTTAGCGTAGTCTACGAAGACAATCACCTCCTTGTGGTCAATAAGGCGGCAGGAATTCTAGTCCAAGGAGACAAAACAAAAGACAAGACTCTGACGGATTATTGCAGAGATTATATCGCAAAAAAATACGAGAAACCCGGAGCTGTTTTCTTGCATCCCATCCATCGCTTGGATCGACCAGTAAGTGGACTAGTTGCCTTTGCACGTACTTCCAAGGGTCTGGAGCGCATGATGGAACTCTTCCGCAAGCGGGACATTCATAAGGTGTACTGGGCCCTCGTCAAACGAAGACCGAAGGAAGAACAAGGCAAACTGACCCACTGGCTGACCAAAGACGAAGTCAAAAACTTTGTGACAGCCCACGAGATGGAAGTTCCTGGCTCCCAAAAAGCCGAACTCAACTACAAAGTGCTTGGCCATATGAATGACCACTACCTATTGGAGGTTCGTCCCATTTCCGGAAGACCTCACCAAATTCGCGTACAACTGGCATCTATGGGTTGCCCCATTCGTGGAGATGTGAAGTATGGCTTTGCCAAACCCAATCCTGACGCGAGTATCAACCTCCATGCCTTCCACCTGGTGTTTGAACATCCCATCAAAAAAGAAAAACTCTTCCTTCGTGCCGCCCTACCTGAAACTGAATTCTGGGAGCAATTCCTGGAACTTGAAACGGTAAAAGCCAAGGATCAGCATTTGGATAATACGTTTTCGGGGTAAGAAAGGGAAATACGAAGTACGAGCCACGAAATACGGTATTTAAAGTAATGTCGAACACCGGACGCCGAATTTTGAACGCCGAATTCGGGAAAACTAGTTTCCAGTGTCACTAGGCACCTAAGTCTTTAGCTCTTGGCTCTTGCTTCTCAAATTAGATCATATTTCGACTGTATTTCTGCCTAACTAAAATCAACATGAAAAATTACCTCCTCCTATTTAGTTTCCTGATCATTCTCAGTGCCTGTACCGCTCAGAATTCTCCCAAGACGATCTACATTGTTCGTCATGCCGAAAAGCAATTGGAAGGTCAAGACCCGGAACTCGCTTATGTTGGGGAAGTTCGTGCTAAAAAACTTGCGCAGATTCTAGAAAAGGAAAGCATCAAACGGGTGTTGTCCACCGATTATACCCGCACACGAAATACCGCTCAACCCACTGCAGCGGGGGCAGGAATAACCGTAGCGTACTATGATCCCAAAAATCAAGAAGCTTTTGTTGCCGACCTTCGGAGCAGTGAAGGAAATATCCTAGTGGTTGGCCACAGCAATACCGTCGGCCAGTTGGCCAATGCTTTTGTGGGTGAAGGAGAGAAATTTGCAGACCTGACCGATCTGGAATACGACTTTATTTTTGTGGTTACCCTAGAGAAAAATGGGGCCAAAGTGGTTCGTAAACTTTACAAGGAGTTTTAAACTGAATCCAGATTCCATTTTCCCATTTTCCTAGTTACATTTAGTCAAAAGCAAGGCTACATGAACCGGGAGATTAACCTCCAACGTCTTCACGAAAAAAATAAGGTTTGGGACCTGGCTATCATCGGTGGCGGAGCCTCAGGCCTAGGCGTTGCTTTGGATGCTGCCTCCAGAGGACTATCTGTTGCCCTATTTGAAAAAGCCGACTTCGCCAAAGGCACCTCCAGCAGAAGTACCAAATTGATTCATGGCGGAGTGCGCTACTTGGCGCAGGGGCAACTCTCGCTAGTCTTTGAAGCGCTTAAAGAGCGTGGACTTCTCCTCAAAAATGCCCCTCACCTCACCCATAAACAGTCCTTCCTAATTCCTATCTATTCCTGGTGGGACAGGATCCAATACAGCATCGGGCTGAAACTTTACGACTGGATGGCTGGCAGCCTCAGCCTCGGCTCCTCCAAATTCATCTCCAAGGAAGAAACTCTTCGACGCCTTCCCCACCTTCTAGCCAAGGAGCTCCAAGGAGCAGTTTCCTACTACGACGGACAGTTTGACGATGCGCGGCTAGCCATCCACCTTGCACAAACGGCGGATGAGCTCGGGGCTTGCCTCCTCAACTATGCCAAGATCACAGGGCTGAGCAAAGACGCAAATGGCAAACTCACAGGACTAAAAGTTCAAGACCTGAATCGCAAAGAGAGCTTTCAGCTTCAAGCCAAAATGATCGTCAATGCCACGGGTGTCTTTGCGGATAAAATTCTGAAACTCGACAACCCACAGGCAGTCAAAACCATACAACCTAGCCAAGGAATTCACCTGATCCTTGACCTGGAATTTTTGGGAGGTCAAGACGCACTGATGATCCCTAAAACCAAGGATGGACGAGTTTTATTTGGGGTGCCTTGGCACGGAAAACTCCTGCTGGGCACCACAGATACCATTCGAGAGAAGGCCAAACTCGAACCAGAAGCCCTGCAGCAGGAAATTGACTTTGTGTTGGAAACGGCAGGGGCTTATTTGACTCGGAAGCCAACATGGAAGGATGTACAGGCTGTTTTTGCTGGTCTTCGCCCACTTGCTCGACCGCAAGAAGGAAGCACCAAAACCAAGGAA
Source organism: Bacteroidia bacterium (assembly GCA_964202605.1). Classification (GTDB taxonomy): domain Bacteria; phylum Bacteroidota; class Bacteroidia; order Cytophagales; family Cyclobacteriaceae; genus Algoriphagus. Next base: position 2,888 of record CAXNJN010000005.1, on the reverse strand, counting down.
ATCTCTCGCTCCCATAAAGTTATCGTCTCTCCAAGTGGACTAGTTTCCCTCATCGGAGGAAAATGGACTACCTACCGTAAAATGGGAGAGGATACCGTTAATTTTTTTACCCAAATCACCGGCAAAGCCATCCCTGCAAGTGCCACTTCGAAGCAACACATTCATGGCTACACCGAAACTCTTCCTTCTGGACATTGGGGCATCTATGGGTCGGACGCCCAAAAAATCCAAGCGCTCGCAGTCCAAGATCCAGAGTTGGCAGAACTCCTCCATCCTACCTTTCCACATATCCTTGCAGAAGTCGTGTGGGCATGCCAATACGAAATGGCCCTTACCGTAGAAGATGTGCTCTCTCGGAGAACTCGTATGTTGATCCTCGACCCGGAAGCGGCTGTAGCGGCTGCAGAGCAGGTAGCAATCACCATGGCCAAAGTCCTTCAAAAGGAGGAAAGTTGGATTGCTGCGGAATTAATTAATTTTAATAAAATAGCTGAAAAATATATGATTCACACCCGCTAAATTCAAGTTCTCACTAGAATCAAACCACCCAAAATGCCCGCTGACAAACCCTATATTTTAGCCCTAGACCAAGGCACTACCAGTTCCCGAGCCTTGATTTTTAATCAAAAAGGAGAGATTGTCTCCCTCGCTCAAAAGGAATTTACCCAATTTTTCCCTCAGCAAGGCTGGGTGGAGCATGATCCGGAAGAGATCTGGTCCAGCCAGTCCAGCGTACTTATGGAGGCCCTACTCCAAAAATCGATTCGCCCAGACCAGGTGGCTGCCATCGGCATCACCAACCAGCGTGAAACTACCATTGTTTGGGATCGACGCACGGGCAAGCCCCTCTACAATGCGATTGTCTGGCAGGACCGACGCACCGCTGCCTATTGCGATGCGCTGAAAGAAAGAGGAGTTGCCGACCAAATCGCAGAAAAAACAGGCCTAGTCATCGACGCCTATTTTTCAGCCACCAAAATCCGCTGGATTCTCGATCGTATCGACGGAGCGCAGCAACGCGCAGAAGCGGGTGAACTTGCCTTTGGAACCGTTGACAGCTGGTTGATCTGGAAGCTGACTGCTGGCAAAAGCCACCTAACCGACATCACCAACGCCAGCCGTACGCTGATTTTCAATATCCATACACAACAATGGGATCAGGAACTGCTTGACCTTTTTAATATCCCTAGCTCCATGCTCCCAGAAGTCAAAAGCTGTAGTGAGGTATTCACCGAGACCGCTGGAGATGTGCTCAACACCAAAATCCCAATTACAGGGGTAGCTGGAGATCAGCAAGCTGCCCTTTTTGGACAACTATGCACCAAGCCAGGGATGGCCAAAACCACCTATGGTACCGGCTGCTTTCTGGTGATGAACACAGGCAAGCAGGCCGTCCGTTCCCAAAATCAGCTCCTCACAACGGTGGCATGGAAGATTGGGAATGAAATCAACTACGCCCTGGAAGGGTCGGTATTTATTGGAGGCGCAGCGATTCAGTGGCTTCGAGATGGCCTCAAACTGTTTGCCGATGCCAAGGAAACCGAAAAGCTGGCCACCAGCGTCCCCAGCAACGAGGGAGTTTATTTCGTTCCTGCACTCGCAGGATTGGGAGCTCCGCATTGGGACCAGCAGGCTCGAGGTGCTTTTTTTGGGATTACCCGAGGTACAACTACGGCTCATTTCACGAGAGCGGCATTGGAAGCCATCGCTTACCAGGTCTTCGATGTGCTTAAGGCCATGGAAAAGGATTCGGGCAAACCCACACAAGAACTCCGAGTAGATGGAGGAGCCACGGCCAATAACTTTCTGATGCAGTTTCAAGCAGACCTTCTGGATTGTGAAATCAAGCGTCCCAAGATTATTGAGACTACAGCCCTTGGCGCAGCCTTTCTTGCAGGGCTGGCGGTAGGCTTCTGGAAAGATCAGGAGGAGCTCCAAAAATTATGGCAGCCGGATAAGACCTTTTCTCCAGCAATGGAGAACAACAAACGAGAAAAATTAGTATATTCTTGGCATAAAGCAGTCGAACGAACTAAAAACTGGGAAGAATGACTCCAATTGTAGCAGAATTTATCGGAACAGCCATCGTCCTCCTGTTGGGAACGGGCGTAGTGGCCAATGTGGTTTTGCCAGGCACCAAAGGAAATGGGGGCGGCTTGATTGCAATCACCACCTCTTGGGCCTTGGCGGTATTTTGTGGGGTAGTCGTGGCAGGACCCGTTAGCGGGGCCCACCTCAACCCTGCCGTCACCATCGGGTTGGCTACCGTTGGCAAATTTGAATGGGCCTTGGCTCCAGGATACATTTTGGCGCAACTTGGCGGTGCTATGCTTGGCTCTGGATTGGCCTGGGCCATGTACCGACATCATTTTGACCTAACAGATGATCCTGGGTTGAAACGTGCCCCCTTCTGTACTGACCCAACCGTGCGTAATTTTAGCACCAGCGTGCTCTCTGAAGCCCTCGGAACCTTTGTATTGGTCTTTGTGATTCTTTACATCGCTGGAGCCACCCTAGAAGATTCAGGCAATACCCCTATTGGATTAGGTTCCATTGGTGCCATTCCAGTAGCCTTCTTGGTCTGGACCATTGGACTTGGACTGGGGGGGACGACCGGCTATGCCATCAACCCTGCTCGTGACTTGGGCCCGAGAATCATGCATCAGCTCTTGCCCATCAAAGGCAAGGGAGACTCGGACTGGGGCTATGCTTGGGTACCCGTTGTCGGCCCCATTTTAGGAGCGCTGTTGGCTGCAGGATTGTTTCTTGTGGTTGGAAATTAGTTTAAACTCGAGTAGACCTTGACCAAAGAGACTGCCATCAAGCTGTTTGAAGAAAAGCAAGTGCGCAGCATTTGGGATGCCAAAGAAGAGAAATGGTATATCTCG
>CAXNJN010000004.1:0-72907 GCA_964202605.1 Bacteroidia bacterium | reverse complement strand
TATGTGTATTCGTTAGTTTGCACGTCGCCAAATGACAGCTTGTGTCAATAGTTTTGTCAAGTGGAAAAGTACTCTTTTCTTTGGTTTAAACGCCTGAGAATATGAAATTAATCCACTTTCTAAACGAATTTCCAGATGAGGAGTCTTGTGAACTCTCCATCAAATCTTATCGAGAGAAGTCTGGTATTTACTGTAAAAAATGCGAAAAAGTGACTCATCACTATTGGTTCAGTGGAGCAAAGTTTTTCGAGTGTAGACATTGCCGGAGAAGAAGTTCACTCAAAAGTGGGACGATTATGGAAAACAGTAAATTGCCTCTACAGACTTGGATGTTAGCATTTATGTTTGTCTCAGCGACTAAAAAAGGATTTTCTTGTCTGGAATTTCAACGCCAGTTAGGCCTTAGCAGATACGAAACAGCTTTTAAGTTGATGCATAAAATCAGGTCAGTAATGGGCCGAAGGGATAGTTTGTACCTGCTCAAGGATATGGTGGAATATGATGAAGGCTTTGTCGAAGTTGCGACTAAAAAGCAGATCAAAAGCCAATTAAAGCGTGGAAAAGGAAGCCAGCGTCAAGCACTGGTTGGTATTGCGGCAGAATCTATCCCCTTAGAAAACCCCGAATCTGGTAAAGGAAGTAGGGTTTGTGGCTATTTTAAAATGGAAGTCTTGGCTAAAGCGGATAGTGAAAATGTAAATCAGTTTATCAAAAGAAATACAGATGGAGATGTTGTGCTTTTCACAGACAGAAATACCGCCTATGTCAATTTGAATAAGATCGTAAATACCCATTTTACAGTAACTTCCGGAAAAGAGGAGACTAACGATACCCTCAGATGGGTTCACAAGGCAATCAGTAATCTGAAGCGGAACCTGTTGGGGATTTACCACATGGTCACTTACAAGTACTTGCAGAACTACTTAAATGAATTCGTTTACAAGCTGAATCGCAGGTACTTTGGTGAGAAACTGTTCGAACGATTGATTATTGCGTCAGTTCACCCATACGTGCATTGATACGGATACACATATTTTTTTTTTGCCGAATTGTAAGCTGCCCTAGCCTCCTTAAATTAAAAAGGTGCCCTAATATTTAAGAAAAAGTTGCCCAAGCCCTGTTTGTTGATGGAGTATTCAAATCGGAACACTGCGTCATAGCCGGTGACAAGGTCAATGCCGGCTCCATAACCAAATAGGTATTGATTGGTCAGCGCCAGGTTTTCTGGAATTCGATTTCGATCCCGCACCGCTCCCTGATCAAAATTTCCACTCAGGTAAATACTCAACGGCAGCGTGTTGAATTGGTCGTTGTAGATGGCTTTTGAAAGATCAAAACTGGTTTTGATGAGTTGAAAACGAAGGCTATTTTTTTGAACCACCAGTTGTTGTCCCTCAATGACATTGAGCTCGTAGCCGCGAATAAAATTAGGGTTGTAGCCAATGCCTCGAACAAGGGTATAAGGCTGGTTGGGACTTGTAAACCAACCCGCACTCAGTCCTGAGGCAAAATGAAACCCTTTTCCGAGTGAGATGTATTTATTAGCCGTTAAATTGAGTTCCAATTCATACAAATTCTTTTTTGAGAAGAGTCCATATTTTGTTGCGGTCAACTGCAGCAATTCCCCTTTGGTGGCATAGGCAATGTTGTCTCGCTTGTCGTGAAGAAAGGAATATTGAAAAAAGGAAAAGGAAAGTCGATTGCCCGGCTGTAGAAAGTAGTTGGGATTTTGCTCCAGTACTTTTGGGGAAATCCAGGTGGTGCTATGGCCTAAGGTCAGCAGGTGAAAGTTGTAAAAGGTGCGTCGGAAAGTATAGCGAAGAGCCGTTGCAAAGTTCTTGCGTAGAACTTCTTCGAGCGGGGAAGTGTAAAATAGTTGACGATTAAATTTAGAGGCTATTGGAACAGTTTTCTGATCGCGGTAGCTGAGCTGAAAAGAAAGCCCATGCCTTTGTTGTCGATCGATGTAAGGTTTGGAATAAGTGAACTCAAGGCCTTTGGTGAAGCCAAGCTGCCCTGAGAATCGTAATTTTTCATTTCTGCCGCCCACATTGGAATGATTGATTTTTAAGCCATAATTCACGCGTGACCAATCACGCTCCTGGTTGGTCCACCACTCCGCAAAATTTCTGTCGGCTAACTCAAAAATCACTGAAGGAAGAATGTACCACCGCTCCTTGACTGAAATCAATACTTCTACTTCTTCTGGGCCTGTGCGCAGTGGAGTAATCTCCACTTCATTAAATAGGCGGAGGTTAAAAATTTTCTGTTGATCTGCTTTGAGGATGCCGAGAAAGGTTTCCCAATCGTAGAGGTAATTGGTAACAAAGTCCAGTTCCCGTAAAATGATTTCCTTTTCAGTTTTTTCGTTCCCGATGATGTAGATGGAGTTGACCTTTATTTGTTTGGGAGCTTCTTGAATGGGTAGGCTATCTTGAGCTTGTAGGGGAAATAAAAAAAACTGCAACCCAGCCCATATAATGAAAGTGCGTAGGAAAAATAAAAACTGGCTAAAAGAAAATTTATACCGGTAAATTTGCTCCAATCGTTGCATGTTTGACCAAAATGGTAAGCACTATGTTCAAGACCTACCTCCGAAAGATAGCCATATTTCCTGTACTGGTCTACCAATATGTGATTTCACCAATTTTCCCAGCAAGCTGCCGATACAGTCCTACCTGCAGCCAATACATGAAAGAAGCCATCCTAAAGCATGGCATACTCAAAGGAGGACTATTGGGACTCAAACGGATCGGTAGATGCCATCCTTGGGGCGGACATGGTCACGACCCAGTACCTTAGTCGACTTGTGGACTTCCCTTTTTTAAGGCTCGAATCACCATGATCAAACCTATACTAATGAGAGGAATACTTAAGAGTTGACCCATATTCAACTGCATAGATTGCTCAAAGTCCACCTGGACTTCTTTGAAGAATTCCCATCCAAAGCGTGATCCGAACACCAGAATGAAAAACAGGCCGAAAAGCAGCCCGTCTGGGAGTTTGGATTTGTACTTCATCCAAAGACTGAGTAGCAAAAGGAAAATTAAGAAATAGGACGCTGCTTCGAAGATCTGAGTAGGGTATTTTACTCGTCCAAGAGTTTTAACAGTTACGAGGTAATTGGTTGCCTGTTCTTTGACTTCTAGCTGGAGGGGGGTGTTCAGTGGCTCTGCCAAAAACTCTTTGGAAGAATTAAACTGCGTAAGTGCATACTTGATGTCTTGGGAAAGGATGGATTCCAAACTCTCCTTCGTATAATTCCCTTTGGTAATTACCACATCGAAATTTACTGGAACGATACCAGTACCCTTTATTTCAGCGTCTCGATCTGTTGGCTGATAGGCTTCTATGGATTCGATGGGTACACGGAGGGTACTCAAAATTTCTTCTGTATCTCGAGCATAAACAATACCTGTATCGGAATTGGTGTCTTTTCCGCCAATTTCAGAGTTCATCAAATTACCCATCCGAATTAGCACTCCAGTTAGTGCTACAACAATTACAATTCGATCCACTACCCAAAGGTAGCGCTGCCCTTGGTTGCGCTTGCAGTAAAGCCAGAGGGCAATTGGGATAGAAATCGCAGCACCATGGGAGGCTAGTCCGCCTTCCCAAATTTTAAGGATATTCATCGGGTTGCCCAGGTATTTTTCAGGCTCATAAAACAATACATGTCCCAAACGTGCGCCTACAATGGTAGCCAAAACCATGTAAATCGTGAGTTGATCTACCAATGCAGGGTCTTTTCCTTCTTTCTTAAAAAAGTAAACCATGATCTGCTGGGAGATGATGAATCCCAAGGCAAAAAGTAAACCGTACCATCTGAACCGATCAAAGCCCTCGAAAATCGTAGGACTAGGATCCCAAACAATGAAGCTGATAAGAAATGAAAGCATGCTTAGTTCTGATCTAATTGATTTAATTCTTCTTCAAATCCTCCAGATAGGATGGGGAATCGACACCAGGTTTTGGGGTCTACATTGAAATCATCCAAGTGGAAGGAAGGTGATAGGCGCTCCCTTTTCCATTGATTTCGAGACCAAAGTCGGAAGAATTTTTTAATATATTCCTTCAATTCGGCCTCCGCAAACTCATTTTTTTTCCGAAGCTGATCAAATACCTCTAGGGGTGAGTGACGATCTCGGATCGCCAAGCGTTCAATCTCAACTAACAACGAGTAGGGCATGAGGTCCTTTTCGTCCGTTTGGCTTCGCTCTTGAGGTCGAAGTTCGGCTGTAGGTGTAAGCGCATTTACTTCACGTAGGCCTGGACGGTTTAAGTTTTTCTCTGCCCACTGCAACCAATGGATTACGAAATCCTTGTCTACACCTGCGATAGGCGAAATACTTCCACTTGTGTCTCCATCCATGGTCGTGTAGCCCACATCCCCCTCACTACGATTGGATGTGGATAGGAGCAAGGCATTTTTTAGGTTGGCCACTAGCCAGATGATGGGTGAGCGTGTACGTGCTTGAATATTCTGCAAACTAATATCGTCCTGCTCCCATGTAAGCGCCCTTCCCAGCACGCCCTCTATGGTTTGGGTGTAGGATTGGACTTCCTCCTCGATGGACCAACTCAAAAACGTGGCGCCTAGGCTTTCAGCTAGCGCTTTAGCTGAGTGAAAGGTGACTTCTGAAGAGTTTTTCGTGCCTTGGTAGGCAGTGGTTAGGAGCTGATTGACCAAGCTTTTCTCTGGGTCCTTTGTGCTTGGGGTGAGCGGTAGTCCAAGTTTGGTGATAAATCCTTCCACCCCCAGTTGTTGGATGCCTCTACGTACCATTTCAGCAACGAGCACGGCGATGGTCGAAGAGTCTGCTCCTCCAGAAAGAGAAAGGACAAATCCTTTGGCTTTACTTTTCCTGAGGTAATCAAAGAGTGCAAGGCTTGCCGCCTGTACAAATTCCCATTCTTTGGATTGAATGGGAGCGGTATGTTGTGGCTTATTTTCAAGTGAAAAGGTACATACCTGAACCGATTCAAACGAGAGCAACTGGTTTCTACCGAGTATCGCTCCATCTTTAGCGAGTAAAATCTCCCCATCAAAAATCATTCTGCCCGCCTCATTGCCAAGTAGATTGACATAAAAATAATAGCAGTTGAACATCGCAGAGCTTTTGGAAACGAGCTCCTTCCGTTCTAGGCTCTTCTTCATCGCAAAATGCGAGGCGCTTGGATTGAAAATCAAATCCACTTTTCGTTCACAAAGCCGGTATCCAGGCCGAGCATCTCCTCTCCAGGCATCTTCACAAATCTCAAATCCGTAGTGTATGCCCTTTAAGTGAAAGGTAAGATCTCCAAAGGGAACTTGTATCCTGTTGATTTCAACCGTGGTTTGTTGTGATGCAGGCCAGGGGGTAAACCATCGGAATTCATAGTGAACGCCATCGATGGCCATAAATTGCTTGGCTACAATGCCTTTGACTGCCCCATTTTCAAGGATAGCTATGGTGTTGTAGACCTTATTTTCCAAGCGGATGGGCAGTCCGACGGCCAGGGTAATGTCATGTGAGTAGGGTAGGAGCTGTTCGAGTTGTAGCTTGGCTTTTTCGGCAAACCAAGGGCTTAGAAAAAGGTCTTCCGCACCATATCCGGTGAGAGTGAGCTCCGGAAAGCAAAGCAGCTCCACTTGCGCTGCGCGTGCTTGTTGAATTGCGAGGACAATGCGCTCAAAATTCCCCTTCCAATCGAGGGGAGTTTGATTCAGTGTCGCGCCGGCAATCTTTAGTACATTCATTCTTCCATCAGTGAATTTAACGGATCAACGCGCAATATGAAGCTTTTCACAGGCATTTTTTGAGGCTTCTTGTTCCGCCTTTTTCTTGGTTTCTCCTTTGCCTTGAGCCACTTCTTCGCCGTTTACTACTAATGACACAACAAACTCCTTGAACCTTTGGTTGCTGTTCACATGGACAACTTGAAATTCAACCTGGTTTCCTTCCCGCTGGGACCATTCAATTAGCTTGCTTTTGTGATTGGAAACGGTGGTAACCATTCCCTCCAAATCCAGGTGGACAAGAATCCGTTGAAGAATTAGTTTTTTAGTAAACGCATACCCTCGATCCATATATATAGCGCCTAAAAATGCTTCAAGAATATCTCCATAGAGCGACTTATTCGCGACAAATTGGCGATTATCGACTACCTGCTGCAAGGTTTTTTTTAAACCTATTTTTATTCCAACCTCGTTTAGGGTTTCTCTATTGACCAGTTTGGACCTTGTCTCTGTGAGAAATCCCTCATCTCTGTATGGATATTTTTTAAATAAATGTTCGGCAATAACAGCGCCAAGAATTGCGTCACCTAAGAATTCCAGTCGTTCATTGGACTTCCGAAATCCTTTGTCGGTTTCTTCACCCAATCCTGCAGGTGTAAGTGCAAGTCGGTAGAGGGCTAAATTAAAAGGCTTGCTTCCTAGAATCAATTGAATCGAGGTAGCAAGCCGCTTGTCCTTTCTACTAAAAAAGAGGGAGTGGATTCCTAATCGCTGAAATAGCTTCACGCGGATCAGTTGTATTTTTTGAAAATGACAGAGCAGTTGTGCCCGCCAAATCCGAAGGTGTTACTAAGCGCGTAGTTAATTTCTCTCGCCTGTGCTTTGTGGAAGGTCAGGTTGAGCCTTGGATCGAATGCCTCGTCGTCCGTAAAATGGTTAATCGTCGGAGGAACAAGGCTATGTTGTATAGCAAGGATACAAGCAATCGCTTCGATAGCTCCTGCAGCCCCTAAAAGATGCCCTGTCATGGACTTTGTACTGCTGATGTTCATCTTGTAGGCATGCTCCCCAAATACTTGCTGTATGGCCTTAGTTTCGCTTACATCGCCAAGTGGGGTAGAGGTGCCGTGCACATTGATGTAATCAATTTGTTCAGGCTGAAGACCTGCATCTTCGAGTGTAATTTTCATCACACTACTTGCGCCCAATCCTTCTGGATGAGGAGCAGTGATGTGGTTGGCATCTGCGGTCATGCCGCCACCGACCAACTCGGCATATATTTTTGCTCCCCTTGCTTTGGCATGCTCCAGCTCCTCTAGGATCAAAGCACCTGCTCCTTCACCCAAGACAAAACCATCACGGTCATTGTCAAAAGGTCTTGAGGCAGTATGTGGAGAATCATTTCTTTGGGAAAGGGCTTTCATGGCATTGAATCCACCGACACCAGATTCGGTTACGGCAGCCTCGGATCCACCACTTATAAATACATCTGCTTTGCCCAATCGGATGTAGTTAAAGGCATCGATTAAAGCAGTCGTAGCCGAAGCACAAGCAGATACAGTGACAAAGTTGGGGCCTCGAAATCCATATTTAATGGAGATAAAACCCGCGGCAATGTCGGCAATCATTTTAGGAATAAAGAAGGGATTGAATCGAGGAGTACCATCACCTTGATTGAAGGCGGTAACTTCGTCTTGGAAGGTTTTGATTCCTCCGATGCCAGAGCCCCAAATGACACCAGCACGGGAAAGGTCAAGAGTTTCAAGGTTGAGTCCTGAATCATCCATAGCCTCTGAAGCAGCGACCATGGCAAATTGGGTGAAGGGGTCCATTTTGCGAGCTTCTTTGCGTTCGATAAACTGCTCGACATCAAAGTTTTTTACTTCGCAGGCAAATTGGGTTTTAAAAAGGGAGGCATCAAAATGAGTGATGGGCGCGGCGCCACTCACACCAGAAGCTAATCCTTTCCAGAATTCGTCTTTGGTATTACCAATCGGTGTGAGTGCACCTATGCCCGTTACTACAACTCTTTTTAAATTCATAGAAATGAATTTGTTTGATTTTTATTTTACGTTAGCCTCAAGGTACGCTACAGCAGCGCCTACGGTACCGATTTGTTCTGCTTGGTCGTCTGGAATAGAAATGTTGAATTCTTTCTCGAATTCCATAATCAATTCTACAGTATCCAAAGAATCAGCGCCAAGATCATTGGTGAAGCTTGCTTCCATAGTTACTTCAGATTCTTCTACGCCAAGTTTGTCAACAATGATGGCCTTTACTTTTTGTGCGATTTCAGACATTTTGTGATCAGTTTAGTTAATAACTCTCCGCAAAGAAATATATTTAATGCCTAATTGACAAAGAAATGAGGGAAGTAAATTTTGTAGCTAGCGAATATGGCTCTTGCTTCGTTTTAATTTCTATTTTTGTGTTCCCTACTGATCTTCCCCAATGAAGAAGGCCAAGCTCCAAATTGAACCTGCTTTTGACTTTGAATTGCTTGGAATCGTGTCTCCAATACGAGAATATCGGATGGCTTGGCTAGTCAACCAGGAATTGGAACTCAATTTGATAAAAGCGGATGACTTGGAGTTGGAGTTTCTAAATGCTGAGAAGTTAGAAATCGCTCAGTATCTTCTTTCTTTGCCGCATGGATTTATTCAGCTTTTAAAAAATAAGGCGATTAATTCCACCCAGCAAGCAGCATATTTGATACCCGAACTAAAAAACTTAGATTATTTCCTTTTGGTTCAGGATGAAACAGAAGAATTGGATTTGATTAATTTTGTAAAAAAGCTATCGCGAAATCCATTGGTTCAAAGTATTGTGCGGATTGATATTACCAAGCTAAAATCGAAAGAAAACCTATTAACCTATTAATACACTATGTCTCATTTACCTTTTAAAAAGACAAAAATTTTAGCCACAATTGGTCCTGCTTCGAATTCCTACGAAATGATCAAAAGTTTGGCTTTTGCGGGAGCGAATGTTTTTCGTCTTAATTTTTCCCATGGTACCCATGAGGTACATAAAGAAGTGCTAGAGACCATTCGAAAGGTAAATCAAGAGTTGAATTGCCATTTAGGCATTCTTCAAGATTTGCAAGGTCCAAAAATCAGAGTGGGTGAAGTTGAAAATAACGGAGTTGAAATTAATCCAGGAGATAAAATCACCATTACCTCTGATCCTGTGATCGGCACGGCCTCGTTGGTGAGCACCGTATACAAGAACCTACCTCAGGATGTTCAAGAAGGGGAGCACATCTTGATTGACGATGGGAATCTGGAATTGGTGGTCAATAGTACCAATGGTAAAGATGTGAATTGCACAGTAATTCATGGCGGCATTCTGAAATCTAGAAAGGGAATTAACCTGCCGAACACGAAAGTTTCTGCCCCTTCTCTAACTGAAAAGGATCTGGAAGACCTAGAGTTTGGATTGGCAAATGATGTCGATTGGATTGCCTTGTCTTTTGTGCGTTCCGCCGAGGACATTACAGATTTGCGTGAGCGAATTAAAAAAGCTGGAAAGGATTGTAAAATTGTAGCCAAAATTGAAAAGCCAGAAGCGCTCGAAAATATAGACGCCATCATTGAAGCTACCGATGCAATCATGGTTGCCCGCGGAGATCTAGGAGTAGAAGTTCCAATGGAAATTGTTCCTCTTTGGCAAAAGAAAATGGTGGAAAAATGCAAGCTGGCCTGCAAGCCAGTAATCATTGCTACACAGATGATGGAAAGTATGATTCAGAATCCACGTCCCACCCGTGCGGAAACCAACGATGTGGCGAACGCGGTATTGGATGGAGCTGATGCAGTGATGCTTTCAGCAGAAACTGCCTCCGGGAAGTATCCTATTCATGCAGTGAAGGCGATGACCAGCATCATTACCTATTTGGAAGAAAATGCGGAGGTCTACCATAACCTCTATAAAATCCCAGAGGAGGACCCTACCTTTTTGAGCAATAACCTAATTTTGATGGCAGCTAGACTTTCTAGAAATGTGAAGGCAAAAGCCATTGTAGGCCTCACTTCTTCAGGGTTTACAGGATTTCGATTGGCTTCTCACCGTCCGCTAGCGAATATTTTTGTATTTACGAGAAATCAGAAACTCTTGACCCAATTGTCCCTCGTTTGGGGGGTTCGGGTGTATTATTACGAAGGACAGGCCTCTACAGATGGGGTGTTTGCGGATATTGAGACCATCTTGAAGCGAGATGGACAGGTGCACCAGGGAGAAGTGATTGTGAATACGGGGAGCATGCCACTCAACGAAAAAGGGAAAACAAACATGTTGAAACTGCATGTGGTAGGATAAACCCTGCAGGCATTTCACTTGTGGCACAAAAAAAGGAGAAACAATGTTTCTCCTTTTTTTGTGCATGAATCCCAGGATCTGGATTTCTTATTTTCTGATTATCCGTTTATGTAACACCAATCCTAGAGATAAAGGTTTGAGGTTCAATTAGGTGGGCTGTGGACCGTTGACTGCGGTCTGTCAACGATTATCCGCAGTTTTAAATAGACATGCTGAACTACCAGCATGATTGCGGATAATCAAATTTTATTTCTTGATAACCGAAAAATCAAAGGTTTCGAGGAACTTGGTGGTGAAGTTACCAGCTTTAAACTCTTCGTTATCTAGCAAGGCGATATGGAAGGGAATGGTGGTTTTGATGCCATCAATCACAAATTCCTCCAAGGCGCGCTTCATTCGAACAATTACTTCTTCTCTTGTTTGCCCGCTTACGATTAGCTTGGCGATCATGGAATCATAGTTGGGAGGGATGACATAACCTGCGTACACATGCGAATCTACCCGTACACCACGGCCTCCTGGGATATGGAGATTTAGAATTTTGCCTGGACTAGGACGGAAGCCATTGGATGGGTCTTCCGCATTTATTCGGCATTCCATGGCGAATAACTTCGGGTAGTAATTTCTACCAGAAATGGTCTCGCCTGCGGCTACTTTTATCTGTTCTTTGATCAAGTCAAAATCGGTTACTTCTTCGGTGATGGGATGCTCTACCTGAATTCGGGTATTCATCTCCATAAAATAGAAGTTGCGGTTTTTATCGACCAAAAACTCGATGGTACCTGCACCTTCATACCCAATGGCTTCCGCACCTTTGATGGCAGCTTTGCCCATGGCATCCCGAAGTTCATCCGTAATAAATGGAGAGGGAGTTTCTTCTACAAGCTTTTGGTGTCTTCGCTGGATAGAGCAGTCGCGCTCCGAAAGGTGACAAGCTTTACCTGTTCTGTCGCCAACAATTTGAATTTCAATGTGTCTAGGTTCTTCAACAAACTTTTCCAAGTACAGGCCATCGTTGCCAAAAGAAGCACTAGATTCCATTTTGGCATCATCCCAACCTTTCTTGAATTCGCTGTCTTCTCGAACAATGCGCATTCCTTTACCTCCACCACCAGCTGTGGCTTTGAGAATCACGGGGTAGCCCATTTCATTAGCAATAACCAAACCTTGTTCGATGGAGTCAAGCAAGCCTTCAGAACCTGGAATGGTAGGAACTCCTGCCGCTCTCATGGTGGCCTTTGCAGTTGCTTTATCCCCCATTTTAGCAATCATGTCTGGGGAGGCCCCGATAAACTTGATGCCGTATTCCTCGCAAACTTTTGAGAATTCTGCGTTTTCGGATAGGAAGCCATAGCCAGGATGGATGGCGTCCGCATTAGTGATTTCAGCAGCGGCAATGATGCGCGGGATATTCAAGTAGGACTCACGGCTTGGGGCGGGCCCAATGCAAACTGCTTCATCTGCAAATCGAACGTGAAGGCTGTCCTTGTCCGCTGTGGAATAGACGGCTACAGTTTTGATTCCCATCTCCTTGCAGGTACGAATAACCCGAAGGGCAATTTCCCCACGGTTGGCAATTAATATTTTTTTAAACACGTGTTTTTTGATTTAGTGCAAAAATCAACCTGCTGGGTCTACAAGGAAAAGAGGCTGGTCGTATTCCACTGGGCTCGCGTTGGCCACAAGAATTTTGACAATCTTACCAGAGATTTCCGCCTCAATTTCATTGAATAGCTTCATCGCTTCGATGATGCATACTGTTTTTCCAGCGCTGATCGAGCCTCCTTCTGTAACAAAAGGAGCCGAATCAGGATTTGCAGTTAGGTAAAAAGTGCCAATCATTGGAGACTTAATCTCTACTAAATTTGAACTAGGTGCTGGGATAGCCGCAGCAGGAGTTGGAGCCGCTGGGGCAGGGGCGGGTGCTGCGATGTATTGAGGTGCAGGTGCTGAAGTCGAAGCATCTGCATATTTTTTTACGGAAAGCTCAAACTCTTCAGTCTTGATTTTTACTTCTGCAAGGCCGGTATTTGAGATATAGTCAATTAAATCTTGGATTTCTTTAGGTTTCATAGTGTTCTTTTTTTGTTCCATCAGATGGAGCATTTAGGGGTTCAACTAATTCAAAAAGGAATGGTAATTTACTATAAATCGATTGACTTAAGCTACTTATTTAACTCTTTCTGAGTAAGATCCGTCTCGGGTGTCTACCTTGATTAGGATGTCCTGTTCTACAAAAAGTGGCACCATGATAGTTGCACCTGTTTCCACTATTGCCTGCTTGAGGGCATTGGTAGCGGTATCTCCTTTTATCCCAGGTTCCGTGTAAGTGATCATCAATTCTACGAAAGGAGGAAGTTCTACAGAAAGTGGAATTTCATGCTCGGCATGTACTAGAATATCCACCAATTGACCATCTTTCAGCAGGTTGTAGCGTTCAATTAAGCGCTCTTCCAAGGAGATTTGCTCATAATTGCTCGTGTCCATAAAGTTGTAACCTAGATCATCTTTATAAAGAAACTGATGGCCTCTTTTCTCAACGCGTGCAGTAGTCACTTTTTCTCCTGCATTGAACGTTTTTTCTAGTGTTTTACCACTTCGCAAGCTCTTCATTTTCGTCCGAACAAAGGCGGCTCCTTTTCCTGGTTTCACATGTTGAAACTCGACGATCGTGTAGATGTCGTTGTTCATTTCGAGACAAAGCCCATTTTTAAAATCTGCAGTACTTGCCATATTCTTTTAGTCAATTTAATTATTTTGGATCCAAGGCCCATTTCAGAAAGATCGATCCCCAGGTAAATCCGCCACCAAAGGCAGCAAGAATAAGGTTGTCCCCTTTTTTCAATTGGCTCTCGTATTCCCAGAGGCAAAGTGGAATGGTCGCTGCGGTAGTATTGCCATAGCGCTCAATATTCATCATTACTTTTTCAGGGCCTACACCCATTCTATTCGCGGTTGCATCAATGATTCGTTTGTTGGCTTGATGGGGTACTAGCCAAGCAATATCATCACCTGTTAGCCCATTTCGTTCCATCACTTCTGCACTTACATCCGCCATGTTGGTCACGGCAAACTTGAATACACTGGTGCCCTCTTGGTACGCGAAATGCTCTCGGTTTGCAATAGTTTCCAAGGTTGCTGGTCTGCGGCTACCTCCTGCTTTCATGTGAAGGAAGTTTTCTCCAGACCCATCGGCTTTCAAAATGGCGTCAATAACTCCTAGGTTTTCGGTGGTAGGTTCAAGAAGGACAGCGCCCGCTCCATCCCCAAATAGAATGCAAGTGGTACGGTCTTGGTAGTCCACAATGGAGGACATTTTATCAGCACCTACAACCACTATTTTTTTATGGGTTCCGGCTTGGATAAATTGAGCGCCAAGCTGTAGCGCATACAAAAAGCCAGAACAAGCTGCTCCAATATCGAAGGAAAAGGAATTTTTTGCGCCTACTTTATCCGCAATAATGTTTGCAGTGGCAGGGAAGGGCATGTCCGGAGTCACGGTGGCGCAGATGATAAGTTCAACATCTAATGGATCAGTGCCTGTCTTTTCCAATAAGCCTTTGACTGCTTCAATTCCAAGTACTGAGGTTCCTTGATTTTCGCCTTTTAGGATTCTTCGCTCTTTGATGCCCGTTCTGGACATGATCCACTCGTCATTGGTATCCACTAGAGATTCCAATTCCTTGTTGGTAAGCCGGTATTCAGGAACATATCCGTGAATGCCAGTGACCATTGCTCTTAGTTTATCCATTGTATCGGATTCAGTTCTTTTTGCTTTCTATTCAACCCATTGAAATAGTCAAGGGTATTTGAAGTAAGATTCAAAAATAGCACAATGACTTCTGAACGCCAAAACCTTCTAATTTAGTAGGGATAAGGTCCTGTTAATCAGCTGACTTGTGTTTTGTAAAAATGAAAATTCCACTCCTTTTGGGAGTGGAATTAGTAATCGGTTAAGGGAAATTAAGCTTTCATCTCTTTCTCGATGATTACTTGTCCTTTGTAATACAATTTGCCATCCAACCAGAAAGCTCTGTGAGGTAGGTGCATTTCTCCAGTGGTAGGACATTTTGCTAATCCAGGAGCCTCCAGCTTGTAATGCGTTCTTCTTTTATCTCTTCTGGTTTTCGAAATTTTGCGTTTAGGATGTGCCATTTTATGCGTGATTTATGGTTATTCTTTATTTTTTAATTTTTCGAGTTGCTCCCATCTGGGATCAACCGCTGTTGTTGACTCTTCTTCTGTTGAACCCTCAGTTGAGGCCTCGTCTAGGTACACGAAACCACCTTCCAATTCATTGTCCTCTTCATCCAGTTCATTCTTGTAATCGGGATGAATTTTTTTTAAGGGCAAGGCCAGTAAAATAAATTCGTAGATGAGCTGCGCTACATTGATGGAAGGGGTGTCCCTTGTAATCATCATGACGCTCTCGTCTAT
Source organism: Bacteroidia bacterium (assembly GCA_964202605.1). Taxonomy (GTDB): domain Bacteria; phylum Bacteroidota; class Bacteroidia; order Cytophagales; family Cyclobacteriaceae; genus Algoriphagus. Next base: position 58,434 of record CAXNJN010000004.1, on the reverse strand, counting down.
TTCTTTTACTTCTGACCCATACTTGTAGATCATCTTTTCAGTGAAATCCAAGGGCTGTTCAAATTTTTCTAGACTTCTGTCGCAAACCAGCGATACCTTTCCAACGATGTGGAAGGTGAGCTCAATCAAATTTGCACCTTTGTCTAACTTAACCCATGTGGTTAGGTTTCCTTTATCCAAGAGGTCATTTCCTTCTACCTGCTGAAAGAAAGCATCTCCAATACGGAAGTCTACTTCGTGTAGCCCTTCCTTATATTTAATGACTTCAATGTCAAAGCTTTTCCAAAACTTCACGTTACTTCCTTTCGAATTAAGTCCGCAAATTTAGGTAATAATTTATCATCAGTGAAACAGAAATTGAAATATAATTTGGCTTCATCGATCTTTTTTACTTTCCAATGCTATTCTGTGCTTGGTGAATGCCGCTCCACGATATCAGAGGCAAGGAAAAGTGCGGCTCTCATGGAGGAACAATCAGCGATATTTTTTCCTGCAATAGCATAGGCTGTGCCATGATCTGGAGAAGTTCGAACCACTGAAAGTCCTGCAGTAAAGTTCACTCCGCTACTAAATGCAAGGGATTTGAAAGGAATAAGTCCTTGATCGTGGTAAAGTGCCAGAACTCCATCAAACTTTTGTTGGTGCATCATGCCAAAAAAGCCATCTGCCGGGTAGGGTCCAAAAACGTAATGGCGGGCATCTTTCAATTCTTGGATGGCAGGCTTGAGGATAGTTTCTTCCTCTGAACCCAACAACCCATCTTCCCCTGCATGTGGATTTAAGCCTAGGATTGCAATTTTTGGTTTATTGATTCCAAAATCCTGTTCTAAGCTCTTGATGAAAATCTTAGTTTTCTCGATGACTTTTTCTTTGGTGACCGCAGCAGCTACTTGCGAAAGCGGAATATGTCCTGTGACTAAGCCTACCCGTAGGTCTTCTCCCACCAGCATCATCAGTCCAGAGGAACTCCCAGTTGCTTCAATCAAATATTCCGTGTGCCCTACAAAAGGGACTGCCTCGGAATTGATATTGCTTTTTGAAAGGGGAGCGGTGACTAATCCCTGAATTTTTCCAGACTTTAAATCCTCCACTGCAGCAGCAAAAGATGCTAGTGCAAGTTTTCCTGCTTCCTGCGTTTCTACTCCTGGAATGATTTCAGGACATTCTTCAACACAGTTGATCAGATTCACTTTGCGGTGTTGGATTTCCTCATGGCTACGAACCTGCGTAAAGTAAAATTCTTCGAGGTTCAATAACTTTTTATAGTGAGATAAGGCCTTGCCATGCCCATAGATCAAAGGAGTAAAGTTGCTGAAAACGCGTGCATCGGCAAGTGATTTGAGGATTACCTCTGGTCCAATCCCATTGATATCTCCAATACTAATTCCAAGGATGGGTTTTTGTTTCTTTGTTTGCATGGCGTTAAGTAGTGCAGAGGCGCGAAACAAATTTCCGTGCCATCTGGGAATAATCCCTTAATTTTGAATTGGCAATTTACAAAAAAAAAACCAGAGGGTTACGATGGAAAAGGTCAAACCTAAAAAGCATCTTGGTCAGCATTTTTTGATTGATCTGAGCATCGCAGAACGAATTGCTCAGGCGGTAGATGGCCACATGGGCGTCAAGCAGGTGCTGGAAATAGGGCCTGGGATGGGTGTTTTGACTGATTTTTTGGTAAAGGGCAACTTGGAAGTTCACCTGATTGAGATTGATCGGGAGAGTATTGCCTACTTAAATCAGAAGTATCCGGACTTACAAGACCGAATTTTAGAAGGCGATTTTTTAAAGTTTGATTTGTCAAGTGCTTTTCAAACTCCGATAGCGGTAGCAGGCAATTTTCCTTACAATATTTCCTCTCAAATCTTCTTTAAAGTTTTAGAGCACAAAAATCAAGTGACGGAGGTAGTATGCATGCTCCAAAAGGAAGTAGCGCGACGAATTGCCTCTCCAAAAGGAAGTAAGGAATATGGGATTCTTTCGGTTTTACTTCAGGCTTGGTACGACATTGAATACCTATTTTCAGTTCCTCCAGGGGTATTTAATCCACCTCCCAAGGTAAATTCTGGAGTCATTCGCATCAAAAGAAACCAAGTGCAGTACTTGGATTGCAATGAGAAACTTTTCTTTCAGGTGGTCAAGGGTGGATTTGGAAATCGACGGAAAACGCTTCGGAATTCCCTAAAATCATTCCAACTTACAGAAGAGTTTAAGGCTAATCCAATTTTAGATAAGCGAGCAGAGCAATTGGATGTGGCTGATTTTGTATTTTTGACACAACAAATCGAAAAAGGTCGTGGAGCAAATTAAAAAATTTGAGCTTTCGAAAGAATACTTGGAGCGTCTCCAATCGGGGATTGCTGCTGAGGATACTGCCTACATTCTCGATTCTTTAGCAGGTGTCAATGTGGCGGATATTGCCGCTATTTTGGATGAACTAGAAACTGAGGAGTCCATCTATGTGCTGCGATTGATGGAAAGTCAATTGGCAGCGGATATTTTGATTGAACTCTACGACAATACCCTTGAAAAAGTGCTTCAAGAGGTAGAAATAAAAGAGATTGCATCTTGGATCCAGCTGATGGACTCAGATGATGGTGCCGATATTATTAGTTTCTTTTCTGATAAGGAACGGGAAGAAATAATTTCTGAAATAGACGATCGAATCAAGCTGGAGCAGATACTTGAATTGCTCCGCTATGAAGAAGATACGGCCGGTGGAATTATGGCTAAAGAATTTATACGGGCCAACAAAAATTGGAACGTGGTTCAGACCATCAATGAAATCCGGAGACAGGCAGAAAATGTGGAGAAATTTTATTCCATCTACGTTGTCAACAACAAGCAGCAGCTGCTTGGTCGGGTGTCGCTCAAAAAAATCATTCTTTCTGCCTCAGAAACCACCATTGAAAGCATCATGGAGGATGAGGTGATCTCGGTACCCGTGTACATGGACCAAGAGGAAGTAGCGTCCTTGATGCGAAAGTATGACTTGGAATCTGTGCCCGTTGTCAATGCCAAAAACAAGTTGGTAGGTCGAATCACAGTCGATGATATTTTGGATGTAGTGCAAGAGGAAGCTGAGGAAGATATCCAAGCCATGGCCGGGGTTTCGGCAGACATTGAAGAATCGGATTCGGTATTCACCATTTCAAAAGCTCGATTGCCTTGGCTTTTGATCGGCGTCATTGGAGGATTGATGGGAGCAAAACTGATTGGCTTTTTTGAAGGAGGACTTTCGAAATACTTGGCATTGGCTTCTTTCATTCCTTTGGTCGCTGCAACGGGTGGCAATGTAGGGATTCAAGCATCCTCTCTAATTGTACAATCCCTTGCTTCGAAATCTGCCTTTGACGACACCCCCTGGCAACGATTTTTCAAAGGCTTTTTGGTAGCCTTACTCAATGGTTTTGTGTTGGGAGTTTTTGTCTTCCTTGTGGTCGCTTATTTATATGGTTTCGAACCTGTATTTGGCATTACAGTAGGGGTGGCTCTATTTTGCGTGGTGCTTTTGTCTTCTTTTATGGGGACCGTTACCCCTTTGGTTTTGCATCATTACGGCATCAATCCAGCCATTGCATCCGGTCCATTCATCACCACCACCAATGATTTACTTGGTTTGGCGGTGTATTTTGGCGTAGCCATGTTGTTATTAAATCTCTAAGAATGAAGGTGCTGATTGTGGACCAAATGCATGAGAGCATTCTTGGGTTATTGGAAAAGTATGGATTCACTGTAAACTATGCTCCAAAGATTACTCGAGAAGAACTTTTTGACCAAATTGGTGACTATGATGGGATTTTGATTCGATCAAAAACACCACTGGATCGTGAACTACTCGAGCGGGCTACTCGACTTCAATTTATCGGTAGAGCAGGAGCTGGTTTAGATCAGTTGGACCTCGATTATTTAAAAGAGCGGGGAGTGGCACTTTTTCATGCGGCCAAAGGCAATCGAGATTCGGTAGCCGAGCATGCAGTAGGGGGATTATTGGCGCTATTCAATCACTTAAATCAAGCAGATACTCAGGTAAGAAAAGGAATTTGGGATAGAGAAGGGAATCGTGGAGTTGAATTGAAAGGGAAAACAGTCGGTATTTTCGGGTTTGGAAATATGGGTAAAGCATTTTCCAAGCGAATGAAAGGGTTTGGAGTAAAAGTGCTTGCCTACGATAAATACAAAAAAGATTTTGGGAAAAAGGGAATACAGGAAGTGACTTGGGATACGCTAAAAAAGGAGGCGGATGTACTGAGCATCCATGTTCCCTTAACCGCTGAAACTCGTGATTTTTTTACGCTTGAAGAGCTGAAAAGTTTTGGGAAGCCCTTTTGGTTGATCAATACGGCGAGGGGAGAGGTCGTCCGAATGGAAACCCTCAATCAGGCCCTTGATCTAGGCATTTTGAAGGGCCTGGTGTTGGATGTTTTGGAGAATGAAAAATTTGAGCGTTTCAGCCCCGATCAAAAGGTTCAATTTGAATTGCTTGCCAAACGAGAGAATGTACTATTTACTCCCCATGTGGCAGGCTGGACGGAAGAATCCTATCAAAAAATAAATAAAGTTCTTGTGAAACAGATTCTTCAAACTTTTGGCAAGCAACTCACTAATTTTATCGTTTAAGGAAGAAAGGAAGGCACTTGCTTTGTGAAAATGCTTTCCTATCTTTGTTAGGTATTTAAAGGCATCAGGAAGTAACGGTCTCCAAAAAGTGACCGTTACTTTGTTTTTTGAGCCTTTTGAAAATTTATAAGCTATGTCAAAAGTACAGTATTACACCGAAGAGGGACTTAAAAAATTGAAAGATGAGCTTCACGCGTTGAAGACAAAAGGGAGAATAGATATTGCCCATCAGATTGCTGAAGCACGTGATAAGGGGGATTTGAGCGAAAATGCAGAATACGATGCTGCAAAAGACGCACAAGGACTTTTGGAACTCAAAATCGCGAAGTTGGAAGAAGTAGTGGGCAATGCGCGTGTATTTGACAATAGCAAAATGGACACTTCTAAAGTTGGGATCCTGTGTACCGTCAAAATTAAGAATGTCAAGAATGGCATGACGGTTACTTACACCCTCGTATCTGAGGAAGAGGCTGATCTCAAGGCAGGGAAAATATCCCTAGCATCGCCTTTTGGCAAGGGCTTGGCGGGAAAAGCGGTAGGCGACATCGCTGAAATCAATGCGCCTGCAGGTATTGTTCAATTTGAAATTTTGGATATCTCTTTTTAATACTACGCTCGATTTAAACTTCACTAGTTTCTTTATTCCTACCTATGGCTAGTTTATTTTCAAGAATTATTGCTCGGGAACTTCCCGCAGAGATTATTGCCGAAGACGAGCATTTCATAGCTTTTTTGGATATCATGCCCTTGGTAAAGGGACATGTGCTGGTAGTTCCCAAGCGCGAGGTATCCTATATTTTTGATCTCGAGCCAAGTGAATTGTCGAGCCTTCATCTATTTGCACAGCAGGTTGCCAAAGCCATGGATAAGACCTTGACTTGTACCCGTATTGGTATGGCAGTGATTGGCCTGGAAGTTCCTCACGTACACATTCACCTGGTTCCTCTCCGAACAGTGGATGACATCAATTTCACCCGTCCAAAGTTGAAGCTGACCCAAGAGGAGCTAGCAGATACTGCCAACTTAATTCGCAAAGGATTTTAAATTGAGTGCAATTCAGCCTAGTTCAAAGGCTTAATCCAAATGTTTCGGTAAAGCACATCATGGCCTTCGGCCTGTAGTTTTAGTCCTCCCGGACGATCTGTGATTCCCTTTCCACCTTCATTTCCTCCATCGATACCTGAATTTGGTCCTCCCCACACTTGCTGTATGGATACCTGATCGTGAACTTTAACTCCATTGAAATACAGGGTTACTTTTGCTTTTTCCACCAATTTACCTGCGCTAAATCGTGCTGCAGTAAAGTGGATGTCGTAGGCATTCCAAGTACCAATGCCTGTGTAGGCTTGCTTGGTGGGGAGCGTTTCGTTGATGACGGCGGCCATACCATGCAGGCCGTAATCGCCATCTAAAACTTGCATTTCATAGCGATTTTGTAAGTACACGCCGCTATTGCCGCCTTCTTTCAGAATGAGAAACTCCACATGGGCCTCAAAATCTCGGAATTCATCCTTGGTTACAATATCCGCAGCACCGTATTTGCCCCCAGCACCTGCGGGATCGTTGCTAGAAATTGCTTTTTTCCCATCTACTGGATCTGTCATTTCGGGCCATTTGATAGGAGGAGTTGCCGCCAATCGTGGACCATTCCAATAGGTCCAATTCTGCTGCAAGGAGGCATTGCTTCCATCCAAATAGACCTTGGCTCCTGCAGGAGGGGGAGTTCCTAAATAGGATTTTTGCTGGCCAAAACTACTGGCAGAGCTAAGCATTACCAGGAGTAATACTAGGATAGATTGAAGCTGGACTTTCATCAGTATTTCAGGTTTGTGATGGGTTGGGTGTTAATTCAATGAATAAGTTCGGGAATTTTGAGTCAATTCAAAGCTATTTTTTTGTAATCGTATCCTCTTTAAAACCATCCAAAAACAGCTCCCAAGCTTTTGATGCCGAGTAGAAGGGTGATCACCCAAATAAGACCACCAAAAATCACTCCTTTGGTACCTAGCGCATGTACCCCCAAGATCTCTTTTTTGGTACAAATCCACACTAGCCAACCGCTGATTAGGGGTAAAAGTACGCCATTGGCAAGCTGTGCTAAGGTGATTAAGGTTACTGGTTTGATTCCCAAGGAAGAGAAAATTATCCCGAGTAGAAGAATTATTCCCATACTGAAACGCATGGGTAGGGACTGCATTTGTTGGTTCCAACCCAATATTCCGCAGATCACCAATCCACCTGCGAGTGGAGCTGTTAGTGCAGATGTCATCCCAGCTGCCAATAAGCCAAAGCCCATTAGGTAGGTGCCAAAAATTCCAAAAACCCCAGTAAGGCCTTTGGCTATATCCTGGGCCGTTTCTAAATGATCTGCAGGATTAGCTACCCCTGCTACCAAGATGGCCATGGAGATCAAACCTCCCAAAAGAATTGAAATCCAAATGTCTCGCTTCATTACTGGCAGGTCCTTTTCAGTTGTCCATTGCTTTTGTACCAAGCTGGCATAGAGAAATAAGTTGTAGGGAACAACTGTAGTGCCGATCAGAGCTACGATGGTAGGAAGTTTTTCCGTAGAAAATTGAGGAACAAACCCTTGGAGCATTGGCGTTAGGGCTGGCTTTGTCAATGCTGCAGCAACAAGAAAGGCGATGGACATGAGGAGCACCAAACCCACCAAGACTTGTTCCAGACGTTTGTAGTTTCCAGTCCATAAAAGAAGTGTCGCTAAGACACCCATCAGTAAATTACCCGATTGCACTTGAAAGGGACCTAATTTCCAGGTGGGGAGCTCCAAAAAGATCTCCAAACCAAGATAAGCACCCGTAATGTTGCCACTTTGGTAGGCTGCATTGCCTAATCCTATCGCAATCAAAATGAGGCCCATCAGTAGAAATCTCCAGATCGGGTTATTGGATGGCCTTCGTAGTAACTGGCTAAGATCCATACGGGTAACGATTCCAATTTTTCCTGAGAGCTCTTGAAGAAAAATAGTGGCGACGATGCTTAAAGCCAAAGCCCAAAGTAAAGTATAGTCAAATTGGATGCCTGCTAGGGTGCAAACCGTGACTGTTCCTGGACCAATAAAGGCTGCTGTGATCAAGGGGCCTGGGCCGATGGATGAAATGAGTTTTTTTAGGTTCACCTTGGGAATTTTAGGGAAAATAGGTAATTGAAAAGAATTTTTGTAGGTTTTCATCCATACTTTCAAAAAATCAAATGAATTGGATAAAGAGAATTGGAAAGATTTTAGGGGTTTTACTACTCTTAATGGTGCTATTTCTTGCTTCCTTGTATCGTCGAGATATTTCCCCTGATCAAGTCAATTCAAAATACCTCACCCAGGAATCTCAATTTATAGAAGTAGGCGGTATTCGTGTTCATGTGAGAATTAAAGGTGAAGGGGAGCCCATTTTTTTACTCCACGGTAGCTTTGCATCCTTACATACTTGGGAGCAATGGCAACAAGAATTGAGTCCCTACTACCAAACCATTTCCTTGGATTTTCCGGGACATGGCCTGACTGGTCCTGATTCTTTAAAGCGTTACAGTACTATGGATTACAGTCAGTTAGTTTATGGATTGGCTCAAAAATTAAACCTACCCAAATACCACTTGGCAGGCAACTCCATGGGCGGCGGAGTCGCTTTGCAGTTGGCATCAGATCATCCAGAACAGGTACTTTCGCTCAACCTGATCGATGCAGCGGGTGCAGCAGCACCTGAACGGAAGACGACAGATTCTACTACCCAAAAGAAAACAAGTTCAGGAGGTGCTTGGATCTTTCAGGTAGCAAGGCATCCCATATTTTCAAAATTGCTGCTTTCCTGTACCCCCAAATTTCTTTTTGCGCTGAACATGAAGCAGGTCTATGGGGATCAATCAAAAGTCACAGAAGAAGTGACTACCCGATATTACGAACTGATGTTGCGCGAAGGCAATCGACAAGCGACCCTAGATCGCCTGAGCATGCCAAGAAAAAGTAATCCCATACAGTTTGAACGATTGACTATGCCAACGCTCATTCTCTGGGGAGCCAAGGATACTTGGATTCCTTTGTCCCAAGGGCAGCGGCTGCAGCAACTGATTCCGGGTGCAAACTTGGTGGTTTTTGATGCAGCAGGACATGTGCCGATGGAAGAAATACCGACGGAGACTGTCGCAGAATACCTCAGTTTTCTCGGTGTGGAGGTTCGAAAGACCTACCTTCAGCCGTCGAAACAAGTAGCCTATGCCCATTGAAATTTTAGTTTACCTGCTGTCTGCAGTCTCTTTACTTTTGTTGGGAGCGCTGCTGTTTGGAAGGAGAAAACGTACTACTGATGCTGAATTGCGAGAAGAGCTTCGGGCCTTAAGCAGAACTTTGGATCAGAATTTGGCTGAGGCGCGAAAAGAAGCTTCAGAAAATCTCCACCGGCAGTTTCAACTGGTATTCGATAATCAGCGCGTAGCAGGAAAGGAACAGAATGAAGCCTTGCAGCAGTTCGGTGAGCGAGTTCGGCAGGCCTTGAGTGATCTGAGTACTGTGCAGCGGGAAAAGCTTACTGAACTGAGCCGACGGCAAGATGAGCTGTTGAAAAATACCGAGCAGCGCTTGGAGAAAATCAGGGAAACCGTCGATGAGAAACTTCAGAAGACCCTAGAAACTCGATTGGGGCAATCTTTTGACTTGGTAAGTACGCAATTGCAGGCGGTTCAAAAAGGGCTAGGCGAAATGCAAAGTCTTGCGAGCGGGGTGGGAGATCTCAAGCGAGTACTGACAAATGTCAAAAGTAGGGGGCTACTCGGTGAATATCAATTGCAGGCTATCTTAGAGAATGTGCTAAGCCCTGACCAGTATGTAGTCAATGCGGCGGTCACTGGTACGCGGGAACGGGTAGAATTTGCCATCAAAATGCCAGGGCAATCCGAAGAAATTTTCTTGCCCATTGACTCAAAATTCCCTCAGGAGTCCTATTTACGCTTGGTGGATGCGCTAGAAATCGCGGATAAGGCCTTGGCAGATCAATACCGCTTTGAATTGATCAAGGCGGTGAAAAAGTCTGCTGCTGATATTTCGAATAAATACATTCATCCTCCAGAAACGACAGACTTTGCGGTGTTATTTCTCCCCATGGAAAGTCTTTATGCGGAGGTTCTTCGCGAACCAGGACTTGCGCAATACCTGCAGCAGGAGTACAAAGTGATTGTGACAGGCCCGACGACCCTTTCTGCCATCCTGAATTCCCTACAGATGGGCTTTAGGACCTTGGCCATTCAAAAGCGCAGTTCGGAAGTCTGGCAGGTGTTGGGAGCCATCAAAACTGAGTTTGGAAAATTCGGAGTACTTTTGGAACGCACCCAAAAGAAAATTAGCGAGGCTAATTCTGAATTAGACAAGTTAGTCGGAGTACGTACCCGCATCATCCAACGCAAACTCAAAGAGGTACAGGAGCTACCAGAAGGGGAAAGTACGCGTTACTTGGAGGATTAATTAGACATATTCCCCGTTTCAAATTTCGTTCAAGAATCCAATACCATCTGCGCCATAATTTTTGCAATCTTATCTTCTACTGACTCTGAGGATAGGCTGGTGCGGCTCAATCGATCTACTAAGATGGGGAAGGAGAATGGGGTAAACTGGCTAGGGTACCGAACTTGTATGGATTGCCCATTGATTTTCCGCACGGCTTCCACAAACATTTCTTGTTCCATCTGCTGGTTTAATGCTTCGGCCCGTGCTTGTTTGAGTAGGAGATTCTCTGGATCATATTCTTCAAATACCTGAAAGAGTAGTCCTGAATTAGCTTGAATGTGTTTGAAACTAGTGGGCTTGCCAGGATATCCTTGAAAAACGAGTCCTGCGATGCTGGCTATTTCCCGAAACTTCCGCTTGGAGAGTTCGCTTTCATTTACGCAGTGGAGAATATCCTCCTCCAACTGATCAAGGCTAAATAAATCCTCTTCCAGCAATTCCTCGATATCCACGCGTACATCCGAAAACAATTCAAATCCATAGTCATTCATGGCCATGCTGAAGGAAATTGGAAATCGCTGTGCTATGCGATAAGCAAGTAAGGCGCTAAGCAGTTCGTGCACCATTCTACCCTCAAAGGGATAGAAAAAAAGATGGTATCCTTCGCGCGTTTGCAAGGACTCAATCAAGAAGGTTTGATTATCGGGTACCAAGGAAAGTTGCTGCTGTAGATCTAAAATGGGCAAAACACGCCTAACCTCCTCAGAATTGACAATACCCTGATTGTAGGACTTGAATATTTCCCGGATTTGATGCGCAAGCTTGGAGGATAGAGACATGCGCGCACCCATCCAGCTCACCACCTGATTGTTTTTTTTAGTAGTCAGCTGAACTACTGCATCCAATCCTTTGACATAAATTAATTCTAGGTTTCTGCCTGCAAAATAAAAGCGGTCTCCAACCTTCAGCTTGGCAATAAAGTATTCCTCCACCGTACCCAGGTAAGCTCCATTTTTAAATTTCACCTTCATGGACACATCGCTTACGATGGTGCCCATGCTGAGACGGTGCTTCATGGCAATTTTCTTATTTTTTACCCGGTAGATTCCATCTTCCTCCACCACTACTTTTAAGAAGTCATCGTAACTCCCCAGGGAACTTCCACCTTTGGTGATGAATTCAAGTATCCATTGATATTCTTCAGGGCTTAATTGCGCGTAGGACTTTGTTTTCTTCACTAGTTCAAAAAGTGACTGAGGTTCAAATCCCTCACCAACCGCCAGCGTCACTAGGAACTGAATCAATACATCATAAGGAAGAACTGGGGGATATTGAGATTCCAAATCTTCCTGTTCGATGGCATTTCGCAAGGCGGCAGCTTCAATGAGTTCCAAGGCATTCGTAGGTACGAAAAACACCACGGAAGGTATTCCAGGTTGGTGGCCGGCTCTTCCTGCCCGTTGCACAAATCTGGAAACTCCTTTGGGGCTTCCAATTTGGATGACCCGATCTACTGGCCGGAAATCAACCCCCAAATCCAAGCTGGAGGTACAGACTACCACCTTTAGAATACCCTCGTGTAACGCATTTTCTACCCAGGTGCGGATGCTGCTATCCAAGGAGCCGTGGTGCATGGCCATCCATCCTGCCCAATCAGGTCTGATTTCCAAGATTTTCTGGTACCACATCTCTGTTTGTGAGCGGGTATTCGTAAAAAGTAAAACAGATTTACCCCCTTCAATGGTCTCGATGACCTGATCCACTAAGCGAAGCCCTAGATGCCCGGACCAAGGATATTTTTCTATTTCTTCCGGGAATATAGACTTGAGTCGAATCTCTTTTTGAAGATTTGCTTTGATGATATGCAAGGGAAGTTCATTCCCCAACAGGGTGCCGGCAGCCTGTTCTAAGTTGCCAAGTGTAGCTGATATCGCCCAACGCATAAAAGGATGGCTGCATTTTGCTTGCAAATAGGAAAGAGCCAACTGGATCTGTACCCCTCGCTTATTGCCTACCAATTCATGCCATTCGTCTACCACCACGCATCTCAGATTTTGGTATAGCGCTGCGGTCTCTTTCTGGGACAATAAAATATGTAAAGTTTCAGGGGTTGTAATCAGGCACTCTGGGGGATTACGTTTGAAGCTAGCCCGGGTTTTGGCATCGGTGTCCCCATTCCGTACCGCTACAGTCCAAGGCAGGCCCAAGCCATCACAGGCTTCTTGCATGGCCTTTTGGAGATCCTGCGCGAGTGCTCGGAGGGGAGTGATCCACAGGATTTGAAGCCCATTTTTTCGTGGGGTTCGCCAGTCTGTTGGATTGTTTTGAATGTAGTTCAAAAGCACTCCAAACCAGAGCGCATAGGTTTTTCCAGAGCCTGTGGGGGCATTCAGGATTCCAGATTTCCCATCCAAGTAATCTTTCCAAGCCTGAATTTGGAATGGAAATGGGGTCCATCCCTTCTGCTTGAAGTACTCAAGTCCTAAGTCTAGCCGAGGATCGTCCATATCAGGGAAGTAGGGCTTTCAAATCTTGAATGCTATTGGCTTGTTCTATGGTTTTGTCTTTCCGCCATCTTGCGATCCGTGGGAATCGTAAAGCAATCCCACTTTTGTGACGAGGGCTTGCCTGAATCCCTTCAAACGCTATTTCAAAAACTAGTCCAGGAGTCACCGTACGAACTGGTCCAAATTTTTCTTTTGTATTTTTTTTGACATAGGCATCCACCTCTCGGATCTCTGCAGCTGTCAAGCCAGAATAGGCTTTGGCGAAGGAAACCAATACTTCCCCATCCCAGACCCCAAAGGTGTAATCCGTAAATAGGTCTGCTCGTCTTCCATGCCCTTTTTGGGCATAGATAAGTACCCCATCGATATGCAAGGGATCTAATTTCCATTTCCACCAAGCACCTCGTTTTCGTCCTGTTTCGTAAGGTGAGTCCTTCTTTTTGAGCATCAGCCCTTCGGTTTGTAGTTCTCTCGCATTTTCCCGGACTCGGGCTAGTTCCTCCCAGGAACCAAAGGAGATGTTTTCTGAAAGTTTAAATTTGGGGTGACTAGCCTTTTGCGCCAGTTCTTCAAGTAATGCTTTTCGTTCGTAAAGAGGTTCGTTTCGAAGGTCTTTTCCTCCCCATTCCAAAAGGTCAAATGCGATGAAACTTACGGGAGCCTCCAGCAAGATTTTTTTGGAAAGACTTTTACGAGTTATTCGTGTTTGAAGAACTGAAAAAGGAAGGGGACTATCCTCTTGGTAGGCCAGCAGCTCTCCATCGAGTACGGTACCATCGGGGAGTTGATCTAGAAAGGTTAGGATTTCTGGGAACTTATCGTTGACCAGCTCTTCGCCTCGGCTCCAGATAAAGGATTGCTGCCCTCTGCGGATAAGTTGCCCTCGGATGCCATCCCACTTCCATTCTGCAATCCATTCGCTGACGGTGCTACTCTCTAGGAATTCTGTTTCGATGGGGTGTGCCAAGAAAAAAGGGTAGGGTTTGGAATAATCTTCCTCCCTATTTTCTGGGTTTAGGAGCTCCTGCAGGCTGATTTGGGCTGGATTCCAGTTGCCCATCAAGCGATGTGCCACCTGGGCTTGTGGCAAGCCAGTAAACTTGGACAGGGCTTGAATGAGGAGATTTTGACTGACTCCAATTCGAAATCCACCTGTGATTAACTTATTGAATACGAATCGCTCTAGGCTCGTGAATTGATCCCAGGCAGCCAGAATTTCTTGTTTTTTCAACTCTTCGTCGGCAGGTAGCTCTTGAAGCCAGTTGATCCAGTCGGTAAGGGATAGGCTATGGGTTCGAGTTGGAGCAGGGAGTAGGAGGGCGATGGTTTCGGCGAGATCCCCGACGGTCTGGTAAGATTCTTCAAAGAGCCAATCCGGCATCCCCGCTTTTTCTTGACACCAATTCCGGAGTTGACGGGTGGACACTTGACGCTTTGGACGTCGATGAGAAAAAATTGCAATCACCCAAACTGAATCCGCTGCATCCGCATTTGAAAAAAACCAATCCAAGGCTTCTAGCTTGTCTCCAGTTTTATTCGATTGATCGAGTCTATGGATTAGTTCTGCAAAAATTTGCATGGAATCAGGAGATTTAACTAGTTTTAATTAACAAGGGTAATTTAACACCTAAAAAGAATCCGTATTTAGGGATAGGTTTGAACTGAAGTTTTTTAGCACGTATTACAAGTTTACAAAGGTAAATTAGAATTAAAGGTAGTTGTACCCAGATTTTGACTAACCTATAACTAGTTCTAATTCTTTAATTTAATTTCAAAAATCACTGAACAAATCAAGTGATGCTTTAAGTCAGTGCTTTAACTAAAAAAAGGGGCTAATCCATGAGAATAGCCCCTTTTTTATATGATTAGGAAGTTTAGCTAAAAATCACAGGGAAGGTGATGTCCAAATCTGTTTCTCCACCTGCCTGTGCGAAGTTTGCAAAGGTAGGGCTACTGGCACCTGGAAAGCTTTTGTTCAGGTCGTGTCGAAGTACTACCCGCATGTTGCTGTTGTTGGTACCGGTAGAAGAAGATACGGTTACTATTGTTTTGAGACCTAAGGCTACACCTCCGGCGTCGGCATATTGAATACTTAAGAAGCTGCTATCGAACACTTGGCCCAAGAAGAAAAATTGATGTGCAGCAGCTTCTGTCAAAATTTCTTGTGTGATGTCTTGCCCCTTGATCGCATTGGTCACTTCAATAGTCATTTGATACTTTTTGCCTTTAGCGAGGTTGATGGACTGGATGGTTGGAGTTTTACCTACCTCGATTCCTTGTGGGTCACTAGCTTTGAAACTCAGTACTGAGCCTACCAATGCATTGGATGAGTTTAATTCCTGAAACTTGAGGGTGACGTCTGTAATCACTTCTCCATCATTTTCTTGAGTAGGCTCATCACTCTTACAAGATGCAAAGGCAAGAGTCAACAGGGCAGTAAGGTAGAGAGTAACTTTTCTGAGGTTTTTCATCGGAGTTAAATTTAGAATTGATAATTAAGTTTGAGTTGGAAGTTTCTACCCATATCGGCAGTGAAATACCGAAATCGGTTCATGTATTCTTTGTATTCTGTATTCAAAAGGTTGTTTGCCTGAATGCTGATGCGCAGCCCGTGAGTCGCAACCTTGACTTTTTTAGAGAATCCCAAATTCACCAAAGCATAGCCTGGAGGAGCAGGAGAGAGGTCAAAGTCTGGTTCTCGACTTTGCTGCGCTACCAAAACTTGACTAAGTGTGATGCGGTTATTGTCTTTGTCTGCATGCTTACCAAAGGAATAGGATAGGCCCCAGTCCATTCGATCGGAAGGGATAAAAGGGAAGTAGCTATCTGTTTCGGTATTTTTGGCCCGAATGATGGATCCTTTGGCGTAGCCATTGAATTGCTTGGAGAAACTGTAGGTTCCCGAAAGATCGAGACCGTAGAAGAAGGCATCGGCTTGGAGATATTCGTACACATTGAAGGTACCCCGAAGGCTGACAAAGGTCTCTCCTGTGGGGTTCAGGTAGATGTAGTCTCGGATTTGATTGGCGTAGGCGGTGAGTTCTAAAGTTGTTTTTTTGCTTTCAAATTCTAATCCATTCACCCATTTGATTGATTTTTCGGAAATGAGTTGGGTATCTCCAAGCTCCACTGCTGCTGCGCCATGGTGAAGTCCTTGGCTAAAGAGTTCGTTTACGTTGGGGGGCCTCCAAGCCGTACCAAGGTTGGAAGTAAATGCGAGCTTGGGGTTGATTTGGTACAGTCCCCCTACAAAAGCAGATCCATTTTGATAAGTCAAGGTTTTTTCCTGAAGCGCATTGCCAAGATATCGAGATGTGGACAAGCTTCGGTAATCGTAGCGTAGGCCTCCTTCCAGTTCCAAGGGACCTTTTTGAAATTTTTCTAGGAGGTAAATGCCTCCATTGATCAGGTCGTAATTGGGAATGAGAGGAGTCACGCCGGTACCGGGCACATTGGTATTTGCCTGCTGAATGAGGTGTAGCCCAATAGATCCTGTCCAGTGGGACTTGAGGTTGTGGTCTAAAAATAGCTCAGCAGTGTTGGTAAATAACTCCAAATCCAAACTTGGTCGCGTATTGAGGTCACCTCTTCTTTTGTCGTACTCTTGCCTGTGATTGGATTGAAAGCCATACTGAAAATTAAGTTTCCAAGAAGAATTTAAATGGTAATGAGCCTTGATTTTACCCAAATGGTGCGTGACTACCTGTTTTGGATTTGCAAGGCTGTAGCTAAATTCTGCATTGGAAAAAGGTGCGCCATTCTCAATAATTTCCAATAGGTCTGATAGGTTGCCAGTGTGGGCATCACGCAAAATGCCAAGTTCAGTAGTGAAGAAACTGTAATAAGCTTCAGTACCCAATTTGTCGGTGCTATACCCTAGTGCACTAGAGAGGCTTGTTTCTGACATGCCTGTATTTCCTTGAAAATAATTGGGCGTTTGGATGTTGCCCGCACGCTTGGTAGATCCTTGGATTCGGTAACCTAGTCCAACAATCTTCCCTGAGCCACCCGAATGGGCCATTGCCACATTTCCTGAGCGACCATTGCTATTGCCAATGAGGTTAAGTTCAGTCTCCTGTTTTTTGGAGGTGGGCAAAGGAGCTGGATTGACTAAAATCACCCCACCCATGGCCTCTGGACCAAATCGGACCGTTTCTGCACCCTTGATTACGGTCAATTCATCGGCTAAAAATGGATCAATTTCTGGGGCATGTTCTGCTCCCCATTGCTGTCCTTCTAGTCGAATTCCATTGTTGAGAATTAGTATCCTGTTGCTATGCAGGCCATGTATCACAGGTTTGGAAATGGTAGAGCCTGTTGAAAAGGTGGTTACTCCAGCCAAACGTTTGAGGCTTTCGCCTAAATTCTCTCCTCTCACTTGAAGCAAGGCATCCCCATACAGGGAAGATACCGCTGTGGTGGTCTGTACCACTTCCCGGTGTCCATGTACCTCTACTCCCGAGAGCGCTACTGCTTGTTCCTCCATTTTGAAGGTTAAATTGTTAGTACCGGAATTGAGGACAATAGACTGCTGGATTTCCTTATGTCCGAGAAATGTGATTTGGATGGTCTGCGGACCGGGACAAAGATTTTTAAGGACAAAATTGCCGTTGGCGTCTGTGGCCACTCCGATAGCTGATTCTGAAAGCCAAACGTAAGCAGCTTCTATGGCTTGGTTATTCTCCAAATGAAGTACTCTCCCTCGTAGGACGAGGTCGCATTTTTGTGCAGAAAGGGTACCCAGTGAAGCTACTATAGCCAGAACAAGCACAGCTGCTTTTTGAATCATAGTTGCAAAAGTAAAACTTGATTTGAATTTACCCAATCTTTTTGAAACAAAGTTGCAAATAATGATCAAAGGAAAATTTTATAGAAGTGTTGTTGTTGCTCTTGCCAATTTTTCAACCAAAAAAAATCCAGCAGTAGCGCTGGATTTTTAGGTTTGTAGGCAAGTAGCCTTAATTGCCAAGCCAATTTCCCCAAGGGATGCGGCTCAAAATCAGTACCAGGCCAATGGCATACATCATGTAAATGCTTCTGAATTTTGCTGTGGAGCTTTCCAATTTCTTGGCGCGGATGAAGCCCACAGAAATCAATACAATAGCCACGATATTGATCAATGGATGTTCCAAGGCAGTAAGTCTAGCGCTTGCATCTGACATAGCGCCTCCACCAGTGAGAAGAGATAATCCCAGCGGGCTTACGAAATACAGGATCAAGCCAACCAAAAGCTGAATGTGGCAAATGATAAAAGCGATTAAAGCAATTTTGCGATCTTTCTCTTGAAAGTCCCTGCCTGAGAGTGCGCCAACTAAGGCCCAAATAATGACTAGAACTAAAGCCAATAGAGCCAAGTAGGCCAAGCCTGAGTGCGCGTGTTGTAGTCCAGTATACATAGTGTGTTAGTGGGGTTGAATGTGCAAATAAAGTAAAATCGAAGACAAGATCTTCGAAAACTACTCTACAAACAAGACGAGTCCCTTTAAATATTCAGTTTCAGGATGAAAAATATTGATGGGATGGTCGGCAGGCTGAGAGAGCTGATGCAGGATGCGTACATTCCGATTGCTCTCCAGGGCTGCTGCGGTGATTGTATTGGCAAAAAGCCGTCTGTCCACCACCTGGCTACAGGAGAAGGTAAATAGAATGCCTCCAGGTTTGATTTTCCGAAGTGCCTCTGCATTGAGTCTTTTGTAGGCCTGAATGGCATTGTGTCTAGCCTTGAGGCTTTTGGCAAAGGCTGGAGGATCCAAAATGATGATGTCGAAGTCATCGCCAATCTCTCGAATGTATTTGACCACATCCGCCACGATGGACTCGTGCTTGCCTTTGAATCCTACATTCAAGGCCACATTTTCATCCGTTAGTTCAATGGCCTTTTGAGAAATGTCTACCGAATGTACTTCTTTGGCTCCCTCTTGCAGGGCTAGTATGGAAAATCCTCCTGAGTAACAAAAGGTGTTCAGTACCTTTTTTCCTTTGGAATAGCTGGCTACCAACTTTCTATTCTCGCGTTGATCGATAAAAAAGCCTGTTTTCTGGCCTTTCTCCCAATCGATCTTGTAGTTTGCTCCGTATTCTTTGACCAGATCTGTCTCTGCCTTGCCCCAGACCCATTCGTTGGAGAGCAGTCCTTCGGATTTGGGAAGTGTTTCGGCGCTCTTGTCGTATACCCCCTTTAGTTTTGATCCATATACGGATTGCAATGCCTCGCTAATGGATCCAAGGTGCTGATGCATGCCGATATTGTGCGCTTGGATCACTGCAGTACCCTTGTAATAATCGATAATTAATCCCGGTAAGCCATCGCCTTCCCCATGAACCAGCCGGTAGACGGTGGTTTCCTTTTGGTCGGTGAGCTGCAAGGCTTTTCGTACCGCGTATGCGGCAGCTAATTTCTCAATCCAAAATTCTAGGTCAATGGCCCGCTCTTCGAAGGAAATAATGCGAACCATGATGGACCCTTGAGAAAAGTGGCCGATACCCAAGAACTCATTTTTGGAAGAATAAACGGCTACCAAATCTCCACTTTTAACCTCCTCTGTTCCTTTGGCAATGGCCCCAGAAAATACCCAATGGTGTTTTCTAAGGAGAGATACCTCCTTACCTTTTTGCAATACAATCTTAGGATAGGTCATGTGTGGTTGAAATTTTGGTTGGAAAAATAAAGCTGCCCAGGACCATGGCTAGTCCACTTGCGGAAAGCCCAATAAGATGCGTTTCTTGGTTGGGTAGAATTATTTCTGCAGTAAGATAGGCGCCCATTCCTATAAACAAAGCAAGAAAGGCTCCTCCTGGTGAGGCTTTTTTCCAATACAAGCCAGCAGTAAGCGGAACAAAAAGGGATACCAACATTAAAATAGATGCTCCAGCTACTAGCTCGTAAATATCTGATTTCCAAGAGGCCATCCCCAATGCTATGCCAGCTACCAGCACCACATTCGCTCTTAGTATCCATAAAAAATGGCTGTCTTTCAAATTTTTTCCAAAGTAGGGGCGAATCAAATTCTCAGAAATAATTGCAGCTGGAGCCAATAATCCTGAACTGGTGGTGCTCATAATCGCAGAGATCAAGGCTCCAAAAAATAGTATTTGAATAGGGAGGTTGCTGTGCTCCAATACCATGGTCGGCAATAGCATTTGTTTATCCGCTAAGTACAGCTCAGGATATAAGATTTTGGCTCCTAAAGCGATGAATAAGGGCAGCAACCCAAAGGTGAGGTAGAATATTCCCGCAAGATAGGTGGACTGAACGGCTACTTTCTCGGATTTAGAAGACATGACCCGTTGGTAGATGTCCTGGGAAGGAATGCTACCCAAGCCCAAGATGATCCATGCCCCAAAGTAAGTTGTCCATGCTGAGAAGTTGGGTTCTGGAAAAAACTGAAAACTTTCAGGGGGCGCTTTTTCAAAAATCACGTGAACACCACCCGCTTGATCTGCCACCAAGTAGGCTACAGCAAGTAAGCCCACTACGATTAGGGTAGTCTGCATAAAGTCGGTAATGGAAATGGCCCACATGCCTCCCAAGAAGGTATAAAAGACAACAATACCCGCAGAAATGACCATCCCCTCTAGCATATTGAGTTCAGTAACAGCTCCTAAAACCAGGCTTAAGGCGATCAGCTGTGCAGCTACATAGCCAAAGTAGGCAGGAATCATAAAGATGGAGGCAAAAAAGGCGAGGCGTTCCCCAAAGATTTTTTTAAATACATCCCCAATGGTCAGCACATTCATGCGGTACATCGGGCGGAGGTAAAAAAGCCCGAATAAGATTAGGCAAAGTGCGCCACCAAAGGGATCTTCAATGACTCCAATTAGGCCCTCCTCCAAGTAGACCGAGGAGGCACCAAAAATCGTTTCTGAGCCAAACCAGGTAGCAAAGAGTGCCGATGCAGACAGAAAGAGTGGTAGCGATCGACCCGCAAGCACAAAGTCATTCGAATTTTTAACTAACCGAGCCGACCAAGCTCCAATCGCAAGGGTGATGGCTAGGTAAATAAGAATCGCAGTGAGCAGCACGGGCCTTATTCTAGGTTTTAAACTTTACCGCCATACATTTTTTCCCGCAAGGCCTTGATTTCTGGGTTCATCAAGTAGTCGTCATATGGCATGCGTCGATCAATGGTTCCTTTAGGAGTAAACTCTACAATTCGGTTACAGGACGATTGCACGAAGGTATGGTCATAGGAAGACATCAATACCGTACCGTTGAGTTCGACGATGGCATTGTTAAACGCCGTGATTGATTCCAGATCTAGGTGGTTGGTAGGTTCGTCCATGACCAGCAGGTTCGGATTTTGAAGCATCATTTTTGAAATCATGCAACGTACTTTTTCCCCTCCAGAGAGAACGGAACATTTTTTAAGTGTTTCTTCTCCGGTGAAAAGCATTCTACCCAAAAAGGTGCGGACATAAGCCTCTTCCTGGTTTCCAGAAAACTGCCGCAACCAGTCAATCAGGTTGAGATCAGCCTTGAAGAACTCGGAGTTGTCGTTCGGCAAATAGGCCTTGTTGATGGTAACTCCCCATTTCATGGACCCTTTGGTCGGCTCGATTTCCTCCACTATGGTTTGGAAAAATTTATTTACGGCCTGCTTGGTTTTGGAGATGAAAGCGATTTTATCGCCCTTGTCAACCATCAGGTTCACATCCGTAAAGTAGGTGACTCCCCCTTCTTTTAGCTCAAGATTTTCGGTCATGAAAATTTGATCTCCTGCCTCGCGCTCTGGCTTAAAGAGAATGCCAGGGTACTTTCTGCTGGACGGCTCAATCTCATCAACATTGAGTTTCTCCAGCATTTTCTTACGGGCGGTGGCTTGTCTAGACTTGGCGACGTTGGCGGAGAAACGGGCGATAAAATCCTGAAGGTCTTTACGCTTTTCATCTGCTTTTTTATTCTGGTCGGACCGTTGTTTCAAGGCAAGTTGGGAGGACTCGTACCAGAAGGTATAGTTACCCGAGAAAATCTTTACTTTCCCAAAGTCGATGTCTACCACGTGGGTAGAAACCGTGTCTAGGAAGTGGCGGTCGTGGGAAACGACAATCACCAAGTTTTTAAAATCCATCAAAAAATCCTCCAGCCAGATGATGGTATCTGCATCCAAGTCGTTGGTAGGTTCATCGAGAATCAAGATATCAGGATTTCCAAAAAGTGCCTGCGCCAGGAGCACACGAACTTTTTGATTTCCTGCCAAGTCTTTCATGAGCGTGTAGTGGATGTCCTCGGAGATGCCAAGACCAGAGAGGAGGGAAGCGGCGTCGGATTCGGCATTCCAGCCATCCATCTCGGCAAATTCAGATTCCAATTCGGAGGCACGAATGCCATCTGCCTCTGTAAAATCTTCTTTGAGGTAGATATCATCTTTTTCTTTCATGATGGCATACAATTTCTTGTGTCCCATCAGTACCGTTTTTAAGACGTCTATTTCATCAAATTCAAAGTGGTTTTGCGACAGCACCGCCATGCGCTGCCCAGGGGTAATGTTGACTCCGCCAGAGGTGGAATCCATGTCACCTGATAAAATCTTTAAAAAAGTGGACTTCCCTGCTCCATTGGCTCCGATGACGCCATAGCAATTGCCTGGCGTGAATTTGAGGCTTACCTCATCGAAAAGAGTTCTTTTTCCAAATTTGAGGGAGAGGTTATCTACTGAAATCATGTGATATTGAATTTTAGAAGCGCAAATATAGGGAATAATCCCTTTTTTTTGAGGATTTGTCTGTCTACTAATCGGCTGAAATTTATCCCTTCACGTATAGCTAAATTGTTACATAAAATACTTTTATATTCACCACGTTATTTTAAAGCGACTTCCACTTCCATGCGAGTGATTTTCCGTGCCCTCATTCTTTTTTTGGTTCTGCTGGCTTCCTCCCTATCGGGGTATGCGCAGCTTTCTACTACGGGGAAAGAATTTTGGGTGGGGTTTATGGAGAATAATCGAAGTCTTCCTGCTACACCGGATTATGCTGTGTTATTGATCACTGCTACAGAAAATACGACTGGGGTGATCGAGTATCTTGGGCAGAGTAGTCCATTTACCCTAACGACGGGGCAGCAGTATACTTTTCGCTTGTCCTCTGCTACTTTGGATTTGTTGCATCGGAGTTCGGGTGTGATCGAAAACCTAGGAATACACATTACCTCCTCTGGTAAAATAGCCGTTCATGCCATCAATGAGCGAAACAAAAGTGCGGACGGTACAGTAGTGCTTCCGATTACGGCTTTAGGCAAGGATCATTACATTACTTCACATTTTGAAGTAAATATTCCCAACAATTTTGGAAGCAATAATAATAATGAGAGTACACTTTTGGTAGTGGCCACAGAAGACAATACGCGAATAGAAATTACCACTTCTGCAAACTCTATTTCTGGCAATATTCAAGGAGTTCCTTCAGAAATCACCTTGAATCGAGGGCAAAGCTACCAAATCAAGGCCCGTGGAGATTTGACGGGCTCTCGAGTTCGTGTAGTCGGAGACAAAGCAGATGATTGCAAAAAAATTGCAGTGTATGGGGGGAATAAGTGGACTTCGGTAGGGGCCTGTGGACAAGCCAATGATCACTTGTATCAGCAGGCTTATCCCATCAATACCTGGGGGAGTTCCTTTGTGCACACTGCACTATTGGGCAGATCTTCAGGTGAATTGGTTAAAGTATTGGCTTCGGAAGACAATACCGAAGTGCGGGTCAATGGACTCCTTCAAACCAAGGTGTTGAATCGTGGCGAATGGATGTCCTTGGAGTTTGGAGCCAATGTGTCAGGAAAAATTGATACTTCTAAGCCTTCCTCTGTTACCGTATTTTCAAAAAGCCAATCTTGCAATAATCCTTCAGATCCTTTTGCAACCAATGGTGATCCTTTCATGATCACTTACAGCCCCACGGAGCAATTACTCACGGATTTAACCTTCAATGCCTACGCTTTACCTTCTATAGTCAATCATTACGTCAACATTGTAATCAAGGCAGGGGAAGAAAATAAAACTCGATTGGATGGGGCAGTTGTGGGTGCAAGTTTTCAAATGCTTCCTGGAGATCCAAGCTATAAGGTTGCCCGAATAGAAATTACCCAGGGAGTTCACACCCTTACCAATCCAGCTGGCTTTGCAGCCTACGTATATGGATTTGGCAACATTGAGTCCTATGGCTATGCAGCAGGGGCCTCCTTGACAAATTTAAATTTTGAAACCAAGCCAGACTATGGCTTTGAAGTTGATGGAGATAATGTCGCCTGCCTCAACCAGGGGGGGTCTTGGACAGTGAATCCCGAAAATCCGGACTTCACCTATTTTGTATGGAACTTTGGCGATGGCACAGCTACCAAAATTGGTAAAACAGTAACCCATACCTACACTAAACCCGGAAAGTATGAAGTTATTATTATAGCCTCCCTAAGTCCTAATTCCTGTGATCAACAAGAGGAAACCACCTTTGAAGTGGAGGTTTTGGAGACTAAAGTGGATTTGATCGGGTCACAGTCAGTTTGTCCACTTGTAGAAGAGGTCATGTACCGTGTTAAAAATAAACAGAATATTGGCCGAATGGTGTTTGAAGTGGAAGGAGGTACCATCCTTCAGTCCTATTCAGACTCGGTGCTCGTTCGTTGGGGCCCTTCCAAACCAAATGCCAAGGTGCGGGTTTTGCCTTTCTCTGCAAATGGATGTCCTGGTGCTGCAGTTGAACTTCCTGTCGTCGTCAATCTTCGAATTGTCGTCGCTGAAGCCTTAGGCGAAAAAGAGGTGTGCTATGATCCTTCGGTTAATTTCACCTATTCGGCACCAGATCCTGTGCCTGGTAGGAGGTATGAATGGATTGTGAAGGGAGGAACCTTAGTAAGCGGTCAAAATTCAGAGAAGATCACTGTCGTTTGGGATCAAGCAGATGTTACGGGTACGATTGGGTACACCGCTTACAGTTTGGTCGATAATTCCTGTGCTGGAACAGCACCAGATATTCAAGTGAAAGTGGCTAAAGAGCTTAAGCTGGCCGTTCTGGCAGTAAGTCCTGTTGCTTGCTTTGGTCAAGCTACTGGAAAAATTGAAGTGATAGCTACTGGAGGAACTCCTCCTTACACCTTTTCATGGAGTCACGATGCTTCCCTAAAGACCGCTCTCGCGTCAAATCTAAAGGCAGGATTGTACACGGTGAAGGTTACCGATGGTCTCGGCTGTGAGAAAAATATCACTGGAATAGAAGTAAAAGAGCCTCCTTTATTGGAGCTATCAGGACTCACTGCAACAGCCACCACCTGCTTTGGAAAAAAAGATGGAAAGGTGAGTTTGAAGGTGATCGGAGGAGTAGCCCCTTACAGTCTTGAATTTGGAGGCAGGCAGGTATTTTCTGATGTATTTGAACTGGATACACTTAAAAAAGACAAATACGTATGGGAAGTAACGGATGCGAATGGCTGTAAAATCCCTGTTTTATTTGAAATTACTTCTCCACCGCCTTTGGTGGTAGACGTCACTTTAGCGAAGACGGCATGTCCAGGTGAATCGAATGGGGAATTGCTTGTTGTTCCTTCGGGCCCAGCAGGTCCATTCCAGTTCCTTTGGACTCCATCCGATCAAACCGTCGATTTAGCCACAGGTTTGGCCAAAGGCACTTATACCGTGCAAGTAACAGACGCTGCAGGGTGCATTTCTTTTGGAACGGGCACAGTACAAGAGGAAGCCCCAAAAATTCGAATGCCCAACGCCTTTAACCCTACCGAGGCCCCAGGAAAGTTTACAGGAGTTGCCAACTGTGTGGTTGATTTTTCCATGATCATTTACAACCGTTGGGGGCAACTTGTGTACACAGGTACCGAGGGTTGGGACGGGACTTTAGCGGGGGATAGTGCTCCAACAGGGACTTATTCCTATGCGACCACCTACAGTTACCTGATGGAAGGCAACACGGTTCAAGTGACCTTCCGAGGATCTGTTCTTTTGGTTCGTTAAGGGCCTGTAGTGGAGAGCATTTGGCTTTAATGTGTCCCTTTTGGGATAAATTCCCTAGTTTTGTCTTCTCAACTTTTTTGAAATGAAAAAAATATTGATCACCGGTGGGGCAGGATACATTGGTTCCCATACCGCCGTAGAACTTTGGAATGCTGGCCTTGAACCGATCATTTTAGATGATTTTTCAAATTCCCATGAGACCGTTTTGGATCGCTTGGAAGAGATTACCGGGAAGCGATTTGCGTTTTACAAGGGAGATTGCAACCAGCGGGAGATATTGGATCAAATCGCCCAAGACCATCAACTAATCGGTGTCATCCATTTTGCGGCATTTAAGGCAGTGGGAGAGAGCACCCAGCAGCCCTTGGCGTATTACAAAAATAACCTAGGCTCCTTGCTCGTCCTGCTTGAATTTATGCAAGACAAGGGAATTCAAAACATCGTTTTTTCCTCCTCATGCACCGTCTATGGGCAGCCCGATGTCTTGCCAGTGACCGAAGCTACCCCTCGCAAAGATGCCGAAAGTCCTTATGGCAATACCAAGAAGATTGGGGAGGATATTTTGGTAGATTATGTGAAGAGTAAACCAGGAATTCGCGTGGTGGCTCTTCGGTATTTCAACCCAGTAGGGGCACATCCAAGTGCAAAGATTGGGGAGCTGCCTATGGGCACTCCTCAGAATTTGGTTCCTTTCCTCACGCAAACTGCCGCAGGCATTCGAGAGAAGTTGACTGTTTTTGGCAACAATTACGATACACCCGATGGAAGCTGCATCCGGGATTACATCCACGTGGTGGATTTGGCAGATGCCCATGTCAAAGCACTTGGATTTCTATTTGAGAAGCCACTTGATTTTTACGAGGTATTCAATGTCGGTAGCGGCAGAGGCAATACCGTGCTAGAGGTGATTCATGCCTTTGAAAAAGTAAATGGCCTTCAATTGGCCTATGAAATTGGCCCGAGAAGGGCAGGGGATGTGGTGAAGACCTGGGCTGACACGACCAAAATCAATCAGGTGTTGGGATGGTACCCCAAATTTTCTTTGGAAGATTGTATGCGCGATAGCTGGCGCTGGCAGTTGACGCTTCCTAGATAGGATTCAGGAATAGGCTAATTTAGTGAGCCGCAGAGGCTGCCGTCTGTACACAAACTAGAAGTCGCTCGCAGACTTTACCACTTAGGGCTTCCCTTGGGTGATCCGTATAGCTTACTACCATGCTATGGTCAAAACGTTCGGTTGAAATAACTGTAAGCGTAAGGCCTAATGATAGCCCACGGCTGTTTAAAAACTCCAAGAATTCAGCTGAAGAATTGCTTAGTGCAAGGAGCTCAACTTTTTGCCCGGGTAGGACACTGCTTAGGGGCACATAGCTTTGCTGCTGAAGTTTTCCATCTAGACCAGGGATTGGTGAACCGTGGGGGTCTGCTGCTGGGTGCCCAAGCATTTCGTCCATCCGTTCAAAAAATTTGGGTGAATGAATGTGTTCTATTTGCTCAGCGACTTCATGCACCTCCTCCCAGCCAAACTTCATCACATGCACCAAAAATAATTCAGTCAATCGATGCTTTCTGATGATTGAGGCAGCTAGAAGCTGTCCCTCGGCTGTTAGGGTGAGCGGCTTGTATTTTTCGTAATTGACCCACTGGCTTTTTTGCAAGGACTTGACCATGCTATTCGCAGTAGGCAAACTCACTTGTAGCCTTGAGGCGAGTTCTGAAAGTGTAATTTCTCCCTGACTGTTTGCCAAGTTAAAAAGTGCTTTGAGGTAATTTTCTTCAGTTGGAGAAGCCATGCACAAAATTATGTGATTAAAATTAGAAAATACTTTTTGCAAAACAAATTTGTTAGATTAATCTAACTTTATAATTTTAGAGTGTTAACTTTAGCTCATATGAGGCTTATTTCTTTTTTAAATTTTATTCCTAATGCTTTTAAAGCAAGACTTGTTAGCAACCTATTTTTTCAGGTAAAAAGTAAGCTTGCCCTTCATTGTTTGTTTCTTATAATTTTCTCCTCCAGTTTCTTGTCTGTGGAAGCGCAAGAACGTACCATTAAAGGAATTGTAAGGTCTTCTACTGGAGAGGTATTGGAATTTGCTTCTATCCTTGCCAAAGACCTTGGAAAAGGGACTCAGTCAGATAGCTTGGGTCAGTTCACGCTACGCATTCCTGCAACTCGTAAGGTACAGTTGACTGTTTCAAGGCTGGGCTACGCCACTTCGCAGAAGTGGGTTGACTTAACTCAAACCACTGTTAGCTTCATTCTTGAACCAATGGAAACTGGCTTAGACGAGGTGGTGGTATCCGGTACTTTACAGGAATTATCTCGAGCGGATAGCCCAGTGCCGGTTGAAGTTTTTAAGAGCTCATTTTTTCGTTCCAATCCGGTACCATCCTTATTTGAATCGTTTCAACAGGTGAATGGCGTACGAACTCAGATAAATTGCTCCATTTGCAATACGGGAGATATACAAATCAATGGTCTTCCAGGACCCTACACCATGGTGCTAATTGATGGAATGCCCATCGTAAGTGGATTGGCCACTGTTTATGGCTTATCTGGGATTCCTCAAGCCCTGATTGACCGAATTGAAGTGGTTAAAGGTCCTGCATCTACTTTATATGGTTCGGAGGCTGTGGGAGGATTAATCAACGTGATTACCAAGAGACCTGAAAAAGCGCCGCTCTTTTCTCTAGATCTGATGGGAACCTCTTGGGAGGAATTATCTCTTGATGCTTCTGTCAAAACTTCCCTTGGTAAGCGAAACCAAGCCTTAACAGGAGTCAATGCTTTTATCTACGATCGACCTATTGACAAAAATCAAGATGGGCTTACCGACCTAGCTTTACAACAGCGAGTTTCCGTTTTTCAAAAGGTAGATTTTCAACAAAAAAATGGGAAGTCATTGGCTATTGCTGGCCGCCTGCTCTGGGAGGATCGCTGGGGTGGAGAGATGGATTGGACGCCGCAGGAGCGTGGAGGTGATCGAATTTATGGAGAAAGTATTCAAACTCGTCGTTGGGAATTGTTTGGCACTTATGACTTGCCCTTTTTAGAAAATCTCAAACTACAAGTGTCTGCAAATGGCCACCGTCAAGATTCCTATTATGGAATCACTGCTTACGATGCAAATCAAAAAATAGGTTTTACTCAACTTATATGGAATAAAGAACGTGGAATCCATCATTTTTTGGTAGGTACTGCCTATCGGTATACAAGTTACGATGATTCTACGCCGGTGACAATCGATCCAGTTGGACAAACTAATGCACCTGCGATTACGCATTTACCGGGCGCATTTGTCCAGAATGAACTTAAGCTAAGTCCCAAACACCATTTATTGCTGGGTGTACGGCATGATTTCAGCACGATTCACGGTTCCATCTGGTCTCCACGTGTCAATTTCAAGTTAAACTCTGAGGATAAATCGGTGATTTGGAGAACCTCCATTGGAAATGGATTTCGGGTTGCCAATGTATTTACAGAAGACCATGCCGCACTTACAGGTGCGCGAAGAGTAGTATTTACGGAGGCGCTCCGTCCGGAAAAAAGTTGGAACATGAATAGTAATCTGGTGAAGAAGTTTTTTACCTCGAAAGGGAATTACTTTGGACTGGATGCTTCGGTGTTTTACACCCATTTTTCAAATCAAATTATACCGGATTACGAATCCAATCCAAATGAAATCCGCTATGCGAATTTGAATGGAACTTCTCTGAGCCAGGGAATAAGCCTAAATTTTGATGGTCTTTGGGCCAATGGATTTAAGTTGCTGGCAGGAATTACCTGGATGGATGTTACGCTTACTGAGGAAGGTAATAAAGTAAGACAACTGTTTACCGAACGCTTTTCTGGAGTTTGGACTGTGGGATATCACTTCCATCCCCTCGAATTAACGCTGGATTATACTGGGAATGTGTTTGGACCCATGAGACTTCCTCTTTTAGGACCACTCGATGATAGACCCGAATATTCCCCCTGGTGGAGTCTTCAAAATATTCAAATAACCAAGAAATTTGGCGCCCAATGGGAAATATATGGGGGAGTAAAAAACATCTTGAATTATACCCCTTCAAATTCCAGTATAGCAAGAGCTTTTGATCCTTTTGATAGGGGAGTAGTCTTTGATGCTGCTGGAACTGTAGTTCCTACTCCCGAAAATCCTAATGCTTTGACATTTGACCCTAGTGGATTAGTTGCTCCGAATCAAGGAATCAGAGGCTTTTTGGGACTCCGATTTTCGTTTTAACTAAAAAAAACCTTCTAGACCGTAGTTTAGAAGGTTTTCTTGTAGGTGTTTGAAAGAAATTATTCTTCTTCCTTCTCTTCTTCAGGCTTCACAGCGCTCATTTTCTTCACTTTGTCGCCTTCTTTTAGCTGCTTGCTCACCACAAAGTAAGGTCCAGAGATCACTTCGTCTCCTTCTTTTAAACCGGATAAAATCTCAATATTTTCATAATCCGATATCCCTGTCTTTACCTCACGGATTTTGGCGACACCATTCTCACTGACAAACACGATTTCTTTGGCTTTCACTGGAGCTCCAGCCAAACTATCCTTCTTGTCTTCACGAGTGGTTACCGCAGAAAGTGGAATCGCAAGTGCATTGTTTTTTGAGTTAGTCAAGATCTCTACAGATGCAGTCATGCCCGGACGGAACGGGTACTTATTTCCAGCCACTACCAACTCTTTGTAGGAATCATTAAGGATTCGGATTTTAACTTTGAATTCTGTTACCGCATCTGGTGAAGCCTTGGTATTGGCGGTATTCGCTATGCTAGTTACGATTCCTTGAAATTTCTTACCTGTAGAGGAGTACGCATCTACGTCGATGATCGTGGTATCTCCTAGGGAAAGACGAACAATGTCATTCTCATTCACATCTACACGGACTTCCATCTTGGAAAGATCTGCAATGGTCATCATCTCAGTACCTGCCATTTGCTGGGTACCTACCACTCGTTCGCCTTGCTCAACTTTCAAGCTGGATACAATTCCAGACACAGGGGAATTTACATTGGTCAAGCGAAGGTTTTCAGAGGCTTCGTTCACGGAGGCCTGCGAACTTTTAATAATAAATTCAGAGGCTACGACACTTTGCTTGGCTGCCTCTAGGTCTTTTTGAGCTGAGGTATAGTTGGCTTGGGCCTGCTCGAAATCTGCATCAGATATCGCTTTTTGCTGGTGCAGCGTGCGCTGACGCTTGTATTCCAGTTCAGAGCGGGTAAACTGTGCTTCAGAGCGTTGCAAATTGGCACGGGTCTGAGCCAAATTGGCCATTTGTTGGTTGAGGTTGGCGCGAGTACGATCCAATGCGGATATAAAGTTGTCAGGACGAATCTTGACAAGTAATCTTCCCATTTCTACGGAGTCCCCTTCTTGGACATTCAACTCAATGATTTCACCTGCTACATCTGGAGAAAGTTTCACTTCCACTTCAGGTTGAATCTCGCCTGAGCTGCTCACCTTTTCTATGATGGCAACACGCTTGGCCAAAGTAAATTCAACCTCGGTTTCCTTGGCACCACCAATCCAGCCAGCAGATTTTCCAATAATTGCAAAAATAATAATTACGCCTACTGCTCCGAGTAGGTAATAAAGAAGTTTGTTGGACTTTTTAGTAGCCATGGTTTAGTTTAGATTAATGGGGTTACCAAGATAAAAATCAAGGACTTTAATTCTGAAAATGTAGGTGTACTTCGCATTCAATAGGTCTGCCTGAGCATTGAACAAGTTGTTTTGAGAAACCTGGAAATCCACCGAATTGATGGCCCCTAAATTAAAGCGTTGCTGCGCAATTCGAAAGGTTTCTTCCAAACTCTTTACTCGAACCAAGGAAGCTTGGTAGGATAGCTCTGAGGATAGCGCCGAATTGTAAGCAGTTTCAATATCCTGTCTCAACCTATTTTTGGCTTCGGTCATGGATACTTCCGCCAACTGTTGCTGTACTCGCGCACGCTGTAGGTTGGATTTGTTGCTGAATCGAGTGAATAAGGGAATGCTGAAATTTATCGTTCCAGACTGGGAAAAGTTATTGTCTACCTGGGTTTTGAAAGGAATTATTTCAGTTGACCCTCGAATAAATGCCTGATCTACATAATTGGAAAAAGCAGAAAGTCCGGCATCCAAAGTTGGTAGGAATCCACCTTTCGCAATTTTGACTCCATATTCAGCACTAGTTACATTGGCTTCTGCAGCTTTGATTTGAGGCATTAGCGCAACAGAAACCTCGAAAATTTCGGCGGGGGTACCTGCAGCTAGCGCTTCTTTGGAAACCTCGTACACGGGTTCGATCACATCAAATTCCTCTGAAAAAGGAATTTGAAGCGCCTGCGCCAAAGCGAGTTTCGAAAGCCGAAGTCCATTTTTAGCATTGATTACATTCAATTGATTGGTTGCATTTTGAGACTGCAGATCCAACAAATCTGAATAGGGGAGTGAACCGGCATCTACTAGCTGTTGGGTTCGTCCCAACTGTTCTTTGGTGGAATTGAGTTGGTTCTCGGAAATTTTCACCTGCTCCCGATTGAAAACTACATCAATGAATAGGTTGATTACATTCAAGGTGATGTCGTTACGCGTGGCTTCCAAAGTGTATTGACCCGATTTTAAGTCAGACTTTGCCTGGCCAATGCTATTGGTGATTCGCATGCCTTGGAAAATCGGCGCACCGGTATTCCCAAAAAGGTTGACGTTTCCAATTCTTCTCGTTTCAAACAAGTTGGTAACCGGGTTGATAGATCTACCCCAACGGAAGCCTGAACTTGCTCCAGTGGTTAAGCTTGGCAGTCTTCTGCCTTGGCTTTCCAAAAGGTTAGTTTCAGTGATGAGCTGGTTAAGTTCTGTCCTTTTTAACGTCAAATTATTTTCTATTGCAATAGAAACGCAGGTGACAAGGTCTAAAGGACCTGAGGGAACTTCTGTCTGGGCTTGTCCCTGTTGCCAGGTAATCATCCCAAAGAGAAGTAGGATAAAAAGTTTTTTCATGTGTGGTAGCTGTTGGTTTATGAATTCGTTAAAGGTCAATGTCTGGGATATAGATTAATTCTTTTATCCAAGGTAAGGAAAGAAGGTACTGACGGGTAATCTCATGTATTCCAGAGTCCATTTCGATCACGTGACAGGCCATGTCATGCTTTCCTTTTCTAGACACGGACATGGTCGCAATGTTTACTTTTTCTTGAGCAATTACGCTGGATATAAATGCAATTGATCCCGATACATCCTCTGCTTTGATGATGAGCGTGTGGTTTTGAGCAGAAAAGTTGGCTACGAAACCATCAATTTCTGAAATGTTAATGACTCCACCTCCCAAGCTTTCTCCAAAAATTTCCACCTGTCGATCTCCTTTTTTAAGCAAAAGTTTGATCGTGTTTGGATGGTGCACCGAAGAATTACCTATGGATTTGAAGGTGTAGTGCAGCGACTTTTCCTTTGCTATTTCTAATGCGTCCTTAATTCGAACATCGTCTGTCTTGAAGTCCATCAACCCGCCCAATATGGCTCGATCGCTTCCATGGCCTTCGTAGGTTTTGGCGAAGGAATTGAAAAAGGTGATGATTGACTCTTCAGGAATCCCTCCAAGCACTCGAATGGCGGCTCTTGCAATCCTTACCACACCAGCGGTGTGTGAAGAGGAGGGACCAATCATGATTGGGCCGATCATATCAAACACACTGCTTTTATTTGCCATAACCGGTTTAACTCCAAAAATGATGCTAGTTCAAAAACCGCTTCAAAATTACTGTTTTTTTTGCATTCAAACCCTATTACCCAACAAAAACAGAAGCAAGACCCGAATGTGGGATCCTTAAAATGTGAGGCAAATCAGCATTGTGACCGAAATCGGACAAAGAGGTGATCGGAACTGTGACACTTGTAGCAGTAATTGAATAGTTGGTCAAGAATTTTACTTTTTAAGTGACATGGCTTCCGTAAAGTGGAAGGTTTATATCTGCGATTTGGGTTACTACAAACTATTCCAAACAGAAGATTTTTTTAATTTTCTTACAATTGCTTTCCAATCATGTGCACTCGTTTGCGTCAATAGATTATATTTAGCCACGCTATTTGAATTGAACCGATAGTATGAACTTAATTTGATCCCCAAAACCTATATTCCCTTTGTCCTATGCTCTTAGAACCTCTTGATTTACTTGTTTTTCTCGGCTACGCATTTCTAATTATGGGTATGGGATTCTTTGTGTCCCGTGAAAAGGAAGGACACGTAAAAGATTCCAATGATTATTTTCTTGCCAGCAAGGCCCTTCCTTGGTGGGCAGTAGGAGCATCTTTAATTGCTTCCAATATTTCTGCAGAACAATTTATCGGAATGTCTGGCTCTGGCTTTGCTCTAGGATTGGCCATCGCAACCTACGAGTGGATGGCTGCGGCTACACTCTTGGTGGTTGCCATATTTTTCTTACCCGTGTACCTCAAAAAAGGCATCTATACCATGCCCGGCTTTCTTTTTGATCGCTACGATGGTCGGGTACGTACCACGATGGCGGTGTTCTGGCTGCTTTTATACGTATTTGTCAACCTGACCTCAGTGCTTTATTTAGGCGCCTTGAGTTTGAATACCATTCTAGGTATTCCCATGACCTATAGCATCATTGGCTTAGCGCTCTTTGCGATGCTTTATTCCATCTATGGAGGATTGAAGGCAGTAGCATGGACGGATGTAGTACAGGTCGTATTCTTGATTGCTGGTGGTTTGGCGACTACCTACATCGCGCTTGGCATGGTGGGAGAAGGCGATGCTTGGCAAGGTTTGATTACGCTCAAAAATGAAGTTCCAGGACATTTTTCGATGATTCTAGACAAAGGTGAGATGATTATTTCAGATGGAAAAGGAGGAACACGAGATGCGTATTTGGACC
Source organism: Bacteroidia bacterium (assembly GCA_964202605.1). GTDB lineage: Bacteria > Bacteroidota > Bacteroidia > Cytophagales > Cyclobacteriaceae > Algoriphagus. The sequence goes on along the minus strand of CAXNJN010000004.1, from coordinate 24,028 downwards.
TACCCGGCTTATCAGTGTTGGTTGGGGGTATGTGGATCACTAACCTAAGCTACTGGGGATTCAACCAATACATCACCCAGCGAGCCCTTGCGGCAAAGAACCTAGACGAAGCCCAAAAGGGGATGATTTTTGCTGGATTCTTGAAGCTTTTGATGCCGCTAATTGTGGTAGTTCCAGGAATAGCAGCCCTAGTTATTGTAAATAATGGTACGGACCTAGGATTTATCGAATCCATGAAAGATCCAGTTACAGGATTGATCAAATCGGATCGAGCCTATCCTTCCCTTCTTCAGATACTGCCTACAGGATTAAAGGGGCTAGCTTTTGCAGCTTTAACCGCTGCGATCGTTTCCTCACTGGCTTCCATGGCGAATAGTACTTCTACCATTTTCACCATGGATATTTATGCCAAGTATTTTGGCAAGGACTCATCCGAAACCACCAAAGTACGGGTAGGTAGGATCACCGCGGTTGTTGCTTTTGTGATTGCCGCTATTGTGGCACCTGCTTTGGGACAATTAGATCAGGCCTTCCAATTTATTCAGGAATACACCGGCTTTATTAGCCCCGGCGTATTTGCGATCTTCTTCTTTGGAGTATTCTGGAAAAAAACAACCTCCAATGCTGCTCTTGTCGGTGCTTCCTTAAGCATTCCACTTTCCGTAGTGCTGAAAGTAGTTTTCCCCGCCCTGCCATTTATTGACCGCATGGGCTGGGTGTTTGTAGTCCTTGCGATATTGATGATTGTTATTTCTCTAGTTGAAGGGAAAGGCAAGGACCACCCCAAAAGCATTGACATATCGGCTGAACTGTTCCGTACAAGTACAGGGTTCAAAATTGGTGCGGTACTCATTGTAGGTATTATTGCGGCACTTTATACTGTTTTCTGGTAAAATGCGAAAGTTACTTTTAGGCCTTGATCTTGGAAGTTCCTCGGTCAAAGCATGTATTCTTGATGCGGATACCGGAAAGGCACTTGCCTCCAAAGCTTTTCCAGAAGTTGAAATGCCCATTCAATCTCCTCAAAGTGGCTGGGCAGAACAAGACCCTGAACTTTGGTGGAAGCATGTCAAGGAGGCAATCAGATTTGTGTGTGGCCAAACAGAAGTTCGATCTGGTGAACTGCGATCCATTGGGATTGCCTATCAAATGCATGGGCTGGTATGTGTAAACAAAGAATATCAAGTTCTTCGTCCGTCTATCATCTGGTGCGACAGCAGGGCAGTAGCCCTTGGTGAAAAAGCATTCCAAGCCTTAGGGGAAGCCTATTGCTTGCCACATTTGCTTAACTCTCCAGGTAATTTTACTGCTTCTAAACTGCGTTGGGTCATTGAGAACCAGCCTGAGGTTGCATCCCAAATTCATAAAATCATGCTTCCTGGAGACTTTATCGCCATGAAGCTTAGCGGTGAGATTCTTACCTCTGAAACAGGGCTGTCCGAAGGTATATTTTGGGATTTCAAAAAAAATGGGCTCAGTGATCCTTTGCTTGCAGCTATGGAGATCCCAAGGGATTGGATTCCTGAAGCTGTTCCTTCTTTTTCTATTCAAGGAAAAATCTCTGCTGCCGCTGCACTGGAAACGGGCTTGGAATTAGGTATCCCAATTTCCTACCGCGCAGGAGATCAGCCCAATAATGCCTTTTCCCTTCAAGTGCTCAAACCAGGGGAGCTCGCCACTACTGCCGGAACTTCTGGGACCGTTTATGGCGTTTGCGACAAGCCATTGTACGACCCAAAATCACGTGTCAATACATTTGTACATGTGAATCATACGCAAAGCAAACCTTCCTATGGAGTATTGCTTTGCATCAACGGTACAGGCATCCTCAATTCTTGGCTAAAAAGAATGTTGGGGGGAAGTTCCTTGAGTTACGAGGAAATGAACGTCCTCGCAGCAGGAGCGCCAATTGGTTCTGATAAACTGGCTTTCCTCCCATTTGGAAATGGAGTGGAACGCATTCTACAAAACACTCCAATGGGAGCACATTTGATGGGCTTAGACTTGCTCAAACACGATCAAAAGCATATTCTCCGTGCCGCTCAAGAAGGGATCGTAGCTGCCTTGACCTTTGGATTCCGCATTATGAAAGACATGGGAATGGATCTCAAAACCGTCAAAGCTGGACATGCCAACATGTTTTTGAGTCCGCTATTTCGAGAGACTTTCGTGCAAATGAATCAAGTGAACTTGGAACTTTACGATACGGATGGTGCCCAAGGTGCTGCTCGTGGAGCTGGAATTGGAGCAGGGATTTTCAGCACGGAAGAGGAAGCTTTCCATGGACTTACGCTCCTCCAAACTTTGGCTCCTGATCTAGCTGGGGCAGATCGATACGAAGAAACTTATCAGTATTGGCTTTCCCGATTGGAGCAGCTGCGTCAACCGCTTACAACTTAATTCTAAACCTATTTATTACCCACACTCAAAATAACCTACACTACTATGGCTAAATCATTTTTTCCAACCATCGGAAAGATTCAGTTTGAAGGAAAAGAAAGTGACAACCCCCTTGCTTTCCGCTACTATGACCCCAACCGTTTGGTTGCAGGGAAGAAGATGAAAGAGCATTTTAAATTTGCGATAGCCTATTGGCATTCCTTCTGCGGCACCGGGGGCGACCCCTTTGGTCCAGGCACTATTATACATCCTTGGGATTCAAGTGCAGACCCCATTCAGCGAGCTAAGGATAAAATGGATGCCGCCTTTGAATTTATGACTAAGATTGGAGCAGAATATTACTGCTTCCACGATATCGATTTGATTGAGGAAGGACCTAGCCTGGCCGAATACGAAAAGCGCATGCAGCTCATTACAGACCATGCAGCTACACACCAAAAGGCAAGCGGTATCAAACTATTGTGGGGTACGGCCAATGTGTTTAGCAATCCACGCTACATGAATGGTGCTTCCACCAACCCAAATTTTGATGTGTTGGCATTTGCTGGGACGCAAGTCAAAAACGCACTCGATGCCACCATTAAGTTGGGAGGTGAAAACTACGTGTTCTGGGGCGGTCGCGAGGGCTACATGTCCTTGCTCAACACGGACATGAAGCGGGAAAAGGAGCACCTCGCTCGTTTCTTGACCATGGCCCGAGATTATGCTCGAAAAAACGGATTCAAAGGTACCTTCTTCATTGAGCCTAAACCGATGGAGCCGACCAAGCACCAGTACGATTACGACTCTGAAACGGTGATTGGATTTTTGCGTCATTTTGGGTTGGACAAGGATTTCAAACTCAATATTGAAGTGAATCACGCTACTCTAGCGGGACATACCTTCCAGCACGAACTTCAAGTAGCTGCAGATACAGGCATGCTGGGTTCCATCGATGCAAATAGAGGGGATTACCAAAACGGTTGGGATACCGATCAATTTGCACTCAACCTGCAAGAGTTGGCTGAATCCATGCTAGTTATCCTTGCTGCAGGTGGTCTAAAAGGTGGTGGGGTTAACTTTGATGCGAAAATCAGACGAAACTCTACCGATTCTGAAGATTTATTTTTGGCACATATCGGAAGTATGGATGCATTCGCTCGTGGGCTACTTATTGCAGCAGATATTCTCGAAAAATCTGATTATTTGGAGCGAAGAAAAAATCGCTATGCCAGTTTCGATGCAGGCAAAGGAAAGGCCTTCGAAGAGGGGAAACTCACCTTGGAGGATTTACGGGCACATGCCTTTGAAGCCGGTGAGCCGACCACCTTTAGCGGTAAACAAGAGTATTTCGAAAATCTCATCAACAAGTTTATCTAAAAAAAATGGGAGGTTTAAACCTCCCATTTTTTTTTAGTGTTTTATCCTTATCGGATGCTGTCCAACAATTGGTTGGCCCTGGTCATTTGCTCCACTTGCTGCTGGTAGGCAGGCTGGGCAGGTACCCCCACTATTTTTTCTAGAAACTCGATGCTGGAGAAAAGAACCGTTTGCCAGTCTTTGGAGGTGATTGAAGATGCAATCACGTGATCCCCTGTTTTCGGGAAGGGCAATTCTTTTTTCATAGCAGAAGAGGTGCCTAACTGCGAAAACATTTCTTGCATTTTGGCTACCGATACGACCATGTCCTTTTCTTTTTCATTTTTGAAATAGTAGCCCATGAATACCGGTTGTTTTACTTGGGCAAAGGTCTCTTTGTTCATCTCACCATACATCACTATGGCCAAACTCTCGTAGCCATTGGCATGGTATTCTTCAGACCAATATGCTTTCTTCTCTCCCTCGCGTTGCTGAATCATCACCCCGTTATCTAGGAGTGTTTTTTTCATGACCCAGAAGGTCCAGGGCTTAAAAAACCCTTCCAGCAACTTTGCTTCATCACGAATAGCGGGAGAATAAAGCACAAGCGCATGAAGATCGGGCTGCTGGCTCGCGAGTAGTAGGCCAAGTGACCCACCCATAGAGGTACCTACCAGGATGACTTTGTCCCCTAGACTTTTCCCAATTTGGTAGGCTTCTCCTGCAGCATTAGCCAAGTCCTGCGCAGTCATGTATTCCATCCCGTTAGTACGGCGGATCCCATGTTCTGGCAAGCGGGTGACGAACAGGTTGGCTCCGAAATGTGCTGCCAAAAAGCGATGCACGGGATCGCCTTCCATGGGGCTGCCGCCAAAGCCATGGATGTAGATGATGGAATAGGGAGTTTTTTGCTTGGTAACAGAATCTGCCCAGAGAATGTATGCTTCGTTACCAGGTTTTAATCCTTTTACTGAATCCTCTCGGGTAGACAGGTACTGCTCAAGTCCCTGAGCACCCATGGGAATTTCAGGGTAGGCAATTGTCAATTCCTGTGTTTTTACCTTGGGGCCAAGCATGTAGATGACCAACAAGATCATGGCGGTAGCAAATAGACCTAGAAATATTTTTTTCAAAAGTTTCATAAATTGAATCGATGACTGATAATCAAGTGGACAAGTTCACAAATATTCTAGTTTTTATTTGGATCTGTACCTTTCCATCTCGGATTTAGATTAGAATTTCATATAATCAACAATTCCTATATCCTATGCGTTAACTTTGGGAATACTTAATCTCTACAATCATGAAAAAGCTAGCACTCGTAGTCGTTTTCCTTTTTGGTTCTCTTACTTCCTTTGCACAGGATCAACCTGTTGTCCCAACCCGTTCTGTTTTTGTGGAGTTGGGAGGATCAGGACTTGCGTATAGCTTTAATTACGATTTCCGATTTGATTCAACCCGAATGGATTCTTGGGGAATGCGTATTGGTGCAGGGGGCTACAAAAGAGCAGGTGATTCTTTTTATTCTTTGCCAGTATTGGTTAATAAATTGTATGGAAAAGACGGCCGTTATTTCGAGTTAGGCTTGGGTATGACTTTTTTTGGAGTGAATAACGAGCCCTATTCCTATTGCCAATCTTTTGATAGTAACGGAAATTGCATAGGTCCTTTGGTTACAGAAAAGTCAGATGTTAATTTCATCCTTCCAGTGGATGGATCTCCAAGTTTAATGGGAACCATGAACATTGGCTATCGAAAAATTCCTGAAGACGGAGGATTTACTTGGAGAGTAAACTTGACTCCCATATTTAACAACAATGGCTTTTGGCCTTTATTTGCGGGAGTAGGGTTGGGCTACGCTTTTTAAATTTTCTGATTATTCGCTTTTTCACCACTAACCAGAGAAAAAATGTTAGAGGTTCAATTAAGTGAGCTGTGGACCGTGGACAGTCAGCTGTTAACGATTATCCGCATTTATAAAAAGGAGAACTGAGCTACTTGAATGATTGCGGATAATCATGTTAAATTTTTACTTTTTCTGTGACTTCAACAGGTGGAGGGTCATTCTTTCTGCCTGTTTTTCAAGATCAATTCCTAGTTCATCACGGGTCACACGAACTACTTTTTCTCGCTCGGAGATAGGCAATTTAGTGTAGCCATACCAAGCTCCGAGAATTCCACCTGCCAAAGAAGCCGTGGTGTCATTGTCTCGACCGTAGTTGGTGAGGAAGGTCAGCGTTCCCATGAAGTCAAAATCTGTGAACAACATTGCAGTTAGCGCTTGTTGGTAGATTTCTCCTGCATGGAACGGCATATCTTGTTGCCTACGATCCAATTCGCTATAGGTATACACCAAGGCGGGATTATTTAGGGTCAAGCGGGAGGGGAGTGAATCCAATTTATTCGCTTCGCTTACGATAGTTAATGCATCCTTGAGCAATTTATGTGATGTTCTACCCACCAACCGGCTTTGAAAATAACCTGCTGGATCTAGTCGCAGTGTAGCCAAAAGGCTGTCTTGACTTGCTTTTGGAGCCATCCCGGCGGCCGTCATGGCTGCGGCCAGGGCAGTCAGGTCTCGAGCATAGCCAAGATCAAAAATTGAAAGTTTGTATGCTTCCTGGTAGGCTTTATTAGGATTACCCGGAAAAAACGCGCCCAAAGTGGGTGCATATAAGAGTCCTGCACAGACCATTTCTCCTCCATAAAATTTAGACAAAGAGTCTGCATAGCCTCCTAAATTATCTTCTAGGTAGGGTGAGGCTACTTTTGCCCACTCCGAAAGCCAGTTGGCTTCCTGTAGTGCATTTTCGAAAGGTTCCACGTCTGTACCTTCGGTCTTTTTGAGTTTATCCAAACTACCCGTATAGGTTTTTAAGAGGTGCGAAGCAAAGGCTTTGGAATCAAGGGATTCGGTTTTTTGACTGAGCAAGTAGTCTACCGTTAGACTTTTCCAGCGGGTATCGTCCGTGGTACCTCCTGCGGGTAAGTTTGCCTTCCAGATTCCCTCAGGAGATACCTCACGAATCATGGAATCTAACCCTTCCACAAATCCATATTCCAGTTGGATGGATTCCCGGGACCACATTTCGGTGGGAGCACCCATGGCATCGCCGATGGCGGAACCAACCAGCATGCCCAAAACTTTATCGTAGAGTTCTGCCTCAGTTAATCCAAATTCGGTAGGTATATCCTTCGAAAAAGAGGTTGAACCGACTTCCTTCTCCTGTTGGGCACACGAAAAAGATAATAAGGCAATAAAAATAAAGACTAGCTTTTTCATTTAGGACATGAGGTAAGTTCTTGCACGGGCAAGGAGCGATTTTTTTTCATCTAAACTTAAAGTTACGGGCAATTGCGCAATTCCGATTAAGCGGCGGAGGAGTTCCACGCCTCGGTACTGCTGTACCAAAGACCAATCTAGGGGGGTGTTGTATGTTTCCTGCATCAGTTTACTGAGCCGCTCGTTCTGCTGTGCTAGATCAAGATGTGCGAGAAATACACCAAGATCAAATTCAGGGTCACCTAGGCCACCAAATTCGAGGTCAATGATTTTGATTCCGGAGGACACTTCTAGCCAGCTAGCCGGATAAAAATCTCCATGGATTAGGATTTTGCCTGTTTTGAGGTAGCGCTGTCCGAGCGAATGAATTATTGCTTTGAGTGCGGCGTCGCGCTTGTAGGGGAGGCTCGCTTCTTGCAATCCCGGCTGGATTTGGTCTAGGTCAAACCCATTTTCTTCCAAAAAAGGAAACTCAAAAATATGCTCGTGATTCAATATGCGCATGCCGTCCGTATTGGGGAAATCGGCAATCTGTAGCTGATGAAGGTGCATCAAGTACTGTACTAAGCGGATTAGTTCATCGGGTTGAAGCTGCCGTACTCCCCCATAAATTGAAAGGCAGTCGCTGCTTTCTCCTAGATCTTCCAAAAGCATCAGATGGGCTGTGGAATCATAATGCAGAACTTTTGGAGATAGGGATGCAAGGTAAGGGTCGGTGCTCAGGAGCTCTAGGAAACGGTATTCGACCTCTATTCGTGAGATTGGAGCTGGAATTTGCGGGTATTTCCGAACAAAGTGTTTGGACTGCTTGAGGATATAGCTGCCTTGGTTGGTCCGAATTCGAAGTACCAAGTTCATGTTACTCTCTCCGGGAACTGAAATGTGACTAATTTTTTCTCCTGACTTCCAAAAACCGAGTTTTTGGAGTAGTTCGATGGGGGAATTCTGTTGGATATCGATCATTTTCTCACAAGTCGTCAAATTTAGTCTTTCGGTAGAAAGAAGTAGCCGGTTTGGTTAGAATATTAATAGGAATATCCGCAATTATGCCAGTGTCTTAATAGGGATGTTTACCACTACGGATAATTGTTCACAGACCATGGGCCACGGCCCACAGGCTGTCAACGGTTCACAGCTCACTTAATTGATCCTCAATCCTTATTTACTTTGGTTTGTGTTGAAAAAGAGGAAAATTAAAAATATTAGATAGGATTATTCGCAGTCCTACCAAAGGCTCAACATATCTATTAACCACTAAGGATGCTCGTTCAAAAAATTTTGAAATAGTAGTCCATTTTCTTGGCTAAACCCTAATATTTTAGGTAATTGAGCTTCCAGATTCACCCAAAATAGCAGACAAATGAACGATTTCTCCTGGTTTAAATTTTATCCTTCGGCTGTTCCTCATGAAGTAGATTGCACGGCCTATTCCAGTGTTACGGAGCTTTTTGAAGAAAGTGTCAAAAAATTTGGAAGTGCAGTAGCCTATGAATGCATGGGGAAGACCATGACTTTTAAAGAGTTAGATCGATTGAGTGCGCAGTTTGCGAATTACCTGATCCACGAATTGAAGCTGAGCAAAGGATCCCGAGTTGCCATTCAGATGCCTAATGTATTGCAGTATCCAGTAGCGATGTTTGGTGCTCTTCGTGCAGGGATGGTGGTAGTCAATACCAATCCACTGTATACCCCTTCTGAAATGAAGCATCAATTCAATGATTCAGGGGCAGATGTGGTTGTGATTGTTGCCAATTTTGCTTCCAACTTGGAAAAGATTCGTTCAGATATTCAGGCCAAGCATGTGATACTTACCGAGCTAGGAGATTTGCTAGGCGGGTTGAAAGGTTCAATTGTGAATTTAGTAGTCAAGCATGTTAAAAAGATGGTGCCAGCCTACCACTTGCCTGGAGCCGTTTCATTTAAAAAGGCTTTGTCTCTTGGAGCCAATCACAGTTTCAAGAAAGTTGCCAGCACTTTAGATGATCCTGCATTTCTTCAGTATACAGGAGGCACTACTGGCGTGTCCAAAGGAGCGGAATTGACCCATGGAAATATTGTGGCCAACATGCAGCAGATTTCGGCCTGGATGAAGCCCAAGCTTGTGGAGAGTCAAGAAATTGTAATTACTGCGCTACCGCTTTATCACATTTTTGCGTTGACAGTGAACTGCCTTGCCATGTTGAAAATTGGTGCGCATAATGTGTTGATTACCAATCCAAGAGACATGAAAGCCTTTATTGGAGATTTGGCTAAAAAGCGCTTTACAGTGATTACAGGAGTGAATACGCTATTCAACGGCTTATTGAACCAGGAGGCCTTTGGTAAATTAGATTTTTCAGGTTTGAAGATTGCGGTAGGAGGAGGCATGGCTGTACAAAAAGCTACTGCTGAAAAATGGAAAGCGGTAACAGGAGTACCGCTTGCGGAGGGGTACGGCTTAACTGAAACTGCTCCTGTAGCTACTTGTAATCCTATAGATGGAACCGAACGAATTGGGACAATCGGGATGCCTCTGCCAAATACCGAGGTGATGATCGCCGATGATGCGGGCAACCCAGTTGCGCTTGGTGAGCGAGGAGAGATTTTCATCAAAGGGCCCCAAGTCATGAAAGGATATTGGAATAGACCAGAAGAAACGGCTTTGGTGATGCAAGGCGATTGGTTCAAGTCGGGAGATATTGGAGTTATGGATGCAGATGGCTATACCAAGATTGTGGATCGTAAAAAAGAAATGATTCTAGTGTCTGGATTTAATGTTTATCCCAACGAGGTGGAGGATGCAATTGCCTCTTGTGCTGGGGTATTGGAAGTTGGCGTGATTGGAATGCCTGATCCGAAATCCACAGAAAAGGTGGTCGCTTATGTGGTCAAGAAAGATCCAGCGCTCACAGAAGAAAAAGTAATTGAGCACTGCAAAGAGTTTTTGACGAATTACAAAGTTCCTAAGGAGGTCTTTTTTACGGACGAACTTCCAAAGACCAATGTAGGCAAGATTCTACGTCGGAAAATTAAAGAAGCGCACCTCGAAAAGTTAGGCTTAGCTTAAAGAATTCCAACTTATTTCATTTAAAAACCGCGAAATAGCGGTTTTTTTTTGCTCTAAATTTCCTGATTCCCACTTCGTTCTTTATTAAGGGTAATGCAGGATGCTGCGTCTTGAAACCAATTAAAAAAAAATTGATAATGTCCAAATCGACTAATTTGATTTATTTTGCTGCAAGTTAAGTACCTATTAAAGCAATCCACACTCCCTGTCAGTTGGGCTTATTTGGCTACTGTTGAAATTGGTTATCTATATAAAAAAAGTATAAAAAAAACATTATATGTTTAATAAAAATAAGACATCGCATGTAATTTTAGTTATTTTTCTAATTAGCATATTAATTTTAGGAATTGCTTTTTCATATACAATATCCAATTTCATGAAGGATATGGCTACCAACGTGAGCAATAATATGAAAAACACCATGGACCCTAACGTTCCAGATACAGGTAAAACTGCATCTGAAAGTTTTTCAAAACCGCCGAATTCAAAAAAAGTTGTAATTGGGACCTATCTAGAAAGAATTGAAGACCTAAACATTAAAGAATCCTATTGGACTTATGAATTTTATTTGTGGTTTAAATGGAATCCAAATGAGCTCGACTTTTTAGGAAAAAATGATTTAGCACGCAAAAATGAACTCCCATTTACAGTAATTAATGGAGAGATTTTAAAAACTGATTTAATTGACCGGTATACTGACTCTACTAAAAATGTTGAATACATTCAATATTACGTTAAAGCCAAAAGCACCCAATTTTTTGATGTATCACTTTATCCGATTGATAAACATGATTTGATTATACCGATTGAACATAAATGGATTGATAGAAAAAATCTATATTTTGAACCAGATACCAAAGAATCTAAAGTAAGCTCACGAGTAATGGTAAACGGTTATGAAAAAGAAAATAATGTTAAACTGATAGAAAAGCCTCACGCCTACAAATCAGCGAGAGGAAATCCAAAGTTTTCTTCTGATTATAAAACTGATTTTTCTCAATTCAGAATGGCACTTAGAATTTATAAAGGTGGATTATCCGTTATTTTAAAACTATTTTTAATTTTATATATTGCGGTTTTGGTAACTTTTACAGCTCCTTTTGCACCAGAACCCAGCAGATATACTGTAGGTGCACTATTTACTGCAGCTAGTGCTAGTTATATTTTGGCTTCAAAATTACCATCAACTAACGTTTTTTCTTTAGCAGAAATTATCAATTCGTTTTGCATTATTTTAATTGTTGTCATGATAGTAATTTTAGGTATTTTGCCTTCATTAATATTCAAAGAGGGTCTTACAGATTCATTCGAAAAAAAGATGACTAGGTTAATTAATTTAGTTATGTTTTTATTTTTTATACTAATCAATTCCTCATTAATCTACTTCGCTATAAGTTATTCTTAATGTAAAAAGAAAGGATTATCCATACCAATTAAATTTCATTTTGAATAAAAACCGCCTGGTGCGGTTTTTTTTTGTTTTTTTGTGCTCCAATTTCCCTGCTAAAACTTCCCTAGATGGGGGAGCTTTATTAGTTCACCTTTATTTCTATGACCTGGCAACTGATTAAAGATGCCCTTTTAGGTAAGGAGCAAGACTTTACCCGTCTTCCTTTGAAGACGGCCATTTTTATTCTTGCGCTACCCATGATCTTGGAAATGATGATGGAGTCTTCATTTGCCATTGTGGATCTATTTTTTGTGGCACAACTTGGGGAATACGCCATTGCGACGGTGGGATTGACCGAGTCGGTCATTGTGTTGATTTATGCGCTGGGTTTCGGATTGAGCATGGCTGCAACGGCCCTTGTGTCTCGGAGATTTGGAGAAAAAAACTACAAAGATGCAGGTTCAGCTACCTTTCAACTGTTGCTGGTGGGGACTTTTATTTCTATAGTTCTTGGGGTGTTGGGTTGGCTGTTTGCATCAGATCTACTCCGCTTGATGGGAGCCGAAGAACAGTTAATTGAGTCAGGGTCAAATTACGCTAGAATTGTGTTTGCAGGGAATACAGCCATTCTTTTGCTTTTTTTATGCAATGGAGCATTCCGAGGTGCAGGTCAAGCGCACCATGCGATGCGATCCTTAATGATTGCGAATGGGCTCAACATAGTATTGGACCCTTTGTTGATCTTTGGAATTGGCTCTTGGGAAGGGTATGGGTTAGATGGAGCAGCAATGGCAACTACTTTTGGTAGAAGCATGGGAGTCCTTTACCAGTTGTACCACTTGTTCAATGGAAAGCACAAACTCAAAATCCTCAAGGAGAACATTGCGCTGAGCTGGGAGACAATCAAAAAGATCCTTGAGTTATCCATAGGTGGAATGGGACAATCCCTGATTGATTCTCTATCCTGGGTAGCGTTAACTCGTATGATTGCCGAATTTGGTTCAGCAGCTCTGGCAGGATATACCATTGCTTTCCGAATATTGATCTTCACCATTTTACCCTCTTGGGGATTATCTGGAGCTGCTGCCACTTTAGTTGGGCAAAACCTTGGTGCAAATAAAACAAAGCGAGCCGAACTAGCAGTATGGCTTACAGTTCGCTACAATGTCATCTTTATGGCTTCGGTGACCGGGATTTACCTGCTGTTTAGTAAGCAGCTGGTTGGATTGTTTACGGACATTCCACTGGTGAAAGATGTGGCTGCACAAGGACTGTGGATCATTTCCCTCGGATACGTATTCTTCGCGATTGGCATGGTGCTGACGCAAGCTTTTAATGGAGCTGGAGACACCAAAACCCCCGCTTGGATCAATGCCTTAGTGCTCTTAGGCTTGGAAATTCCTTTGGCCTACCTCCTCGCATTTCCACTGGGTTTGAGTTATGTCGGGATTTTTATTGCCATTGCTTTTTGCCACTCACTCCACGCATTGGTGTCGCTTTATTTCTTCAAAAAAGGGAAGTGGAAAAAGAATCAGGTTTAGCCCCAAATGGCCTCACTCAGTCCATTTGAATTGAGTTTTTGCCTAGTTAATTCTACCCTCGGCATGGTCTACAACTTGGCCATCCAAACTCAAGTAGCTACCCATGCAATCGGCCGTCATGCAGGAATGTACAGGTAAGATTCCAAGCAGATCGCCCACTTTAACCGATGCCAATAGTTCGTCGGAAGCTTGGATGATCCCATGTTCCTGGGAAATGCTTTTCACGAAAGAACGGTGGTTTGGAATGCTCCAGCCCTTCTCGTGCAGCAAGACAATCTCGCCGAAATTTTTGCTTCCATCTTCGTTGATCAGCACATCTTTTGCCAAATGAACTCCTCCACCATGAATGAGGATTTCATTTCGATCTTTTCGGATATCTACTACTGGTACCGCCAAGCAAACGGCTATATCCTCTTTGGTGCAGCTTCCTAACTGTACCTGCATCAAATCAAAAAACACAAAATTTCCCGGGCCCAATTCATCCACGCCTCCAAAATCTTCTCGAACAGCACAGCCTGGAGTGTCTCCCAAGCGAGTCACTAAGTTGGGGTAGCGATTCAGGTACTTTGCTTTCATTTTGGCAAGTGCCTCTTGACTCTCCAGATGGATTTTGTCCGTGTCTTTTCCGTAGTAGGTATGCCCAGGATGTATGTAGAACCCTTTAAATTTTAAGAATTTACTTCCACTTGCCTGGGTTAAAATCGCCTCCAGTTCGGCCTCTTGGGTAGCTTGAATGCCTGTTCGCCCGTAGCCGGCATCGAGTTCTACAAAAAATTCTACCTGCTCGGTCAAACCCTCAGCAAGCGCTTTTGCCGTAGCGGCATTGACGACTTGTACCGAAATCCCTTGCTTTGCCGCTAGGCGATTGAGTCTTGGGATTTCACGGATATTGAAAGGAAAAGCGATGTGGATGCAATCCCAACCTTGACCGCAGAGGTATTCGGCTAAGGAAATAGAGGATGCCGTCACCTCCCGGATGCCGTACTCTTTTGCCCAGTTTCCAATGATACGGGATTGGGCAGTTTTCCAGTGAGGAACCAACTTCTTTCCTAGCGCATGTGCTTTATTCGCCATTTTTTCAAGATTGGCTCGGGTGATTTTTTCGTCAATAAGCAAGGTTGGCGATGCGATTTGATCTAGGTAGGACATGGGCATGGGGTTAAAAAAACGAATATAAAAAGAATCTTTCGTTTTCATTTTTCGAAGGTTCAATGGGAGCTAGTCCAAAAAGTAACCTAACATAAAACCTAGAACCCTCTTGAAGCTTTTGTCAAAATCACAAATACCTGTGCATAAGCCAGCCAATTCTATTAAATTTGTGGCCTGCATTCATTCCAATTCAAAGGATGCACCCCAACTAGTTTTAGCCACTGTACCGACTCTCTTCCATGGAAGCCAAAAAAATCAGAAGCACGTTTATTGAGTTTTTCCAATCCAAGCAGCACCAATACGTTCCTTCTTCTCCCATAGTAGTAAAAAATGACCCAACCCTGATGTTTACCAATGCAGGGATGAATCAGTTTAAAGATGCTTTTTTAGGAAATGAGGTTGCCAAATTCTCAAGAGTAGCCAATTCTCAAAAGTGCCTTCGTGTAAGTGGTAAACACAATGATTTAGAGGAAGTAGGGGTAGATACTTACCACCATACCATGTTTGAGATGCTAGGCAACTGGTCTTTTGGGGATTATTTTAAAAAGGAAGCTATAGAATGGGCTTGGGAACTGTTGACTGAGGTCTATAAGTTGCCCAAAGACCTTCTCTACGTTTCCGTTTTCCAAGGAGATGCTGGAGATAATCTAGCCATGGATCAAGAAGCCTACGACCTGTGGAGCAATATCTTGGCTAAAGATCGAATTATCATGGGTTCCAAGAAGGACAACTTCTGGGAAATGGGTGATACAGGACCTTGTGGACCCTGCTCCGAAATCCACGTTGACTTACGGTCAGCTTCTGAAAGAGCTGCGATTCCAGGGCGTGATTTGGTCAACAACGACCATCCCCAGGTGATTGAAATTTGGAACTTGGTATTTATGCAGTTCAACCGTGTTTCTGATGGAAGTTTGAAGGACCTACCCGCCACGCACGTGGATACCGGAATGGGCTTTGAGCGCTTGGTACGAGCGATTCAACACAAGTCCTCCAATTACGATACCGATTTATTTATGCCTTTTATCGCTGCTTTGGAGCGTAAATCGGGCAAGGCCTATGGAAAAGATGAGCCTACTGACATTGCGTTCCGCGTAATTGTAGACCATATCCGTGCCATTTCCTTTACCATTGCGGATGGACAGATCCCATCTAACAATAAGGCAGGATATGTGATTCGACGAATTTTGAGAAGAGCGGTGCGTTATGGTTATACCTTCCTCGGTTTTCAAAAACCATTTTTATTCGAGTTGACTCCGCTGATTGCAGCGAATTTTGGAGACATTTTCCCAGAAGTTCGTGCACAGCAGGAATTTATTGCCAAGGTAATTCAAGAGGAAGAAGCCTCTTTCTTGCGCACCCTAGACAATGGGCTGCGGATGCTAGACGGTATAAAAGCAGATTTGCTTGGCAGCGGCCAGCAGGTGATCTCAGGAAAAACCGCCTTCGAGCTATACGATACCTTTGGATTTCCCTTGGACCTAACTTCATTGATCGCTCGGGAGAATGGACTTTCAGTAGACGAAAAAGGCTTTGCCGATGAAATGGAAAAGCAGAAAACCCGTTCGCGAGCAGCCTCTGAGCAAGAAACTGGCGATTGGGTTTTGGTGAATGACGATTCAGGAGTAGAATTTGTGGGTTACGATATGCTGGAAACTTATTCCCATATTGTCAAATACCGCACCATTACGGACAAGAAAGGGGACCGCTACCAATTGGTATTGGATAAAACGCCATTTTATGCGGAAAGCGGTGGTCAGGTAGGAGATACGGGCTGGTTGAAAACTCCGACTGAACATATTCGCGTATTGGATACCAAAAAAGAGAATGACTTAATCGTGCATTTTGTGGAAAAGCTCCCCTTACATGCGGAAGCTCAATTTGTGGCGGAGGTGGATCGCGAAAAGAGACAGCTCACCACAAATAATCACACGGCCACGCACTTACTTCAATCAGCTCTCAAGTCGGTATTGGGCGAGCATATTCAGCAGCGTGGGTCTTTGGTGAATGAGCAACTGCTTCGCTTTGATTTTTCCCACTTTGGAAAAATGACGGAAGAGGAAATCGCACAAGTAGAGGTACTTGTTAATTCCAAGGTTAGAGAGAATTTGGCCTTATTTGAACAACGGAATGTCCCCATTGAAGACGCGAAAAAATTGGGTGCAACAGCCCTTTTTGGTGAGAAATATGGGGATTTTGTTCGTGTCATTACCTTTGATAAAGAATATTCTGTGGAGTTATGTGGCGGCACTCACGTGTCTGAAACAAGCCAAATAGGGCTTTTTAAGATTACTTCAGAGGGATCTATTGCAGCTGGGGTGCGTCGTATTGAGGCGATTACGGCTGCGGGTGCAGAAACCTATATTCGGGAACAAGAGGGCTTGGTAAAACAACTTCAAGAGCTTTTAAAAAATCCAAGAGACCTGGTAAAGGCAGTGGAATCCTTGGTTCAAGAAAGGAATGAATTAAGAAAAGAAATTGAGCAATTGCACCTAGAAAAGTCAGCTGGAGTAAAAGACCAGTTGAAAGGTCAGTTCGTTCAAAAAGGCAGCATGCAGGTATTGATTGCTGCTGTGACGTTACCCAATGCAGACTCATTGAAGAAGTTGGTGTATGAACTCAAAAATGAGGTTTCCAAGGCCTGCATTGTTTTGGCGGCCACGATAGACGGCACCCCTCAAGTGGCTGTATTTATCGATGAGTCTTTATTGGAGGAAACTGGTTTCCATGCTGGAAATCTAGTACGTGAACTTGCTAAGGAAATCCAAGGAGGCGGAGGAGGGCAACCTTTCTTCGCGACTGCAGGAGGCAAGGACCTCAATGGTTTGCCCCAGGTGGTTGCCAAAGCAAAGTCCATTTTGTTGTAATTGATTTTAAAAGAGCCATGTTGTCCAAAGAACTAGCAGACAAATACCAATTGGTGGTGGGACTGGAAGTTCATGCACAACTGTCAACTTCCAGTAAGCTATTTGCAGAAGATGCCATAGGCTTCGGGGCTGAGCCCAATACCCAGGTTTCTGTGATTTCTTTGGGGCATCCTGGGACCCTTCCCAAACTCAATATGCGTGCGGTTGACTATGCTGTGCGGATGGGTTTGGCCTGTCAATGTACCATCAGTCGCCGCTCAAGTTTTGATCGCAAAAATTATTTTTATCCAGACCTACCCAAGGGCTACCAAATCACGCAGGACAAGGAGCCGATTTGCATCGGGGGCAAAGTACCACTCATTTTGGAGGATGGAAGGGAACTTGAAGTTCAGCTGAATCGGATTCATTTGGAAGAGGATGCTGGCAAATTGATTCATGCTCTCGGAAAGGAAGAAAGTTGGGTAGATTTCAACCGAGCAGGGACAGCCCTTATTGAGATTGTCACAGAACCTTGCATTCGATCTTCTGAGGAGGCAGTTGCATTTTTAGCCGAGATCCGAAAGTTGGTGATGTACCTGGAGATTTGTGATGGCACGATGGAAGAAGGATCGCTGCGCTGTGATGCCAATGTATCTGTTAGACTTCTTGGAACGGAAACTCTTGGAAAGAAGGTGGAAGTAAAAAACATGAACTCCTTTCGAAACCTGGGGCATGCCATCGACTTTGAATACCAGCGTCAAGTTGGATTATTGGAACTAGGGCAGGAGATTGTTTCCGAAACGCGATCTTTTGATGCGGATGGGAGCTTTACAAGCAGTATGCGAACCAAGGAGGAATTGAACGATTACCGGTATTTTCCGGATCCCGACTTGCCCCATTTACTACTCACGGAAGATTGGATTAATTCAGTAAATGCACAACTGCCTGCCTTGCCCAATGCCTTATATCAAAAATTTATAGCATCCTATGGATTACCGCGGTACGATGCGGCCTTGTTGACAGAAAGTAAAGAAGTGGCTACCTGGTTTGAAGCTCTTTGTACCAAAACCAAGTACTACAAAGCAGCTTCCAATTGGATGATGGGCCCTATCAAGTCCTATTTGAATGAAACTGGGATATCTTTTCTTACTTTTCCCCTAGAGGTGGAGGTAGTAGCCCAACTCATTGCGTTGGTAGAAGAGGGGCAGGTTTCTTTTTCAGTTGCATCTCAAAAGATTTATCCTGAACTTATCCTGAATCCATCAGTTACACCCTTGGCAATCGCACAGCAGCTCAATCTCATCCAAGAAAGTGATGCGAGCTACTTAGTCCCTTTGGCAAAGGAGGTATTACTTGAAAATTCTGTCAAGGTAAAAGAGTTCAAGTCTGGAAAAAAAGGACTTTTGGGTTTGTTTATGGGCGAATTGATGAAAAAATCAGGGGGGAGGGCGGACCCAAAAGTTGCTTCCCGTATTTTTAGTGAGTTATTAGCGAATTAAACTATGAAAAAATCTATGTTAGGAATTTTGGTTAGTGCCACCCTTGCCTTGTTCTCCTGTGGAGGAACAGATTCTGTTGGTGAAAAAGTGGTCATCACAGGAAATCTTCAAAATGTACCCCAGGGAGTTGTGGTACTTTCCCAATACACAGACAGCAGACCCAAGGTGCTCGATACCTTGGAGATTAAATCAAATGGGGACTTTTCCTTTGAATTTGATTCGATTAGTGCCCCGACTTT
The DNA here is from genome assembly GCA_964202605.1 of Bacteroidia bacterium. Lineage (GTDB taxonomy): Bacteria > Bacteroidota > Bacteroidia > Cytophagales > Cyclobacteriaceae > Algoriphagus. The sequence goes on along the minus strand of CAXNJN010000004.1, from coordinate 5,300 downwards.
TTATGAATTAAATCTTTATGGACAGCGTGTGGTTAAGTTGGCACTATACACAGAAGATGTCGAGGTTAAGTTCAATTTCTCTGACCCAAATAGCCTCCAAATTGAAGGTTCCCGGGATAGCAAAGAAATGTTGAAGCTTGAAAAGCTGATGGAGGAATACCAAGTTAAGGTGAATCAGCTCAATGAACGTTACTACGAGGCAATGAGTAAAAACGATGCAGCGGTAATTCAGCAAATTCAGGTGGATGCCATGACCTTGGAATCCCAGCAAGTAGTAAACGTGAAAGAGATGATTGAGAGTATGGGTAATTCTTTTGCTTCATTGGCGGCTATAGGACTGTTGAATCCACAAAATGATTTCCCTTTTATCGATGCTTTAGTTACTGAGCTGAATGAAAATTATCCAGGTTCCGTTGCTATCCTTCAGATGAAGCAGCAGCTTGATGAATTGAGAGCATTGGCAGTTGGTCAGGTGGCGCCAGATATTGTGCTTCCTGATCCGAGTGGAAAGTCGACGAAGCTTTCAGATTTGAGAGGAAAATATGTGCTGATTGATTTTTGGGCGGCTTGGTGCAAGCCATGTCGACAGGAAAATCCAAATGTCGTGCGCTTGTACTCCCAGTACAATGCAAAGGGATTTGAAGTTTTTGGAGTTTCCTTGGACCGGAGCCGTGAAGATTGGATAAAAGCCATTGCCGATGATCAATTGAACTGGACGCAGGTTTCTGATTTGCTGTACTTCAATTCCGCTGCTGCAGAGCTGTACCAAATTCAAGCCATTCCTGCGACTTATTTGATCGATCCGGATGGGAAAATCATTGCTAAAGATTTGAGAGGCCCTAGCTTAGAAGCGAAGTTGGCTGAACTATTCGATTAAGCCAGATTACGTAACTAAAAAAAGCCTTCTTTCCGCGGAAAGAAGGCTTTTTTTGTGTTAGGATGGGATCAAAAAAGCGAAAGAAGGAAAAAATTACTCGGAAGTCCTTCCTCTAAAAATAGATTCATTTAAAAAAGAAATGTTAAAAGTTTAATCACCCGTCATAAAACTAATTAAAATACTTAGAAAACAAAACATTTTAAATTAAAATAAAAATAAAAAATTGTATTAAAATAATAAAATAAAAATAAATTGTTCGTATTTATGAATTTATTTTTGTTTAAAAATGCTTATTTATTGATTTTAAGAAGGTTTAGGTAGAATAAAAATCTTGAAAGAATCCAATGAAAAATAAGATTTAATTTGATTTTCTAGACTTCTAGCTGCTTCATGCTTGACTAAGAGTTTCAATTTTCAAACTTTTCGCTACAGCCTTATTTTCTAATCAAGTTCTTCTAAGAAAATTTTACCTTTGTAATTCATACACCCCTTTAAATGCCCAAGATTTTATTTCTCTCCTCCGAGCCGATTACCTTTAAACTTTTACTCTCTGGTCAGCCTGAATTGATGAAGGAGGAAGGTTGGGAGGTACTCTTAGTAAGTGCAGATGGAAGAGAAGTGAAACAGATTTGTCGAGCCGAAGGACTGAGGCATGAGGTCATTTCTTTTGTAAAAGGGGTCAATTTTGTGGAAGACTTTATTTCTTTTTGGCTCCTATTCCAATTGATACGAAGGGAAAAGCCGGATATAGTCAATAGCTACGATTCCAAAACTGGTTTCTTAGGCATGCTAGCGTCCAATTTGGCGGGCGTTCCGCATCGAATTCATAGCATCACTGAGATGCCAGCGCATACAAAAGAACCGCTAAAGGGGCTTACTTTCATTGAAAAATGGACTTACTCCAATGCGTCAATGCTATGGGTCAACTCCACAGGAATGCTTACCTATTTGACTAGTAATTCAGGAGTTGAAGCTTCCAAGTTTAAGTTGCTTGGAAGTGGTTCTACACTAGGCGTTGATTTAGAAAAATTTAATCGACAGGTTCTCAAAGAAAATCATTTGGTAGCGGCAACAATGCGTATTCTGCCAGGAGAGAATGATTTTATAATTTTGGCAATAGGGAAGCTGACCAAAGGAAAGGGAGTAGAGGACTTAGTTGCTGCTTTTTTAAAATCCAAGATTGTGTCGAAGTCCAAATTGGTACTTATTGGTCCTTTTGAACAAGAGAAAGATCCGATCAATCAAGAAACGATGCAGGCCATTCGTGAACATCCGCGTATGGTCCAATTGGATTGGACAGATCATGTAGCACATTACTTAGCGTTGGCAGATGTGTTGGTTCACGCATCTCATGAAGAAGGATTTTCAAATGTCCTGTTGGAGGCTGCAGCTATGCAGGTACCGATAATTTGTTCCAACTGCATCGGAAATACTTCCTTTATCAAACAGCAAAAGACAGGTTTGGTCTTTCCGGTAGGAGAGGTAACAGTATTGAAAGAGGCCTTGGAGTTTGCATTTGTGAAGCGAGAGGCTTTAACTAATTATGCGGAAGCCCTATTTGAAGAAGTTCAAGAGAAATTTGACCGAAAAGTGATGCAGCAACTTCAATTGGAAGCCTACCGTCAACTTGAAAAGAATCAAGAAAAGGGATTGCCATGAATCTATTTTGTAAGCTAATCGTCTTTTGTCAATCATGAAATACCTAGTTACAGGCGCTGCAGGTTTTATTGGATTTCATGTGGTCCAACACTTACTCGAGAGAGGAGAAGAGGTGGTTGGTTTGGATAGCATCAATTCCTACTATAGCCTTGAACTTAAGTTTGCCCGATTGGGTGCATCCGGGATTGCCCGAGAAAAAATTGCTACTGGTGTCCTGGTGACCTCCCTCAAACAAGCAAACTATCGTTTTATTCAACAGGACTTGGTGGATAAGGAGGCCTTACTTCACCTGTTTGAAACAGAGAAGTTTGACGTTGTCATTCATTTGGCTGCACAAGCTGGGGTTCGAAACTCAATTCTTCATCCCGAGGATTACCTGCACAGCAACTTTACTGGATTTTTACACCTTTTGGAATGCTGTCGATTTTATCCTGTGAAGCACTTCGTATTTGCTTCCTCAAGTTCGGTCTATGGGAGCAATGCCAAAATGCCATTTTCTACTTCAGATGGAGTGGATCATCCGATCTCACTCTATGCTGCCTCCAAAAAGGCGAATGAGTTGATGGCCCATAGCTACAGCCACCTTTTTGGAATTCCAACCACAGGACTTCGCTTTTTCACGGTTTATGGCCCTTGGGGAAGACCTGATATGGCTTATTTTCTTTTTTCCGATGCGATTCGCAAAGGAGAGCCCATTCAAGTTTTTAATCAGGGCCAAATGAAGCGTGATTTTACCTACATCGATGATATCGTGTCTGGTGTGCTTCTCGTGGCGGATCGGCCAGCTACTTCCAATACCAACTATGACCGTCAGCGTCCCGATCCTTCGAGCTCGACTGCTCCCTACAAATTGTACAATATTGGGAACTCGTCTCCCGTGCCCTTGCTAGAATTTATCGAAGCAATCGAAAAGGGACTTGGAAAAAAGGCAAAGATGGAGTTTCTTCCCATGCAGCCTGGAGATGTGGTCGAAACACATGCCGATATCAGTGAGTTAGTACATGACATGGGCTACGAGCCCAAAACTTCAGTGGCCCAGGGGGTGGCGGAATTCACCAAATGGTATATGAACTTTTATAAATCCTAATATGTCAAAATCAATTTTAATTACCGGAGGAGCCGGATTTATTGGATCTCATGTAGTCAAACTTTTTGTGGCTACCTATCCGCAGTATCGAATCGTCAACCTAGATGCCTTGACTTATGCAGGCAACTTGGAGAACTTGGTTGAGGTAGAGGGTGCATCCAACTACTTTTTTGAAAAGGTAGATATTCAAGATGAGCAGGCTTTGGAAGCGATTTTTGCGAAGCATGGAATTACGGATGTCATTCACCTGGCTGCTGAATCCCATGTGGATCGATCTATCTCAGACCCCTTGGCGTTTGTGCGCACCAATGTGTTTGGAACAGTGAACCTGCTCAACGCAGCCAAGAAAGCATGGTCCGGAGCTTTGGATCAGCATTTGTTCTACCATGTGTCAACGGATGAAGTATATGGATCCTTACATGATGGAGGATTTTTCCTAGAGACTACAGCCTATGATCCTCAATCCCCCTATTCTGCATCAAAAGCAGCTTCAGATCACTTTGTAAGGGCTTATGCGAATACCTACAAAATGAAAACTGTAGTTTCTAACTGTTCAAATAATTATGGACCCAACCATTTTCCAGAAAAATTGATTCCGCTATGCATCCATAACATCAAGAATAACAAACCCTTGCCAGTGTATGGGAAGGGTGAGAATGTCCGTGACTGGTTGTTTGTGAAGGACCATGCTCGCGCCATTGATGTAGTATTCCATAAGGGGAAGCCTGGTGAAACCTACAACATCGGAGGCTTCAATGAGTGGAAAAATATAGACATCGTTCGCCTGTTGTGCCAAAAGATGGATGGCAAGCTTGGCCGTGAGGCGGGTGCTTCGGAGAAGCTGATCACTTTTGTGCAGGATCGTGCCGGGCATGATTTGCGCTATGCCATCGATGCTACCAAGATCCAGCAGGAGTTAGGCTGGGAACCTAGTTTGCAGTTTGAAGAAGGAATAGAGCTCACCATTGACTGGTATTTGGCCAATGAAACTTGGTTGAATCGAGTGACCTCAGGAGCCTACCAGACCTATTACGAAGATCTCTACGGAAACAAATAATAGGATTATCCGCAAATACCAGTACTTCAAAATAAGCATTAAATGTTGCGGATAATCGTCGACAGCTAACAGTCCACAGCACATTTTCTTAACCATCAAGTTTCTTTAGTTGCTGTTGCTAGAAAGACCTATAAACCCATAAAAAAAGCCCATAAAAGGGCTTTTTTTATGTGGTGCAATTAGTATAGAGTTCGGAAGCGAATGGTACCTGGAATATTCTTTAGGGTTTCAATCGCATCTGGATCGTATACTTTGTCAATGTCCGTGATCACATACCCGATCTTTTCATTTGTTTTTAGGTATTGGCCTACAATGTTGATGTGATAGTTGGCCAGCACTAGATTGATTTTGGCCAAAACTCCTGGTTCATTCTGGTGCAAGTGAATCAGTCGATGCGCATCTTTCAAGAATGGAAGCTGAATATTGGGGAAGTTGACCGAGTTATAAGTGTTTCCTGTATTGACATATTCCATGATTTTTCCAGGCACAAATCGGGCAATATTTTCCTGTGCTTCTAGGGTACTTCCTCCAATATGCGGGGTAAGGATGGTATTTGGCAATCCTTTGAGTTCTGATTCGAAGCTTTCCTTGTTGTTTTTTGGTTCTTCAGGAAATACGTC
>CAXNJN010000003.1:0-94929 GCA_964202605.1 Bacteroidia bacterium | reverse complement strand
AAAAGCTATTCCAAAAAAAAGTATCCAAACTAAACCCCTCATCAATTGCATTTAATGGCTTTCAAGTGCTGCTAGGAAACGCTCTGCGTCCAAAGCAGCCATACATCCTGTACCTGCAGCAGTTACAGCCTGTCGGTAAACATTATCCTGCGCATCTCCACAGGCAAAAACCCCTTCCACATTTGTTTTCGTAGTGCCAGGAATAGTTTTGATGTATCCGGCGGAATCCATCGTAATGAAATCTTTGAAAATTTCTGTGTTGGGTTGATGACCTATAGCAACAAAGAAGCCAGAAATTGAAATCTCCGAAACTTTTTCTGTTTTTGTGTTCAAAATTCGCATTCCTTTTACCTCATCCTCTCCCAGAATTTCCTGAGTCTCAGTATTCCAAAGGATTTCAATTTTCGGATTATTTTTTACACGATTCTGCATGATTTGAGAAGCCCTCATTTCATCCCGACGAATGATCATGTAGACTTTAGAACAAATATTAGCTAGGTAAGAGGCTTCTTCACAAGCTGTATCACCCGCACCCACAATGGCTACTTCTTGTCCTCTAAAGAAAAAGCCGTCGCAAACAGCACAAGCAGATACTCCTCTACCGTTGAGTCGAGTTTCACTCTCTAGTCCCAACCACTTCGCCGATGCTCCAGTGCTTATCAATACAGTGTCTGCAAGAATTGTTTTTTGATCATCCACAATTATTTGATGGGGACGAGCACTAAAGTCAACTTTGGTTACTAATCCATACCGAACTTGAGTACCAAATCTTTCGGCCTGTTTTCTAAAATCTTCCATCATCTCAGGTCCCATGATTCCCTCGGGATAACCAGGATAATTCTCTACATCCGTAGTGATTGTCAATTGACCTCCAGGCTGACCTCCAGTGTACAACACTGGTGACATTCCAGCGCGTGCAGCGTAGATGGCTGCCGTGTAGCCGGCAGGTCCAGATCCAATGATTAATACTTTGACGTGTTCGATTTCTTGGTTCATTTTAGTAGCGTGTAAGGCCCAATGGTGAATTAATTAAGGAATACCTTCTTACAGGTTGCACTAAGGAATTCTAAATCTGAATTGCTATGAAATAAAAAAGGGGGCAAAGGCCCCCTTCTAATTGTTTATCCTAAATATGGTTTGAGGGTTTTGCTACGAGAGGTATGCCTCAACCTTCGAATTGCTTTTTCTTTAATCTGTCTCACTCTTTCTCGAGTAAGGTTGAATTTCTCTCCAATTTCCTCTAAGGTCATTGCATGCTCTCCATTCAATCCAAAGTAAAGGGTGATTACATCCGCTTCTCTAGAGGTTAAGGTGGACAAAGCACGTTGTACTTCTTTACGCAAGGAATCGGTCATTAGCCCATCATCTGGCTTCTCGTCCCCATCATTTTCCAAAACATCCAGGAGGCTGTTTTCTTCTCCCTGAACAAATGGTGCATCCATAGACACGTGGCGACCCGAAATTTTCATCGTGTCCACAATCTCAGAAGCGGATACTTCTAGAACTTCTGCCAATTCCTCCGGAGAAGGCTCACGCTCAAATTTTTGCTCCAACTCACTGAAAGTCTTTGAAATTTTATTCAAAGAACCTACTCTATTTAATGGAAGACGGACAATTCGAGATTGCTCAGCCAATGCTTGAAGAATGGATTGACGAATCCACCACACTGCATAGGAGATGAACTTAAAACCTCTTGTCTCATCAAAACGCTGCGCAGCTTTAATCAATCCCAAGTTTCCTTCATTGATCAAATCTCCTAAGGACAAGCCTTGGTTTTGGTACTGCTTGGCTACAGAAACCACAAATCGAAGGTTGGCTTTTGTCAATTTCTCCAAAGCAAGCTGATCGCCTTCTCGGATTCTTTTTGCCAATACAACCTCCTCATCGGCTGTCAACAGATCTACTTTTCCGATCTCTTGAAGATATTTATCGAGAGATTGTGATTCTCTATTCGTGATCTGTTTGCTAATCTTTAGCTGCCTCATTCAGGATCAATTAATTAATTGGGGTGAGTTAATTCGTTAATTTAATCAGAAACCTAATTTGAATTAGGCGCTTGGTGCTGATTTCTCAGGTCTAGGAAGTAATACTTTTCTGGACAACTTGAATTTACCGGTTTTCTTATCTACGTCAATTAACTTGACAGTGATTTCTTCTCCTGGCTCCAATACTCCATCCATGCTTTCTAGGCGATCCCACTTGATCTCTGATATATGAAGTAAACCATCTTTGCCTGGCATAAATTCCACAAAGGCGCCAAAAGCTTGAATATTTTTTACTTTTCCAGTGTATACCTCTCCAATTTCAGGCTGAGCAACGATTGCTTTCACTCTGCTTATAGCCGCATCCATGTTACTTTGGTTGGCTGAGTAGATATTGATTTTTCCTTGATTATCGATTTCTTCAATAATTACCGTAGTTCCGGTATCTTTTTGAATCTCTTGAATCACCTTTCCTCCAGGCCCAATTACGGCACCAATCAATTCCTTAGGAATCCACATCATGAATGAACGTGGCGTATGTGGCTTAAGATCCGATTTTGGAGCAGCCAAAGTTTTGGTGATTTCTTTCAATATATGAAGTCTTCCCGCTTTTGCCTGATGAAGAGCTTCTTTTAATACGGAGTAATCCAAGCCCTCTACTTTCAAGTCCATCTGGCAAGCAGTGATGCCTTTTTCAGTACCAGTCACCTTGAAATCCATGTCTCCAAGGTGATCTTCATCACCCAAGATGTCGGATAAAATTGCGTATTTACCTGTTTTCGCATCGGAGATCATTCCCATAGCAATTCCAGTAACTGGCGCCTTGATCTGAACACCAGCATCCATCAAGGCCAAAGAGCCCGCACAAACGGTAGCCATGGAAGAGGAACCGTTTGATTCCAAAATATCAGAAACAATACGAATGGTATATGGATTTTCAGTGTCCGGCGGCAAAACCTTTTTCAATGCACGCATGGCTAGGTTACCGTGACCTACTTCTCTTCGACCTACTCCCCTGTTTGGCTTTACCTCACCGGTAGAAAATCCTGGAAAATTGTAGTGCAGGTAAAACTTGTTGTATCCCGAAATAACAGCTCCATCAATCATTTGCTCGTCCATCTTCGTACCCAAAGTACAGGTGGTGACCGATTGAGTTTCTCCGCGGGTAAACACTGCAGAACCGTGTGCAGAAGGAAGATAGTCAACTACAGACCAGATGGGTCTGATTTCGTCTAGATTTCTTCCATCCAAACGCTTCTTCGTTTCTAGTGTTAGGTTACGAGCAGCTTCCTTGTGAATCTTATGGAAATATGGGCCAATCAAGCTGGCTTCAAAGCCATGATCTGTTGCTAGGCTAGCCATAAATCCGTCCTTAATCTCTTTTACCAAAGCAGAACGCTCAGATTTGTTGGCGATTTGACGACTTACAGCTTCAAATAACTTGCTATACAAGTCGGCTCTCATTTTGTCGTATAGTGCAGGGTCGCTCTTCTCGTGGCAATAGGTTCTTTTTTGCTCTTTGCCCACCATTTTGGTCAGTTCAATCTGCGCCTGGCAATGTCTTTTGATCTCTTCGTGTGCAAACTGCATCGCTTCGATCATCTCATCTTCCTGAATTTCAGAAGCTTCACCCTCTACCATCAAGATGTATTCCAAAGATCCTGCCACGATAAATTCCATGCTTGCCTTCGCTAAATCTGCAGGCTTTGGGTTGATCACCAGTTTCCCGTCAATTTTAGCTACACGAACTTCAGAGATTGGTCCATTAAACGGAATGTCAGAAACTGCCAATGCAGCTGAAGCAGCAAGACCAGCACGCGCGTCTGGAAGTACCTCATCGTCATAAGACATCAAGGTAATCATCACCTGCGTGTCCGCATGGTAATCATCTGGAAAAATAGGTCGGATGGCTCTATCTACAATACGGCTGATCAGCACTTCGTAGTCAGAAAGCCTTCCCTCTCTTTTCAAAAATCCTCCAGGAATTTTTCCTGAGGAAGCAAATTTCTCTTGGTAATCTACAGACAAAGGCAAAAAATCAACCCCATCTAAAGCATCTTTCTTTGCAACTACAGTAGCTAAAAGCATCGCTTTTCCCATCCGTACCACTACTGAACCGTCAGCCTGCTTAGCTAGTGCACCGGTTTCTATACTAATTTCTCTACCATCCTGAAGCGTAATGGTCTTGGTGATCAAATTTGGTAACATATTCACGTGTTGAATTAATTCTTAATAATAAAAAATAAAGGGTTGTCGCTAAAAAAAGAAAAAAGTAAGGTTCTCAAGGACGAGAACCCTACTTTCGAGTTATTTTCTGATTCCGAGCTCAGCGATAATTGATCTGTAGCGCTCGATTTCTCTTTTATGGAGGTAGTCTAGAAGACTTCTTCTCTTTCCAACCAACTTCATCAATCCCAATCGCGTAGAGTGGTCTTTTTTATTTGACTTCAAATGTGCCGTCAAATGCTGGATTCGGTGTGTAAAGAGGGCAATCTGTGATTCAGGAGATCCTGTATCTGTAGCAGATTTTAACCGTCCATGATTTTTAAACAACTCTTGTTTTGTCTCTGGTGTTAAATACATGTTTAGCTAAATTTTATAAAATAATGACAAAGGTAAGGGTTAAAATTTAATTTTGAAACAAATAAGTCAAATAGAACGAGTCGATGGAACAAATTTACGCAGCCATTTCAGAAGTCCGTCGTAAAAGTCAGATTCAAATAATCGGGCATCTTTTCTCGCCTGCCTCAAGAAAAATAATCCAAATGGCAGTAGGCAAAGGTTTGAAAAAATGGTTCCTACTAGTGAATCTACTACTCCTTCTTTAGCCCACTTCTCCCCTGTTATAGTAAGCATGTAGAAAAGAATAAAAAAGAGAATGGAAATCAAAACAGGAAGTCCTAGCCCTCCCTTTTTAATAATTGCCCCTAGAGGTGCCCCGATGAGGAACATCACAAAACAGGCTATGGCTTGACTGTATTTTTGATACCAGGCAATTTCGTAGCGTCTGAACTCCCGTAATTGTCCGTCCACTTGGCTCTTCTTTACATCGAAAGAGTTTTTGAGGTTTCTAGAATTATTCAGTGCTAGCGTAAGTGCATTGCTGAGGTAGCCTCGTTTGTAAAACATGGAGTCAAGCAATTCTTTTTCTGCCGTTGTGAGTAGAGCGGTTCGGGTAGCTTTTGGAAATTGGGCCACCTGCGTCTCTAGGCTATCGCTACTCGTTTTCTCAGAGTAAATTGAATCATATCGAGCAAATTGCTTGGCCTCCAACTTTTTCCGCATCGAAACAGCGGATTCATCTTGCGCTGGAATCAGTGAAACAGGAACTGTATCAATTGGAGCCGTTGCAACAATTGTATTGATGCTAGAATCAGTCCACGCTTCCCGATCGACAGAACCAATACTGTCCTCCAAGGCTTGTTCTTCCAAGATTCGAATTCTTCTAAGCGTATCAAATCGTGCCTTTTCAACTAAAATCTCCGGCGAGGGGCCAATGGTTCTATTTTTGGTGAAAAAAGGAAAAATACTCGCTGCAGTGATAAAATTCTGATATTTTAAATCATTGACAATTAAATAGATTGAATCCAAGCCATGCCGGATTTCTTCAATTGTTTTGATCGCACGGTTTGTAGACCATTGGTTTTCAGGCGTACGATTCAATTGAAAGGCAGCTAAATCAAAAACCATGATGTTCTCTTTAAATGCCGTTCTTGAAAACTCTACAGGTGCTTCAGTAATCCCTCGTGTGGATCTTGACTCCTTGTAGCTTTGGCCTGCATAAAGCGTCAGCTTCATGTATTTGTCGTTGTTAAAGGTCTCCATCCTACCCGAATCTGCCATCGTCACATTCAGATTTCCTTGGCCTTCAGCATGATTGTAGATCAAAATATCCTTCAGGCGTACCTCATCTAGTTTTTTGTTGACTTTGATGCTGAAATTTGGAATGCCGTCGTAGAACACCCCTTCTTTAATATCTAAGGATGGAGTCTTCATTCGGATATCGTAGAGTAGCGAGAAGGTCTTGAGGTTTACCTTTGGCACCAAATAATTGTTGGACAGGAAGGCAAGAAAAGTAAGGCCTACTGCAAAAATGCCAATGGGACGCATCGCTCTAATCAATGAAATCCCACTTCCTTTGATTGCTGTAAGCTCAAAATGCTCACCCAGATTTCCGAATGCCATCAGACTTGATAGCAGCATGGCTAAAGGGAGTGCCATGGGCGAAATACTGATGACGAAGTAGCCGATCAGTTCCGCATAAATCAAAAATCCCAAACCCTTTCCAAAGATCTCATCAAAATACTTCAACATGTTGACAATCAACAGGATAAAGTCTACCACTAAAAAGGTGAGTAAAAAAGGGCCTAAAAAGGAGCCTAGAATAAGCTTATCTAGTTTTTTCATCTGCAGAAATCCAAACAAAGTAAGGGAATTTCTCGCTGAGAAACTGCACGTAAGGATGGGATTTATCCTCCAATAGTTTCTTTTAACTTCAAAATGAGGCTTTCCCAGATTCCTTCAAGCTCATCCAGGGTATAGAGATTTGACTGATCAATTACTTTCAAAAACAGGGATTGGGTAAGTTCGGTCTCATCTAACTTGAATTCGATGAACGATTCCACAGCGCTGTTTGGGAATTTAGGATCAAAAAAATCCCATCGAACATGCAAATTGGCTTTTACGATCGTTTGCTTCGCATAATGATCCTCTTGATCAAAATTAAAGATGTAGTTTTTATCTTCATCAATGCGGACTTTATCGGCAAACCATTCTTGCAACCCACTCGCAGTACTTAAATAGGTGTAGACAATTTTTTTGGAAGCATTTAATTGATAATCAGCTACAAATTGATCTTTGGTCATAAGTTGAGGGGGGAAATTCGAATATTTTAATTTCTAAATTACTTCTCTATTTGCATTTCAGCCAACAAGCCCTCATATTTGCATTCCGTTTTTAGGGGGTCTAGGGCTCGTAATCCAACAGAAATTGGGTGAAAAGGAATAAAAAAAAGATGTTTTGGAAGGTAACCAATAATCTGAAATAACCCTAAAAACAAAAAAATAAATTCGGCGAGGTAGCTCAGTTGGTTAGAGCGCAGGATTCATAACCCTGAGGTCGGGAGTTCAAATCTCCCTCTCGCTACTGAAAGGTCTTTCATTTGGAAGACCTTTTTTTATTAATACTTAGGTTCATGGATTCATAACCACCACGGCGGTCAAGTCCGTTCCGCGGCGGACGGGAGTTCAAATCTCCCTCTCGCTACAGAGGCTTCCCTTTTGGGAGGCCATTTTTATTGATAAATGATAAAAAATGTGATTCGCTTTTTGTGACTTATTGATCCTTTTTGAACTGAAATAGGACCAACCTGATGCTATCCCCTACATTACTTCATATTACTCTGAAAGATAGGGGTTTTGCATGGCTTACAATCAGTTTAAATGTCTTAATAAAGATACAAAGTACATATTGATTCTAACCTCAACCCTAACGGTAACCTTACAAACGGTGAATTATTAATTAAAGGAGAATCCGAAAAAGTAATTTTCTTCTCGTCTTATATATGTCACCCTCAAATGGTAAATAATGAATTGAGTGGACCATCAGTTTTAACCGCTTTAGTCTTTAATACATCTTACAGACATAAAAAAGTTTCTTCCAGCACTATCCTTTTTAACAGCCTTTTCAAAATTATCGCTTTCTAATGAAAAAGTATATGCAGAAGCACCGTTAGATCTAACTGTTAATTCAGGAGTCCAGAAATTTGCCTTATAATTTATATTATCAAAATCTCCATCATCATATCTATAACCACTCGGCATCGCATTAAAAAGACTTTTGTTGTTTGCACTATCATCCATTTTCCACCAGTCTTTTGCCTTTAATTTACTTGAAGCGTCGTTCTCCCCTCCTAAAAAGTCTATCAATTTTTCCCATTCCTCAACTGTAGGAATATGCCATCCCTGAGGGGCAAGCCCTCTTGGGTCATTAACTGCGTGCCAATTATATAGTTTTCCAAAAAGTTCACCTCTGGTTTTGAGATTTCCATAATAGCAATAGGCTGCTCTCTCATCTCGTGCAGTTAATTTAAATTCTTCAAAGGTTTTAGCAGTTAAATCGTAAGTCCTTTTGTTTTTAACTATATACACTAATGATTAATCCGCCAAGGTCTGGTATACCATTTGGCGTAAGCTAGTATGGTAGTCCATGGTGAAGTTGCCTTCCTGCGTCATGAATATAGCAATTAACTGTTCTTTCGGATCGATAAAGAAGTGCGTATTAAATGCTCCAGCCCAAAAATATAAACCTTTGGATGCAGGAGTTGTAGTAGCTGGTCCGTCAGTTACAACTCCAAAGCCTAATCCAAACCCAGTTCCTGGAGATTGGTATAAGTCTCCTGTTTGATTCGATGTCATTAAATCTACCGTCTTTCTGCTTAAGTATTGTTTCCCTTTATAAGTTCCGCCAGCCATCATCATTTGGCAAAACGTAGCATAATCTGCTGCTGATGAAAACAAACCATTTACTCCACTCCAAACAGTCACATTCTCAAACGGTGGTTGTTCAGCTATTACAGAAATAGTTCCATTGTTGCCCTTCATATGTAAAGCCACAATTTTAGATTGTTCTGTTTTTGGCACATTATACCCCGTAGATTTCATTTCCAAAGGTTCGAAAATACGAGTCTTTAAAAAATCATTTACACTCATCCCTGAAAATTTTTCGATTAAAGCACAAAGTACATCAGGACCAGCGCTGTAGTTCCATTGCGTACCTGGTTGAGCAATCAAGGGGAATTTAGTAATATTTGAAGCGCGTTCTTGTATTGTTTTGCTCTGGTTGAAATAACCTTGTCTAAAACGGTTTTCAACCGGATTGTCATTTAATCCGTGAATTAAGCCTGAACTATGGCTAAGTAATTGTGTAATCGTCATTTCAGATTTTAAACTATCTGTGGGAGCATCCGGGCCATCATTGACACTTCTAACTACACGCAAATTTTTAAATTCTGGTAAGTATTTAGAAACAGGATCATCTAATTTAAAATACCCTTCTTCATACAACATCATGAAAGCCGTGGAAATAATTGGCTTCGTCATCGACTGAATATAAAATAGATCATCTATAGCCATAGGTGTCTTTGTTGATACATTTTTGTATCCCAAAGCCCCCTGATGCACTACAGTTCCATTATGAATAATCATGGTTACGGCACCCGGAATGTTCCCTTTGTCTATCTCGGATTGAACAAATTTGTCTAATCGTTTAACCCGATCGATATTAATACCGGCAATTATTTTTGGAGCTTGCCCACTGACTTCCCCTAAGAAAAGAAAGCTAATGAGGACGAGGAGTAATTTTGTGAATCTCATAGTATATTTTTTTTCAATTTATAATTTTTAAAATTGAATGTGAGAAAATCGTTTTATTTTCCTGTTGATGATACTAAAGTTAGATTGCGACTAAGATATAAACCCGAAAACCTAGAAGAGCACCTGAACAAATTAAAAAAACCTACTCAATCTAACATTGAGTAGGTTTAACCTCCATAACAAAATCAAGGTTTTTTTTATTCACTAGTGATATTTCTGCTGCCTGATGCAATTGCTTGCCATGTCCCATTTCTTTCCATATAAGTATCCGTCCAAAATGATGTTTTTGTAAATGCCTTTCCATCCATATCTTTACCCTTGCTAACATGAGATCCAACTATAATAGCAACGTTGTCGCTATAAAAGGTCAGGTGCATCTCGCCATTAACAACTTCGGTAATTGTTTCTTTAGTTTCAGACAATGACTTAATAAATTCAGCTTTGTTTTGTTTAACTCCTTCATTATTGAAATTTAAGAAATCATCTGCAATAATTTCTTGAAGTAACTTTAAACCATGATCTTCATCAGTCGCCGATAAATTCCAAGCAGCTTCCATTCCCTTTAATTTTATTTCCAGCTCAGCTCTATCAACAGTGCTTACTATTGGAGCTGCTGTTTCAGTTGTTGGAGCAGGAGTTGTACAGGCCATTAATGACACTGATACAAGAAAGTATACTAGTAGATTTTTCATGTTGTTTTTTTATTTTGATTTTTTTTATTTTAAGGTAACTAATATATTTTAATATCAAATAAATTCCATATTATTATTTAGTTTATTGTTTTATTTTAAACATAACTAAAATTATATTATAATATCTTTTACGAGGAAAAAAATACACTCAACTAAATTGATTTTCGTTTTTAAAAAATATAACTAATTAAAAATTAAGACCTATTTTTCTCAAAAAATCTTCATAACCACCGCGGCGTACGGGAGCTTTCCACCAGAGAGCAGGCCTGCCTGCCGCAGGCAGGTTCAAATCTCCCTCTCGCTACATGTAAACCAAGGACTTACGTTAAATCGTGGGTCCTTTGTTGTTTTTGGCTGAGGTTTCGAAAAAAAAGAGACCCCTATTGCTAGAGGTCTCAGTCGTATTTTTTTCAAACTTAAAAATAATTATTATTTCAATAGCTCTGCAAGAGGTGACCTCATTACCTGTCTACTCCTTTTTCGGCTCATCAGCCGCAGTTAATGGCGAAGGAGCTGGTGCATCGCTGCTAAAGGCAACGGCAGCCACGTACCACTCCCCATCTGTCTTCTTCCAGACTACTAGATACTTGCCCATGTCCAAAAGATCACCTCGCGGAGACCCAATCACAATGCGATTGATGCCATACTCCCAGGCTAGATCGCCTGATTGTGAAACGGTGATTTTTGAAGTGGTTCCTTGAAACGACTTGATTGAGGCCCAAGTTCCGTCGTAGGCCTTACGTATGCTTGCTAGGTCTTGGATTTGCGGATTTCCTGGAGTTTGGTTAATGGCATCTTCTGCGTAAAATGCTAGTGACGCATCGGTGTTTTTGGATGCTTCAGCAGCGAGAAGCGCTTGTGATCTAGCAAGCACGGCAGCTTCCTCGGCAGCAATATCAACTTTTGTTTCTTGGTTTGTACAAGCAATTAATGATGCTGATACTAGAACACATACCAATAGGTTTTTCATTGTGATTGATTTTTGAGAGTTGACAATTCTAATATTTTTTTTTATAATTTTATAAGCCTTTTGAAAGTAAATGCGGTTCTTCAAAATGTAGAGGACTCACTAAGAAAAAATTTTATAACTTGAATAAAAATACAAAAAGGTCGATTTAACAAGTGGAATAGAAAAAATAAATTTTAGAATCAGAAATTTTATGATTCTACCTATCTTTTCAAACATTTTAAAATAGCGCCACATGAAACATTTTGTGACAGTAACAATTTTAGCTGCAATAATAATTGTTTCTTTTTTCATGGAATCCTGTACAAAAAATACTGACGAGGCAGTTGATGGAGGCACTTTTCCAAAAGATACCTGGACAATTATTCAGGACAATATTCTCACACTGTCTTGTGCAACAAGTGGTTGTCATGCATCTACCAGCGATGCTACCTATGGTCAGCATAACCTACTGTTAAACTCAACTAACGCGTATGATAATTTAATTAATATCATTTCAAAAAATGCGGCAGCAAAAACAGCCGGCCTAGTAAGAGTAAAGCCGGGTGATTATATGAATAGTCTGTTTTATCAGAAAATCGATTGTCAGACACCGGCTAAATATGGTGCATCGATGCCATTGGGGGGTACAAATTTGACATCGGGACAAATAGAATTTATCAAACAATGGATAATCAAAGGTGCACCTAAAAAAGGAAGTGTTGTTGATGAAAACATACTGACCAGTAATGAAGTATGCAGTCAGGCTTTTGTACCCATGCAGGCACCTGCCGCTGCAGATGGATTTCAATTAGCGATCAACGCGTTCACAGTAAGAGCCAAAACAGAACGTGAAGTGTTTGTAAACAGAACCTCCCCCAATACTTCCACGGTATATGTAAATAAATTTACCATGCAAGGGCGACCAAACAGTCACCATTTTGTTTTATATGGGTTCCAAAACAATACTTTTTTACCACCCGTAAATACATTGAGGGATTTGTATAATGCAGACGCAACTATCAACATAACTACATTTGCACAAATGCAGAACCATATATTTTTGGGTGGAGGTACAGATGTAAACACAACCTATACATTTCCTGAAGGTGTTGCTCTGAAAGTTCCCCCGGCTACAGCGCTTGACTTGAATGCACATTATTTTAATACACAGAACACCAGTTTAATAGGCGAGAACTATATCAATATGTATACCGTTTCTCAGGCAAATGTTGTAAAAGAGGCGCAGTCTATAAACTTTGCCAACTATAATTTTTCTATTCCCGCTAATTCACGTAAAACGATTACAACCGATTATAAATTTAATAAAGAAGTAACCGTAATTACACTTACCTCGCATTTTCATAAGTTGGGTGAGAAATTTCAAATTAAAATTCTGGGTGGAACAAGAAATGGAGAGGTCGTTTATGAAAATACTGATTGGGAGCACCCCGTAGTAATCAACCTTGCCAAACCCATTCAGCTGAAAGCAGGAGAAGGATTGACCAGTGTAGTGACCTATAATAATACCACTAATAAAATAGTGAATTTCGGACTAACCAGTGAGGATGAAATGAATATTATTTTCGGGTATTACTATTAATCATTTGATGCAAAAAGAACCGCCTCAGTCGTTTTTTTCCAAACTTAGATTTTTAGGTCCTGGTTTTATTCTTTCAGCCTCTATCGTTGGGTCTGGAGAGTTAATTGCCACTACTATTCTGGGAGCAAAAGGTGGATTTATCACCTTTTGGGTTATTCTAGTCAGTTGCTTTGTGAAAGTTGCCATTCAACTTGAATTCGGTAAAAACGCAATCATTACCGGAAAGACTTTAATGTTTTCTTTCGCAAAACTCCCTGGTCCTACTTTCAAAAAAGGAAATTGGGCCATTTGGGCAACGTTTATGCTTACCCTTTTAAAGATTTTACAAGTAGGCGGTATGCTCGGTGGTTCAGCTATAGCTATCGGCATGATATTTCCACAAATCCCAATACTTATCTGGGCACCGATTTTAGGAATCTTTCTAAGCTTTTTAATCTATAAGAACTATTATTCCATCATTGAGAAAACTGCAATTTTGATGGTTGCAGGATTTACGCTTTTAACACTTGCGTCAGTATTCGCTATTTCTTTTACTCCTTTTGGGTTTACTTTTTCAGATGTACTGACTGGATTGAGATTTGAACTCCCGCCTGACCTTGTTTTCATTGCAATTGGGGCATTTGGAATCACAGGAGTTGCCAGTGATGAAATCATCGCTTACACCTATTGGTGCTTGGAAAAAGGATATGCAACCTATACAGGCGTAAACGATGGATCCGAAGAGTGGCAATTGAGGGCAAATGGATGGATAAAAATCATGCAACTTGATGCAATCGTGGCCATGGTTATTTATACTGTTGTCACAGCTGCATTTTATCTTTTGGGAGCATCCATTCTTCATGGCCAGAAGGAAATCCCGGAGGGGAATGAGTTAATTAATTCTTTGGCATTAATCTACACCCAAACTTTAGGCAGTGAAGCCCGTCTGGCCTATTTGGCAGGAGCTTTTTTCGTATTGTACTCCAGCGTATTTGCTACTTTGGCATATTGGTCAAGACTCTTCCCTGACATATTTGGGCAACTTGGATGGATAAATCCGGAAAGCATAACTGACCGAAAGAAGTGGGTTGCCATTCTGGCCTGGCTTTTCCCATGCCTATGGGTAATCGCATATCTGTTTGTAGAAATGCCAACTTTCATGATTCTTTCAGGCGGCGCTGTCGGCTCTATTTTACTTTTAATTGTGGTCTTCGCTGCAATTAACTTCAGATCCCAAAACAAATTTTTAAAAATCGCTTCTGGTCCTGTTTCTGAAATAATGTTTTGGCTCAGCGTGGCCTCTATTGCATCTATTTCAATGTATGGAATTTTTAAATTATTCTAAAACCGAAAATCTGTATCCTTTTTCAAAATGATCGGATATTTAAAACATAAAAAAAGCCTCCCATTTGGGAGGCTTTCTGTAAGCTAAGGTAGTGCCAACCTTATTTTACTCGTTCAACTACAGCTTTGAATGCTTCAGGATGATTCATTGCCAAGTCAGCCAAAACCTTTCTGTTCAATTCGATTTTTGCTTTCTTTAACAATCCCATCAACTGAGAATAGGAAACTCCATAGGCTCTTGCACCTGCATTGATACGCTGAATCCACAAAGCTCTGAACTCTCTTTTCTTCGCTTTACGGTCCCTGTACGCATACTGAAGACCTTTCTCATACTTGTTTTTGGCTACAGTCCACACGTTCTTACCTCTTCCGAAGTAACCTCTTGTGGCTTTTAAAACCTTTTTTCTTCGTGCTCTTGACGCTACCGCGTTTACCGATCTAGGCATAGTGTTTTGTTTTTTGATCCGTGGTGTCCCTTGTTAGGAGCTTAGTGACCAACGCATCTGGTGAATAAATAAACCTTGTTAGTTTAAATTTTTTACGCTGAAAATCAGATTCTCAACATGTCTCTTACTCTACCCTCGTCAGCAACGTGTACCAAACCAGTTTTGGTTAGGTTATGCTTACGCTTGGTAGATTTTTTGGTCAGGATATGGCTTTTGAAAGCGTGCTTCCTTTTGATTTTGCCGGTACCGGTGAGGGTAAACCGCTTTTTTGCACTGGATTTTGTTTTTACTTTTGGCATTTTACTGTATTTATAGTTGTTGAAATCATTTTTTACCTGGCTTCGGAGCAATGAAAATATTCATTCGCTTTCCTTCCAGTCTTGGCATCTGTTCCACAATCCCTACATCTTCTAATGCTTGGGCAAACTTTAAAAGCAACATTTCTCCACGCTCCTTGAAGACAATACTCCGTCCTACAAAGTGTACATAAGCTTTTACTTTTGCTCCTTCTTTTAGAAAACTGATGGCATGCTTCAATTTGAAATTGAAATCGTGGTCATCTGTATTCGGTCCAAATCGAATTTCTTTTAAAACAACCTTCGCTGCATTGGCTTTAATTTCCTTCTGCTTCTTCTTTTGCTCAAACTTAAACTTTGCATAATCAATAATCTTACATACCGGAGGATCAGCATTTGGAGAGATCTCGACTAAGTCTAAATCGTTCTCCTCAGCGAGTTGAATGGCCTTTTCTGTGAGAAGCACGGCGTTGCCGCCCTCAACAAAATCACCCACTACTCGCACCTCACGTACTCTGATCTTTTGATTGATCTTGTAAGGTTCTTCTTGTCTACCTCTTGGTTGATATGGTCTTTGATTCAAGTTAGCTGTCTTTGTTTTAATTAATTTGGCCTGCAAATATCGGAATTATTTCGAATCCAAAAAATGGAATCCCATTTCTAGCCTATTCTTTAGCCAATGATTCGGAAATAATCCCCTTAAAATACTGAATAAATTCTTCTGGACTGAAAACTCCCAGATCTCCTTGACCATGCTTTCGTACAGCCACTTTTCCTTCCTCTTGCTCCTTTTCCCCCACAATAAGCATAAAAGGCACTTTTCTAACTTCTGAATCCCGAATCTTACGACCAATCTTCTCATCTCGATTGTCTATCGTACCCGTAATTCCTGCTTCATCAAGTATTCCTTTCAATTCCTCTGCATAGGAAATAAATTTTTCAGAAATCGGTAAAATATTAATTTGCTCTGGGGCCAACCACAATGGAAAGTCTCCGGCACAGTGCTCAATGAGCACAGCTACGAAGCGCTCCAATGATCCGAAAGGCGCTCTGTGAATCATCACGGGGCGATGCTTCTGGTTGTCCGAACCAATGTATTCCAACTGGAATCGATCCGGTAGCTGGTAATCCACCTGGATGGTCCCCAACTGCCACTTTCTTCCCAAGGCATCCTTCACCATAAAGTCTAGCTTCGGGCCATAAAATGCCGCTTCACCCAATACAGTCACGGTATCCAAGCCCTTTTCAGCAGAAGCTTCAATGATCGCCGCTTCCGCTTTATCCCAAGCTTCATCAGACCCAATGTACTTTTCCTTTTTTTCAGGATCACGAAGGGATATTTGTGCGGTATATTCTGAAAAGCCCAAGGCCTTAAAAACATATAAAACCAGGTCAATCACCTTGATAAACTCTTCTTTTACCTGGTCAGGGCGACAGAAAATGTGTGCATCGTCCTGAGTAAATCCTCGAACACGGGTTAACCCATGCAATTCCCCACTCTGCTCGTAGCGGTACACGGTGCCAAACTCGGCATATCGTATAGGCAGGTCCTTGTAAGACCTTGGCTTGTATTTGTATATCTCGCAGTGATGCGGGCAGTTCATCGGCTTCAACAAGAAGGTCTCCCCTTCGTGAGGCGTTGCAATCGGCTGAAAAGAATCCTTGCCGTACTTTTCGTAGTGCCCGGAAGTCTCGTACAAGGCCTTGTGGCCAATATGCGGGGTGGTCACCTGCTGGTAGCCTGACTTGTCCTGCGCTTTTTTCATGAAGTTAATCAAACGCTCTCTCAAAAGTGTTCCCTTTGGAAGCCATAATGGAAGTCCCATGCCCACCTTTTCGGAAAAAGTAAACAATTCCAATTCACGACCCAGCTTGCGGTGGTCACGCTTTTTGGCCTCTTCAAGCAGCGTCAAGTAATCCTTCAACTCCTGCGCCTTGGGAAAGGTCACTCCATAGATACGGGTAAGCATCTTGCGCTTCTCATCCCCTCTCCAGTAAGCTCCAGCGATGTTGGTGAGCTTCACTGCTTTGATAAAACCTGTATTTGGAATATGTGGTCCTCGACAGAGGTCGGTAAAATTGCCCTGCTCGTAAAACGTGATGGTTCCATCTTCTAATCCTTCCAAAAGATCGAGCTTGTACTCGTCTCCCTTGTGCTGGAAATAGTTTACTGCATCTTTTTTTGATACATCCTTGCGGATAAAGTCTGACTTGAGGCGAGCAAGTTCGAGCATCTTTTCTTCGATCTTCTCCAACTCCTCCCCGTCCAACTTGTGGTCACCAAAGTCCACATCGTAGTAAAACCCAGTTTCAATGGAAGGTCCAATACCTAGTTTTACGCCAGGATAAAGGGCTTCCAATGCCTCGGCCATCAAGTGTGCTGAGGAATGCCAAAAGGTGCTCTTGGCCTCTAAATCATTCCAGGTAAGCAATTGCAAACGGGAATGGCTCGTGATGGGACGGGACGCATCCCAAACTTCTCCATTTACTTTGGCTGCAAGGACATTCCGAGCCAAACCCTCGCTGATACTTGCAGCAATCTGTAGTCCGGTAATGCCTTGTTCGTACTCCCTTACCGATCCGTCGGGTAGGGTGATTTTAATTTGCTGTGACATGTTCTATTTTTTTGCTACCTATACAAACAGGCAGTTGATTCAGCTGCAAATATGCACAAAACCTACGCTCCATGGAAAGCTTTTGCGCTAGAATGGAGGAAACTTTTCCCTACAAAATTATCTGAGCACTTAATTTGACCAGAAAAGGACGTGCCTCAGGACTATCCAAATAGCTCATGCGGTGAAAAAAATCGACCCTAAAAAACCTGAAAATGTTCTCAATCCCATAGCCAAGCTCCACATAGGGTACCTTGGGATCCAATCGACCAAAGGATTCCAATACACGTCCATCTGGAGCAGTTAGTGGAAGGTTTAGGATATTTTGATCCCCTACTGCACCCATCAGCACGTTGGCATTGCCTACCAAACGCCATTTTAACTTTTTGATCAAGGGGATGGAATTGAATAAAAAGCCTTCAAAGGACTGTCGGTAGCGTATACTTGCAAATCGATCGGAAGCAAACTCATTGAAGTTCATCGTATTGAATGCTGCCGTAGTGTAAAAAAAGGTTTCGTTGCCCAAGTGGTTTTTCAACAAGGGATACGGCACCTCGCCCCAAATTTTGCCTGCATCGATTTCATAACGTCCCACCCCTAATATCCCCAAATTGATCCGATGGTAGAGGTAAAAATTCAACTTGGAATAGCTCAAATTAGCCCCTAAAGAAGGAATACCCTGTGCGTAATTCAATTCCACAATCGGCCATTTGCTGGATCCCAAAGAAGTGCGCGTGTTGTCATTAATTAGAATGATTTCATCACGACCATAGCGAATGCCGGTACGGATCTCCGTGGTTTGGAAACTCGTTCGCAAGGCTTTAGATCCTTTTTCGTAGTAGTAAAAGTCAAAGAGTGGATCAAATTGACTCTTGTTCAAACTTGTGGTTACAAGGAATCCTTTAAAGAACTCCCGCTGAAAGGTGATCCGCTGATTGGTTGACACAAAAGGTCTTCGGAGTGTTCCAAAACGGCTTGCCGCCAAGAAAATTGAATTGCCTTCTAGATTCTCCATCTCCAAGCCCACCTGGTCCAGCTCCCTCCCTACCCTTATGCCAAGCGTCGTCCAGTGTTTTCGAGATAGGATCAAGGTAGACCCCAATTTATACTTCCAGCGCTGATCCACCGTACCGTAGGCGCCATAACCCTCCATAAGAAATTTGTTCGAAAAGGAATAGTTGGTTCGTAAGCCAAAACCAAATCGCAACCCTTCTACATTGTTGTAGTTGCCAAATTCGGTCCAGGGTCCCAAATCCAACTTCTTTACAGGCAGGTAACCCGTTGCAAAAAACTTCAAGCTCTCGGAATAAAACCGGATAATCGGAATTTTCTTCAGCGTATCCACCATTTGCAAGACGGCCAACTCCTCCTCACTCAAAGGGTCAGGACGCCTATTTTTCCAATAGTCAGCCGAAACCTGGTTGAAGTCCGACTTCAATACTACTGCCTGATCAAAAAAGGAGGTTTCTAGAGGTTGATTCACCACAATGCTATCGGTAGCCGTGTAGAACTTGGCCAAGAGCCCAGCCGAGTTCTCCGTTACTTGACCGATTTTAAGTAGGACACGAGTTTTCGCTGGCATCAAAGCGCCTGCAGTAGTAGGAACTAGTTCTTGCTGAATTTTAATGCGATCCACAAAATTCAGATTTGCTGCCTTAGGAATCGTTAAGTCTACCTGCTTGAGTGAATAATCGGACTTTTTGATCCATATCGTGCCCGTAAACGCCAAGTCCTGATCCCGACGAGGATACACCTGAAGCTTGTAGCAGCTATCCTGCCCTACGAGCACATCCTCGAGTAAGTCGTAGTCGTAATAAGTCTTCCAGCCATCCGCGATTGGGGAAATAAAATCCTTGTTGAGGATGGCCAACCAATTTTTGTAAAAGTTATACTCCTGAAATACCGATCCGGTGATCTGTGAGGTTGTGGAACCATCCGTGATGCCTACTCCGGTTACTTTTGTCTTTTCAATGATCTCCTTGCGCAGTTCCGGATTGTTACGGTAGTAAAAGGAGGACACCGTCTCTGAAAAAAACACCGGCAATATCTTTTCTCCCTCCTCGTTGGTGAGCTGGCGAATGCTATCCAAAACCGCAGTTACCGACCGAACTGACTTCCGTTGGTTAAATTCCTCGGACAGGTTGTCGATGTCAACTTCGATTTTGGTGTAGTTTTTTGATTGATAGGCATCCAAACTTCGTTTGTCATACACCTTTCGCTTTTCTACCGCTTGGCGAATCACGTCAAAGGCAGGGTTTTCTCCTGCCTCAAACACGAAAGTTCCCAACTCAAAAGCCACAGATCGAAGTTGAAAATTGAGCGTTTGTGTAGCTTCTTTGGTCAAAACCTTCGATTGCGTAGCATAACCCAGGTAGCTGACGCTCAAACTATCCCCTAGGCTAGCCACTTGCAGTAGGTAATTTCCTTCGAAATCTGTGGTAATTCCAGATGTTTTTCCTTTTTGAAAAACGCTGACAAAGGGAATTGGATCGCCTGTTTCCGCATCCGTCACTTTACCCTTGAGGATAAATTGACCAAAGGAAACTGAAGACAACAGAAAGAAGAAACCTAAAAATATAAATCGAAGCATGAGTCGGAAATCGAATCCATCTATTGAGATGGCAAAGGTAGGGGATATTTTTGAGCTGCTCTTTTTTGATTAATACAAAAAAGGATCTGCTGTTTAAGACCTGTTTTTTGGATAAAAAGTTCAAATTTTAGAACCTTATGGAGCATTGATTGTTTCTAAAGTTATATTTGATTCAAAATTTTTCAAAGATGCAATACGACGTTGTTTTAGTAGGTGGTGGAATTGTTGGGCTTGCTACTGGGTACAAGCTGATTGCTGCTCGTCCTGATTTAAAAATTGCCATACTGGAGAAAGAAAGCCAGCTTGCACTGCATCAAACAGCCAATAACTCCGGCGTAATTCATTCCGGATTGTATTACAAGCCCGGCTCTCTCAAGGCGATTAATTGCATTCAGGGATACCACGAGCTCGTAACTTTTTGTGAGGAAGAAAAGATTCCTTATGAAATCACTGGAAAGGTTGTCGTGGCCACGCGTGATTCTCAGAAACCAATCCTGACCATGCTATTGGAAAGAGGTTTGGAAAATGGATTGACCGGAACCCGCAATATAAGTCTTGAGGAACTGAAAGAACACGAACCCCACTGCACGGGTGTGGGTGCAATACATGTTCCTCAAACAGGAATCGTAGATTACTTGCAAGTAGCTCTAGCCTATGGCAGAAAGATCATGCAGCTGGGCGGAGGGATTTTTCTTGATCATAAAGTACTGGAAATTAATCAGAAAGATTCAATCAACTACATTGAAACTTCAAAAGGAACCTTCCAAGCGAAGCTAGTCGTAAACTGTGCGGGTCTATACTCCGATAAGGTAGCTCGAATGAACGATGCCTCCATCGACGATGTGAAAATCATCCCTTTTAGAGGTGAATACTTCAAGCTCAAAGCAGAACGCGAGTATTTGGTCAAAAACCTAATTTACCCTGTTCCAGATCCTAACTTCCCTTTCCTAGGCGTACACTTTACGCGCATGAAAAAAGGAGGCGTGGAAGCAGGTCCAAATGCCGTACTCGCATTTAAGCGTGAAGGCTATAAGAAGACACAGGTGAATTTTGCAGAGCTAGCAGAGACCTTGGCATGGCCAGGATTTCAAAAGGTTGCAGGCAAATACTGGAAAACAGGCTTAGGAGAATTGTATCGCTCATTTTCAAAAGCAGCATTTACCAAAGCTTTGCAAGAATTAATCCCTGAAATCCAAGAGTCTGACCTCGTGGAAGGTGGCGCAGGGGTTCGTGCACAGGCTTGTGATCGTACCGGAGGTCTTTTAGATGACTTTGCCATCCGTGAATCCGAGTTTGCAATCAATGTCTTGAATGCTCCCTCTCCGGCAGCCACAAGTTCCCTTTCCATCGGGGGAACTGTTGCGGACATGGTGCTGAAGCGTTTTTAACCCGATCAAACAGGTTCCAACTAAATCCTAGTGCTGCTGTGTTAAAAATTCAAAAACCCGTTGTTCCGCATAGGTAAATTCAGAGCCAGGAATGGTGAAACCAGTATGCCCTCCCCTTTTGGGTACTTCTAGAAAGATTGCTGTGCTGTTCATTGCAAATTCAGTAGGGTAACATTCCTCCCCCAGCAAGGGATCATTTTTGGCATTGAGAATTAACGTGGAGATCCCAATGTCCTGGATTCGAGTATGTGGACTGGCCTGTTCGTAAAAGTCAGCCGCATCTTTAAATCCATGCAGTTTGGCAGTGTAATGCGTGTCAAAGTCATCAAAATCACGTACATGGTGCAAACGATCCAGATCCACCAAACCAGGGAATTGCTTCCCCTTCGCCTCCATTTTCTTCTTCAGCTTGCCCATAAACTTGCGTGCATAAAATGCATTGGTGGGTCGTCGAAGTGTGGCTGCACTGGAAGGTAGGTGAACAGGTGTAGAATACACTGCCGCTCGTAGGATCAATGGAGAAAGGCTGCTTCCCTGTTGCCCAAGGTAATTCAGCGTTTGCGCTCCACCCATGCTGATTCCTGATAGAAATATCCCGGCGTAACCGGCCTTGCCCAGCACATGCTTCATGACAGTATCCAAATCGTAGGTTGAGCCGTGGTGGTACAGGATGGGTTGGTGATTGATTTCCCCACCACAGGACCGATTGTTCCAAACAAGGACATCGATTCCTTTCTGGTTGAACAACTTGACCAATCCCCGTGCATAGTGCCGCTGCGAATCTCCTTCCAACCCATGGGAAACAAGCAGCAAGTGCCTACCCCCAACTCTGGACCAATCCAAATTTAAGAAGTCACCATCAGCCGTATCGATTTTCTCCCGCTCGTAATTCACTCCTGCCACCTTGCGCCAAATACTGGGCAAAATGGTCTCAAAATGACCATTTAAGTAAAAAAACGGAGGATTAGTGTAAGTAGAAGCAAGTATAGGCATGGCAATCGTGAGAAAACTTCAAATCAACTTCATCTTTAATTAACCTTGAAGCAAGTGTAATCAACTACTTTTCGATTCATTACTGAACTCATAGGATTTACAGAGTTAAAAGGGGATTAAATTTTAAAAAGAAGGCAATGCGTATTGCCTTTTTTTTATGCTCCATGCTTTCCAATGGTGGTTTTAGGGTGCATTTTCAAACTTTCCTTGGCTGAAGTACCTGCCAAATATCCGGTGGTCCAAGCCGCTTGAAAATTGAAACCGCCCGTGATGCCATCCAAATTCAATACCTCTCCTGCAAAGTAGAGCCCCGGATGAAACCTACTCTCTAGGGTTTCGGGATTGATTTCATCCAGCACCAAGCCTCCAGCAGTGACAAACTCTTCCTTAAAGGTCGTTTTCCCTTGGATGCCGACCGAATAGCAGAATAGGCACTGCACTAACTTGTTGATCAATTTTTTTGGAAGCTGACCATAAAGTTGCGGTTCGGGTACCTCTGCTTTGCTGCAGAAATGCTCCCATAGCCGCGTAGGAACCCCAAATAACGGGTGTGAACCCACTTTTCGATTGGGATGGATCTGTGCATAGCCATTCAGCTGCTCCACATAGTCTTGCTCGCCCAAATCCGCATTCCATTGAATGATCGCTCGGGCGGTGTACTGCTTCTCATGCAACCAGTCTGCTCCGAAAGCAGAGAGTTTGAGCACCGCAGGCCCACTAATTCCCCAATGGGTGATCAGTATCGGTCCACGGTAACTTAGTTTCGTTCCCTCCAATTTGACCAAGGCATCCTCCATCGAAATTCCCATCAGTTCACGAATGGGCTCTTGTGGGGTATTGAAGGTAAAGAGTGAAGGTATTGGATTTATAACCTTATGCTTCAATGACTTAAGAAATTCATACGAACTCAAATTGGGATGCCCTCCTGAGGCTACAATCACTTTGGATACGGATACATCTCCTGTATCGGTTTGTAGACTAAAGCCAGAATCTGTAGGTCGTATTGCCTTGATTCCAGTTGAAAGCTTGAGCTGAACGCCTAGTCGAGCGGCTTCCCCTTGGAGCAAATCCACGATACTTTGGGAGGTATTACTTTTTGGAAACACCCGACCATCGGCTTCAATTTTTAGGGGGACTCCACGAGATTCAAACCAGGTAAAGGTATCTTCAATGGAAAAGTGGGCAAATCCTTTCTTCAAAAATTTCTCTCCTCGGGGGTAGTTTTTGACTAGTTTGGTGATCTCCATGGGTCGATGCGTGACATTGCATCGTCCCCCACCAGAGATTTTGACCTTGGAGAGCACTTTGGGGGATTTTTCAAAAAGGAGCACCTGTATTCCAGGTCCACTTGCGTGGATAGCGGCAAAATAACCCGCAGCACCCCCACCAATGACAGCAATTTTCACCCGTTATCCAGTTGATTCGGCAGTAAAATTAAAGCTCTTTTTTGAGATGAATTGATTTTTTCTTGACCGACAAACTTCTAGTTGCTTACTTGCTACAAATTACGCCGATTTGAGACCCTTATTCCTTTCCCTAGTTCTGCTTAGCCTGCTCGGTTTAGCGCCTTTGGCAGCCACAGCCCAGGTTAACCTTGGTCAAACCGACCGTTGGATGAAGGGTGCTTTGGCAGCAATGGAACGGAGCGATTACCAAACTGCCAACTCCATCTTTCGGAATTTAATTGATTCCGGCCAACCGCTCCCTGAGGAGATGCCCTACTACTTTTCGGAAACGTTATTCCACCTTGGCCAATTTGACAACAGCCAAAACTTTGTGAACAAGTACTTGGAATTGACTGGATTTACAGGGAAAAACTACGACTATGCCGTTCTGCTCAAGGAAAAACTAAAGGGGCCCTTGGCTCAAATCATCGCCTGCGAACTTTGTGATCGTCGTGGATACCGCTACGCCCCATGCCCCCTGTGTGGTGGAAATAAGCAGGTGGAACAAGCCTGCGACTATTGCAAAGCAAATGGGGTCGTGGGCTGTAGCCGATGTGGGGCTTCAGGAATGATCAAAAAATTAAATATCTTTAACATCGTGGAATTTTTTGAATGCGAGCGCTGTACTGGAAAAGGTCGTCTGACCTGCCCATCCTGCGGAGGTAGTGGAAAAGAAGTAAGCGCCTGCAAAAACTGTGAGGGCTCTGGAAAGACTGCCTCAGCTGATTTATGCGATCATGAGGAGCATGTACATGCTGATCCTACAAAAAAATAAGGTTGGAAGTTCAATTAATTCGGTCAACGGCTAACTGTCATCGGTCCACTGCCGATTTAGGTATGACTACGATTTACGTTTATAATTACAATCTGCTGTCTTCTGTGGGCTGTGGACTGTTGACCTTGATTCAAGCTCATTTTGAAGCAATGGCCTTATAGCGGGTAATTTTTCTATTTGCAGTATTTTTGTACCATTTCCTTTCCTCCAGGAAATTCCAAGACCGCAGCCAATTTGAAATCTTCGCAAGCCTGTTTTTCTCGTTTCAAAGCTACTTTGAGCAATCCCCTGCTGAGGTAAGCTTCTCCAAAATTCCGATCCAACTGAATGGCATTTCCGTAGGCTTTTAAGGCCTCTTCAGGCATGCCCAGGTAATGCAATGCTCTTCCCTTCAGGAGAGAGGCCATCGCAGGGGCACCTGAAATCTGCTCCGCCTTGGTGGAATAGAGCAAGGCACTTGCATAGCTCTTTTGGTCCAATTGTATCGTAGCGAGACTCAATAGTACCTGAAAATTGTTAGGATCTTGACTGAGCGCCTGCTCAAAATCGAGTTGGGCTTCCTCTAATTGACCAAGTTCTTGGTATGCCCTACCTCTCCCAAAAAGTAGATCCAAGTCTTTTGGATTCGTCTTTAGGGATTCCGAGTAGGCCGTAATGGCTGTACTGAATTCTTTTTTCTTGAAAGCGGCATCCCCAGGATTTATGCTTGGGGAACTAGCGCAAGCCGAAATCAAAAACGCAATAAGCAGGGAAAAGAGGAAGTAAAAACTGCAGTTTGTTTTAAGGTTAAACTGCAACATTATTCTCCCTTAAGGCGTCATTCAAGGAAGTTTTTAGGTCAGTGGAAGCTTTTCGCTGTCCAATGATTAGCGCGCAAGGCACCTGATAGGTTCCAGAGGGAAATTGCTTGGGAATGGTTCCCGGAATCACCACCGAACGAGGAGGCACCACACCCTTGTATTCCACAGGGCTAGCACCGGTGACATCGATAATCTTGGAACTCGCAGTGAGGGTTACTCCGGCCCCAATCACCGCTTCCTTGCCAATACGAACGCCCTCTACAATGATTACACGGCTTCCAATAAAGGCACCATCTTCTACGATTACTGGAGCAGCTTGTACGGGTTCGAGTACCCCACCGATACCTACTCCACCACTCAAGTGTACATTTTTGCCAATCTGCGCGCAAGAGCCTACCGTCGCCCAGGTGTCCACCATGGTGCCAGAATCCACATATGCGCCGATATTCACATAGCTCGGCATGAGGATCACGCCGGAAGCTAGAAAAGCTCCGTAACGGGCCACTGCATGCGGCACTACCCGTACACCTTGTGCAGCATAGTTGGTTTTTAGGGCCATTTTGTCGTGAAACTCAAAGGGGCCCACCTCGATGGTTTCCATTTTTTGGATGGGAAAGTACAGGATAACCGCTTTTTTGATCCAATCGTTGACGGTCCATTCCCCAACTTCCGATGGACTTGCTACGCGCAATTTTCCTGTATCCAAATCGGCAATGATGCTGCGGATTGCAGCTTGGGTTGTCGCTTCTTTAAGCAATTCTCGGTTGTCCCAAGCCGCTTCAATTGTTGATTTTAAGTCCATCTGTGGTCTAGTTCTAGTAGGTCTGTTCCTCACTATAGCCTTCTTCGAAAGCATGTCGCAAATTACCCGGTAAAGAGCAGAGCGGAAGAGGATGGTTTTGAGAACACGAAACAAGTAAATACTCGGTGAACTTCATAGGTTTTTTTGAAGAAAGAGTACAAATACAACTCTTGGTAGGCACTTATTTTAAGCCTAAACCTCGTCTGAAAAGTCCTGCATTTGAAATTTCCAGTGCGCTCAGATGCAATTCTGTGACCCAGACTCTAAACAAACACAGCGGTTCAAGCTCGGGTCAAAGGAAGGTTAACCCTTCTTTGAAAATAGATTAAAATACTTTAAATCAAGTAAATATGGCCCTTTTTAGACATATCTAGAATTTATTTAAGTGAATTCGAAATCGATTTTCCCCAGCAAAATTGAGTTTTCCACATTCGATTTAGTGTACTTAAACTTATTTTTTAGGTATCTCTAATTAAATTTTTATATTTGTCTTATAAATTACCTACCCCATGGAGTTGACCACTGCCGAAGAGAATTATTTAAAAGCCATTTACCACCTTTCCGAGGAAGGAAAAAAAAGCGTATCTACCAATGACATCGCTTCCGCCATCCAAACCAAACCCGCATCGGTAAGCGACATGCTTCGTAAGCTTGGCGAAAAAGAAGTCATCCAATACCGCAAATATTACGGGCTTCAGATCACTCCTCTCGGGATGCGACTTGCTTTGCAAACCATCCGGAAGCACCGCCTTTGGGAAGTGTTTCTCGTGGACAAGCTGCACTTCGCTTGGGATGAGGTGCATGAGGTAGCCGAGCAACTCGAGCACATCCAATCTCCCCTACTCATCGAGCGCCTAGACGCCTACCTCAACTACCCCAAGTTTGACCCACACGGCGATCCCATCCCCGATGCCTTTGGAGACGTGCGCTCCCGCCCACGTATAGCCTTGCAAGAAATGGGCATCGACCAGTCCGGACAAATCGTGGCCGTCAAAGACAGTTCCCCAGCCTTCTTGCGCTACCTCGACAAGGTCGGCGCCTACATCGGGGCCCGCATCAAAGTCCTAGACAAGGTCGAGTTTGACGGTTCGATCGAAATCCTCGTCGACCAAAAAAAGAACCTCTTCATGTCCAAAGAGGTAGCGAACAACATTCTTGTCCTGACCACATGAGTTCCTTCCGCATCCTGCTCCTATTTTTTTCCCTTACACTCTGGGGTTGCCGATCCAACACGGAAACGACGCGCAGCAGGCCACTCATCGTGGCTACTACCAGCATCCTTGCGGATGGCATACAGCAGCTCGTTGGAGATCAGGCCGAAGTAGTCTCTCTCATGCCTCCAGGCGTAGATCCACACCTCTACAAAGCATCCGTTCGCGACCTAGACCTGCTTACCCAGGCCGACCTTGTGGTCTACCACGGACTCTACCTAGAAGGGAAAATGACCGAAATCTTTGAAAAGCTGGCCCTGAATCAGCCCCTCATTGATGTTTCCCGAGGTATCCCTCAACAAAAATTGATTCGCTCCGGACCCGAAGCACATAGTGTGGATCCCCATGTGTGGTTTGACATCTCACTTTGGTCGGCTGCCTTGGCCTATGCCAGTGAGGAGCTACAAGCTTGGCAACCGACCTGGAAGCCTGAACTACAGCAAAATACCACCACCTACCTGCAGCAACTCGCAGCCTTGGATCAGCGCACCCGAAGGCAAGTGGCCGAGCTTGTTCGTAACAAGCAGGTACTAGTTACAGCCCACGATGCCTTTGCCTACTTCGGCAAGGCTTATGGAATACCCGTTTACTCCTTGCAAGGCCTCTCTACGCTGAGTGAACCTGGCTTGCGAGACCTCACCACACTCATCCAAGTCATCCAAACCTACCGAGTCAAAGCCATCTTTGCCGAGCAGACCATCTCTCCCAAAGCCTTGCAGGCAGTGGCGCGAGGAGCTGCCGAAAAAAACCAAGTGGTCAAACTCGCCGGCCCACTCTACACGGATAGCCTAGATGCAGCAAATACCCCTGCCGGTACCTACCTCGGCATGTTTGAAGCCAACCTCACCCTGATCTATACCCAATTGCTACCATGATCACGCAAGTATCCCAACCCGTCCTAGAAGTCCATGACTTGACCGTCAGCTACGAGCAGCATCCTGTGCTGTGGAATGTGGACTTAAGTTTGCCTGCCGGCAAGCTCATCGGTATCCTTGGCCCCAACGGAGCTGGTAAATCCACCCTGATCAAGTCCATCATGGGACTGATTACCCCCACCTCGGGCTATGTGAAGATTTTTGACAAGGCACTGCCGGAGGTGCGTAGCCGCATCAGCTACGTTCCCCAGCGGGAGTCGGTGGACTGGAACTTTCCAGCCTCCGTCCTGGATGTGGTCGTGATGGGCACCTACGGGAAACTGGGGCTTTTCCGCAGGCCCGGCAAAAAAGAAATCCAAGTTGCCCAAGATGCGCTCGAGCAGGTGGGCATGACCGCCTTTGCATCCAGACAGATCGCCGAGCTCTCCGGAGGGCAGCAGCAGCGCGTGTTTATCGCCCGTGCGCTGGCGCAGCAGGCAGACCTTTACTTGATGGACGAACCCTTTGCTGGGGTGGATGTGGCCACAGAGACGGCCATTTTTCAACTCCTACAGGCCATGACTGCTGCGGGAAAAACCGTCCTCGTCGTGCACCACGACATCCACTCTGCGATGAACTTCTTTGACTGGGTGATCATGCTCAACCTGCACCTGGTGGCCTCTGGTCCAAAGGAGCAGGTGATGACCGAGGAGCTGCTCCGCAAAACCTACGGTGGTAAGCTCAACCTGCTCACCCAAGTGACTGACCTGATTCGCAAGCAAGACTTCAACCCGCTCAAACGCTGATATGGAAGATTTTATCTACTTCTTCACCTTTCAAGATCCCTCCATCACCTGGGTGGTTCTCGGCATCACACTACTTGGACTCGGCTCGGCCTATGTAGGCACCTTCTCCTTTTTGGATAAGAAGGCACTTCTCGGCGATGCCATCTCCCATGCTGTGCTGCCAGGCATCTGCTTGGGCTTTGCGCTTGCTGGAGAAAAAGATCCCCGCTACATCGTCACTGGTGCCTTCCTCTCTGGAGCGCTGGCTACTTTTTTAAGTTCCTGGCTCAAGAAAAACACCAAACTCAGCGAAGACAGCATCATTGCGAGCATCCTGTCCATTTTCTTTGGTATCGGCATTGTCTTTTTGACCGTGCTTCAAAAATCCGGCAACCCAGAGATTGCGGGGCTCAACTCCTTTATTTTTGGCAACGCCATCGGCATCGCAGAAGCAGATCTCTTGGTCTACGGAGGTTTGTCTTTGACTATTATTCTCGTGCTCAGCCTATTTTTGAAGGAGTTTCGCCTGATGGTCTTTGATCCCAACTTTGGGCAGGCCATCGGTTTTCCCATCCAAGGAATCCGATTTATCTTCAACGTGCTCATGATCTTGGCCGTAGTAATCGGCATACAAGCCATCGGTGTGGTGCTCATGGCAGCGCTGCTGATCACCCCGGCAGCGGCAGCACGGTTCTGGACCAACCGCCTTTCCACCTTATTGATCCTTGCCGGCCTATTTTCCGTAATTTCAGGGATCATGGGTACTTACATTTCCTTCGTCCTTCCCAAGATGCCCACCGGACCCTGGGTAGTGGTGTTTCTCTCTTTGATTGCCTTACTTTCCTTCCTTGTAGCTCCCAAAAGCGGGCTCCTTCCCCGAATGCTCTCTCGCAGGCGCTACGTAAAGCAGATGCACCGCGATCACCTGATGAAGGCCCTCTACAAAGCCAAAGAAGCTGAGCAGGCGTACCTGAGTCTGGAAGAAATCCATGCCCTCTACCCATTTCACCGAAGCAATATCCAAGCTTCTTTGCAGCAGCTGCTCCGTCAAGGCTTTGTTGGACAACAAGAGCAACAGATCTCTTTGACCGCGAAGGGCGTATCCGATGCCATGCGAATCGTCCGACTGCACCGACTCTGGGAACTCTACCTCAACGAGTTTCTCCACATCGCGCCGGACCACGTCCACGAGTCTGCCGAGCAGATGGAGCACCTGCTCACCCCTGAGTTGGAAGCCATGCTGGAGCAGCGCCTCAACTACCCTACCCTTGATCCTCACCAAGTAACTATCCCTCGCGAAGCCCATGACCGTTGATACCAATGCCCTGCTGATCATCCTCACCGGAGCCCTGATTTCCATTTCCTGTGGCTTTTTGGGCGTATTTCTCCTGCTGCGCAAAATGTCCATGACCGGCGATGCCATCTCCCATGCCGTACTTCCGGGCATTGTCATCGGCTATTTTGTATCTGGCAGCCAACGCAGTTTGGAAGTCATCATCGGTGCGGGCCTACTGGGGATCTTATCTACGCTGATGATCGATGCGCTGCGCAAAAAGGCCAAGGTGCAGCTCGACGCCTCCATTGGCATCACCTTTACACTGCTTTTTGCGATCGGCATCATCCTAATTAACTTATTTGCCTACAAGGTTGACTTGGACCAAGAATGCGTGTTGTACGGAGAGATTGCCTACCTGCCCATCGACCTGTGGATCACCCAAAGTGGGCTGAATCTGGGGCCACGCATCACCTGGTTGGCCGGCCTCAATTTCTTCCTGGTTACCGGATTTATTTACCTCTTATTCAAGGAGTTGTCCCTAACAAGCTTTGACGAGAACTTTAGCTCTGCCATCGGTATTCCTGCCAAGGGAGTCAACCTGGCCTTGATGAGCATGGTGTCCTATACCACGGTGAGTAGCTTTGAGTCTGTAGGGGCCATTTTGGTGGTGGCTTTACTCGTGGTGCCGCCATCCACCGCCTACCTCTGGACCAAGAGCCTGATCCCGTTACTTCGGCTCACTGCAGCCCTAGGAATTTTAATTGCCATTCTTGGGTATTATCTTGCCTTCTGGATAGACAGTTCCATCGCGGGAATGATGGTAGCCGTAGCCGGCGCCTTCTTCTTTGGCAGTGCCCTGATCAAGGGAAAATGGCCTCAAATGCTGCGTGGAACTTCAACTAGCCCAGAATCGTTACTATCCTGAAATACGAAATCCATGAAGATCGTTCGCCTATTTCTTTTCTCTCTCAGCCTCACCCTCATTGGGACTGCTACTGCCCAGGCGCAGGACCAAATCCAGTGGATGAAGTTTGAGGAAGCCGTCGCTGCCAATGCCAATAACCCCAAAATGATCCTGGTGGATGTATACACCGACTGGTGTGGCTGGTGCAAGAAGATGGACAAGGATACCTTTACTGATCCTCGGGTGATTGCTCATTTCAAGAAGAATTTTTACGCGGTCAAGCTCAATGCCGAAGACACGAAGCGTCGTTTCCCGTTTATGGGCAAGACCTTTAGTGAAGCCGAGATGGCCGCAGCCATGCGGGTCAACTCCTATCCCAACTTTGTGGTCATCGAACCGGGCTTGCAAAACCTCGCGCAGCTACCCGGATATCGGGAGCCGGAAGCATTTTTGGCTGGCCTTGCCGAATTGATCGAAAAAGCATTTAAAAAGACCCCATGAGTTTCTCTCTCTCAGAGCGCGACGACACCATTATTGCATTAGCCACCCCGCAGGGCGTAGGCGCCATTGCCGTGATCCGCATCTCTGGAAAAGAAGCGATACGTATTTGCAACGACGTTTTTTACGGCAAAAATCTGGAGGAGCAGTCCTCCCATACCATCCACTTGGGTACGATTCGTGAAGGGGACAAGATCATCGACGAGGTGCTGGTCTCCCTTTTCAAAGCACCGACCTCCTTTACCAAGGAAAATGTAGTCGAAATATCCACGCACGGGTCTTCCTACATTGTGCAGCAAGTGATCAAACTCTTTGTGCGCAAGGGCGTTCGCTTGGCCAGACCGGGGGAATTTACGCAGCGGGCTTTCTTAAACGGGCAATTTGACCTCGCACAAGCCGAGGCAGTCGCCGACCTGATCCACTCCGACTCCGAGAGCAGCCACCAGGCGGCCATCAATCAGATGCGTGGTGGCTTTAGTTCCGAGATTCAGGAGCTCCGCTCCCAGCTGATCTATTTTGCGTCCATGATTGAGCTGGAGCTGGATTTTTCGGAAGAAGACGTGGAGTTTGCCAACCGGGAAGGCTTGCGCCTGCTGGTGGAGCGGATTCTGCGCTTGGTAGAGGAACTTATCCTCAGTTTTGATCTTGGCAACGTAATCAAGAATGGGGTACCCACTGTGATCGCGGGCAAGCCCAATGCGGGCAAGTCTACCCTACTCAATGCGTTGTTGAAAGAAGAGAAAGCCATTGTCTCCGAGATTGCGGGTACTACCCGCGATTTTATAGAGGACGAACTCAGCCTGGGAGGTGTGATCTTCCGATTTATCGATACAGCAGGGCTGCGCGAGACTACGGATACTATTGAAGCGATTGGCGTGAGCCGCACGCATGAAAAGATGCGCACAGCCGCCTTGATACTATACCTTTTTGATTTGAGCAACACGGACCTGGTGGAAATCAATCGGGATATCAACCAACTTGAGAATCTTAGGGTTCCTTTTTTGAAGGTGGGCAACAAGGTGGATGCGGCCAAGGAAAACCTGATTACCGATTTGCAAGCCAACCATCCGGACACCCTTTTTATCTCGGCGGGCAAAAAGGAAAATTTAGAGGGTTTGAAAGCTCGGATCTTGGAGTTGGTGAACACGAATAAATTCCGGACTGGCAATACGCTGGTGACCAATGTGCGTCATTACGACAGTTTAACTCAAACGCGAGTCGCCTTGCTTGAGGTCCTTGGTGGCTTGGATCAGCTGGTGACCCATGATTTTTTGGCGATGGACATCCGCCGTGCGTTGCACTACCTGGGTGAGATCACTGGCGAAGTGACCACCGACGACCTGCTGGCCACTATCTTTAGTAAGTTTTGTATCGGGAAGTAGACCTATAATTTTTCAAGGTTTTCTTCTCGCAAAGCCCTCCGCGGCGGGCATGACACAGAGCCGCAAAGACTCTGTGGTCCGTTCGGTATGACTTCCGGAGGCCTTGGCGGCTTTGCGCGATTTATTTTTTTTTCTTCTCGCAAAGCCTGCCTGCGGTAGGCAGGACGCATAGACCTGCCCGCCGAGGTGGGCGCAAAGAGATTGTGGTCTGTAAAAAAAATCCCCCTAGCCCCCTTGGTAAGAGCCTGTCCCGATCCGACGCGGCATATCGGGAGGGAATCTCCTAACCGGCACTTCAAAAATTTAAAGAAGTAAATTTGAAAAGAGGAAAAGGTCTGCCTTCCGCCGCGGCGGACAGGTTTCTATTTTTCCTTTACTAAATCTCCACTCATTACAGTTGAAAATCGTGCCTTCTTCCTCAAAAAATAACTTTCGAAGTACCTGTAAGAAAGGTGGCTAATGCCCGTGGTTAGGAGTAAAATCGATCCCAAAGTTAACGGATAAGAAATCCAAGGGGACCATTCCTTAATGGGGAGCAGTGTGGGCAAGCCCTTCAGTACAAGGACTACCGCAAACAAATGGTAGACGTATAGCCCATAAGAAATTTTCCCAAAGTAGTTCAGTAGAGGATGCTCTAGCTTTACGATGGACTGCGGGTTTGTCGCGATATTGAGGATCAGTCCACATACAACCAAGGATAGCAGCTCCTCCTGCAAAAACTCAATTGACTTAAAGTCAATATAATTCAATAGCAGCAGCCCAAACAAAAGGAAAAGGGTTACCTGAGTAATTCGAGCATATGCGTACTTGATTAAGGAATGCTTCGTAAATACGAGGTAGGCCCCAATCCCTCCAATAATCATGGAAGAAAAACGGGTTCGAATGACAAGTTCTTCAAATTTGGGATTCAATTCTCCTGCATAAAACTTGAGGGCCAAGTACAAGAGTAGTAAAAGTCCCATCACGCCGAGCAGCTTTTGTTTGATCTTGACCACATGTGGCCAGAAGAGGTAGAACTGCTCTTCCACTGCCACGGACCAAAGGATGTTTGCGAAGGCTACTGTTGGGAAATAGACAAAGGCCAAATTGGCAGCAAGTCCAGCAAATAAGAGGAACCTGCCCAGGTAATCACCCATCTCAGCGGAGTAGGTCGGAATTTGGAGGAAGCCGATGTGTGGAACTATAAAAAACCCAAGGATCACAATCAAGTAATACAAGGGCCATATCCGCAAAATCCGACGGATGTAGAAGTGCTTGATCTGAATCGGGGCTTCTGTTTGCTCCTCTAAAAGCAAGTAAGTGATCAAAAATCCACTCAAAACAAAAAAAATGCTTACCCCAAATGCCCCTAAATAGGCCGAATAGCTATTTTCCCATAGCGTTGGTATACCCAAATAACTTTTAAATAGTTCCGTATGATCGACAATCACCAGGAGCGCTGCGATAAACCGAACCCCGTTTAATCCTGGGAAGTGTATTTTTTTGATCATGCCACCTAAAAAATTACGCTTTAATTCAAACAGTTTTGGTTCCTGGACTGCGGGTAAATTTTAAACCACCCATTCGGATGAAGAACGCTATAAATGACTTTAGTCTACCCTAGCCCTTGCTCGTTTCCCTGCAGATTTTGGAGCATTTCCTCTTCAGGAATAGCTGAGCAGCGGGTATAAGGGTAAAGCTTTCCCGGCTCCTGAATGTAGCTATTGTGCAAGGTGCTGTCACCAATCGATTCAGTCATACTAAAATACACCCAACAGCTATAGGTCTTTCCGTTAAGGTTGATGGGGATTTCCTTGCGTCTGTACCAGTTGGGATGTTCTTCTAATTCGTCTAGGCGATCTAATACCTGCTGACCAATGGTAAATACATCCACATCGATCTGGTGTCCTACTCCCACTTCTTCAATTAAGTAGGGCATATCTTTGATGATGAGTGGATACTTATCTTGTGTAGTACCGCTTCCGATAAGGGTGGAGTTTGTAAGGTGGAGCTTGTAGTTGTTGTAGCCATTTTTTAATGTGCCATAAGTAGCTATCCAAATCTCCCCTCCTATTTCGCTCATAGTCAGAATTTTACCGTATATTTTAGAAAAAAAATGAGAGATACGGAAGTACTATTTTTCATACTGATAATTTAATTTTAATAGGCCTTAGGCCTTTGGAATTCAATTCGTTTTTTAACTTAAAAAGTAGTTGATTTGTTACCCATTCCAGTAATATGAATAAAGATAATTCCCTTTTAAGATTAGTATAAAGATTAGCAAAGTAGGAATAAACTAATCCTAAGCCAAAGTATTGAAAGTGAATCTGAGTAATTTTTATATTCTCGAAACATAAGTTTATTAAATTAGTAACTAATATCCATTATAGGAAAGTATTTATTTTAAAATATATAAGTTAAATTTTATTTTAATTTTAATTACTAGTATGAAAGTAATAGGAATCGGACGATGTTTTTTTTGAATCCACACTTCAATTATCAATTTCCTTTCGCTAAAAAATAAACGAGTTTAGTTTAAATCAGGGTTGTAACTTTTTCTACTCATCTCGATGGCTATTCCGCTTGGAAAATCAAAAACCACAAACAGGATGCCACACTTTTTCTTAACTTTCAACCGAAAATAGTCTCCTCACAGTCACCATCCCATGAAAAAGATCCTCCTACTCCTAACCCTCACCCTTACAAGTTTTGGTGCCAGCCATGCACAGCAAAATCAAAATAGCAGTTCCTTCGCGGAATTTGACCAGTTTCTATCCAAAGAAGTGGCAGAAGGACGGCTGATCGGCGTGCACGGCATGGTGTACCAAGACGGCAAACTGGTATACAACCATACCTATGGCCTCAGAGACAAGGAAGCCGCTGCGAGTATGCAAGGGGACGAACTCTTTTTTATCCAATCCATGACCAAACCCATCGTGTCGGTGGCTTTGATGACCTTGTACGATCAGGGCAGATTCCAGCTGGATGAACCCATCTCCAAGTACCTCCCAGAGTTTGCAGCAATGCAGGTAGTCAACGACCCGACCATCGGTTCCTCCTCCGGCACCCATGCAGCTCCTTCGCCCATGACTATTCGGCAGGTGCTCAGCCATACCTCAGGAATGAGTCACGGCATCGCTCAAATTGCCTTTGACAAGGAACTTTGGAACGGCATTATCTTGAATGGGAAACTAAAGACCTTGGAGCAGCGAACTTCCGCCCTTGCAAAAATGCCTCTTGCCTTCAATCCAGGTAGTAAGTGGAACTATTCCTTCTCTCCCGATGTGGTGGGCAGACTCGTGGAGGTGCTGTCCGGCAAAACACTAGATGTCTACTTGCAGGAACACATATTTGCTCCCTTGGAAATGAAAAATAGCGGCTACAACCTGGACGAGGCGCAGCAGAAACGCATCCAAAGTGTCTATGCATTTGGTGCAGACAGCACGCTGAAGCGCACCATGGGACAGCCTACACCTACGGGCAACACGGTCTTTGCGGGCATCAATGCGCTTTTCACTTCCACGGCAGACTACCTGCGCTTTGGGGAGATGCTCCTGAATCAAGGCAGCTGGAATGGCAAACAAATCCTCAAACCCGAAACAGTTGCCCTCATGACACAGGATCACACCCAAGGCATAGAGCGCTTGGAAGGTAAGGATACCTTCGAAAGACTAGGCAATGGCATCGTGACGGATGAACTGAAAACATTAAACTTGGAACCTGGGCATGGCTTTGGATTGGGCTTTGCGGTGGTACAAGACCCAAAGGCAGCTCAGCGAGAGTCCCTTGCCAAGGGGGAGTATTTCTGGGCTGGCGCCAACTCTACTCACTTTTTTGTGAACCCCAAAAAGAAGCTCGTGGCTGTTTTCATGACCCAAGTCGGCTCTGTCGGCACCCCCAACCCTTATGGTTTTTACTTTGGCAACGAGATGCGCAGAACGATCTATCAGGGATTGAAGTAATTGGGATAAAGTGCAAAGTACCC
This sequence comes from Bacteroidia bacterium, assembly GCA_964202605.1. Lineage (GTDB taxonomy): Bacteria > Bacteroidota > Bacteroidia > Cytophagales > Cyclobacteriaceae > Algoriphagus. The sequence goes on along the minus strand of CAXNJN010000003.1, from coordinate 57,989 downwards.
ACCGCGGCGGGCAGGCGAGGTACCAAGTACCAAGTATGGAGCAGGATTCTAATTCTTAAGATATTTTGTACTTGCCTGCCTGCGGTAGGTCGCAGAGCTTTAATTGGGGCAACTCCCTCCCTATCCGCCGCGGCGGACGGAACTGGCTCTTGGCGTAGGGGAATTGGGCAAAGAAAGCAATATGCAAAAAATGCATATTGCTAATTCAGACAAACCTGTAGCCCTATACAATTTGGAAGTAGTCATTTCCCTATTCTTTTTTTTTATAGCGCAAAGGCGCAGAGGCCTGCCTTCCGCAGGCAGGCGCAAAGGAATAGTGGTTCGTTCGGTTAGACTGCCGGAGGCCTTTGCGCCTTGGCGGCTTTGCGCGCCAAATACTTTTTATTTACTCTCGCAAAGGAGCAGAGACGCAAAGGAATTTTCGTTGAAGACAGATCCTGAGGCCTTTGCTACCTGTCCCGCAGGATTACAGGGCGGATAGGCCTAGGCGGAATTTTATTTCAATTCATTTCAAATCACTGCTGAAATGGAGGACAAGAGGCTCTGAACAGAGCGTGGCTCTAGTTTAGAAAAAGCAAACCATTTTTTACCTAAGTCTTTAAGCGATGCTCCTAAATGATAAATTTCCATTTGATCTACGATTAAAAATCGGTCATGGCTTTGACTAAATTGCTTTACCAGCATCAGCGGGTATTGTGCATTTGCCTTTTCTACATCAAGGAGAAGCTGTTTGCTTATCGTTTTGGTAAGAAGAGTTACCCTCACATTATCCTTCTTTTTACTCAATTGAAGCAACACAGATACGTCTAAATAATTATCAATCAAAACGATTGATTTTTTGGCACTGCAAATGATTTTTGAAATTAGGACATAAGCATCAAACACTTGCCCTTCAAAAAAAACACCTTGAGTTGGGATTTGATGCGAGTTGAGTTGCAACTCTACCTGATTTACTTGTAATCCCATAGCCTCCATTCGATCCTCCAAGCGGTCTAGTCGAGTATTGATAGCAATACCTTTGAGAAGGTAGTCCTTCAATACACGAATAGCCCAAATACGAAATCGGGTACCTTCAACTGATTTTACGCGGTACCCTACTGAAATTACAACATCTAAGTTGTAGAATTTTGTCGGGTATCTCTTTCCATCTTTGGCAGTTGTCAAGGAATCCTTGACAACTGAATTTGGATCTAATTCATTCTCTCTAAAGCAATTGACGATATGTAAACTGATATTCTGCTTCGTTTGATTGAAAAGAGTTGCCATTTGTAGTTGGGTAAGCCATACGGTTTCTTCATCAATTTTTACGGCTATGGGATCAATAGTCTCGTTGGGCTGGTAGAAAATAGGTTCGTCATTCATGGGTTTGAAAAAGTGAGTTAAAAAAAGTGACTAACTCGATTGGGAGTTTTTGAATTAATTCTGCTGAAAGGAAAAGTAATTTACAAACGAGAAATTAGTCATTGGAGTTCTAAGATTTGAAAGAAGCTTTTTGGCCTACTACGCCGCCGCTGCGGATTTTTTACTCTCGCAAAGACCTGCCTGCGATAGGCCTACCTACCGTAGGCCTATCGCAGGCGCAAAAAAATTATGGTCCACTCGGTATGACTTCCTGAGGCCTTTGCGTCTTCCCTACTTTGCGAGACTTATTTTTTTCTTTTTTCTTCTCGCAAAGACGCCAAGCCGCAAAGAAATCTAACCGCTCTTTTGTCACTCGCTTCTTGCCTCTTGCTTCTAAAACGTCTTGCTACTTGATACTAACTACTTGCTACTTCCCAAATGTCGAATGCCCAACGCCGATCGAAGAATGTCGAATGGGGAAAACTAGTTCCTAGAGTCAGCAGGCCTGCTCTCCCCTAAATCAACCTAGTTTAAAGCTTACAGGGATTTTCATGCGCGTGCGAACGGCTTTGCCTTTGATCATTCCTGGCGTCCAGCGCGGGGAAATTTTTATAATGTGGATTGCTTCTTCGTCACATCCTCCCCCAATACCCTGCACCAACTCAATCCCTTCAATGCTGCCGTCTGTATTGACTATAAAGGACACCAACACCGTGCCTTGTATTCCCTTCATTCTCGCAGACGTAGGGTAAGTGAGGTTGTCAGATAAGTGACGTTTCCATGCCTCTAAGCCACCAACAGGACTTGGCGGGGTATCCACCAGATCAAAGAAGATGGCTGAATTTTCTTTCGTTGAATCTTGCCCATCCGTCGGTGGAAGCGGCACTGCATTCAGGGAAACTTCGGTGCTATCTCTGCTCGGGTCAGTTCCGCCCAACATAAACCGAAGCGGCAAGCGCATGCGTGTACGGACGGGCGTGCCACGCTGCATGCCCGGTGTCCACTTGGGTGAACCTTGGACAATCCGGATTACTTCCTCGTCACAACCTCCCCCTACACTTCTCAAAATTTCAATATCCGTTGTCGTCCCATCTGTATTTACCACGAAGGCCACAATGACCGTCCCCTCTATGCCCTTCCGTTGGGCATCCGTTGGGTAGCGCAAGTTTTCCATAAGGTACTTATTCCATCCTGCCATCCCACCTGGAGGACTGGGCTGTATTTCTACCACTTCGTACACTACATTCGCGGTGTCACTACCGCCTGAAGTCGAATTGGATGGCCACGTACTCACATCCGTAGCTACTTGGTCAATTATGCCATTCAATTGGGATACTTGTGCATTTGCTGAAAATGCGAGAAGCACTATCGCAATAATTATTAATGTCTTTTTCATTCCTTTATGTTAGATACTTTAAAAAATAAAAAATTAGATCAATCAATAACCTAATGTTTTTAATGTTTTTAATGTTTTTATTTTAATAAATAAACAGTTGTCTTTTTAAATAAATGGTATGGATTGATCACAAAAAATAAAAGTATGAATTAATCTAACCAACTTATAAAATTTTAATCTATACTCCAACTATACTCACCGGTACAGGAATCCTCATCATCTGGTGGAGGTTTTCGCCATGAATTACCACTACCACTTCGAACACTATTTCTCCTTCTATCTTCAATTGCACGCGATTCTATCAACTCATTTATTTCAGCTGCATCCATTTTTAAAAAACCTCCAAAATCCTTTTCAATAACCTCATAAGTCACATTTTCAAAAAGATCATAAGAAAACATGAATTGATGTCCTCTGAAATAAATTCTAAAGTTTGTTCCGATGCAGTATTTGGAGTCTTCGGTCTCTGACCCAATTGAATCATCATAAAATTTAATTTCTGATTCATCAATAGTGTTTTCTTCACACAATTTTTTAAGAAAATATTTTACCGAATCTTTTACCATCCGGGGGCCATCTAAATTTTTTACAAATCTTTTTTTTCCATTTTTTCCCACAAAAAACCTAACCGACTGATTAGTCGGGTCGAAATCACATTTCGTTATCTCAGGCCTATGAATCATTTGAACAACTTTTTAAGTCACATCTTGGGAAAAAGTTAAAACTGCTAAGAACATTCGGTAAACTAAAACAGCCTACGCAGCCCTTTGCTTGTACAAATGCGCTTGGAATTCGATAAACAGTCTGCTGATGTTGGCTACATCGCCCAAGATATCCTTGGCATCTTCCAAGGATTGATACTTGTTGGTAAGTAAGATTGGCAGCTTCTCTTGGTCAAGCTCTTCTACACCTGTCTCAATGTACTTGCTCAAGACGAAAGAGATGAACTCCTTCTGCTTGTCATTCAGCAAAGCAAAAATGGTGGCCTCTGCAGCCTTGGCTCTAGCCTCGCGAGTCATGGCGATATACTCCCCATTGAATACATATTCCAATACATCGTACAGGTCACTCTTCTCCATGTCTACCAAACGCTGAAGCGTGAGCAAGTCTCCTTTGGGAAAGCCTGCGCTATCTAGATTTTCTAGGAGAATTTTTCGTGTCAAAGGATTGCCCCACAGCTTCCGCAACTCCTCTTCGTCTTTGAATAACTTAGGCAGCTCACCAAAGAGATTGTTTAAAAACTCTTCTGCAGAGATTGGTTTGCCATCAGCACTCCAAAAGGAAGTAGATATCATGTGCTGAATCTCTCGCTCTTTCCCGTTTCGGAGCTTGACTTTAATCTTTGGCTTCTTTGGGATTTTTTCCCCTCCGGGCTCTGAAACAATTGGTGGTTCAGTTGGGGTTGGAGTAGGATATTCCTTAGGTTTGGATGGCTCCTCCCCTACAGGTTCTCCATCCCATTCAGGGTCACTAAAATGCTTGTAGGCATCTACATAGTCATAGATGGTAAAGAACTCCTTCCCGTCAAATACTCGGGTTCCACGACCTACAATCTGCTTAAACTCAATCATGGAGTTGACAGGACGAAGTAGGACAATATTCCGTATGTTCCGAGCATCTACACCTGTAGATAGCTTTTGTGAGGTAGTTAGAATGGTTGGTAAGGTCTTCTCGTTGTCTTGGAATTCCCTTAACAGTCTTTCTCCCTCTTCTCCATCGTTGGCCGTCACACGAGCGCAATAAAAGGGGTCCTTGCTTTTTGCATTCTGATTGACCAAATCCCTTACCAATGCTGCGTGAGCTTGATTTGCACAGAATATAATCGCCTTCTCGTTTTGGTTGGCTTCTTCTAGGTAGACCCGAACTCGCTTTAGTTCCCTTTCTACTATCTCTATCGTACGATTGAAGTCCTTTTCTTCATACAACTTCCCTTCTTCAATTTCTCCTTCTACAAGGGTATCGTCTGAGGTATAGCGGTAATCGTCCAAGGTAGTCTTGATGCGCTTGACTTTGAAAGGAGTTAAGAAGCCGTCATTAATACCTTCTTTCAGGGAATAGATGTATACAGGCTCTCCAAAATATTTGTAGGTGTCTGTGTTGTCTTTTCGCTTGGGGGTGGCTGTCAAGCCCAACTGTACAGCAGGACTGAAGTACTCTAGAATACTCCTCCAATTACTTTCGTCATTAGCACCACCACGGTGACACTCGTCAATGATAATTAAGTCAAAATAGTCCTCAGGGTATTCTCCAAAGTAGGGTGCGGCCTTACCCTCAGCATCGGTACCACTCATGAAGGTTTGAAAGATGGTAAAGAATATACTGCCATTGGTGGGTACCTTCTTGTTCTTCTTTATTTCAGTGGGCTTAATTCGTACCAATGCATCCTCAGAGAAGGCAGAGAAGGAATTGTAGGCTTGGTCAGCCAAAATGTTTCTGTCTGCTAAAAATAGTATCCTAGGTCTGCGACTTCCGTCTCGCTTCAGGTTCCATCTAGTTTGAAACAGCTTCCAAGCGATTTGGAAAGAGATGGCGGTTTTACCTGTTCCTGTAGCAAGGGTGAGTAGAATTCGGTCTTTATTTTGAGCTATGGCCTCAACGGTCCGCTGAACTGCAATTTCCTGATAGTATCTAAGCTGCCAACTGCCGCTCTTGTCTTCAAAGGGCACATTGGCAAACTTTTCTCTCCAATCGTTTTGTTCGGCAAAGGTCTTGGTCCACAGCTCTTCAGGACTTAAAAAAGTGGATACCAAACCTTCTTGACCTGACTTCATGCAGATTTGGTAAATGGCTTTACCATTACTGCTGTAGGTGGTCTCTAATCTTAATTTATCGGCATATTTCTTGGCCTGCATCACTCCCTCACCCACTTCCAACTCATCGCTTTTGGCCTCTACCACGGCCAATTTAATGCCCTTGTAGACCAACACGTAATCAGCTATCTCACGCTTGCCTCTAACACCGCCCGTTTGGATTTTACCTGCAGTAATGGCGTATTCGCGAAGGACTTTAGAGTCTTCGACCACACCCCATCCACAGGCTTTCAGCTTGGGGTCTATAAGTTCAGCACGGGTTTCTGATTCGTTCATTTTTCCAAATTATACTTGACGTACTATCACCACTTCTGAAATACGCAAAATTGAATTACCATCCTCCTGTGTAACACGAATAACCATATTCTCCCATATTTGGTCTAATTGGCGCTCTCCGTTTTTTATAGCGTGAGACAAATCTTTAGTGCAAAGGATTTGAATCGTTAATTGGTCTCTTGTGATTAAATATATTGGGATGTTTGTTTTAACAAATTCGGCTTTATCCCAATAGATATCAATCATATTATACCTTTTTCCAAATTCACTTACTATACCTAGGTATTCAAATTTTGCTTCCATCTTTTGTACGAGTATTAATTTATTGAAAGAACCAATTCCATTGCTTTTTTTAACTCATTGTAATTTTTCATCAGGGTTTTCAAATAGACCATACCAAAGTTTAAAGAACCACAACGATACTTTATTCTTAGGTTCAAGCCTTAATACCACCCCATCTTTTACAATTAGATTTTCTGATTTAGAGAAATCAATTATTGCTTGCTCAACTTTTTTTCCAAACATGAATACATAATCGCCCTGCCTGATTTTATTATTGTCTTGCTGTTGAAGAATTATTTCTTGTCCTCTTGGATTTGTATACTTCGTTTCAGTTAGTATTTTGAAAATACGTCCTCTTTTTACCTCATAAAGTTGATTTTCATTCTCAAGTCGGTATTCACCATCTTCTATAGGTTCTGCATTTTCTGTCACAGGATTTCCTACCACAGGAACCTCCCAATCAAGGTCATCTCTTTGAACTTCAAAAATTCTACCATCAAAAAGTTTTGATTCAACAATTTTTAGTTTTTGATAACGGAGGTCCTTTAAATATCGATAAGCATCAAGGTCAGGTACTACATTTTCATTAGCAAGGATAAAGAATCTATTTTCTGTCCCATCAAGGCGCAAAATCAAAACTCCTTCATCAATAAATGCTTCATTACATAAAATTTTGTCTACGTTTCTATCGATTAATAATGATTTAGCTCCCGACAAATAGTCCCATTTACCAATTTGTGCTTGTCCATTTTTCGATAAGATAAGTTCTTTGTTCCTTTTGAAAATAAACTTCTGCATTTCAAACTCATCGTCAATTAAGGCCCAAGGTTTATCAATAAGTATTGAGGTTTTATCAAGTGTGTCACTAAAATTTTTAAGCTGCTTAACTATGCCTTTTAGATATATTCTCATTTCTAGTCTACTTTTTATTGATTAACCTTGGTAAATCCAAATTCATAATTAAGTACAACTAACGAAAGCTAATTCAAAAATGGTAGAAAAATCAGCTACACTCATTTAGCGCATCAACAGCATCATTCAAATCATTCATTGCAAACCTAAGGTAATTCATGCCATCTTCAACAGAACTTTTTGCATTCCTAAGGTTATATTCTATATCATACTTATTGTCAGCGTACTCTACACGCCTTAAATAATTGTATGCATCCTCAAATCTACTTGCAGCAATATTAAAGTTTCCTTCCGCATCATCAGCCTCATCTTCTGCATCATCACAACTTATATCATCAGCCTCGTCTTCCGCATCAGAAGCATCCGACTCTGCATAACCTGTCTGATATTTTGCATTATCAATTTCATTCTTCGCTCGTCGAGCGTAATAATGAATATCTTCAACAGTTGATTGCTGATAACACTTTTTGATTAACTCTAATGTTGAAACTACATATTCATCTGCTTTTTTGCCGTAATCAAACGCATCACTTAATTCTTCGAAAACCTCATTCTTCTGCCCATAACTAAAAGATGGGGCAAAAAGCATGATTGCCAAAATAATTGCAATGGGGGTAATTTTGGCACCTAGGATAACTCTGTAGTAACTCTTCATGATGCGATGCTTTTAGCTGTTAGCTCCCCTGCAAAGGCCTTCTGTAAGATGGATTTTTTGAGTTCCTCCAAGTCTGCGAGTTTCTGTTGGTAGACTGCTTCCAACTTTTGAGTTTCTGCTCGTAGGGCATCCAATTGGCGGACGATGGTTTGTTGTTCTAATAATGGAGGATAAGAAACCATAATTTCTATTAAATCTTTTTTAGAAATGAATGGCATTCCAACGCCTTTAGCCTTAAAAATAATATCCTTATAAACTAAAGGGGATTGCAAAATATAATTCAAAAAATCAGGATTAGTGATTGCTCGATTTGGAATTATTCGCATTACATTCCAAGCAATTGCGAAATCAAAATCCCAATCTACAATGATGCTACGTCCCATTGATGATCCAATATTATTATAAAGAATATCGCCTCCTTTGGGTTTGTATCTATCTGCAGCCAATTCAAATTTATCTCGTGTAATGAATTTAGCATTGCTTAAATCAAGTTTGTTCAGTCCAATTTCTTTAGCTTGTAGAATAGGAATTCCTTCATCTACGAAAACTGTTTTATCTGTTGCAGTATTTATTCCTTGCAAAAAATCTGAACATACTTCTCGAAGCGGCTTCTCCTCCCATCCCTCACCCTTATTCTCAAACACCCCCTGCAAGTAACTTTCAAACAGTTCTTTGGCGTTTTTGAGGTTTTGTTCGGCATTGGCTTTTGCCTTTTCTAGCGCAGCAAAGCACTCATCTAAAATGGCTACGATGCGTTGTTGTTCGGGGAGAGGGGGAAGGGGGATAATAATTTCATTGATTTGTTTAATTGTAAATTGCTGTAATGCTGCCCCATTCTTTTCAACTGAATAATATGTTTTCATGGAAGGAGAATTCAAAAAATAGAAAAGAAATCTATTATCAATTTTTTCAAGACATCTAAACCATGCAATCTGCGAATTAAGATTACTATTATCAAAATCAGAGCCTAGTATTGCTATTTTCCCAATTTCTCCTCGATTTGTAAATAGTAGATCACCTGACTTTAAATGCCCTTTCTTTAATATTTGGTGCTTTTGTTTAGAAATAAATTTCATATCCTTCCAAACTACTTCACCATTTACCAAATTATTGGCTCTAATGAATGGAATTCCATCACTAACCATTTCATTAGCCTTTGGGTAATTGGATGAATGATTTCCATCACCAATTTTACAAACTTCATTTAATTTGTATTTATACCAACCTGCTCTCATAGCAATTCCAAGATTGAGTTGAGAATCTCTCCGCTTTCTTCATCCAAGGCTTTCATCTCTTCTAAAATGGCTTGAGGAGAGCGCAAGGCAGCTTCTTCTTTCTTGTTAGGGTTCTTGGCACTAAGGTCAAAGGTGCTTTGGTCGATGTCTGCTACATTAATGGACCATGAGTTGGCACTATCAGCAAAGGTCTTCTGCAATTCTACAAACTCTGCCAAATCTTTTTCATTCAGTGGATTGGTCTTGCCTAGATTGCGGTCAAGGTTCAGCTGATAAAACCAAACATTACGCGTAGGCTTTCCCTTCTCAAAAAACAACACCACTGTTTTTACCCCCGCTCCTGTGAAGGTACCTCCGGGCAAATCCAATACGGTGTGGAGGTTACAGCTTTCCATTAGGGCTTTACGGATGGCAACAGAGGCATTGTCTGTGTTGCTCAGGAAGGTGTTCTTAATGACCACACCTGCTTTGCCTCCTGCCTTCATAATCTTAATAAAGTGCTGTAAGAAGAGCGAGGCTGTTTCCCCTGTTTTAATAGGGAAGTTTTGCTGCACCTCTACACGCTCCTTGCCACCAAAGGGTGGGTTGGCAAGCACTACATCGTAGCGGTCCTTCTCTTGGATGTCCGCAAGGTTTTCTGCTAGGGTATTTGTATGGATGATGTTGGGAGCCTCTACACCATGTAGAATCATGTTCATGATACCGATGATGTATGCCAAGGATTTTTTCTCCTTGCCATAGAAGGTTCGCTTTTGCAGTATTTCCGTTTCTGCTGAGGAGAGGGATTTGCTGTTCTTTAAGTAGTCAAAGGCCTCACACAAGAAGCCTGCAGAGCCTACAGCGCCATCATAGATTCTATCTCCTATTTTGGGTGCTACTACCTTTACGATGGTTGTAATTAGCGGTCGAGGGGTATAGTATTCACCCCCGTTACGCCCTGCATTGCCCATGTTCTTAATCTTGTCCTCGTAGAGGTGACTCATCTCGTGCTTCTCCGCATGGGTACGGAAGCGCAGCTCATCGATTCTATTTATGACTTCCCGTAAGTTATATCCGCTTTGGATACGGTTCTTCAGTTCGCTAAAAATCTCACCAATCTTATACTCAATGGTATCTGCGCTGTCTGCACTCTGCTTGAATCGTTTGAGGTAAGGAAAGAGTCTACCATTCACATAATCCAAGAGGTCATCTCCTGTCAGCGCATTGTGATGGTCCAATTTGCCGTCTTTGTCTTTTGGTGTTGCCCATACATTCCATTGGTACTCTGTATCGATGATAGGGCTGTAAGACCTACCTGTAAGCGCTGCAGCAGTGGCCCTATCGTTCTCTAGGTCATCCAAATACTTTAGGAATAGCACCCAAGAGGTTTGTTCTACATAATCCAACTCACTACCACAGCCTGCGTCTTTGTGCAGGATATCGTCAATATTTTTAAAAGTCTGCTCAAACATTAGTTAATTCTCTTTATGTCAGTTTATAAAGTCTAGTCTCTATCAAAAAGGATAGGTATTCATACCTAGGTTAAAACCAAATATACAGATTAACACCCTTGCCTGAAATAGGTAGGAATTGTATTTATAATTTATAGTAAAAAAGGGAGAATGTTGAATTCTTTTTTCATAGTTTAAATTAGGTAGTTATAGTGCTTTGAAGTTTATGAAAAGCAAAAAAATCAGATCCACCAACTAAAAAAACTGCACTAACACCAACTATCCGCAGACAGGCGGAAAGGTCTCTCGGGTATTAAGGTTCGCATTTAGCTTCTGAAGTTCTTGCCAGCCGGAGGCCTTTGCGGCTTGGCGGCTTTGCTGCTTGCCCCGCAGAATTACGGGGCGCCAATAATTTTTTCTTTTTTTATTCTCGCAAAGTAAGTAATCCCCCTAACCCCCTTGTAAGGGGGAATTGCCCAATTCCACCCATTAAAAATTTAGAGTAGTAAACTTAAAAAGTAGAAAAGACCTAAGTCCCGCAGGCAGGGTTCAACTACTTGATACTAGATACTTGCTACTTGCTACTACCTTACCTTCAACACCTGCCCCGCGCGGATGCGGTCGCTGCGGAGGTTGTTCAGGCGCTTGAGCGCTGAGAGGCCCATCCCAAACTTGGCAGCAATCCCTGAAAGCGTGTCCCCATACTTGACCTTGTAGCTACTTCGACCCGAGCTGCCCTGCGCGGCTTGACTGGCAACTCGAAGCTGCTCCTTGAGCACATCGTAGTTTTTGAGCGGAAGCTGCAGGCTTTCTTGGTCAGGATGCTCGGCGTGAAACTTTAATGTATTCAAAATGGAAGCATTCCACCAATAGCCTTTTAGGCGGTAGCCCTTGGCTGTCAGGTGGATGTGGTCTTTTTGCGCATAGCCAGCCTGCTCCCAGTTTTTGATTTGTCCATAGCCCCCAGAAAAGTCGTAATAGTTCCAGTACAGCACCTCGTTGGCGCGTGCCAGCGAATCCATCACTTGAGCAAAATCAATCCCTGCATCGATATGCCTCCCCTTGTAAAAGAGGTCCTGCGGAGAAGTCAATACAATCAGGATCTCTGGATTGATGGCCCGAAAGTTGGAAATGGCCTTAGACACGTTTTTAGGGAGCGACACCGCTACCTTATTATCGTACAGAATATTGTTTGTCCCATAATCCAATATCACCAGATCGGGCTGTAAAACCTCGCACTGCTCCCTCAATTTTTCCAAATTCAAGACCGCTTCAAATGGGGATCCACCCACCCCCAAGGAATGGTAGAGTACCCCACTTTTATCCTTTTTCTCCAAACTCATCCCGTAAAATCGAAACAGCATCCCCGACTTCTCGCTGGGCTGCAACTGGACCCGAAGGGTTCCAATCTCCTGTGTGATGGGAATCCGCAGGTAGTTCTTGCCCGCCTGAGCGGATCGGAGCGCCTCTTCTACGAACCAGTCTGTCTCCCCCACGGTTAACTTGAAATCGGGGGTTTGGGAGTTGTTGTCAAAAAACAAGAGCAGCTCGTATTCTTCCTTGGGAAGCGGGCTGGGAAAGGTAAGTGTAAAGCTAGCGGCGGGATCGCGGGTTTCAACCGTCATCCCCCGTACGCCCAAGGGAATTTTGGGGTTAGGCTGGAAACTCTTAGCCGAGGTCCAGGTGCCCGTATGGCTGGTTTTGTAGTTGATGCTGCCGTAGGTTTTGGCAGCAGAAAAAGGGAATAGAAAGCCAGGGCCTGCATCTCCAAAATTTTCATGGAGGTAGGCCTTCGCTTCCGTCGTGACAACCTCGGACTGGATGTGGCTGGCTCCAAAGTGGAAGATAACCAGACGATTTTCATTTGCCTCGCTGAATAGCTTCGTGAGCTTTTGCGCAGTGGCTAGGCTGGGGTATTGCAGAAAAGCATAGCTGGTATCTAGTTTGAGGCGCTCGATCACGGGAATGGAATCCTGAGCCTCCCTCGCCTGCGCCGAAAACTGGCCCAAGAAAAACAGAAACACTAAACCCAATCCAATTCGACGCTTCATATCCAGCACTTCCTTTTAACGATTAAAAAATCAGTATTGATTTTGAACGACTGCCACCGTGTCCTGAACCCCATTGATAGAATCCAAAATTCGTTGGGCCTCCTCTTGTTTTAAGACTTCATCGTAGTCCTGGTCCTTCTGATAGGCCAAGTTGCGCATCATCCCAATTGTCCCTCGAGAAACAGCAGCATACAAGCCGACGGCAAAAACCAAGTCATCCACTTGCGCATCCTCCATGATCTTCAGTAGGTTGTGTTTGGAATAGCGGAAGTCCACCACATAGATTTGTTCGTAGTGGCTAATTAAATACACGACAAACGCATTTCCCATTGAATTTTTGACAACGGCGATCTTTTTGCCATTTTTTACATTGGTGGTAATTTTCATCAGCGGTGTATCCCCACAGATAAAGCTGGAGTAGCTAGGCGAATTGCAAAACACCTTGCTCAACTGGGGATATTTGAAATCATAGGCATTGTAATATACCGCCTTGGTTTCGATGCCGGGTGGTATGTAGGTTTCCACACGATCTGGATTATCCCGTACGGATTGATCGCGCGAGAGCTCGTAAAGTGTTCCCAAAAACCCTTTCCGCTCTTTCTTTTCCATGCTACTCAGCGGCACAGGCGTAATCCCTGCCGCCTTGCAAAAAGCCACATAGCCGTAGTAGGCTCCCAAACCAGTCCAATGGTGGTCACTGCCGTACCAGAGGTATTCGTTGTAATGCTGGTTCATCTCCCCCATCACGTCCGCAAAATAGACCCCGGGGTTTAAGTTAGTTTGGATGGCCTGAAGCGTTTCCTCGTTTCGCTTGGCATAGCGCTCGTAGGACTTCAATGGAATGTAGGCAGAGGACAAGGGGGCCACGGCGGAGAAAACACGCGCTTTGCCACGCAGGGTGTCTGCATACACATTCAGCATCTTAGCAAAATACGGGGAGATGGCTGGGTCCCCGGAATTTGTGGTGTAGATCTTCCCATTCAGAATCAATACGCTACTGGCATCAAATTCTTCAAATCCCTCCAAATAGGCCTTTTGGGCAGCCGAATCCAAGTTGCTGTCTTCTAGCGCTTGGATCTTTTTTGGGTTGCCCACGACCACAATCTTTTCTTGGTTTTGGAGTTGGAAACCCAAGTTGTAGCGAAAGGCTTCCGTCAAGCGCACGGCTTGGGCCCGAAAGGGAAAGTGGTCGTTGATGTACCCCTGCATGCCTTTGCTGAAGGCGCCCGAAATATAGGTATCCCAGGTCAAGGTGGGCAGGGTGGCGAGGGTCCGCTTTTCCGAAAAGGATATTTTTTCCTTGGAGCCAAACACAAACAGCAGGCTGATCGCGACCATGCACCCAAATACCAACCCGATTTCTAACTTCTTTCGCATCTTAGAATCTAAAGTAAATAAATGGATTGTAGGTATCGTCGACAATCAAGGCGGTGGCGAGCAGAAGAAACAGCAAGTTGATCCCAAGTGAAAATCCGCGGTAATACTTAGTCGCAACTTCATTTGTTCGGCTGTCTTTTGGAAAGATCTCATCCCAAGGGATGCAGAACAGGATCACGACCACATACAAGAAGGCGTAGGAAGCAAGGTCAGTGCCCCAGCCCGCACCGATGGGATTGGGGGAATAAAAGAGTTTCCCCAGGAAAATGCCCAGCTTGTCAAAATCATCGAAGTAAAAGAAGGATCGGCTGAAGTTGACCACCAGCAAGGCGTAGGCATAGAGTGCAGCCCGTGGCAGGAGGTCGAAGTACTTCTTGAGCACTTTTTCGATCACCATAAATACCCCCAGAAAGAGACCCCAGAGCACAAAGTTCCAGCTCGCACCGTGCCAGAGTCCGGTGAGAAACCAGACCACGAGGATGTTGCGGATCTGGTACTTTTTATTGCCGCCGAGCGGGATGTACACGTAATCTCTCAGGAATCGCCCGAGGGTCATGTGCCAGCGCTGGTAAAAATTGGCTACTGAAGTGGCAGCGTAGGGATGCCGAAAGTTTTCCGGAAATGTAAATCCAAAGATCCTTCCTAGGCCAATAGCCATATCCGAGTAGCCCGAAAAGTCAAAATAGAGTTGCAGGGAATACAGTACGATGCCAAACCAGGCTTCTGGGGTGGACAGGTCATTGAATTGCACTTGGAGGTATTTCTCGACTAAAATGCCCACGCTATTCGCCAACACCACCTTTTTGAATAAACCCAGGCAAAAGCGATTTACACCGGTGGATACATTAGCCCAGTTAAAAAGCCGCAGGCGCGTTTGTGCTGCCACCTCTGCATAGCGGACAATGGGTCCGGCAACCAGCTGGGGAAATAAGCTAACAAACATCAAAAAATCAATGGGATCTTTTTCTGCTTTCACCTCCCCTTTGTATACATCGATGGTGTAGGAGAGCGTTTGGAAGGTGTAGAAGGAAATCCCTATTGGGAGGAGGATGTTGGGTTCGGTAAACGAGGTTCCGAGTAGGAAATTGGTGTTTTGAATGATAAAATCAGCATACTTGAAGGTAGCGAGTAGGCCGAGGTTGATGACGATGGAATTGCCTAAGGCGAGCAGTCGAACCGTCTTATTTTCTCGGAATTTGTCGAGGAGGAGGCCATTGAAGTAATCCAAGAGGGCTGAAAAGAGCAGTAGAATAACCCAAACCGGTTCGCCCCAAGCATAAAAAATAAACGAAAATAGGAGGAGTATAAAATTCTGAACGCGGACGTTTTTGAATGCAAAATAGAATACAATGGAAAGCGGTAAAAAGAAATAAAGGAAAGTTAGGCTGGAGAAAACCACTGGTATAAAGGGGGAAGACAGAAATTTAGCTGTGCAAAGTTAATTGAAAAAGTGATTCAATTTGTCAACGGTCCACGGTTGACGGACGACAGCCAATTGTAATTATTGAGACAAAGCATAGTCATACCACAATCGGCAGTGGACGGTGGACAGTTAGCCGTTGACCATATTTCTAATAAAAAACAACAAAATTTTATTCGGTTGCCAGCGGGGAAATAGTATCTTTATACTCGGAAGTTGATTCCGATCTTTTTTAAGGATTAAACACAAAAAATAGCCCCCATACCCAGCCCAAGTATGAATGTACTCGTCATCGACATAGGTGGAACCAACCTCAAATTGCTCGCCACAGGACAGTCGGAGCGGATCAAGATTCCTTCAGGTGCTGCTTTCACCGCGGAGCAACTCTATCCCCTCGTTCGAGAAGCGACCACAGCAGCAGGCTGGCAGTTTGAAGCGGTATCCATGGGTTTCCCCGGCGTAGTAAAGGAGAACAAAATCGTCTCTGACCCAGTCAATATGGGCAAAGGATGGAAAGGCTATGATTTTTCATCCGATTTTGGTTGCCCAGTCAAATTAATCAACGATGCTGCGATGCAGGCACTTGGCAGCTACGCAGGAGGCAAACTCTTATTTATGGGTTTCGGTACTGGCCTCGGTACTGCCATGGTATACGAACACCTCATCTTACCGCTTGAAGGCGGACATCTCCCCTTTCGTGACAGCACCTTCGAAAACCATGTAGGCAATGCAATGCTGACCCAGCTTGGAAAAAAGCCATGGAAAGAGTCAGTTTACGAGACTATAGAAGAGTTTAGAAACTGCTTCCAGCCTGACGAAATTGTGCTTGGTGGCGGAAATTCCAAATACCTGGAGGAACTTCCTGCCAATTGCCGACTTGGCTCCAACAAAAATGCTTTTACAGGTGGCTTCCGTCTTTGGGAGAAAGAGTACACCTACTAGTTTTTTTACTGATTCAGCTAACTATCTACCACTACCCCCTACTCGATTCGATTCCGTATGGCACAAGTAACTTCAGACGCGCTGGTATTTTATGGGGCCACCGGCGACCTAGCTTTCAAAAAGATTTTTCCTGCCCTCTTTCTCATGGTCAAGCGTGGTCAGCTTCAAGCACCCATCATTGGTGTGGCTCGTGGAGACTACGATTTGGAGAAATTGCAGCTTCGCGCCAAAGAGAGCATACAGCGCTATGGGCAGTTTGAAGAAGAAACCTTCGCAAAATTCTTGCATCTTCTCGCCTTTGTAGGCGGAGATTATACAGACCCAAACACTTTTCACCGTGTTCGCGAAGCTTTAGGCACCGCCCAAAACCCGACCCATTACTTGGCCATACCTCCTGCACTTTTTCCTGCCATCATCGAACAATTGGAGCAATCGGGCTGCGCCAAAGGGGCAAGAATCATTGTTGAAAAGCCTTTTGGCACGGATTACAACTCTGCAAAAGTCCTAAATAAACTGCTGCTCTCCAAATTTTCAGAGAGCTCCGTGTACCGAATTGACCACTACCTCGGCAAACGGCCAGTCAACAACCTGGTTTTTTTCCGATTTGTCAACTCATTGCTGGAGCCTGTTTGGAACCGGAAACACATTGAATCCATCCAAATCACCATGGCGGAGGATTTTGGGATACAAAGTAGAGGTGCTTTTTACGATGTGACGGGTGCCATTCGCGATGTGATTCAAAATCACCTCTTTCAAATCCTCTGCAAACTCACCATGGAGCCGCCCCAAACTTTGGACAGCGAATCCATCCGCGATGAAAAAGTGAAGGTTTTGAGAGCCATTGCACCCCTCCGCGCACAAGATGTGGTAAGAGGGCAATACACGGGATATCTACAGGAGAAGGCCGTACGCGAAAACTCGAAGACAGAAACTTTTGCAGCAATGCGCCTGCACATCAATTCCCCACGTTGGGAAGGGGTACCCTTTTACATTCGTGCAGGAAAGAACTTACCAGTTACCTGTACGGAGATTATGGTGCGCTTCAAGCACCTTCCTTCCGCGTATTCTTCCATTGCCTCCAAGCCCAACCATATCCGCTTTCGAATTAGCCCCGATGTGACGGTGGCCTTTGGCATGCTAATCATGGCTCCTGAAGAGGACATGGCTTCGGTGCTTTCAGAAGTGCAAGGAAATCCAACTCCTTTTCCCAATGAAAAAGATGCCTACGAGCGCGTACTCACCGATGCCATGGATGGAGATCCCACGCATTTTGCTCGCCAAGATTATGTGGAAGAAGCATGGAAATTGGTGGATGAATACCTACATTCCGATTCACCCGTGTTTGACTATGCTCCAGGCAGCTGGGGTCCTAACTCGGTCAACGACTTGATCCGCCCTCCAGGAGGCTGGAATAATCCCACTTTGCTTAAGAAATAGAAATGAAAACTGAACTGTTTCCAACAGCAGACCAAGTAGCAGCAGGTGCTGCAGCCTACCTGGAACAAGAAATTCGTGATGCTCTTACCCATCAAAAATCGTTTTCCCTTGCGATTAGTGGAGGCCGTACCCCCTGGGAAATGCTAAAAATTCTTTCCAAAGCCGATTTGCCTTGGAAGCGTGTCAATTTGTTTCAAGTAGATGAGCGGGTAGCACCGGATGGGCATGCCGACCGAAACCTTACCCAGCTTTTCCAAGCAATTGTAGGTACGCCCATGGTGACGCAATTGCGGATTTTCCCCATGCCTGTTCTCGCGGAAGATCTGGAAGAAGGATGTCGGGAATATACTCAAGTATTGGATGAGATTACCGATAGCAAAGGTCTAGATTTGATTCACTTAGGGCTCGGAAGCGATGGACATACTGCCTCTCTCGTTCCGGGTGATGGGGTCATGGAAGTGCAAGATAGGCTAGTTGCATGCACCCAAAACACCTACCAAGGAAGAATTCGAATGACGCTTACCTATCCCCTACTCAATGCCGCCAAACAGCTCCTTTGGATCGTGACGGGAAGCGAGAAACAAGAAATGGTAAAGCGCTTGATCCAGCAAGACCCAAGCATCCCTGCGGGCAGCATTCGACAGGAAAATGCCTTGCTTATGGTGGATCAGGCAGCAATGGAAGGGTAATCTTTCTTTATTTCTGGGAAATAGAAATTTGAATAGTAGAAGCAAGATGCAAGAATCCTGCCTGCGGTAGGCAGGCAAGAAACGAGACTTATTCCTCTTGGATCTTGTCTCTTGGTTCTTTTTTCTTTTTGCTCGCAAAGACGCAAAGAAATCTAATCGCGAACAGCTCTGTCTCTTGCTTCTTGGCTCTTGTCTCTCGCTTCTTGGCTCTTGCCTGTTGTTTCTTGTTTCTTTCTTCTTTTTGCTCGCAAAGGCGCTGAGACCTGTCCGCGGCGGACAGGCGCAAAGAAATCTAACCGCGAACAGCTCTGTCTCTTGCTTCTTGTATCCTGCCTCTTTTTTCTTTTAAATTGCCACAAAAAAATTTATGCTTCCCATTTTTAATCAGGCCCAGCTCCATCCACATGCGATTGCAATTGTAGATGCCTCCGGTGAATACACCTACGGCAGTCTTTGGGAAAGAAGTTCCCAAGTCGCACAGCACTTGCTCCAGGGACAGGCTGATTTGAACCAGGCCCGCGTTGCTTTTATGGTATCCCCCGGTATCAACTATATTGCAACCCTTTGGGGGATTTGGAAAGCGGGTGGAATAGCCGTTCCGCTTTGCCTAAGCTATCCCTTGTCTTCCCTCGCTTATGTGATTGAAGACACGAAGGCCGCGGTTTTGGTGGTAGAACCGATGTATCAGGTGATTCTTCAGGATTATGCATTGGAAAAAGGAATCCCCTTGCTGGATGTACAGGCAATTCAGCAGGAAAAAGATTTAGCCCCCCTTCCTGAAGTATCCTCCGATCGAGGGGCTTTAATCTTGTACACCTCCGGCACCACAAGTTTGCCCAAGGGGGTACTTTCTACCCATGCCAATTTGGAAGCCCAAATCTCGACCCTGATTCATGCCTGGGAATGGACTGCTTCAGATCACACCCTCTGCCTTCTTCCGCTGCACCATGTGCATGGACTGGTCAATGTGACTTGCTGTGCCCTTTGGGCGGGCGCTACTCTCCAATTTCTCCATCCCTTCCAAGCCGAGGAAGTGTTTTCCATCTTTTTGGAGGGCAAGGTCAATGTATTTATGGCCGTGCCAACCATCTATTTTAAATTGATTGCAGAATTTGACTCATATTCAGAAAATCAAAAAAAAGAGCTTACAGCTTGCATGCGTTCCTTTCGATTGATGGTTTCGGGCTCCGCCGCCCTACCCGCCTCTGTTATGGAGCGCTGGAAAGAAGTTTCGGGGCATACGCTATTGGAACGTTATGGCATGACGGAAATCGGAATGGCCATCAGCAATCCCTACCGTGGTGAACGAAGAACCGGATACATCGGTACCCCATTGGCAGGAGTGGAAGTTCGCCTAGTGGATGAAGCATTTGAAGCGGTAGCCTTCGGAACTCCTGGAGAGATCCAAGTGAAAGGTCCTGGAGTATTTGCTACCTATTGGGGAAAAGCAGAAGCAACCCAAAAGGCATTTACCGAAGACGGATGGTTTAAAACAGGCGATATCGCCGTGGTAGAACAAGGCTATTACCGCATTTTGGGCCGTGATTCAATCGACATCATCAAATCGGGCGGCTACAAGATATCTGCCCTAGAGATCGAGGAAGTGCTTCGCAGCCATGCCTTGATCAAAGATTGTGCGGTCATAGGCATTCCCAATGAAGAGTGGGGCGAACTGGTTGCTGCGGTCTTGGTGACCGAAACAACCCTAGAGCTTGCGGAACTGAAAGACTGGTTGAAGGAACGCCTTCCCAATTACAAATCACCCAAGGTCTACCAGATCTTAGCTGAGCTACCCAGAAATGCAATGGGTAAAGTGGTGAAAAATGAACTAAAACCCTTATTTTCCTGATTCGTAGCCCGACCCAGTTTTCCCAACCATGATTAAAGGTTTAGCACTTCTTTCGTTTTGTTTTCTTGCCGGCATGTGGTGCGGCGCGCTGCTTGGCAGTTGGCTCGGCATTGATGCCAATGTGGGTGGAGTTGGATTTGCGATGATATTCTTTCTACTACTCAAGGAAGCCTCGGTAAAAAAGGGCCTCTGGAACGGTGAATTTGCCTTTGGCATTGAATTTTGGAACAAGCTATACATTCCCATCGTCATCGCGATGTCCGCAAGCTTGAATGTAAAATCAGCTATATCTTCTGGACTATTGGCAATATTGGCAGGGATACTCCCTGTACTTCTAGCCTTTTGGATTTTTAAGGTGCTGATTAAAAAACTGGGGACTTCTTGAGATGGAAGAACTGCAGCAAGTACTCGAGAAAAATGGCTTGGTCTTCGCCTTTTTGGCGGTTGGCCTCCTGACTTGGGGAGCAGATATGCTTTCCAAAAAGGTTTTTGCTTCCAAAATCCCTGGATCTGCACTAGCCATCTTTTTGGCATTGGGCATGGGGTACCTGGGTGGGCTCATTGCCGAAGGGGAACAAGGGCTCGCTGATCTTCCGCTATTTGCGAGCTTATCATTTTTGGGTGGGGGCATGTTTCGAGATTTTGCCATTGTGGCTACGGCCGCAGGTGCGAGCTTTCTCCTCATTCGAAAAAGCGGCTGGATTGGTTTGATCTCCTTGTTACTGGGCATTGGCATTTTTTTTCTTGCAGGAGTTGCCCTAGCTTGGATGATGGGCTACCGCGATGCAGTCAGTTTGTGTACCTTAGGTGCTGGTGCTTGCACCTACATTGTCGGCCCGGTGACAGGCGGAGCCTTGGGTGCGAGTTCGGAGGTGATTGCGCTCAGCATAGCGACAGGAGTGGTCAAAACCATCGCAGTCACCATCCTCACACCCCTTTTGGCAAAGAAAATTGGTTTACAATCCCCCGAATCAGCGATGGCCTATGGGGGCATTATGGGTACTTCGAGTGGTGTGGCAGCTGGGTTGGCCGCTACAGATCCGGCTTTGGTTCCCTACGGTGCAGTCACAGCCACCTTCTACACAGGCCTGGGTTGTCTAGTCTGTCCTTCCTTGTTTTACCTGATTCTATCCACTTTGCTAGGTGCATAGCACATAAATTTATCAAGCATGAATCCACAGTTCCACAATTTTCGAGCAACCCTAACCTTCCTTTTCTTGATCACCCTGTATTCCTGTGGAGCTCCAGAAAAAGCTAAAAATGAAGCAGCAGCTCCCCTAGCCATCTCGGAAATAGAAGCTGAGATCAAGAATTACATTTCGCAGACAACTCAGGAGAATGCGGGTTTTTTCCCAGTTAAAGACGAAAACCACGACCTCAAAATGAAGTTGGTCCGCGTACACACCGAATACCTCTCTAACCTAGGCCCGGAAAGCCACTTTGCTTGTGTGGACTTGGTGGATGAGTCTGGGGATGTATACGATGTGGATTTCTTTATGGAGGGCACACCCAGAAGTATGGCGATTACGAGTACCTCCGTGCACAAGCTGAACGGCAAGCCTTATTACAGTTGGAAACAAAAACAAGACAAAACCTGGTATAAAATGCCCTTAGAACAATCCGATAATTCCCTACTCGGGGTCAAAGAAGGAAAAGACAGTTTTGAGTTTTACTACACCGTCACCCTTCCTACCCTCACTGAATCCGCGGAGATCTGGATTCCCATGGCCTTGTCCGACGCTTTTCAAGAAGTTAAGGTGCTCGAGAAGAATCTTCCTACTGGCGCTAAAGTCTTGAAAGACCAAGCCAACTCCAATGAGGTGCTTTACATGGCCCTTGGTCCAGAGCACAGTGGAAAGCAGATCGCCATTTCCTACGCTGTCACGCGTAGCGAAAAAGGACCTTATGCAGCTCCAAAGCCCGATCCTGGTTTGTATTTGATGGGTAACAAGCTGATGCCCATTGGGGGAAGATTTGAGGAAATTGCGAAAGAGGCGTTGGGAGAAAAAATTAAGGAATCGCATCTGATTCAAGCACGAAGGTTGTACGATTACATCATCGAAACGATGCGTTACATGAAGTTTGGCGACTTTGGACGCGGAGATTCCAATTACGCTTGTGACTCCAAAACTGGTAATTGCACCGATTTCCACTCCTACTTTATTTCCTTAGCACGTTCGGTGGGTATTCCTGCACGATTTGCGATCGGGGCTTCCATTCCTTCAGACCGAAACGAAGGTGGGATGGATGGCTACCATTGTTGGGCAGAATTCTATGCCGATGGAAAATGGTGGCCTGTGGATATTAGTGAAGCGAATAAATACACTGCCTTGGCCACCTACTATTTTGGAAGGCATCCTGCCAATCGAATTGAATTTACCCGAGGCAGGGACTTGGAGCTCAATCCAGGGCCAAGTGCTGGCCCCTTGAATTTTCTAGTGTATCCCTACTTGGAAGTCAAGGGCAAAGAGGTCAAAGCACCGACCACCTTTACCTTCCAGCGTAAATCTTGATTAAAAAAAGAGGCTTCCTCGTATGAGAAAGCCTCTTTTTAAGTTTTATGCAGGAGTATCCTTGGAGGTAGTATCCTTTGGATGCTCACCACCTTCTGCTGGATGTTCCCCACCTTCAGCTGGATGCTCCCCAGCTTGCTCTGTGGAATCCGTAGCTCCCGCAGCCTCCTCTTTTTTACCACCACAAGAAGTCAAGATCGTGGCTGAAAAGAAAGCCAATAGCATGAAGCTAGCGACTGTAAATTTTACTTTTTTCATAGAAAGTATGGTTAGTGTAGCGTTAAGTTACTGATTTGATTAAAATGTAAGAAGAAGGTGGGGATTTTTTTTTTAATTCAACAGCTAACGGTCCACGGTCCACTGCCGAATGTAGTATAACTATGATTTGTCTCAATAATTACAATTGGCTGTCGTCTGTCAACTGTGGACCGTTGACAAAATGACCCATTTCAAAACACAAATTAATAAATCAGAAAATTGTGGCTAATCCTCCGAATCTCTTTTACATTTGACCCAAGATTCTATGAAATGAGCTACTCTGGGCTATTTAAAAATCCGGACAAACAAATCTTAGCCCTGCAATGGGTCAGAAAAACAAACAGCATCATCCGGGTAATTTTCACCTTGTTGATTTTTTTGGTTTGGATCATTGATTTAGGCTTTCCAGATCAAGAGATTTTCACAATTCATTCGCTACTGTACGGAATCGCTCTTTTTGTATTGGGCCAGAATTACCTCTATCGGCTTATTTTTAGCTACAAAGATTCGAGTTTAGGCAAGAAACAACTGGAGTTTTTTTTAGTAGCATTACTCCATTTATGTGCATTTATCCAATTTGGATGGTTAGACAGTTTAGTTTGGCTTCAAGCCAATGAGTCACTGCTCACTAGCATTCTGATTTTCGCACTCTTTTTCCTTGAGCTAAGTAGATTTAGCCTTGGGGTCAACAAAATGTCGCTTCACCCCGCACTGATCTTTATCCTCAGCTTTTTGTTTGTCATAGCGGTAGGAACCCTATTGCTCAAACTTCCAAATGCTACGGTCAATGGGATTACCTGGATCGATGCCTTTTTTACTTCCACTTCAGCAGTTTGTGTGACAGGATTGATTGTGGTGGATACCGCCACTGCATTTACGGGATTTGGACAAACCATAATCCTGTTCTTGTTTCAACTTGGTGGATTGGGTGTCATGACCTTTACCAGCTTTTTCGGCTTTTTCTTTAAGGGTGGTCAATCGCTGCAGAGCCAACTGTTTATCAAAGATTACATCAACGAAGACAACATCGGTAAGGTGGGTTCTACGTTAATTAAAATTATACTTTTCACTCTTATTTTTGAAATGCTCGTTGGGGTGTTCATTTACTTTGCAGTGGATGCAAACCTTTTTGAGAACAATTACGACCGCTTATTTTTCTCTCTATTTCACTCCATATCGGCCTTTTGCAATGCGGGATTTTCTACCCTTACCAATGGGCTTTATGAACTAGGATTCCGCACAGCCTACACAGTTCACTTGGTCTTGGCAATATCCATTATTGTAGGCGGAATTGGCTTCCCAGTCATTGTTTCCTTTGCGCAGATGGCCCAGCGAATGATGGGCAATTGGTTGAATGTCCTATCTAAGAAAGACTCTTATTACCACCACACCCCACGTGTATTTAATATCAATACACGCCTGACCACAACAAGTACGGCCATCCTTTTAGGGGTTGGATTTGTTACCTATTGGATTTTTGAGCAAAACAATACCTTAGC
Organism: Bacteroidia bacterium; assembly: GCA_964202605.1. Taxonomy (GTDB): domain Bacteria; phylum Bacteroidota; class Bacteroidia; order Cytophagales; family Cyclobacteriaceae; genus Algoriphagus. The sequence goes on along the minus strand of CAXNJN010000003.1, from coordinate 33,617 downwards.
TGGACTTGATGGCTATCCCAAATTTGTAACCGCATTTTTTGGTGCTGTTACGCCCCGAACTGCTGGTTTTAATACTGTGGACATGACCCAATTAGCCATGCCAACCCTATTGATTTACCTGATCTTGATGTGGATTGGTGCTTCTCCTGGCTCTACAGGTGGAGGGTTGAAAACTACCACCTTCGCTGTGGCTGTTTTGAATGCCATCAGCATCGCAAAAGGAAAAGACCGAGTGGAAGTGTTTAAACGACAGATTGATCCAGAAACCGTCCGAAAGGCCTTCGCAGTTATGCTATTGTCCTTTATTGTAATTGGTTTTGGTGTTTTTCTGGTGCTGTTTTTTAATCCAGATTTAACCATTTTAGAAGTTTCTTTTGAAGTTTTCTCTGCCTTCTCTACAGTAGGCTTAAGTTTAGGGATTACTTCCAAACTGACCACTGGATCCAAACTAGTGGTTTCATTGATTATGTTTTTGGGGAGAGTGGGTACCCTCACCGTACTTGTTGCATTTATTAGGAAAACCCGTTCCCTGCGCTACAAATACCCGCAGGAAGGGGTATTTATCTCTTAAAAAAAGAATACTATGAAATACATTATTGTGGGCATGGGAAGCTTTGGAGGCTTTCTCGCTGCTAGATTAACCGAATTGGGTCACGAAGTCATTGGAGTAGATTCAAGTGAAGTCAAAATTGAGCAGGTGAAAGATAAAATCACACATGCCATCTTGATGGATGCCACTGATAGTGTAACAGTCAAAACCCTCCCCTACAAGGAAGCTGACGTGGTCATCATCACCATCGGTGAAGATGTGGGTGCATCCATCATGGTCACTGCCATCTTCAAGCAACTCAATGTCACCCGTCTGATCAGCCGATCCATCAATGATGTACACGAGACGGTCATCAAGGCCATCGGCGTCACAGAGATCTTACACCCAGAAGAAGACTCCGCCGAGCGCATGGCAAAGCGATTGCAGATGAAAAATGTACTCGATTCCCTAGATCTTTCGGACGACTACAACGTCATCGAAGTCAAAACACCCGAGCGCTATGTAGGAATGACTTTGGAGGAAACCAACATCCGCAAAGAATACAAAGTCACAGTCATCACCATCATCCACGAGATCGAACGTACCAACATGTTGGGTAAAAAATCGATCATCAAAAAAGTTGTTGGTGTGGTCAATGGAGATACCAAAATTGAGTCGGGAGACATTCTAGTCCTGTTTGGCTTAGCCAAAGACATCCAACGCATTCTAGAGATGTAATACTCTCAAGGGATTCAGTGATTGGCATGTAGTTTTGACTATTTTTGGAACTTTAGCTTCCAAAATATCCTTTTTAGGTAGTATTACAGGCCATGAATTCTACTCAACCCACATTTAGCAAAGATAGATTTCCCGTTACTGGGATGACCTGTACGGCATGTGCCTCCAGCGTGGAAACGATCCTTAAGCATACCGAAGGCATTCAAGAGGCCTCGGTTAACTATGCCACGTCGACTGTTTCGGTAACCTGGGATTCCCGAATTACCCCCCAAGGCATTGACCAAGCCCTCCAAGAAGTAGGCTACGGATTGGTAATCAGTACCCAGGGAGTAGGAGAATCTGTTCGAGAAGCCCAGGAGAAAAATTACCAGAAACTAAAGCAACAAACCCTCGGCGCAGCGATCGCTACCCTCCCCATCTTTGTATTGGGCATGTTTTTTATGCATTGGGAACCTGGACGCTGGATCAGTTTAGTGCTTTGCATTCCCGTACTATTTTACTTTGGTAGGCATTTTTTCACTCGTGCAGTACAGCTAGCCAAGCATGGGCAAGCCAATATGGATACCTTGGTGGCCTTAAGTACCTCCATTGCTTTCCTGTTTTCTACTTACAGCACCCTTTTCCCCGAATTTTGGATTGGCAAAGGACTGCATCCCCCAGTTTACTTTGAAGCTGCCTCGGTCATCCTGGTGTTCGTTTCCCTAGGTAAAATGCTCGAGGAGCGAGCCAAAACGAATACCGGTACAGCTTTAAAAAAACTTATCGGCCTCCAACCCAAAACCCTGATTCGCTTGACTGCCAACGGGCAGGAATCCATTCGTTTGGAGGAGGTAGCCCTTATGGACCGCATCCTAGTTAAGCCGGGTGAGAAAATTCCTGTGGACGGAAAAGTGCTCCTAGGACAAAGTTACCTCAATGAAAGTATGCTCAGCGGGGAATACCTACCGGTCGCGAAAGGCCCTGGAGATGCTGTTTTTGCAGGAACTATCAATCAAAACGGTAGTTTAGAAATTCGGGCTGAAAAGATTGGTAGCAGCACCCTATTGGGTCAAATCATCCAACGCGTACAAGAAGCGCAAGGAAGCAAAGCCCCAGTCCAGCGGTTGGTGGACAAAGTTTCAGGCATATTCGTGCCTGTCGTGGTCCTGATCGCAATCGCCACCTTTGGAATTTGGATGGTCTTTGGAGGTGAAAATGCGCTCTCCCATGGCATCCTTTCGGCAGTTTCCGTGTTGGTCATCGCCTGCCCTTGCGCGTTGGGATTGGCCACTCCCACTGCCTTGATCGTAGGAATGGGCAAGGGAGCAGAAAATCAAATCCTAATCCGTGATGCAGAAAGCCTAGAGCTTGGGCACCAAGTCACTGCTTTGGTGCTAGACAAAACGGGTACGCTCACCCTCGGAAAGCCAAAAGTGAATTCCCAATGGTTCAATGTGCAAGAAAGTGCATTGGATCAAACATCCATAGAGGCCTTACTTCTCGCCTTGGAACGGAATTCGGCCCATCCCCTGGCCGAAGCGGTTATTGCCCATTTAGATGCTAAAAACCTAGCTCAAGTTCCTGTGGAGGCATTCGAAAATATTCCTGGCGCAGGGATTCGTGGACGGATACAAGGAACTTCCTATTTCTTAGGGACCAAAAAATGGATGCTAAGGCAAGGTATTCAACTGCCTGCTGCCCCACTTGAAATTGAAAAAGAAGCGGCCGAAAAAGCTCAAACCTTGATTTGGCTCTGCAATGAATTCCTGGTGCTGTCGGTACTTGGTATCGAAGATGAGCTAAAAAAGAATGCCAAGGAGGTGGTAGAAAGCCTCAGGAAAATGAATATTGAAGTTTATCTGCTCACAGGTGATCAATATGCTCCCGCCAAAGCGGTGGCTGACCAAGTGGGAATCACCCAGTTCCAGGCCGAATGTCTCCCTTCAGACAAGTCCAACTTTATAAAAGCGCTACAGCAGCAAGGCAAGGTGGTAGCCATGGTCGGTGATGGCGTCAACGATGCAGAAGCCTTGGCGCTAGCAGATGTAAGCATCGCAATGGGCATGGGTTCGGACATTGCGCTCGATGTAGCCAAAATCACGTTGGTAAACTCTGATTTGGCTAAAATTCCGCAGGCCTTGCGTTTATCGAAGTTGACCGTGCACGGAATTCGGCAAAATCTATTTTGGGCCTTTGTCTACAACCTGATCGGGATTCCAGTGGCTGCAGGGCTGCTCTACCCTGCTTTTGGAATTTTAATCGATCCCATGTTTGCCAGTGCGGCCATGGCGCTGAGCTCCTTGTCTGTATTGGGCAATAGCTTGCGGCTAAAAACACAGCGGTTGGATTGAAAAACGAAAGCTGATTTGAGAGGGATTTTGTATGTCAACAGCTAACAGACCACAGTCCACAGCAAATGGTAATCCTTGATTCAAATTGATGTGTTACTAGAATTGGCTGTCGTCCGTTGACCGGCAACTGTTGACAAATTGTAGACCACAGTCCACAGCACATTTTCTTACCTTTCGAAACTTATTTTCTTTGGTTAATGGTATTAAAGTTGGTTTTCAAATAAATTGCTTAACTATATAATTACTAGATAATTAAACATGAAAAAATTAACCTTTAAAACGAATATTCAATGTGGGAATTGCCTATCCAAGGTAAGTCCAAAGTTGAATGAGCAACCTGGAATTCAGGCCTGGCAGGTGGACCTGCAAGACCCAGATCGTACGCTCACCGTGGAGACGGATATACTTAGCTCAGAGGATATCCAGAAGGCGGTACTGAAGGCTGGATTCATCGCCACCTTGAAGTAATCCGCTATCCACTCGAATAAGTATCAAGCACTTACCTGATTTCAAAATCAAGCGAAAGTGAAACTTGCAATTGAATTTATCCGTATGTTTGTAAAATGAAATCGAGTGTATCCATCCTACTAGCGTTTCTGCTGCTCATCTCCACTGTGGGAATGGCAAAGACGACGCATTGGTGCATGGGACATGCCATGGATTCTGCAATTGGCTTTGGAGAGAAGCACTTAGACTGTGGGATGGAACTTCCTGCTGATCAAGAAAATGAAGCTACTCCCGGAGACCCGAGCAGCTGCTGTGAAAACAAAACCCAGCACCTGCAAGTAGAAGATGATTTTCAGGTTAGCCAGCTTGATTTCCAACTCAACCCTACATTTACCCTCCCCTTTATCCAAGTCTTTGTATTTGGACTTGATTTTTTCGCGGTCAACGCACTAGTTTTTCCTGCTGAATCCTCCCCACCTTTCCCAAAACGGGACTTTCAACTCCTCTACCAGACCTTCTTGATTTAATTCCAAGGAAAGCTTGTGTCCTACAAGCTTTGTATGAATCTCCTTTGGCTTTTGGCCAGGGTCTTTTTCAGTTAACCTCTTGGAATCATGATCAATCGACTCATCCGCTTTTTTCTAGAAAATAAGTTAATCACCTTCCTAATCCTCCTACTCATCATGGGCTGGGGATTGGCTACCGCTCCATTCAATTGGAACTTAGGGAGTTTTCCCCGTGATCCTGTTCCGGTAGATGCCATTCCGGACATCGGTGAAAACCAGCAAATTGTATTTACCGAGTGGATGGGACGCTCTCCACAAGATGTGGAGAATCAAATCACCTATCCCCTAACCACTTCACTCCTGGGGCTTCCGGGAGTAAAAAGTGTACGTTCCAACTCCGCCTTCGGGTTTTCGAGTATCTACATCATTTTTGAAGAGGACATTGAGTTTTACTGGAGCCGATCTCGTGTACTGGAGAAACTCAATTCCTTACCCTCTGGACTACTTCCTGAGGGGGTGCAACCCAAACTCGGTCCCGATGCCACGGCGCTAGGACAGGTATTTTGGTATACCCTTGAAGGGAGAGATGAAAAAGGAAATCCAAGCGGGGGATGGAATCCTGAGGAACTACGCAGTATTCAGGACTACTACGTACGGTATGCGCTCACTGCAGTGGAAGGCGTGGCTGAGGTGGCTTCTGTGGGTGGCTATGTAAAAGAATATCAGGTAGATGTAGACCCTGCTGCACTGAAGGCCTATGGGGTAAGCCTCATGGATGTAATGGAAGCGGTTCGGAAATCCAACCTAGATGTGTCGGCCAATTCGATTGAAATCAATAAGGTCGAGTATTTTATCCGTGGCTTGGGATACATCGATGAGCTCGCAGACTTGGACAAAGCAGTGGTCAAGGTAACCAACAACGTACCCATCCGCATTCAGGATATTGGCCGAGTGAATTTGGGTCCCCAACCGAGAAATATGTCGGGAATCCTAGACAAAGGCGGCGCTGAAGCGGTGGGTGGTGTAGTAATAGCCCGTTATGGGGACAATCCCCTGCAAGTCATTGAAGGGGTAAAAGCAGAAATTGAAAAACTATCGGTAGGCCTACCAAGTAAGACCTTGGCAGATGGCACCGTCTCCAAACTCACGGTCGTTCCCTTTTACGATCGATCCGGCTTGATCTACGAAACCTTAGGCACGCTCTACGAGGCAATCAACTTGCAAATACTGGTGACTATTTTGGTTATTCTCGTAATGGTAGCTAATCTACGGGCTTCCCTCCTGATCTCATCCCTACTTCCTTTGGCGGTATTGATGTGCTTTGTATTTATGCGGTATTTTGGAGTGGATGCGAATATCATGGCGCTTTCAGGGATTGCAATCGCGATTGGTACCTTGGTGGATTTAGGAATTATTTTGAGTGAGAACGTGCTTAGGTACCTCGAACGAGCCCCGGAAGGGGAATCCAAGCTTAAAACTATTTATTTGGCTACGGCAGAGGTTTCTGGCGCGATTCTAACTGCAGTAGGCACGACCATCATCAGCTTTTTGCCAGTCTTTACCTTAGAGGCAGCAGAAGGAAAATTATTTGGACCCCTAGCCTACACCAAGAGCTTTGTACTCCTTGCCGCGGCATTGATTACCCTGTTCATTTTGCCCGCGTTGACCCATTGGGCGTTCAATTGGAAAAGCCTCCCCAGCAAACTCAGTAGGTACTTCTACTATAGCCTCTTGCTGCTCGGCCCCATTCTAGCCTGGTTTACTTGGCCTTGGGCTGGCTGGCTCCTCTTTAGCTACGGGGCGATCCACAGTGCAGCCACTCACTACCCAGAAAAGGTAGAATCCAAAAAATCGCTGCTGATTATTTCTGTTACCCTTGTGGCGGTCTCCTGGCTACTCACCACCCTTTGGATGCCTTTGGGCGTGTCCGTCAGCACCTTTCTCAACTTTGTATGCATCGCCCTGCTCCTAGGCTTGGTGTTGGGAGGATTTAGTAGTTTCATCCGCATTTACCCTCGGATTTTGACCTGGTGCTTGGCAAACAAGCGCACTTTTTTCATCTTTCCTTCCTTCATCATCCTCTTGGGATTGATGGTGTGGTTGGGCTTTGCGAGAGTATTTGGCGTCATCCCCAGCACCTTGGATGGTGCAGGGATCAACATTCGCACGAATGGAATCTGGTCAGGCTTAAGCCATGCCTTCCCGGGTTTGGGAAAGGAGTTTATGCCCTCCCTCAACGAAGGTTCTTTCCTGCTGATGCCGAGCAGCATGCCCCATTCGGGCATTCAGGAAAACAAGGAAGTGCTTCAAAAATTGGACATGTTGGTAGCGGCCATTCCAGAAGTAGATCTCGTGGTTGGCAAAGCAGGTAGAGCCGAAACGGCCATTGACCCTGCGCCCATCACCATGTACGAAAATACGATCAACTACAAATCCGAATACCTCACGAATCCCCAAGGGCAGCGTTTGCGCTTTGCGGAAACCGATGGAAAGTACCTGCTAAAGGATGGAAGCTACTTCGATCCCGAATCGATGGCGCTTCAGGATCTGAAGGTAGCGAATTTGGTTCCAGATGAATCGGGAGCCTATTTCCGGCAATGGAGATCCCATATTCGAACTCCAGATGACATCTGGAATGAAATCGTGCAAGTAGTTAAAATCCCAGGTGTCACCAGCTCTCCCAAGTTGCAACCCATAGAAACCCGCCTGGTCATGCTTCAAACCGGCATGCGAGCACCCATGGGAATTAAAGTGTATGGGCCAGATCTTCAAACTATTGAATCTTTTGGATTAAAGCTGGAAGGCTACCTGAAGGAAGTTCCTTCAGTCAAAAAAGAAGCGGTTTTTGCCGATCGAATTGTAGGCAAGCCCTACTTGGAACTAGACATTGACCGAGATCAAATCGCCCGATATGGGCTGAATGTCATCGATGTACAAGAGTTTATCGAAGCAGCCATCGGAGGCATGACGCTCAGCACGACTGTGGAAGGAAGGGAACGATTCGCTATCCGAGTTCGCTATGCTAGAGAATACAGAGATGATCCAGAAGCGATTGAAAACTTGCAGATTCCCACCCCATTGGGAAATTACATCCCACTTGGTCAGCTAGTCAACATTCAATACCGCCCAGGGCCGGACATGATTCGTGGAGAAAACAGCTTCTTGGTCGGCTTTGTTCTATTGGACAAAATGCCCGGCTTCTCCGAAGTAACGGTCGTGGAGGATGCACAACGCTACCTCCAAGAAAAAATAGATTCCGGAGAGCTCACCGTTCCCGATGGCGTACGTTTTCAATTTTCGGGAACCTATGAAAATCAAGTGCGGGCTGAAAAACGACTGGGTTTGGTGATTCCCCTCTGCTTGGTGCTCATCTTCCTGCTGCTCTATTTCCAGTTTAGAGCGGTCTCCACTACCCTCTTTGTCTTTACGGGCATTGCGATGACCTTCTCAGGAGGCTTCCTGATGTTGTGGTTGTTTGGACTGGATGGATTCTTAAACATCGACCTCTGGGGTACCAACCTGCGCGATCTCTTCCAAATGAAGGCTTATAACTTGAGTGTGGCCGTTTGGGTGGGCTTCATAGCCTTGTTTGGAATTGCCACAGACGACGGCGTGGTGGTAGCCACCTACCTGGATCAAAGTTTTGACGAGAAAAAGCCGAGCACGGTGCAAGAAATTCGAAATGCAGTTCTAGAAGCCGGCAAGCGAAGGGTATTGCCTTGCATGATGACCACGGCCACCACCTTATTGGCCTTGGTACCCATCTTCACTTCTACGGGTAAGGGATCAGATATCATGATCCCAATGGCGATCCCCGCCTTGGGGGGCATGCTCCTGGAAGTAACCACTGTATTTATTGTTCCTACCCTGTACTGCTGGTGGAAAGAAAGAAAATTGAATCTAATGGCAAAGGAGACCCCTTTGGCTACATCTCAGACATCCGATGAAAAATAAACACCTACTAACACCTTGTTCCTTTGCGCGAACAAGCAGGCAAATTCGGGTTTTAACCCTCACTCTTGCTTCGCTGCTTTTATTCTTGTGGAGCGGAACTCAGTCCATCCGTGCTCAAACGCTGGAGGACTATCTCTTACAGGCCGCAGAAAATAACCCCGGCTTAAAGGCCGCCTATGCCCGCTACCAGGCAACTGCAGAGCAGGTCAATCAAGCGAGTCTCCCTAATCCAGAACTTCAGGCTGGAGCCTTCATACGCCCTATGGAGCGATATATGGGTAATCAAACGGCAGATTTTAGACTGATGCAGATGTTCCCTTGGTTTGGAATGCTCTCCACCCAGAAAGAAGAGGCCTACCACATGGGGCTAGCCGACTACCAGTTGTTTTTGGAGGAAAAAAATCGCCTGTTTTTCGAGGTGAAATCTACCTGGAACTCGCTGCTTCTACTTCAAGGAGAACAACAACTTGCCCAAGAAAATCTGGAATACCTGATGAAGTACGAGACACTCGCCTTGATGCAGTACCAAGTTGGAAATTCGATTGTACTTCCGAGTAACAGTTTTCGCCAAGCCAATACCAGCAGTTCGCCTGCCAATGCCAGCCAAATGTCAGGAATGGGCGGATCCTCATCGACTACTGCACAAGGAGCGTCTACCCCTTCCTCGGGCATGTCGGCAGTTCCAATGGTGGGAAGCAGCACCGGCCTAACGGCCATCCTTCAAATCAGGTTACAGATTAAGGAACTCGAATCCACCCTGCAGCAGCTAAAAGCCAACAAGGAGGTAATCCAATACCAATTCCAGCAACTCCTCAATCGCCCCATGGAAGCAAACCTCGTTCTTCCAGCGGTTTGGGAAAAGGCACAGCTCACGCTAGCCAAGCAGGACTACTTGGCCAACATAAAGGAAAGCAATCCCATGCTTGCCATGTATGCTTCAGAGCAAATGGCCTTTACGCAGCAAGCCAAAATGGCTAAATTGGAAGGTAAGCCCATGCTCGGCGCGGGAGTCAACTACATGACCTTCACGTCAAGATTGGAAAGTGGCATGCCCATGGGAGGTCAAGATATGGTCATGCCCATGATGACCTTGAGCCTACCCATCTACCGCAAAAAAATAGCATCCAAAATAAAGCAGGCCGACTTCCTAAAAAATGGCGCGATGATGCAGCAAGAAGAAATGGCTAACCAGCTTACCCTTCAATGGGCTAGCGCATTTCGCGATTGGGAAGAAAGCGAACGCCTGCTCAGCCTCTATGACGCACAAGTAGCCTTGGTGGAGCAGCAGCTGCAGGTGATGGAAACCACCTATTCGAGCGGTAACCTTTCACTTTCGGAGGTTATTCAAACTCAACAAATGCTGCTTGACTACCGCAGAAAAAAACTCAATGCCCTTTACCAGCAGCACCAAAGTTTGGCAGAACTAGATGCCTTGCTTTCGCCAGACCCCTCACTTTCTAATCCGAACCAGCCATGAAAAATATACTTAAAAATAGACTCCCCCAACTAGGACTCATCTTGATCGTTGGCCTAATCCTAGGATGGGGATTTCGCGCGATTACCTCAGATAATACGGCCCCGCATGCGCATGAGGCGGGGGAAGGCCTACCTTCGATTTGGACCTGCTCCATGCACCCAAACATCAAGTTGCCTGAGGCGGGGGATTGCCCGATCTGTGGGATGGATTTGATCCCTGCTAGCCAGGAATTAGCAGGCAGCAGCAATCCACAGGCACTCCAAATGACGGAAGAAGCCATGGCCATGGCACAAGTACAGACCCTTGTCATTGGGGAAGGAAATGCGAAGAAGGAGCTGACGCTTTCAGGAAAAATCCAAGCCGATGAGCGTGAAAACGCTTCACTCACAGTCAAGTTTCCAGGAAGAATCGAGAAACTGTATGTGACGTTTACCGGGGAACAGGTAAAAGCAGGACAAAAGCTAGCGACCCTATATTCTCCTGAGCTGATGAATGCTCAGAAAGAACTTTTAGAGGCTGCGAGAACAAAATCGACATTTCCACAGCTCTATCAGGCAAGCAAGGAAAAACTTACCCTCTGGAAACTGAGTGCAGCACAAATCGCAGAAATTGAACGAGCCGGAGTCGTTAAGGAAAAATGGGATATTCTTGCAGATCAATCGGGGGTAGTCATTCAAAAAAATGTATCTGTTGGGGATTATGTAGCTACAGGATCCGTACTCTTTACGGTGACCAATTTGAACAAACTTTGGTTGCTGCTTGATGTCTACGAAACCGATCTTCCCTCCGTCTCCTTGGGAGATGAAATCCAGTATACTGTTGCTGGGAGAGCTGGCAACCCTTTCACCGCCAAGGTTAGTTTTATTGACCCACTCCTCAATGCGCAAACGCGTGCGGCATCCATCCGTGCAGAAATCCCCAATGTCGGGAATTCACTGAAGCCCGAAATGTTTGTTACTGCTCGATTGCGTAATAAAAACTCTCAATCACCCGCCAACCTACTCGTACCCCGAACTGCTGTGCTTTGGTCTGGAAAGCGCTCCGTAGTGTATGTTAAGGTTCCCAATTCTTCCGTGGCAGCATTTGAAATGCGTGAAGTAAAAGTGAGCCGCCAGGGGGAAGAGTACCGCGTCGAGTCGGGTCTAAGTTCTGGGGAGGAAATTGCCACTCAAGGAGTATTTGCCATCGATGCCTCGGCGCAACTGTCAGGCAAGCAAAGCATGATGAGCCGACCTATAGGTTCCTACAAAGAAATCTCAGCAGAATTTAGCGGGAATCTAAGCGAAGTGGTCACTCAGTATTTCAAACTGAAAAATGCCCTCGTAAAAGACCAAGTTACCCCGGCAAAATCTGCGGGTAATGACATGAGCCAAATACTTGCTAAGGTTGACGCAAGCAAATTTAAAGGATCCGAAAAAACGGCATGGGAAACCCTTAACAACAAACTTAGGGATGCCTTGGCCAAAGTAAAAGGCGCTAAGGACATTGCCGAGCTCCGGAAACACTTCGAGCAAGTATCTACCGAAGTGATCTTTCTTACTGAGAATTATGGCGTTAACCAGGATTTGGTGTACAAGGACTATTGCCCCATGGCGTTTAACAACAAAGGGGCTTATTGGCTTAGCGAAACAAAGGAAATTACAAATCCCTACTTTGGAGCATCCATGCTTGCCTGTGGAGAGGTGAAACAAACGTATTCCAAAAAATAAGAATCGAGAAAAAAATAACTGAAAAATTAACCAATATGAAAACGCTGAATAGCTTAAAAAGTAGAGTTCCGATGAAATTTGGAAAATTAATTTATTTGATTGGGTTACTCGTATTGATTGGAAGTTGCAATGGGAAAACAGCTAATCAATCCCTAACCAATGAAGATCATAGCTTGCATCAACCCTCAGAAGAAAGTCCTAAACCTTCAAAAAGTCCTAAAAAAACGGCGATGGAAATCGTTGATGGAAATCATATTCACATTGATTATTCTTCTCCGAGCGTAAGAGGTAGACAAATTTTTGGCGGATTGGTAGCCTACGGAGAAGTTTGGGCCACGGGTGCACACAAAGCCACTTGGATCCAATTCGATAAACCAGTAACTATTGGTGATCAAACTATCCCTGTAGGAAAGTACGGTTTGTTCACCATACCTGGAGAAAAAGAATGGACCGTCATCATCAATCAGGTTTGGGACATGCACTTGGCAGATGACTACGATGCAAGCAAGGATGTTCTTCGATTTACCTGTACGCCAGAAACGCTCGAAACCACCGTGGAATCACTCACTTACCAGGTAGAAAAAATTGCTAGTCAAACTACCCAAATCTCTATCTCTTGGGATAAAACGAAGATCAAATTTGTCGTAAAAAATAGCTAATCGAATAATTTTTTCTCTTCAAAAAAGAACAATTTACCACAAGACGGTTTTATATCCCTTCTCAGCTGGAAGGGATATAAAACCGATTGATTACTCAGGCCTCTTTCGATTTTCCTTCTTCTCCGCATGAGCTTTCTTAGACTTCAAGCGGTCCTCTATAGCACCCTTTCTTGGACGGGAGACTTTCCGAATCTTCTTTTTCTGGAAGGAGCTGTGAAGCAAGTCGTAGAATTTGGCGATCACTGCCTCTTTGTTTTGGAGTTGGGAACGGGTTTCCTGCGCATACAATTGTAATATTCCCGTTTGGTCTACCTTATTTTTATTTTTTTGAATAAGGGTCAATTTTTCCTCTTCGGTAAGTGCCTGAGAAGACATCACATCAAACTTAAGGAGCACCTTAGTTTCCACCTTATTCACATGCTGTCCTCCTGCTCCCCCACTACGGGCAGTTTGAAATTCCAGTTCCGCAAGGAAAACTCCTGCTTTAATACGGTTTTGTAAAGTCATCTGATGGAATTGAATGCTAAAAAAGTCTTGAAATACAAGTAAAAAACGAAGCACTATAGGTAAATGTTCGAAATAATAGTAGCATTTCCTACCTTTGGGAACTTGTTGCCCTCTTCTGGAGGTTGACTTGGGTGTTAACTAATGGACCTTTACTCCATTACTATCGACCAATGAAAACAAAACTTAGAGTCGTCGTCGGCCTTTCTGGAGGCGTAGACAGCAGCGTGGCTGCCAAACTTTTACTAGACCAAGGTTACGAGGTCATCGGCATGTTTATGAAAAACTGGCACGATGAATCGGTCACGATCTCCAACGAATGCCCCTGGATAGAGGACTCCACCGACGCCATGCTGGTGGCAGAAACGCTCAACATCCCCTTTCAAGCCATCGACCTGAGTTCGGAATACCAAAAACGGATTGTGGACTACATGTTTGCAGAATACAGCATTGGCCGAACTCCCAATCCAGACATTCTCTGCAACCGCGAAATCAAGTTTGATATCTTCCTCAAAGCAGCTATCCAACTAAAGGCAGACTTTGTAGCCACTGGGCATTACTGTCAAAAAGGAATGATTGAAGTGGATGGAAATTCAGTGTACCAACTCCTCGCAGGAGCAGATGCAAACAAGGACCAGAGCTATTTCCTCTGTCAACTTTCCCAGGACCAATTGGCGAAGGCACTTTTTCCCATTGGTCACCTTCAAAAATCAGAAGTACGGGAAATTGCCAAGCAAGCTAGATTAGTGACGGCCGAAAAGAAAGATTCCCAAGGACTCTGCTTTATCGGCAAGGTGCGCCTGCCTGACTTCTTGCAGCAACAACTAAAGCCAAAGCAAGGAAATATCATCCAAATACCAGAAGACTTTCTCGACTACCAACACCATCAACTGCCTGCTTCCAAAGCTCCTCAAGACTGGAGCCAGGAAGAACTGGACTCCATTTGCATCCCTCTAGCCTACATCCCAAGCCAAGGCAAGGTCATCGGCGAGCATCGGGGGGCACATTACTTCACAGTCGGGCAACGGAAAGGCTTACAAGTGGGTGGTACAGGCAAACCCTTGTTTGTCATCGCTACGGATACACAGCAGAATGTGATTTACACCGGTTTGGGCGAGGAGCATCCTGGCCTCAACCGCTATGGCCTTTTTGTAAAAACCGATGAAATTCATTGGATCCGAAAAGACCTACAACTTCAAGTAGGTACCCATGCGGTCTATTCTGCTCGAATTCGTTACCGACAGGCACTTTCCAAAGCTACCCTCATCCAGAAGGAGAATGGGCTTTATGTAGTCTTTGAAAAAGCGCAAAAAGGAATTGCGGCAGGACAATTTGTGGCCTGGTATGAAGGCGAAGAATGCATTGGCTCCGGAACCATTGACTAAACTGGCTATGCATTCACACCTGCTCGTCCCCCCTTCCCATGCTTGAGATCCTATTCGAGGACCAAGAACTGGTGGTAATCAATAAGCCAGCTGGCTTGTTGGTACACAAAACCGCACTGGCCTATGGAGAGGACGAAAATGCTCTCATTCAACTGAGGGATCAAATTGGAAGCTGGGTATCGCCAGTTCATCGGCTGGATCGAGCCACTAGCGGCTGCTTGCTATTTGCCAAAAACGAACAAGTCCTTCCCCAGCTGAAGAGCTTGTTTATGGAACGGCATATTCAAAAAACCTACCGATGCCTAGTTCGTGGCATCCCGTCAGAAAAAGAAGGGTTAATCGACCATCCCCTCCGAAGTGAGCGATCGGGTAAACTTCAGGAGGCACAAAGCAAATACAAAGTCTTGGCAGAGACCGAACAGCCATTCAACAGCACTGGAAGGTATCCGACAAGCCGATATAGCCTGCTCGAAGTGGAGCTCCTTACAGGGCGAACCCACCAGATACGCAGGCATTTGGCACATATCCGTCATTACATTTTGGGAGATAAAAAGCATGGTGACAACAAGCAAAACCAGTATTTTGAAACGCACTTTGGCTTGGAAAACTTACTCCTCCATGCTTGGCAGTTGCAATTCACGCATCCCACAAGCGGAAAAATCCTTTCTGTTACTTGCAATCTACCCCGACATTTTCAGCAAATTGTTGAAAAATTAGGTTGGGCTGACTCTCAACTTCCTTAAAGACTCAATCAAATCCCGATTTTAGATTACTTTAGTATTTTCCATTTCGTCTACTTATGAAAAAAATCGCACTACTTCTTTTTGCTGGGCTGGTATGCAGACCCTCTCTTTTTGCTCAAAAGCAGGATATTGAAAAGCGCTTCGCTTCCAAAGATGCCATCGCACAGTTTACCTACCTGGCCTCTGATGCTCTGATGGGTAGAGATCCAATTCGGCCAGAGATGAAAATGGCCTACACTTTTATCGCACAGGAACTTGAAAAAGCGGGTGCCAAGCCACTTCCAGGCGGAAATGGATACTACCAAGATATTCCCTTCAATTTATCTTCTCCTCCTACCAAAGGGTCCGTTCAATTGGGGAATTTTTCCTTTTCCCAAGGGCAAAACCTATTGGTATTGGATGGAAACTCCTTCTCCGGCACCTATGAAGTGGTGGAAGTGGGCTTTGGATCTGTGGAAGAATTTGCAGGAAAAGATTTGAAAGGAAAGATTGCCATCAGCAATGTGGGAGCACCCAATAAATTCAGCCCAAATCAATTGTTTGCTGAAGGCAGAGCAAAAGCAAAACGTGCCAAAGATGCAGGAGCGGTAGCTTTAATCGAGCGATTTAATGTTCCTTCCGTGCCTTGGCAGCTTGTATCGGGCTTCCTAAATCGTCCACAAATGGGCATGGCTCAAGGAGAAACAGGCAACCTTCCCTACCTCTGGGTAGAAGATTTAAAAAATCAGTTGACCGGTACTAACCTAGGCAACGCCACTCTTGCAGTTGAAGGAAAAGTAAATCGAAAAATCGATGGCAAAAATGTATTGGCAATGATTGAAGGAACAGATCCTCAATTGAAAAGCGAATACATCCTCCTTTCCGCCCATTACGACCACGTAGGTGTAGGCACTCCAGATGAAACGGGAGATTCCATCTACAATGGAGCCCGTGACAATGCGGTAGGCACGGTAGCGGTAATCAATGCCGCACACTACTTTGCCAAAAACCCTCCTAAGCGATCCATCCTATTTGCGCTTTGGACAGCCGAGGAAAAAGGCTTGCTCGGTAGCGCCTATTTTGCAAACAACCCCTTGGTACCTTTAAATCAAGTAGTCTACAACCTCAACATTGACAATGCAGGATACAACGATACCTCCATCATCACGGTGATTGGTTTGGGTAGAACTACTGCAGACTTCATGATCAATGAAGCCGTGGCTGAGTTTGGATTAACAGCTAAAGCAGACCCATCGCCCGAGCAAGGGCTTTACGATCGCTCAGATAATGTGAATTTTGCGAGAAAAGGCATCCCTGCGCCGAGCTTTACGCTTGGTTTCACCGCCTTTGACGACGAGATCAACAAGTATTACCACAAGGCAGCAGATGAAGTTGAAAGCTTTGACTTAAACTATGCACAGCTGTACTGGAAGTCCTACATCCTATCCGCTCAAAAAATTGCGAACTGGTCCCAAAAACCACAGTGGACCGCCGGTGACAAGTACGAGGAAGTAGGGAAGAAGCTGTACGGAAACGAATAGTACTAAGTACGAAGTAGGGATAATTGTACAAAGTACAAAGTACCAAGTAGGGAATCCAAATAGGACTTCAATTCTTATCCTAAAGGATCTTGGTACTTGGTATTCATCCCGTAATTCGTTAGTCGTATTTTGCTAAGTACTTCGGCTGCCCACCGCGGCGGCTACCTGATACATTGTACTTCGTACTTGGTACTTCGTACAATATTTTAAACAAGCATTCCGGCAACCGTAGCCGTCATCAAACAGGCCAAAGAAGCAGCAAACAAAGCCTGGAAGCCCAATCGACTCAAGTTAGCCTGCTGGTTCGGTGCAATAATTGAAATACCGCCCAATTGAATCGCAATGGAACTAAAGTTAGAGAATCCACAAAGCGCATAGGTAGAAATAATGATCGACTTGGTGCTTATAGAAGCTGCTTCCTTCATTTCGGCAAGGCTCAGGTAAGCCACAAATTCATTAATTACGGTCTTTTGACCCAATAGACTACCTACCTGCAGGGTATCCACCCATTCTACACCGATTACCCAAGCAAAAACCCGAAACACCTGCCCAAAAATATATTCCAAAGAGAACCCTTTGAACTGTCCTCCAGTGCTACTTTCCACCCAAGCATTCAATCCTGTGTATTCTCCAATCAAGCCAGTTAGCCCGTAATTGATTGCTGCGATCACTGCAATGAATGCAAGAAGCATCCCTCCTACGTTCAAGGCCAACTTCAATCCCTCGGCAGCACCAATAGACATCGCATCAATCAAATTGACACCCATCGCCTCTTGATTGACTTCGAGCTTATCCTGCTTGATTTCCTTCTCAGTTTCTGGGATAAACATCTTGGACATCACAATTGCCCCAGGTGCATTCATGATACTTGCACCTAATAAATACGCTGCGAACTTGCTCTGCTCCTCCATGCTATCCCCACCTAAAAAAGCGACATAGCCTGCAAGCACACCACCAGCAATAGTTGCCATTCCACCTGTCATCAAACACATCAATTCGGATTTACTCATCTGAGGAATAAATGGCCTAACCAAAAGCGGAGCCTCGGTTTGGCCAAGAAAGATATTGCCGGCAGCAGAAAGCGACTCAGGACCGGATAAACGCATGGACCTTGCCATCACCCATGCAATGCCGTATACGACCTTTTGCAAGATTCCTAGGTAATACAAGCCTGAGGAAACGGTGGAAAAGAAAATAATGGTTGGTAGCACCTTAAATGCAAAAATAAATCCAAAGCTATCTCCAGCTAAGTCCCCAAAAATAAATCGGGCACCCGCCTCGCTGAAGCTTAGAAATTTGACAAATCCTTCAGATAGGAACTGGAAGGCCATTTTGACTACCTCAACCTGCGTAATTAAAAATCCGAATACCAATTGAAGTGAAATGCCGATTGCAACCAACCTCCAATCAATCTTTTTTCGATTCGCCGAAAATAGGAAAGCAACCAATACAAGGACTATAATTCCAAAAAAACCTCTTACAAATTCCATAATGTAGATTAAACCAATATTTAAAAATAGGCCAATCCTCGGCAAGAAAAAAGCCCCGAAGGGTTTCGAGGCTTAAAAATTTAGTTTCGCTTATTTATTTCATCCCGAATGCGGGCAGCTTTTTCGTAATCCTCATCCAGAATCGCTTTATCAAGCAGGGTATTCAACTTGTCTAAGCTGAAATCCTTCAATAAATTTTCTTTTGGGGCAGCACCTTTACTCGCTACAGACTTGCTTGGCTTTTTGGCTTCTTCCTTTTTGTCTTCTTCAGAAAATTCAATTCCTGCTTCGGAAAGCACTTTTTCTGAACAAAAGATTGCCGCCCCAAATCGTACCGCTATCGCAATGGCATCTGAAGGTCTACTGTCAATTTCGACCATCGCAGACTCATTCTTACTGTGGATTTTGGCATAAAAAACACCTTCCTTCATTTCTGAAATCACAATTTTTTCAATTTCAAACTGAAAGCTATCGGAGAAGGATTTAAATAAATCATGTGTCATCGGCCGATTTGGAATGATTTTCTCAATCTCAATAGCTATGGCTTGCGCCTCAAACATGCCAATAACAATAGGAAGTCTACGCAATCCTTCTACCTCCCCCATTACCAAAGTAAAGGATCCCGATTGGGAGTGGTTGGACGAAAGCCCTAAAATTTCCAGTTCTACCAGTTTTTCCACAAAAATTATTGTGCCGCTTTAAGTGCCGCAGTTAGTTGAGGTACTATTTCAAATGCATCCCCCACAATCCCGTAATCTGCTGCCTTGAAAAATGGCGCTTCAGGGTCTTTATTAATCACCACGATGCATTTAGAGGAATTAACCCCCGCAAGATGTTGAATCGCCCCTGAAATTCCAACGGCAATGTACAAAGTTGGCGCAACTTTAACACCAGTTTGTCCTACGTGCTCGTGGTGAGGACGCCATCCAATGTCAGAAACTGGCTTGGAACAGCCTGTCGCAGCACCTAATGACTTCGCAAGCTCCTCAATCATCCCCCAGTTTTCTGGACCCTTCATTCCTCTACCTCCAGAAACTACAATGTCTGCCTCAGGGAGAAGAACATCGCCAGTGGCACGCTCTGAAGAAGTAATTTTAGAAGCAAAATCCGACTCCGGAATAGAAACAGAAAATGTTTCCACCTGTGCCTTAGCTCCATCTAACTTTTGATCTACCGCATTCTTTTTGATTGCAAGGATTTTCTTGGAAGTGGTGATCATCGTATCTGCAAATGCTTTTCCAGTGTAAATACTTCTTTTCACCACAAATCCACCTTCCAATCGTGGAAGCTCTACCACATTGGATACCAAGGCAGCCTGCAACTTGATCGCCAAGCGAGCTGCTACGGCATCTCCTAAGGAGGATTTGGCCAAAATCAGGGTACTTGCTCCAGTGGATTCAAAGGCTTGCGCTACTGCACTTGCATGGGCTTGAATGACACCTGCATTAAGACGCTCATCTGAGATGTGCAGCACTTTTGCAGCTCCTGCTTCTCCGATGGAAGCCAATTCATTGGAATCCAAGGTTCCCAAAGCTACCGCAACTACTGCACCCTCCCCTGTTTTCGCTGCTAAGGCAAACCCATAAGAAACTGCTTCTAAACTGGTTTTTTTAATTTTACCAGCCGACTGTTCTACATATACTACAATTGACATATCTATTTGACTTAGAGTGAATTGAAAAAATTGAATTAAAGTACTTTTGCTTCGTTTTTGAGCAAGCGTACGAGTTCTGAAACTTGGTCCTTATCTACCAATTTAACCGATCCTTTGGCAGGTGGCAATTGATAGCCACTAGCTTCAGCCTGAGTTTCTTGACTTACTGGCTCCACCACAACCAAAGGCTTGGTGCGCGCAGACATGATCCCACGCATGTTTGGAATTTTCCATTCTGCAATAGGTTCTTGGCAACCTGCAATCAACGGCAATTGAGATTCAAGGTGCTCTTTTCCACCTTCAATCTCACGAGCCATCTTTACGGTAGTCCCATCCAATTCAAGTTTCATTACAGGCGAAAAAGAGGGCATACCTAATAACTCACCCACCATCCCGTGAACCATACCTCCATTGAAATCAATGGATTCTCTTCCCATCAAAATCAACTCATAGCCTCCTGCTTTCGCAAAATGAGCGATCTGCTGGGCTACAAAAAAGCTATCTTTTGGAAACGAATTCACACGAATAGCATCATCTGCACCAATTGCAAGCGCTTTTCGCAACGTAGGCTCTGTTTCTGCCTCACCTACATTCAAGGCTGTAAGTGTACCTCCAGTTTGATCTCGAAGTTCTACCGCTCTAGCCAAAGCATAATCATCATAGGGACCAATGATAAATTGAACACCCGTGCTGTCAAACTTGGTATTGTTGGCAGTAAATTGAATCTTGGACGTCGTATCGGGAACATGGGTGATACAAACTAGAATCTTCATTGGTTTAGCGTTTGGTTATTTAGATTTATTATTGTGTGAAAATAACAGGCAGGCGTTAATTAAAAAAACTATTCATGCGCAATTTAGAGCGAATCGAACTTCTAAAAGGCTACTGTGTCGAAGAACCACAAAATCCTTTCAATTATTATGCGTTGGCCTTAGAATTCAGAGAATTTGACAAAGTCGAGGCAGGCAAACTATTTGATTTTGTAGTGCTTAATTTTCCAAATTATCTGCCAGTGTATTTTTCAGCAGCCCAATTTTTCTTCGAAAATGAGAACTATCCAAAGACCAAAAATCTATTTGAAACAGGAATTGAGCTTGCCCATGTGCTAGAAGACGAAAAAGCAAAGAAAGAGTTGAGCAATGCCTACCAGAACTTTTTGTTTGAAACAGATTTGGACTAGCGCAATTCAAAATCAGATCAACTAAATAATTAGGGAGTAAGCACAATTTTACCAAACTGCACACCCTCCTTCATTCGATCAAAGGCCGATGCTGCTTCATTCAAGGGGAAAACAGCATCTATCCTTGGCTTGAGCTGCAGCCTATCCACAAGTACAAGCATTTCCGCAAAATCCTGGTCGGTTCCCATGGTAGTTCCGATCAATTGAAGTTGATTCCAAAATAGCTTTCGAGCTTCCAACTGCGGGGGATTACCTCGAGTGGCTCCGTAGAACACCAATCGCCCACCCGGCTTGGCGATGTTCATCAATTGGGATAGCGTATCTCCAGACGCACCATCTACAATTAAGTCCATTCCCCCAGAGGATTCAAGTGCAGCAGCGCTCCAGTTATCCACCCCATAATCAAAGGCATCCGTAGCACCTAAGGCTAGCGCTGCTACTCTTTTTTCAGGACTACTGCTACTGACAAAGAGTTTTGCGCCAAACGCAAGTACAAACTGAGCTGCGAACTGGGCTACTCCTCCTCCAATGCCTGTGACGAGTACTTGTTCCCCCGCTTTCAGTTTGCCTTGAACTGCCACCGCTCGGTAAGCAGTAAGTCCAGCCAAGGGCAAAGCAGCTGCTTCCTCCCAGCTAAGGTGACTAGGCTTTGGAAAAACGCGATCTGCAGGTACTGCCACATATTCGGCAAAGGTTCCATTTCTAGGCATCCCGATAATTTCGAAATTTTTCCCTTGCGCCTTTTCATTGTCTCCCCAATGAAGCGCAGGATTAAGCATGACCTCCTGACCAATCAACTTGGAATCAACCGCTGCCCCTACTTCTTCTACAATTCCTGACCCATCAGAACCCAGGACAATTCCATCCTGAATGTTGGGATACAATCCCTTTCTACACCATTCATCCCGATGATTTAAGGCAGCTGCCTTGATTCGAATGAGCACCTCATTCGACTGGCAAACTGGGATAGGCAAATCCAAGAGTTGAATATTCGAATCCAAAGAACGCTGAAGTACAATCGCTTTCATGCTCACTTAAAATGGTGCGGGATCATCTCCACCTAAAAATGCATTTTCAATATCTCCCTCATTTGCCTTACTCGAACGCATCAAGGTTTGATCTGTATCAAAATTACTTGCACCTGAAGCCCCAGAGGTAAACTTGCGGGAATAACCAATTTCAGATGATTGGGAATTTTGATTCCCCATGCCACCATCCAAATCTGTAAACTTAGTGTATCGCCCGATAAATCGGAGTTTGATGTTTTCTAAAGAACCATTTCTATTCTTGGCGATGATCACCTCTCCTACTCCAGCAGTTGAAGCTCCTCCCTCATCTTCCGTAATCCCGTAGTATTCTGGGCGGTAAAGGAACATCACCATGTCTGCATCCTGTTCGATGGCTCCAGATTCTCGGAGATCGGATAGCTGTGGGCGTTTGTCTCCACCACGAGTTTCTACCGCTCTAGAAAGCTGAGAAAGTGCAATTACTGGAATGCTCAATTCCTTGGCAATCTTCTTGAGCGCTCTAGAAATACTCGCAATTTCTTGCTCACGATTACCACCAAATCCTCCTTTGGAATCTCCAGACATCAATTGAAGGTAATCTACGACCACCATTTGGATATCGTGTTGCGCCTTCAACTTTCTGCATTTGGCACGCAATTCCAAAATAGATAATGCAGGGGTATCATCCACAAATAAAGGCGCTTTTGAAAGTTTGGCGGTCTTGTGCACGAGCTGCGCCCATTCATGATCGGCCAAAGTACCCTTTCTTATCTTATCAGAATCTAGCTCTGACTCGGAAGAAATCAATCGATTGACTAGCTGCACCGAAGACATCTCCAAGGAAAAAATAGCTACAGGTCGGTTGTGATCCACCGCTGCGTTGCGCAAAACTGAAAGTACAAATGCCGTCTTTCCCATCGCCGGACGCGCAGCAATGATAATAAGATCCGATTTCTGCCATCCAGAGGTTACCCGGTCCAAGGCGGTAAAACCAGAAGGAACACCTGTTAATCCATCTTTTTGATTTTTCCTGATCTCAAGCTCAGCCATTGCATCCCGCAGGATGGAACTCATGGTTGCGTAATTTTTGCGAATATTTTTTTCTGATATCTCAAAAAGCGACTGCTCCATTGCATCCAAAAGCTCAAATACATCAGTCGTATCTTCAAAAGCATCTTTTTGTATAGTCGAGGAAATTCGGATTAACTCTCGTTTGATGGATTGTTCGGTAATGATACGAGCATGGTACTCAATGTTAGCAGCAGAGGCTACTTTTGAGGTCAACTCAGTAATATAAAACGCGCCTCCTGCAACCTCTAAGGCTCCATTTTTACGGAGCTGGGTGGTCACTGTCAATAGGTCAATAGGCAGACTTTCGGTAAACAGATCCAGAATGGCCTGAAAAATAACCTTATGCGCTTCCTTGTAAAAGCTCTCCACTTTCAAAATGTCGATCACCGTGGTCAATGCATCTTTTTCCAGCATCAAGGCACCCAATACCGCTTCCTCGAGTTCAATCGCCTGAGGCGGAACTTTACCTAAGTAGTTCGTAGGATTATCAAACGAAGGCTTTTTTCGGTAGCGGCCAGTGGGCGGGGTATTTTCAGTCATAATTCAAATTTACCTGCTAGAAAGCAAGAGTTTTAAACAATTTTTCCCATAGTTATCAACAGAACAAATGGTCCGTTCCATCAACTCCTGAAATCATCAAATTTCAAGTTTCATCCTAACTTTGGGCGAATACTAGTCAGTAAGACAAGGTAGGAAAAATAGAAAACTTATTCCTTCAGGCACTCCTGCTGCAAGATTTTATCCCTAAGTTTGAGTTACTCAAAAAACCACCGATTAATCCCACATGAAACACTACCATTTCATTGCTATAGGAGGCGCGGTCATGCACAATCTTGCACTCGCACTCCTCGAAAAAGGGTACCATGTTACCGGTAGCGACGATGAAATATACGAGCCATCCAAAACTCGCCTTCAGAAAGCTGGCATCTTACCGGCCGAACAAGGCTGGTTTCCAGAAAAAATAAGTACCGATCTCGATGGAATTATTTTGGGAATGCATGCCCGAATCGATAACCCAGAATTACTTCGTGCCCAGGAATTGGGAGTTCCGGTTTACTCTTTCCCGGAATTTATCTTCAACCAAAGTCAAACCAAGCAACGAGTAATCGTTGCAGGTTCCCACGGTAAAACCTCCATAACCTCCATGATCCTTCATGTGCTCAAGGATCAGGGAGTTAATTTTGACTATTTAGTTGGCGCACAAATCGAAGGCTTTGACCTGATGGTTCGTCTGTCAGACGCACCCATCATCGTGATTGAAGGAGATGAATACCTCACCTCTCCCATCGACCGGACACCTAAGTTTTTTCATTACAAGCACGACATCCTCTTAGTCAGTGGCATCGCTTGGGATCATTTCAATGTTTTCCCAGATTTTGAGGACTACAAAAAGCAGTTTTCCCTACTCATGGAGCGAACCCCTGCCTCGGGAATGCTGATTTACTGTAGTGCAGATCCCTTGGTGAAGGAAGCAGCAGAAAAGTCAGATGGCCAAGGTCAAAAAATAGGCTATCAAGCCCATCCCTCTCGAATTGACTCTGGAAAAACAACTTTAATTACCCCAACTGGGGAGGTGGAAATTGGTGTTTTTGGAGAACATAACCTTCAGAATCTCCAAGGGGCCATGCATGTATGTGAATCACTTGGACTTCCTCCTGAAAAATTCTATGCCTCTATTCGCAGTTTTAAAGGCGCCGCAAAGCGACAGGAGGTTCTCGTACAGCACAATACAGGCATCTTATTCCGAGATTTTGCACATGCTCCTTCCAAACTGAAGGCTACGGTGAATGCGGTGAAAAATCAATTTCCTTCACGCCGCCTGCTAGCCGTGCAGGAATTGCATACCTATTCCTCCCTCAACCCGCAATTTCTTCCCAACTATGCCCAAAGCATGGATCTGGCAGATGTAGCGATTATCTACCTCAACCCCCATGCGGTAGCCCTTAAAAAATTGGAGTTGATGTCCGAAGAAATGCTTCGAGAAGGATTTAAACGACAAGATCTAATGCTTTTTACCGAAAGTAAGGCCTTGAGCAACTACTTGCTTGCGCAAAATTATTCTGATACCAATCTCCTACTCATGAGCTC
The DNA here is from genome assembly GCA_964202605.1 of Bacteroidia bacterium. Classification (GTDB taxonomy): domain Bacteria; phylum Bacteroidota; class Bacteroidia; order Cytophagales; family Cyclobacteriaceae; genus Algoriphagus. Next base: position 8,626 of record CAXNJN010000003.1, on the reverse strand, counting down.
GGGCAATTACGACAACATGGACCTCGAGCCACTCAAACAAAAATTTCTAGCACATGCATCTTAACCTAAAAAATTCGATTTCATTTTTTGATTTGGAGGCTACAGGCATCAATGTCTCTACCGATCGCATTGTGGAAATATCAATCGTCAAGTTAAACCCGGATGGAGGACAGCAGATCTATACCCGTCGGGTAAATCCAGGTGTTCCTATTCCTTTGGAAGCTTCATTAATCCATGGTTTGTACGACAAAGACCTCAAAAATGAACCCTACTTCAAAGATTTAGCCCAAGAAATTTTTCAATTTTTAGGGATGAGCGATTTGGCTGGATTCAATGTCCTCAAGTACGATATTCCCTTATTGGTGGAAGAGTTTCTACGATCTGGAATTGACTTTGACCTGGACAAACGAAACCTACTTGATGCCCAAAAGATCTTTCACTTGATGGAGAAAAGAAACTTGAGTGCGGCCTACAAATTCTACTGCGGAAAGAAACTAGAAAATGCGCATAGTGCCGAGGCAGATACGCTTGCTACAGTGGATGTTTTTCGGGCCCAAATAGAAAGATACCTTGGCGAATCCGTGGAGGATCTACAAGGCAATACCTTGGGTGTTTTTGAAAACGATATGAAAAAAATCCATGCCTTAGTCAATGAGCGTATGGTAGACCTAGCTGGTAGGTTTGTATTCAACTCCCAAGGGCAAGAAGTTTTCAATTTTGGGAAGCACAAAGGCAAAACAATCGATCAAGCCTTGAAAGAGGAGCCTGGCTACTACGAGTGGATGATGAAGGGGGATTTCCCTTTGGACACCAAGCGGAAACTAACCCAAATCAAGTTACGCGGATTCAATGCACGCTAAGATTTGAACTACTCAAAAAAAACTTAGCCTGAATGGACTAAGTTTTTTTAAGAGTTCAATTTCTATTTTGATCCTTTTGTTTGCTCATAGATCGCTATCGCTTCAGGTAGCAATGAATTAAGGCGTTCAATTCTTCGAGAAGGTCCAGGATGGGTTGATAAAAACTCAAATTCTTCCTCTTCCGAATCCTCAGCCATCCTTTCCCAAAAAGCGGGAGCTTCTCGAGGATCATACCCCGCCATTGCCATAAAAATCAAGCCCATACGATCAGCTTCTAGTTCATGCTTTCTGGAAAAACCAAGTATTTGAAGTTCGGAACCTATCCCAACAGCTTGAAGTAATAGCTCTTGAGTAAGCGTTGGGTTTTCCCCAATTGCAATGTCCACAGTTGTTACTCCGAGTTCGAAAAGTAATTCTTGTGACATTCTTTCATTTGCATGCCCAGCTACAGCATGTGCAATTTCATGTCCCATAATTACAGCAATTCCCGTTTCATCCCTAGTAAATGGCAAAATCCCTGTGTAAAATGCTACCTTTCCCCCAGGCATACACCAAGCATTTATTTCCTCATTCTCAAGTAAATTAAACTCCCAGTCTAGTTCGTTAACTAACGAATCATAGCCTTGCTCGATCAAATACGCTTCCACTACTTCGGCCATTTTACTACCTACTTTCACTATTTCTTGGCCTTCTTTGGTGGACGTCAATACCTTACTTTCTGTCAAGGATTCGTTGTATTCGTCATTTACCAATGGCATCAAATCTTGGGTGGTAAAAATGGCTAGTTGGCTTCTTCCAGTTAGTGGTACAATCGAACAAGCGGATAAGGCATAAACAACGCAAAAAAGAGCTACTAACTTTTTCATAGGAAGGTTTTTCTGAGGGTGGTCATCCTAAAATTATTAAAAGAACTTGATTAATCTTAAAACTTATTACAAAATTCAAAGAATCTTCTTTTCTTAGCCAACATGGAAACCAAAATGACGCTACCAGCCCCTGCTTTAGCTTATCAAAAAAAAATGATGAACTCCTTTATTTTTTGGTGGGCCATGCTTTTCAAATTGCCTACAGCGGTATTTTGGAGGTTGAAGATGGTTCACCTGGATGGGGAGAAATGCCTAGTTAGCATTCCTTATTTCTGGAGAAGTCAGAATCCATTTAAATCCATCTATTTTGCTGCCCTAGCAGGAGCGGCCGAACTGAGTACCGGTGCCTTGTGTCAGCTCGCCCTAGCCGGTAAAGGTGCATTCAGCATGCTGGTGGTGGACTTTCGGGCAGAATACAGCAAGAAGGCAAATACAAAAACCACCTTTAGCTGCGAACAAGGAGCGGAAGTTTTTGACTTAGTAGCTTCACTAAATCCAGGTGAAAGTAAGCAAATCACCATGGTATCCTACGGCAAAAATACCTCAGGAGAAGATGTCGCACGATTTTTCATCACCTGGTCCTTCAAGCGAAAAAGCTAGTCTTCCAGCAAAAACTCCAAGCGAAAAAACTCTTTCAAAGCCGCTAATACACGGTCTTTGGACCATCCTAGAAATTCGTGCGCGGCATGAAAGGTGTTGAAGCGCAAAATTAGCTCGTCCCATTTTTCCCGATCTAGACCGTACTGCTGCATTAATTCGTTACGGACCGAATCCGCATCAATCACTTCCAAGTAGCCAATACGCTGCCGCTCCCAGTTCATCCGCTCTTCATAGGCCCTGAGCTGTCTATTCCTTTCAGAGAAATAGCTGATAGGGCCATAGATGGCAAATCCTGGCATGGCTGAAGTAGGATCAATTGCTCCCATTCCAACCTGCTGACTGAGCCGCTTTTCTGCTACTGGTTCATCCTCGGATAGATACAATTTCCCGTCCTTAAATCGAAATCGATACGGCTCAGCCTTCACCTGGAAGGTCGGCAGTAGCCTCGCCAAGTCTTGGAGCTCCACAAACAAAAAAGCATCGGCAGTCAAGGACATTTTCTTTTCCAAAAAGCCAGGAAACTGAAAAATCAAGGTATCTCCTTGAAGGGCTGGAATTGCAAAATAGCCACGGGAATTGGTGCTAATCTTCTCTCCACTGGGATTACTGACAACCACCCCTTCCAGGTATTTTTTGTCCCAAGCATCGATCACATTGCCAGAATACTTGCGCTGTGCAGAAAGGGAAACCACACAAAAAAAGAAGAAAAGTAAAAGAGAAATTCGCTTCATCGCTTTCCAAAAGTAGGCACTGTGGGTTAGCAAGAAAACTTAGGCATGTTAAAGAAGTTTAATTCAGCTCAATTTTATGCCCTGCCCACTTCCAGGAATCTCTTAACTTTGGAAAATGAAGTTTGCTCAGACCCGTATCGCTCCTACTCCCAGTGGTTACCTACACCTAGGCAATGCCTATTCCTTTCTTATGACTAAGGCCTTGGCAAAGAAGCACGGTGCAAAAATTCTCCTGAGAATCGATGATTTGGACCGTGATCGCTACAGACCAGAGTACGTAGAGGATATCTTTGCCACTTTAGACTTCCTTGAAATAAAAATTGACCAAGGTCCAAAAAATAGTAAGGAGATGGAATCCACCTGGTCACAGGTGCATCGACTACCCATTTACACCGAGGGCTTAGCCCAGCTAGAGCAAAGCAAACTCACTTTTTCTTGTACCTGTACCCGAAGTCAAATCCTTCAAATCGATCCAAGAGGCATCTATTTGGGACAGTGCTTGGATAGACGAATGCCTCTAAATAAAAATGAATCCTCCTGGAGAATAAATACCTTGGATGCGGATTTTCTGGATTTCATCGCCTATCCCGCCACACCTAAATCAGCCTTAATTCCAGAAGAAGCAAGTTGTTACGTCGTTCGTAAAAAAGACTTGTTACCCGCTTATCAGCTCACCTCGCTACTAGATGACCTTCATTTTGGAGTAGATCTGATTGTAAGGGGACAGGATTTATTTCCCTCAACTTTAGCCCAACTCGACCTTGCTCGAATTCTAGGGAAAGAAAAATTTGCGAAAACTACTTTTTACCAGCACGCCCTACTCAAAGGACCAGATCAAAGCAAGCTATCCAAATCAGCAGGAGCTTATTCCATCCGACAACTGCGCCAAGATGGTAAAACATTGGCAGACCTTTTTGTGGTACTTGGCCAAAGCCTAGGCATGAAAGAGACCTTGAGGTCCTTTGAAGACTTCGAGGGAAGCCTAACGCAATAAAAAAAGGGTTCTGAGCAGTCAGAACCCTTTTTTTATTGAACGTACATTTAAAATTTTACACTTACCCTCTTTATTACTTGGAATCAAAGAAAATAAGGTTTGAAGTATAAGAAAATGTGCCGTGGACTGTGGACCGTCAGCTGTTGACGATTTAATTTTACTTGTATTTGGCTGCCTGTCCTGGCGCTACAGCTGATTTTTGGATAAACTGACGGATATCCTCGTTGGAAGTGGCCAGATCCTCCGCTCTCAGGTACATCATGTGACCCGAACGGTATCCCTTAAAATCAATTCTATTTTTCAGCTTGCCATTTGGATCGATGTGCCAGGTGCTGTACTTCGCATTGAAGTAGTCTGTACCCCCATCAAAATATCCGGACTGTACCATCAAATGCAAGTACGGATTTTGCCGCATCGCGGTACCCAAATCGTTGGCAGTGTTCTCATTGCTACGATCCCAAGGATTGACAGGGCCAAAAAGGTTGTACGTAAGGTCGGTGTTGTACTTTAGAACGTTTTTGGCATACAGGTTAAATGCAGGCGCAAAAGCATGGTTCCAGCTTGTGAGTGCAGGATCAAAATCGTAGCGGTCACCCGCTTCCATCCGATCAAAACCCTTGTAGCGGCTATCCAATCGACCAATGGTCATGCCGTCTCGCTCTCGAAGCAACTCTTTCCAGAAAAATCCGGTAGGTACCATTAGGTTATGCTGCAAGATAGATTCTTTACTGAGACCAGAATAGTAGGCCATTTTAGTTGCAATCGCCTCACGATCAGACTCGCTGAGCAATCCTCCCTTAGCCATAGCAGGAAGAATCTCGTTGACAGCCATCGGTTCCACGATAGCCAAAATCTCAGCCAAATCTTTGGCCTGCAACTCAGCAGGTAATGCTTTGTGATACCAAGCAGTAGCTGCATAATACGGCCAGTAATTGGCCATTTTAACCGGTCCATCGCGCAAGATTCCCATGTCCGTAGGAGACACCAAGATCACCCCATTGAAATACATCCAGTGGGAGTTTTGCAATTGTGCAACCAAACCAGCTACGCGAGTAGTACCGTAACTTTCGCCAATCAAATACTTGGGGGAAGCCCAACGATTTTGACGGGTCACAAAGGTATTGACCCAATCAGCCAAATACTTGATGTCCGAGTTGATCCCAAAAAAGGTGCTGCGAGGCGTATCTTCCTTTACCATTCGGGAATAACCAGTATTTACAGGATCGATGTACACGATGTCTGCCACATCCAAAATGGAATGAGGGTTGGACTTGGTACCATAAGGCTGAACAGGGTAACCCTCGTCATCAATATTCAATACCACTGGTCCTGTGTAGGCCAAGTGCATCCAGATGGAAGCTGATCCAGGACCACCGTTAAAGCTAACCACCAAAGGGCGCTTGCTCTTGTCGGCCACATCGGTACGTTCGTAGTAGGTGTAAAAAAGAGAGGCCATTGGCTCGCCCTTTTCGTCCCAAACAGGCTGCGTGCCTGCAGTGGCTTTATAAGGTACCCGCTTGCCTTTAATCATGACTTCAGCGGTAGATTCCACCTTGGATTCCACTTCAATTTTACGCGTTGTCTGCGCTACCACTAGGGTAACCATACAGAGTAGCACAAGGCTTAAGGATAGTTTTCTCATGGGTTTAACTTGTTTTATTAGGTAGAGTAAGTACGTTTTTATTTAAATATCTCGAAGTGAAAATTACAGAAGCGGTAGTCCAACAGTTTTTTGGAAGGACCTAGTAAATTCAAATGCCATTAATGGTCGATCAGCAACTCAAGGTGCCTACCAAAACCTGTACTGCCTTCCCTCGAATTAGCACACGATCTCCCTTAATTTCTAATAAGAGCGCCCCTCCCCGAGTACTAGCTTGATAGGCCTTAAACTTTGTTTTACCTGTTTTCTGGTTCCAATAGTCCACTAAAGCACAGTGTGCAAAGCCCGTTACTGGATCCTCAGGAACACCAACATTAGGACCAAAATACCTACTGACCATGTCGTAGCCATTCTCTCCTGCGGCGGTAACGATAAATCCTTCTTCGCTTGTCTCCGCAATTCGTGCAAAGTTAGGCTGAAAAGAACGCACTGCCTTCTCATCGGCCAACTCAAAAATCCAATTCCGCCGAAGTTGAGCCGCCTGAATGATTTTACTCCCAAAAAGATCCCCCTCATAAGCAGGATGCTGAGCAACCTGAGTTGGAATTAAAGGAAAATCCATGCAGATCAAGTTCTCTTGCTTGGTCACACGAAGTTCTCCACTTAAGGTTTGAAAGCGAATACCAGCTCCTTCTTCCACCCAGCCTGCAGCATACATCCAAAAAGCGGATGCCAAGGTCGCATGGCCACACAGATCAATTTCTAGGAGTGGCGTAAACCAACGAAGGGAAAAGCTTCCCTCCTCCTTAGTTTTCTCCACAAAGGCTGTTTCACTCAAATTCATCTCCATGGCGATGGTCTGCATCTCTTGTTTGGATAAGGGGCTATCCAAAAGACAAACCGCCGCGGGATTACCTGAAAATGGCTTATCTGCAAAGGAATCTACAACTGCAATCGCTAAGTTTCTCATAAATAGTGTTGTTGAAGTACCTGAAAATGATGCATAAAATGACCGGGAATAATCCAGAGCAAGGCTCTAGCACTCATCGGATTTCCATTTGCATTGCCAATTTCAAGAAAGGAAGCTGCAGGTAACGTTCGGACTAAACTAAGAAGTGCCTTACGTTGTGTTTCAAAATCGGAAAGTAAATCATCCAGTAAAACGGCATTAAAATGCCCCTGAATCACATAGGGATCTTGGTCAAAACCAGGAAGTAATTTTTTTTCACCTCGAGCAATGCACAGCGCGCGGAAGGTCATGATGCGCTCCGTATCCAAAAGGTGTCCCAATAATTCCTTCGGAGTCCATTTACCTGGAGCATAGGGAGCATTGGTCCATTCCTCAGGTTTGGAACCATAAAAAACCTTTAATTCCTTGGTTTGAGATTGAATAAGTGTTGAAAAACTGTGATCCCCAAGCTTCGAAATATAGGTCTCGTAGTAGGGAGGATATTCGCCTTTGCTAGGCAGAGAAAATGTGTTCATGTAAAATTGACTAGGTTGTGTTAAAATCTGAACTAAATTTAATCCGAACTTAAGATAGGAACCCCACCATGCGTCACATTTTATTTGCTTTCGCCATTATCCTTTTCGCCGGCCAAACTTTTGGTCAGCAGGTCGTCATCCGCAATCCGGAAATTCAACAGCTCGTACAGCAGGTAAATGCGGATAGTTTGAAGAAATATACCGAGAAACTGGCTTCCTTCCACAGCAGACACACCCTAAATCAGGATGCTAAAAACGGGATGATCGCCGCCCAAAACTACGTAAAAGCTAAATTTTCAGAGTTTGCCGCCAAATCAAAAGGAAGGATGACCGCAAACATCGAAGAGTTTGTGGTACCGGGTGACGGGAGAAGGATCGTAGCAGATGCGAATGTTGGGAATGTGATTGCTCGGCTACCAGGTACTAACCCCAATGATCCCCGAATTATTGTGGTCTCAGGACACTTGGATTCTAGAAACAAGGATGTGATGGACGCTACCGGTGCAGCTCCAGGTGCCAATGACGATGGCAGCGGAGTAGCTCTAGTCCTAGAACTCGCCCGAATACTCGCAGGCACTGAGTTTCCAGCCACCCTACTCTTTGTGGCCTTTACTGGTGAGGAACAAGGACTCAAGGGAGCAACCTACTTGGCAGATAAAGCAAAAGCGGAATCTTGGAAAATTGAGGCAGTGCTCAACAATGACATTGTGGGGAATAGCAACTCCTCCGAAACCAACATCAGCAACAATACCGTCATGCGGGTATTCTCAGAAACCATCCCTTTGGCGGAAGATGAGCGCGGAGCAAGTATCCGTAGATCCATCAATTCGGATAACGACAGCCCCTCTCGGCAGCTGGCACGATACATCAAGGAACTTGGAGAGCGCTATGTAGATCAGATGGAAGTGAAGTTAATCTACAGAAACGATCGATTCCTCAGAGGAGGAGACCAAACTCCGTTTATGAGAAATGGGTTCACGGCCGTTCGCATGTCCGAAATGAATGAAAATTTCCTGTACCAACACGAAAACGTACGGGTAGAAAATGGAATTCAATACGGTGACTTACCCGAGTTCATGGATTTTGAATACCTCAGAAAAGTAGCTGCTGTCAATCTCGCTGCAGCCGCTTCTCTCGGTCAGTCTGCAGGAATGCCTCAGGAAGTAAAAATTGATGTACGCGGTTTGAGCAACTCATCCACCTTAAGCTGGAAAGCCCCTATTCATGGCAAAGCAAAAGGATACTACGTACTCATGCGTGAGACCTCTTCGTCCATGTGGGAGAAAAAGTTTTACACCGAGGACATCCAACTCAAGATCCCTTACAGCAAGGATAATTACTTCTTTGCCGTACAGTCTGTTTCAGAGCATGGAACTGAAAGTTTACCGGTGATCCCCTCTCCACTCACACGTTAATAGCAGATTTCGATTTTTAAAGGGCTGAAAACTAGCCACCGGTCTGATAAATCCAGACTGGAAACGAAGGCATGT
>CAXNJN010000002.1:0-98900 GCA_964202605.1 Bacteroidia bacterium | reverse complement strand
GGCATCATCACATCGAGAAGACATAGGTCAAACTTGTCCTTTTTAAACTTATTCCACCCTTCTTCCCCGTCGCGACAAAGCGTGGTGTCATACCCTTTCATTTGAAGGTACTCCTGTAGGATCTCGCCCAAGTTGGGGTCATCTTCTACAACTAATAGTTTCGCCTTGCTCATTGTTTTTTAGGTAAGTTAATGGTGAAGGTACTTCCTTTTCCAAGTTCAGAATGAACCTGAATGTTCCCTTTATGTGCCTCAAGCATGGTTTTAACATACGATAATCCCAGTCCAAACCCTTTTACATCGTGCACATTGCCCGTAGGAATCCGGTAAAATTTGTCGAAAATCTTTTTGACAGCATCACGGCTCATTCCTATTCCCTGATCTCGGAAGGTGATTTGAACCTGCGAATCTTGTTCTTTTACGGCAACAGAGATCCTAGGGTTGGAAGGTGAATATTTATTTGCATTGTCCAATAAATTATTGAAAAGGTGAGTCAGGTGAAAGACGTCTCCGTCAATGTGAGGATCTTTCATTTCGCCAACAAACTCAATTTTTCCTCCTCTGTTTTCTACTTGAAGGGCAAACTGATCCATGCAGGCTTGAATCATAGCTGGGAGATGGATGGATTCTAGCTTAAGTTTAAACTCATTTCTGTCCAATGCAGCAGCTTGAAGCACCTTTTCGACCTGCCCCACCAAACGTTTGTTTTCCTCTTTGATGATTCCTAAGTAACGGGTTCGAAACTTGTCCTGATTGCTTAGTTCCGGGTCTTGCAAGGCCTCAACCGCAAGACTTACAGTCGCAAGAGGGGTTTTGAACTCGTGGGTCATGTTGTTGATAAAGTCATTTTTGATATCAGAAAGGGCTTTCTGTTTCAAAATGATGCGTATCGCATAGTAAAAACAAAAAATGATGACCAAAATAAAGAAAATGGAACTCGAAATTGGGAGCCAAACCTGTCGGAATACGTGGCTACTTTTCTCTGGAAAATACACATAAATAAAATTGTCATTCCCAAGAATGTCATTTGGAAACAACTTGGACTGAAGCCCTTCCTGTAGCAAAACTTGAGGGTCAAGGATCTCCCCAATACCAATTAGTTTTCCCCCCTCACCAGGCTTTATTCCCAATTCAAAATTTTCGGTAATTCCCTGCACTAAAAACTGACTTTTCAACAGGCGCCGCAACTGAACGGTGTCAAGACGTTCCATAATCGCTTGCTGTCCCTCTGCAAGCTCAGAAAAAGCCTGATTCATCAACTCAATCTTGATGTTGGTCTTTCGAATTTTGTCAAGCGCATCGTCCGAAAGATTTACCTGAGTATCAAATTGAGGCACAATCCCCTTGTAGGGACGCACTGACTCCCTGGCAAATCTTTGTTTTTGGTTTAAGTACTCCAGCTGTCTTTCTTTTTCCTGAAGGAGAATCTGCATCTCGTCTGGCGTAAACATCGCAGAAGCCACCTCCGGAGTCATGTACGCAAAAAAGTTTTCCAGCTCAGATAAAATAGTAACATCCAAGCCTCTTGACAGCAACATTCTACGGAAGGTACTACTTACCTGAGGCACTGGTGCTAAAAGTAACGTGTCTACCAAAGACCGGCGGCTGTAAGTACGACTGGTATTGATCTGCAATTCGATGGGATCAATTTTTTTGAAGATGGTCTCCTTAAATACTGGGTCTTTGATCAATTCATCGAGCAATACGTCCGAAGTTTCTCCCTTCTCCAATTCGGCCACTGTCCCAGCAATGGCTTGCAATGCGTTTTGATCAAAGCGCTCCTTATTTATTCGAATCGCATTTCGAATCCAATAGTATTGAAACCCCATCAAGCCAAAGCTTGCTAGGGACATCAATACAATAATCAACGTAATGTTGCTTTTGGACATGGTACAAAATTAAGCGGATAGCGGGGGAAGGAGCCACTCTTAACATGTTTTAACGAGTAAACTAAAGAATCTTCTTTCATATTCCCCATTAAGACCGTATTCTAGCAGTTCGAATTTGTTGGTTTTCTAATTACATATCCAAAAAAAGGAAGGTTCTATGCCTTCCTTTTTTATTGTTTAGGTATTTTTGCCTTCCTATTCTAACCACTTTCTCGATTTGCTCAAGCCCACGCACATTCAAGGCGTCTCCATAGAAGACCTCGCTGCACAATTTGGAACTCCTCTCTACCTCTACGATGGAGAAAAAATCGTTCACCAAATCAATGCCCTTCAGAAGGCATTTACTGCTGTACCTCTTCGGATAAAATATGCTACCAAAGCCCTTTCCAGTCTGGGAATCCTTCGCCTCATCCGCAAAGCAGGTGCTGAATTAGATGCCGTATCCATAGAAGAAGTGAAACTAGGCCTCCTCGCGGGATCTTCCCCTTCAGAAATCATGTACACCCCAAGTGGGGTTTCCTTTGCAGAAATACAGGAAGCGGTACAGATTGGGGTGGTGATCAACCTGGATAGTTTACCTCTTTTGGAGCGATTTGGACAAACTTACGGGAGCACCGTACCAGTATGCATTCGAATCAACCCACACATTCTTGCTGGAGGCAACCTGAAAATCTCGACAGGGCACAAGGATAGTAAGTTTGGCATCTCCATCGAACAGCTTCCACAAATTCTTGATCTTGTACAACGTTACCAGGTCCCTGTAGTTGGCCTCCACCTGCACACGGGCTCAGACATCTTGGATGCCTCCGTTTTTTTAGAGGGAGGAAACGTACTTTTTGAAGCTGCGCTCCACTTTCCGGAACTGAAGTTCTTAGACTTTGGAGGTGGATTTAAGGTGGGATACCATCCCGATGACAAGGCTACCGACGTGGCAGAAGTAGGACGTATTGTGGGACAGGCCTTTCAAAAATTTTGTACCAAGTACGGGCGTCAACTTGAGCTTTGGATAGAGCCAGGAAAATTTTTGGTTAGCGAGGCGGGGTATTTGGTGGTCAAGGCAACCGTGGTCAAGGAAACACCTACCCTTCACTTTGTGGGGGTAGATTCTGGGCTAAATCACCTGATTCGTCCCATGATGTACGATGCCTATCACCACATCTACAACCTCAGCAATACTACCGGAGACCTAAATACCTACACCGTGGTGGGCTACATTTGTGAGACGGACACGCTAGGATCACAGCGTGAACTGAATACGGTGAAAGAAGGAGACCTCCTGGTCATCCAAAATGCTGGGGCCTATGGCTTTACCATGGCATCCAATTACAACGCACGACTTCGCCCTGCAGAAGTGCTGGTTTGGGAAGGAAACCCTTTTCTAATTCGGGAAAGAGAGCGGTTTGAGGACCTCCTCCGCAACCAGGTTTCTATAGACCTCTAAAGGGAAAATTGAACTACAGCTAAAAGCAAAACAGGCAGTTATCCACAATACAAAACATTCTTTTCTAAAAAGGACTTTAGAGATAAAGCTCCTTTTTTTATGACCAAAACCCTGCGCTTGGTGTTGGGGGACCAACTCAATAGCCAGCACTCTTGGTTTGCGACACCAAGTCCTTCCGTCACCTACCTCATGCTAGAAATGAGGCAAGAAATCGACTATGTGGCCCACCACATTCAAAAAGTCGTTGCCTTTTTTCTGTCCATGCGCCACTTTGCTCAAAAACTCCAAGAGCAAGGACACCAGGTTTACTACTTGACCTTGGATGATCCGCAAAACCTTCAAGACCTTTCTGCTCAAGTACATCAGTTGGTAAAAAGCGGTGAATACACCCGATTTGAATACCTACTGCCTGACGAATACAGACTAGATCAGCAACTGAAGGACTGCTGTGGGACGCTTGGCATTCCCAGCGAAGCGGTGGACACAGAGCACTTTTTAACTTCTCGGGGTTTTCTACAGCAACTTTTTGAAGGCAAAAAAACCTACCTCATGGAGACCTTCTACCGTGAAATAAGAAAAAAATACGCGGTATTGATGGATGGAAAGGATCCCATTGGAGGGCAATGGAACTTTGACGAAGACAACCGGAAAGCGCTAAAAGACCGATCCCTGCTCAAGAAGCCTCAGGTACACCCCAAGCAAGTAGCGCACATTACCCAGTTGTTAGAAGCTTCCGGGGTGAACTGCATCGGAAGCATCGATCCAGAGCACTTTAATTGGCCTACCTCCCGAGAAGAAAGCTTGGAAGTGCTACACTATTTCTGCGAAGAGCTCCTCTCCAACTTTGGCACCTACCAAGACGCGCTCACTACCTGGGACCCGTACTTATTTCACTCCCGCCTGAGTTTCTCCCTCAACAGCAAGATGCTTTCTCCCCTAGAGGTAATCCAAACCGTCGAGAGGTATTGGCAGGCACATCAGGAGGAAGTTGGCCTCGCTCAAGTAGAGGGTTTTATTCGCCAAATTTTGGGTTGGAGGGAATACATGCGCGGTATCTACTGGGCCAAAATGCCCGAATTTGCCCAGCTGAACTACTTTGGGCACGAGCGAAAGCTCCCCAGTTGGTTTTGGACAGGAAAAACAAAAATGAACTGCCTCCACCAATCCATCACCCAATCCTTGGATTTGGCTTATGCCCATCACATTCAGCGGCTGATGGTAACGGGTAATTTTACCTTGCTAGCAGGGATTCACCCTGACCAAGTAGACCAATGGTATCTTGGCATCTACATTGATGCAATCGAATGGGTCGAAATCACGAATACGAGAGGGATGAGCCAGTTTGCCGATGGAGGCATCGTCGGCACCAAGCCCTACGTCTCTTCGGCCAACTACATCAAAAAGCAGGGTAACTACTGTGGGTCCTGCGCCTACCTGGCCGAAAAGAAAACGGGGGAGGGTGCCTGCCCCTTCAACAGTCTCTATTGGCACTTTCATGCCCGAAACAGAGAACTGCTTGAGAAAAATCCACGTATCGGGATGGTCTACCGTACCTGGGACAAGATGAGCAACCGGCAGGAACTTTTGGATCAAGCCGAGGATTACTTAGCACATCTCGAAGAGCTGTAGGGACTTCTAATCAATCCACTCCGCTACGAACAAGTTAGTGTCCCGTGTGCCTCCATTGTTGCGGTTAGACGCAAATACCAGATACTTCCCGTCGTTGGAAAATACAGGAAAAGCATCAAAGGTGCCGTCGTGCGTGATTCGGGTGAGGCCTGTTCCGTCCAAATTGATCATAAACAGGTTGAAAGGATACCCACGTTGCGTTTGGTGGTTGGAGGCAAAAATTAACTTTTTGCCAGATGGGTGAAAGAAGGGAGCCCAGTTGGCTTTGCCCAAGTTCGTGATTTTGCGGATGTCAGTTCCATCCACATTGGACACATACATTTCCATGTCAGTAGGCTTCACCAATCCCTCTTTGAGGAGGTCTTGGTATTCTTGGATGGCTTCAGGAGTTTGAGGGCGAGATGCTCTCCATACCAACTTGGTGCCATCGGGAGAGAAGAATGCGCCCCCATCGTAACCAAGTTCCGTAGTGATTTGCTTCACATCGGTGCCATCAATATTCATTGTAAATAGCTCCAAATCACCGGTTCGCATGGATGTAAACACCATTTTATCTCCCTTTGGAGAGACAGTGGCTTCCGCATCATAGCCGGCCTCGTTTGTCAGTTGGGAAAGTATATTTCCTTTTAGGTCTGCGGTGAAAATGTCGAAGCTCGGGTAGATTGGCCATACATACTTGCCATCCGCTCTCCGCTCAGGTACTGGAGGGCAGGCAGAGTCTACTAGATGAGTAGAAGCATAGACTATTGTTTTATCTCCTGGTAGGAAATAGGCGCAGGTCGTGCGTCCTAATCCTGTGCTTAACCTTGCGGGCGTGTTTTTTGATAGATCGTCTTTTTTCCAATCTAGGTAAAACATCTGATCACAGGAGTTTCCCCATTTCGCGAAGTCAGACTGAAATACCAGCTTGGAGTCGTCGAAAGACCAATAGGCTTCCGCATTGTTGCCACCAAAAGTAAGCTGCTTGATGTTTTTGAGGTATTTCATTTCCTCAGGGTGAAGCAGTAACGAATCCGAAGCGGATCGCTTCTCTTGGCCCACAAGGGTAAGGGCCGATAAAAACAAGGGGAGAACAATTCCCAGTTGGCGTAAAATCTTCATGCGTAATCTTGACTAAAAAGAATGTGCCGGCAAAGATACTACTTATTATCTTTGGGCTAAATATCCCGCTCGATGAAACTACATCTTTTGAAATTCCTCACCCTTCTTGTCTTTGCTTTAGTCGTTGGTTCATGCGATGGGCCCCCTACAGATGAAGAATTGTTCACTTCTCTGAAAAAAGACGTGTATTTTCTGGCCGCTGATGACTTGGGCGGAAGAGCCATTGGAACGACGGGTGAGCAAAAAGCAGCCGAATATCTTGCCCAAGAATTCGAAAAATTAGGCTTGACGCCTATGGGTACGGATGGGTTTTTTCAAGAATTCACCGTTTCCAAGCCAAGCAACCCCCACGAGGAGGCCGTAATTGGCACCGATGGAGCGGGCGTTACCGGTCAAAATGTGGTTGCCTTTTTGGATAAAAAAGCAGACAAAACCATTGTGATCGGGGCCCATTTTGATCACTTAGGCATGGGTGGCCAAGGGTCCCTGCACCGAGGAGATTCCGCCATCCACAACGGTGCCGACGACAATGCCTCGGGAACCGCAGCCCTTTTGGCGCTAGCGAAGATTTTCAAGTACGAAACCTTGAAAAGCAACATTCTTTTTGTTGCTTTCTCTGGCGAAGAAAATGGGCTTTGGGGCTCCAATTACTTTGTCAAAAACCCAACCCTAGACCTGAAGACCATCAACTACATGATCAATATGGACATGGTAGGTCGTCTCAATCCTGAAAAATCTCTCGCCGTTCACGGAGTGGGCACCAGCCCTAGCTTTCCTCCAGTACTGGACCCCATCAATGCAGATAGCCTCAAGCTTGTTCCTTCCGAATCAGGCGTAGGCCCTTCAGACCATACTTCCTTTTACCTACAAGACCTACCTGTCCTCCATTTCTTTACCGGGCAGCATGCCGACTACCACAAGCCTAGTGACGATGCAGACAAAATCAATTACGAGGGACTGGTAAAGGTGGTTCGCTACATTTCTAGACTGATTGCAGGGTTGGATGAAGAGCCAAAGTTGGCCTTCACCAAAACCAAAGACTCCAGCGACTCCCCACGATTCACCGTGTCCATGGGCGTGGTGCCTGACTATCTCTACAGCGGCAAGGGAATGCGTGTAGATGGCGTCTCAGAAGGCAAGCCAGCTCAAACTGCGGGACTTCAAAAAGGAGATGTTGTCATTCAACTAGGGGATTCTACGATAATTGACATGATGGGCTACATGCGTGCTTTGAGCGTGTTCAAAAAGGGTGACTCCACCCAGGTTATCGTGGAACGTGCCGGTCAAAAAATTGCGGCCAAAGTAAAGTTTTAGGATAAGTTATCCCACATTTTTAAAGCCGTTGGACGTACTCTTCCAACGGCTTTTTTATTTTTCCATGCCCAATCCCGATGCGCTATATCTCTTCTCAATAGCCTGTTTTTTCCGTTTAACCCCTTCTAGGCCCCTCACCAAAAAAGAACAGCAAACACTTGGTATTCTTCGGATTAGGCTACTACTTGAAGAAAAAATTGAAGACCTAAAGCCCCATGAAATCTAGCAGAAGATCCTTTTTACAGAAAGTTGGCGTTAGTTCCGCCGCCTTTGCTGCCGCCCCATTTGCCGTAAGCGCTGGCAGCCCTACTATCCGGTCCCAAGAAAACGAGGAGGAGCAATACCTTCAAATTGGGGATGACATTGCCGTCGCCAACACGAGTTTTGGCAAAGTCAGGGGCTACCAGCTCCATGGTGTATACACCTATTTAGGAATCCCCTATGGCGCAGATACCTCTGGAAAAAACCGCTTCATACCCCCCCAAAAACCTAGTTCCTGGGAAGGTATTAAGGATACCATCTGGTGGGGCAATACCGCTCCTCAAATCATGGACCGCCGCTATGCAAATGCACATGCCTCTTTTGCGGATCACTGGAACTATGACGACGTATCCGAAGATTGTCTCAAGCTAAACCTTTGGACCAATGGACTTGCCGATGGCAAAAAACGCCCTGTATTGGTTTGGCTCCATGGAGGTGGATTCACAAATGGCAATGGCATTGAACAAGATGGCTATCATGGAGAAAACTTTGCCAAAAAAGGAGATGCCGTATTTGTCTCCATCAACCACCGTTTGGGGCCGATCGGATTTACCGACCTCTCTGGGGTGGGCGGAGCAAAATATGCTGCCTCGGGAAATGTCAGCCAACTGGACATCATCGCATCACTGCAATGGGTACGAGACAATATCGCCAATTTCGGAGGAGACCCCGGCAACGTGACCATCATGGGTCAATCCGGCGGGGGAGCCAAAGTCACCTGCACCATGGCCATGCCGGCCGCCAAAGGACTGGTCCACAAAGGAGTGGCTCTCAGCGGAAGCATGCTCAAGGCAAATAGCCAAGAATACAGCCGAAAGCTGGGGAGTTTTGTATTGGAAGCTGCTGGTCTAGGTCCAACAGAAGTAGACAAACTTCAAGACATTCCCTGGAGAACCTACATTGATGTTGCAAATAAAGCGCTAGACCGCATGCGTAAGGAAAATCCGCTTCCTGGTTTTCGGGGAGGATTTGGTCCAGTCGCCGATGGAGTCCATGTGCCGACAGGGGAATTTTTTAGTGGTTCAACCGACCATACCAATGACATTCCCCTGATGATCTGTACCACCTTTCACGAGTGGGGAGCGACTCGAACCAATACGGCGCTAGAAGCAGCGGGAGAAGCAGAAATCATCGAAGCCATGAAATCTAGATTTGCAGACAAGTCCGCTGCAGTTTACCAAGCCTACAAAGCGAATTTTCCAGGCAAAAAGCCTGCAGAAATCATGACGCTTGCCGCTTCCAACAGACAGGGCGCGGTGGCTTGTGGAAACGCGAAAGCCAAGCAAAAAGCACCCGTCTACATGGCTTGGTTTGGCTGGGAGCCCAACTTATACAACGGCCGCATGCGTGCGTTTCACTGCATCGACATTTGTTTCTGGTACGACAATACCGACCGCATGTATACCCATACAGGAGGAGGAAAGCGCCCTCAGGCCCTTGCAACTAAAATGTCTGCCTCCTTGCTCGCGTTTATGAAAACCGGTAATCCAAATGGTGCGGGACTTCCCTCCTGGCCCAAATTCACCGTGGATAAAGGAGAAACCATGGTACTCAACGATGTTTCCGAAGTTCAAAATGACCCGGATCGTGCCGCAAGGACGGCGCTCCCGACCGCTTAACTAGCAAAAGGCCCCGCACTATTGCGGGGCCTTTTTTTGTTTTACTTTAAAATTTACCCACGCTTCCCCCTTTTCCAGCATTTGGTTGTAAATTTCGATTCGTTCACCCCCTAATCGCAATGACACAATTCAAAAACTATACCGTTCCCTATACCCCAGCGCCAGCCTATTCCAAATCAGTGGCCTATTTTTCGATGGAGTTTGCCATCCACCAGCCCCTAAAAACCTACAGCGGTGGCCTTGGCTTCCTTTCCGGTTCCCATTTGCGAAGCGCATTTGAGTTAAAGCAAAACCTGATTGGCATCGGCATTCTATGGAAATATGGCTATTACGATCAGGTTCGCAACCAAGACCAAACCCTTAAGGCAGAATGGTACGAAAAGAATTACAGCTTTTTGGAAGACACTGGAATCAAGTTTACCATACCCGTACACAACCAATCTGTTTGGGTCAAGGCCTACTACCTAGCTCCAGAAACCTTCCAGTCGGCTCCTCTTTTTCTGCTCAGCACAGACCTTCCTGAAAATGACTACCTCAGTCAAACCATTACCCATCGCTTATACGACTCAGATACCGCGGCCAAAATTGCTCAAATGATGCTTTTGGGAATCGGTGGAGCCACCCTGATCGATATTTTGGGTTTTAACCCCGAGGTATACCATCTCAATGAAGCCCATGGGGTAAGTTGCGCCTTTTACCTCCTGAAAAAGTATGGGAAAAAAGAGGAGGTCCAAAAGCGCCTGGTCTTCACAACCCACACCCCTGAGGAAGCCGGAAACGAAAAACACGATTTTTATCTCTGCGATAAAATGAGCTACTTCTACGGACATTCTCAAGAAGAGGTCCGGCAACTTACAGGAATGGAAGGAACCCAATTCAACCACAGCCTAGCCGCCCTACGCTTTGCTCGCGCTGCCAACGGGGTGAGTAAGCTTCACGGAGAGGTGAGCCGCCAAATGTGGGCAGGCTATGCAGAAATCCCAACCATTCAATCCGTCACCAACGCACAAAACTGGAAGTATTGGTCTGACAAACAACTCTACCGTTTTATGGAAGAGGGAGACAATGCCGGCTTTGATGACCGCAAGCGCCACCTCAAAAAGCGGGCTTTTGAGATCGTCGCAGACCAAACCGGTAAAATTCTTGACCCCGATGTGCTCACTATTGTTTGGGCAAGAAGATTTGCGGCCTACAAGCGCCCCGACCTAATCACCCGAGATTTGGAGCGATTTGAAGCCTTGGTC
Source organism: Bacteroidia bacterium (assembly GCA_964202605.1). Classification (GTDB taxonomy): domain Bacteria; phylum Bacteroidota; class Bacteroidia; order Cytophagales; family Cyclobacteriaceae; genus Algoriphagus. Next base: position 88,403 of record CAXNJN010000002.1, on the reverse strand, counting down.
AACAATACACAGCTTCCAGTCCAAATCATCTGGGCAGGAAAGCCCTATCCCATGGATTATGGTGCTATTTCGGTATTCAATTCGTTGGTGCACCTGAGCAAGCGCTTCAAAAATGTAGCCGTTTGCGTAGGCTATGAATTGGCGTTAAGCAAGCGCCTCAAGCAGGCTTCAGATCTCTGGCTCAACAACCCTCGCGTGCCTCGGGAAGCATCGGGCACTTCAGGAATGACTGCCTCCATGAACGGCTCTGTCAATTTCAGTACGGACGATGGATGGATCTGTGAGTTTGCAAAACATGGAGAAAACAGCTTTATCGTGCCTCAAGCGGACTACGAAACTCTTTCCATCGAAGACCAGGACGACCACGATTTGGACCACCTCTATGAGATCTTGACTAGCGAGATTCTCCCGCTCTACTACAGCAACAAGCGGAAATGGCGGGATGTCGTACAGGCGGGCATGCAAGAGGTGCAGGCCAATTTTGAAAGCAACCGCATGGCCAAAGAATACTACGAGTTGATTTACCGCTAGGAATAAAAAGCAAAAAGCCCCGTATTGCTACGGGGCTTTTGTACCAGGAGCGGGAATCGAACCCGCACGGCCATATGGCCACAAGATTTTAAGTCTTGCGTGTCTACCTATTCCACCATCCCGGCTTCCTCTACTTCAGTAGAGTCTTCAGCCAGTTCAACCTGTACCGAAAAGAAAAAGCCCTTTCTCAAGGGCTTTTGAGCGGGAGACGAGATTCGAACTCGCGACCCCGACCTTGGCAAGGTCGTGCTCTACCAGCTGAGCTACTCTCGCATTGTGGATGCAAATGTAAGCCCTCAAAATATTTTTACAAGGCAATTGCCAACATTTTTTTCGCAGCCTAGGAATTTCATGCCTCATTTTTCCAATAAAACACGGTTTCTCGGCTACCTCTTTTCTGAACCAACACCTTCTTATTCCATTTTTTTCTTCAGTTCATGGAGCTTCAGCAAGGCTTCAATTGGAGAGATTGTGTTGATATCCAGCTCATCTAATAATTTTTTGGCTTCCGCCAACTTGGGATCCATTTCAAACAGCTGCAATTGGAAATTCGATTTGGGAACGCTAGCAAGCTTTGCGTTTTTCTCTTTCGCGGATTTATCTTTCTCTAGGTGAGACATGATTTCAGAAGCACGAAGCACAATTGGGTTAGGCATGCCAGCCATTTGTGCCACATGAATCCCAAAACTATGCTCACTTCCGCCTTCCTTAAGCGTACGCATGAAGATCACTTTATTTCCCACCTCCTTGACGGACACATTAAAATTTTTGATGCGCGGAAAATCGCTCGCAAGCTGATTCAACTCATGGTAGTGAGTGGCAAAAAGGGTTTTTGCCTTGCAATTTGGGTGCTGATGGAGGTACTCCACAATGGACCAAGCGATGGATATCCCGTCATAGGTGGAAGTTCCTCTCCCAATCTCATCCATCAATACCAGGCTTCTGTTCGACAGGTTGTTTAGAATACTTGCCGTCTCCGTCATTTCCACCATGAAGGTCGATTCCCCTTTGGAGAGGTTATCGGATGCACCTACACGTGTAAAGACCTTGTCGATAATCCCCACCCGAGCATAACTAGCTGGCACAAAGCTGCCCATCTGCGCCATCAATACGATGAGAGCGGTCTGCCGAAGCAAGGCCGATTTACCTGCCATATTGGGCCCTGTAATGATCAGAATTTGTTGGCTATCGTGATCCAAGTAGATGTCATTCGGTACATAGGTCTCCCCTAACGGCAGCTGCTTTTCAATCACGGGATGTCTTCCTTCCTTGATTTCAAGGGTTTCAGTGGTGGAAATCTTAGGTCGGCAGTAGCCATTGGAACTAGCCACCTTCGCAAAAGAAAGCAGGGCATCCAACATTCCCAGCACCTTCGCATTTTGTTGAATAGGGACCACATAGGCCGCCACCTCCACTACAAGCTCCTGAAAATACTTTTGCTCCAAGGCAATCATTCGCTCCTCTGCATGAAGGATTTTCTCCTCGTACTCTTTCAACTCTGGCGTGATGTAGCGCTCTGCGTTGACCAGGGTTTGCTTACGAATCCAAGAATCTGGAACCTTGTCCCTGTGTAAATGGGTCACTTCCAAGTAGTAGCCAAATACCTTGTTGTAGGAGATCTTCAAGGAAGAAATGCCTGTTAACTGGATCTCTCGCTGCTGAATCTGCAGCAAATAATCCTTGCCTGTATTCGCCAGCCCACGGTATTCATCTAGGCTTGGGTCTACCCCATCCTTGATGACTCCGCCCTGATGCAACAGCATGGGTGCTGACTCTTGGAGTTCCTTTTCAATTTTTTCTACCAAAAGCTCGCAAGGATGCAGCTGCTCAGATAGGCGCTTAAGGGTAGGATTTGACTGGGCTTTAAGCAAGGATTTAATGGGCACAACCACCTGAAGCGCACGCCTAATTTGGTTGATCTCTCGAGGATTGGCTCGTCCCACCACCACCTTGGAAATCAAGCGCTCTAAGTCGCCTGTTTGTTTCAGCTGCACCAGCATTTCCTCAATCAAGGAAGGGTTTTGGTAAAAAAAGTCTACCACATTCAGGCGTTCCTCGATGGCTTGTTTGTCCTTTAGCGGCAGCACCATCCACTTTTTCAGCATTCTGGAACCCATTGGGGTCACCGTTTGATCCAAAATTTGAATGAGCGGCACCCCTCCTTCATGTTGAGGAAAAACTAGCTCAAGATTTCGAATGGTAAACTTATCCAGCCAAACGTATTTATCTTCCGCTATGCGGGAAATGGCAGAGATGTGCTGGATATCCTTGTGTTCCGTCTCCTCCAAATAATACAATATTGCCCCAGCCGCTATACTGGCGGCTGGCAAATCCTCAATTCCAAAGCCCTTGAGGCTCTTTGTACCAAAATGGTTTTTGAGTTTGTCGTAGGTAAAATCGTACTGGTAAACCCAGTCTTCACAGTGGAAGGTGACAAATTCATTTTTTAAAAACTCCGAAGCAGCTTTTTTGGCCCCTTTGGAAAAAATTAGTTCGGAGGGAGTAAAACTTTGAAGCAGCTTTTCCAAATAGGCGGCATTCCCTTCCGCACACATAAACTCCCCCGTGGAAATGTCCAAAAAGGCGATCCCGTGGCTATCTTTTCCAAAGTGAATGGAGGCCAGGTAATTGTTTTTTCGAGTATCGAGTACCTGATCGTTGTAAGAAAGTCCTGGGGTCACCAATTCCGTCACCCCTCTTTTTACGATACCCTTCACGGTCTTGGGGTCTTCCAGCTGATCGCAGATCGCTACACGGTGGCCAGCGCGCACCAACTTTGGGAGATAGGTGTCTAGGGAGTGGTGCGGAAAGCCGGCCAATTCGATGTGCGAAGCAGCACCATTGGCACGCTTGGTCAGCACAATATCCAAGATCCTGCTTGCTACCACCGCATCTTCACCGAAGGTCTCGTAAAAATCACCCACACGAAACAGCAACAAAGCCCCGGGATGCTTGGCCTTGATTGCATTGTACTGCTTCATCAAGGGGGTTTCTTGGCCGTCTTTGGATTTGCTCATGGGTGAATTAGAATTGTCGTACTTTTGAATCGGAAAATAGACCTGAAAATAGCCGATTCGATAAGGAAATAAAAGAGATGAAGAAATTAAGCATGGAAGAGCTGGAGCGGCTGTCCGTTCAGGAGTTTAAAGAAACCAAAAAATCACCCCTCATCCTGGTGCTCGACAATGTACGCAGCCTCAACAATGTGGGTTCGGCCTTCCGAACAGGGGATGCTTTTCGCGTGGAAAAAATTTACCTATGCGGAATTACGGGAACGCCACCACACCGAGATATTCAAAAAACGGCCCTTGGCTCTACCGATTCTGTAGATTGGGAATATTGCAGTACTACCCTTGAAGCCGTTGCGCGCTTAAAAGCCGAAGGGGTGTATTGCTGTGCCTTGGAACAGGTAGAAAACTCCACCCCCTTGCACCAGTTTACCCCCAAAAAAGGCAGCAAATACGCACTCATCTTTGGCAATGAAGTCTTCGGAGTTGAAGAAGAAGTGCTCAATGCCTGTGATGAGGTCCTTGAGATTCCTCAACTAGGCACCAAGCATTCCCTTAATATTTCCGTAACGCTAGGCATCGCCGTTTGGGATATGATGGTGAAGCTGGATGGAATAGTATCAAGTCGCTAGTATCAAGTAGCAAGACAAAATTTGTACGAAGTACTAAATACAAGGTACAAAGATGAATACGTCGCTAGTATCCTGCCTGCACCAGGCAGAATTGATGTCTTAATGCGAATCCATACTTAGTACTTGGTACCTGGTACTTTGTACTCAGAAAGGATATTTCCCTTCCCCAATCATCACGTCCGCTACTTGTCTACGAAGCTCCTTGATATTGATAAAGTCAGGTTTCGTAAATCGCTTCAAGCCCATCAACATCACTTTTTGTTCATCTCCTTTGGCAAAGGATACGATCGCCTCCTTGGCAGCAGCATCCACTTTATCGATGGCTTCGTACAAGTAAATTCTTGACATCGCAATTTGCGCAGCACAGCCTGTTTCGCCTCGTTGGCTGACTAACTTCTCAGTTCGTAGCAACACCGACTCCGCAGCATAGATTTCAATCATCACATCTGCCAAGTTCATCATAATCTCCTGCTCGTCTTCAATGCGATCCTGCAAAGCCATGGCTGCCTTTCCGCCTACCATTAAGAACACCTTCTTTAATTTATAAACTAAGTCTTTCTCCATCGCAAAAAGCTCGGAGGTATCGATGCTTTCAAAGGAAGGAACAGACACCAACTCTGAAGCCACAGCCATGGCAGGTTCAAACAAATTAATCTCTCCCTTCATCGCGCGCTTGAGCACCATGCCCACCATCAGCATGCGGTTAATTTCGTTGGTGCCCTCGTAAATACGGGAGATTCGAGCATCTCGATAGGCTCTTTCCATCGGCGCATCGGCCGAGTAGCCCATACCTCCGTAGATCTGCACTCCTTGATCCACAATGTAGTCCAACACTTCGGATCCATGAACCTTGGCGATGGCACATTCAATCGCAAACTGCTCCATCGCCTTCAATTTGGCTTCGGAATCAGAAAGTCCTTGTGCAGCCAAAGCACCCATACGATCTTCGATATCTTGACCTGCACGGTAGCATAGCGACTCCGTTGCATAGATTCGGGTGGCCATCTCCGCCAATTTAGCCTTGATCGCTCCAAAGGTGTTGATCGATACACCAAACTGCTTTCTTTCGCCAGAATAGCGGATACACTGAGAAGTAACTGTTCTAGCGCCTCCAAGTACTCCTGCCCCTAACTTCACACGCCCGATATTGAGAATATTCACGGCGATTTTAAAGCCATTGCCTCGGTCTGAAAGCATGTTCGCTAAAGGTACTGGACAGTCGTTGAAAAACACCTGCCGGGTGGATGAGCCTTTAATGCCCAATTTCTTTTCCTCCTCATTCATGGTGATTCCCCCGAAGGTTTTTTCCACAATGAATGCGGTTAGGTTTTTATCGTCGGCAATCTTGGCAAACACAATGAATAAGTCTGCAAAGCCCGCGTTGGAAATCCACATCTTCTGGCCAGTAATCAGGTACTGGGTTCCGTCCGCAGAAAGGACAGCCTTGGTTTTGCCGCTATTGGCATCCGAACCCGCATCAGGCTCAGTTAGGCAGTAGCAAGCGGCCCATTCACCCGTGGCTAGCTTGGGGAGGTAGCTTTGCTTTTGCTCCTCCGTACCGTAGTACAAAATGGGCAAGGTGCCAATCCCGGTATGTGCACCATAGGTGGTAGAAAAAGAGCCTGAAGCACCAATGATATCCGCAATCAGCATGGAGGTATTGAAACTCATGCCTAGCCCGCCATATTCCTCAGGAACGGCGATGCCAAGCAGGCCCAGGTCTCCCGCCTTTTTGAAAAGTGCCGGCACCAACTCCGGGTGCTTCATGCTGTCAATGGCTTCTACATTAGGATTGATCTCCGTCTCAATAAAATCTTGACAGGCTTGAGCCATCATTTTTTGCTCTTCACTGAATTCCTCAGGAATAAAAATATCCTGTGCTGGGGTTTCTCTCACAAGAAACTCTCCGCCCTGGATGCTGTTGGTTTGTGTTGACATTGTATTTTGTGTTTTTAGTATCGTTCGTTAAGTATCAAGTATTCAGTAGCAAGTAGCAAGACAGAATTTGTACGAAGTACCTGCCTGCGGGTACTTCGTATTTCTACCTTACTTCAGCAGGCAGGCAGTATTCATGTCTTAATCGAATCCCTACCTGGTACTTAGTACTTGGTACTTTGTTCAATCATTTCAGTAATTCGTATACCCCCGCTACTCCTTGTCCGCCGCCAACGCAAGCGGTCACAAGACCGTACTTTTTATTTTGTCTACGGAGTTCATTGAAGAGCTGTATGGAAAGCTTGGCTCCAGTACATCCTAGTGGGTGTCCCAAAGCAACCGCTCCACCATTGACATTGACGATGCTTGGATTAATATCCAAGGACTTCATCACGGCCAAGCCTTGTGCAGCAAAGGCCTCATTGAGTTCAATTAGATCAATGTCCTGGAGACTAAGTCCTGCCTGCTTAAGCGCCTTGGGAACCGCCACTTTCGGCCCGATTCCCATGATACGCGGATCCACCCCTGCTACGGAGTAAGACATCATGCGCGCAACAGGATCTAGTCCAAGTGATTTCATCAAACGCTCCGACATCACGACTACGAAGGCGGCCCCGTCGGAGGTTTGAGAGGAGTTTCCTGCCGTCACCTGTCCACCCAATCTAAACGCTGGTTTCAGTGCCGCAAGGGCTTCCATGGTCGTGCCTGCACGCGGACCTTCGTCCGTGTCTACCACATATTTCCGGGTTTTCTTTTTTCCTTTTTCGTCCAGGTATGTTTCTTCTACCTCCACGGGTACGATTTCATCTTTAAACTTACCCGCGGCTATCGCCGCAAGTGCTTTTTCGTGAGAGCGCACCGAAAATGCATCTGCCTCCTCGCGAGTGATGCTGTAGTCCTTGGCAAGCTCCTCTGCAGTCAATCCCATGCTGAGGTAGTAGGATGGGTGTTGAGAAGCAATCTTCCAGTTGAGCGCCGTCTTGTAGCCCATCATGGGTACCAAAGACATGGATTCGGTTCCGCCTGCAATGATGCAATCGGCCATCCCGGCCTTGATTTTGCCCACAGCTAGGGCGATGGCCTCCAATCCGGAACCACAGTAGCGGTTCATCACAAATCCAGGAATATCCATTCCCAGGGCTAGGAGCGAAATCATTCGACCCATTTGCATGCCTTGCTCGGCCTCAGGAACCGCGTTGCCCACGATGAGGTCATCGACTAGTTTGGGCTCAAGCCCAGGCGTATTGGCCACCAAATGCTTGATCACATCTGCTGCCAAATCATCCGGGCGATAAAAACGAAATCCCCCTTTTTTGGACTTTCCAACTGCTGATCTATATCCGTTTATAATGTATGCTTCCATGTTAATTTGTTTAGAAAGATTTTATTTCGATGTAGTGGTTAGTATCAAGTAGCAAGTATCAAGTAATTAGTACCTAAATCCAGTTAAGTCAGTGGTGCCAAGGAAGCTTTTAATCCATTGATCATTCGTTGAAGTTCTGAGAGATTCTCTTCCAGTTCTTTTACTCGTTCTGCCCTGATCAAGCCTGTACGATGAGCGATTATCAATTGTGTTTCCAATTCAAAACTCTCTCCTAAACTTACCTCAAGGGACTGAGAAAACTGCTTTGTGGAAGTCTTCCCGCATCCTTCTGCAATATTAGAAGGAATGGACACTCCAGCTCTTCTCATTTGTGAGACCAATCCAAACTTCTCCTCTGAAGGAAATACTTTGGTGACCGCATAAATTTCTACTGCGAAATCAACCGCTTTTTGCCAAACCTTAAGTTCTTTAAAATTATGCACAGTCAGTATGTAGAAGTACTTGATACTTGATACTTGATACTTGATACTTGATACTTGATACTTGATACTTGATACTTTAATTAATTTCTAAGTGGTTTTCCCTTAAACAAAATACTATGTATCCGTTCCAGCGTCTTTTTCTCGCCAGTCAAGCTTAAGAAGGCTTCGCGCTCCAAGTCCAACAAGTACTGTTCGGTGACCTCCGTAGGGGAAGACAAATCGCCTCCAGCCATTACGTTGGCTAGTTTCTTGGCAATCTTGGCATCGTGCTCGGAGATATAGCCTCCATAGATCATTCCCATTACTCCGGCTTCAAAATAGGCCAGGGCACTTTTGCCCAATACCTTGATGTTGCGCTGAGGAACAGGTTGGGTATAGCCTAGATCTGAGAGCGAAATAACCTTGGATTTCGCATCTGCCAACTGTCGCTTGCGGTTGAGTGAGATGCCATCGCTTGCTCGCAAATAGCCTAGTCCACGCGCCTCTTCAGCTGAAGTAGACACCTTAGCCGTAGCAATGTTCATGAAGTATTCCTGCAACTGGTTGAGCTCCACGTCACCACCAATGATGCCGTTGGAGAATCGGAGGGTCATCTCCTTGGTTCCCCCGCCGGCAGGAATTAGTCCCACGCCAACTTCCACCAAGCCCATATACAGTTCAGCATGCGCCTGAATGTGATCGGCATGGAGCGACAATTCACATCCACCACCGAGCGCCATGTTATGCGGCGCTACGACTACGGGTACAGAAGAGAAGCGTGCCCGCGTCATCGTATTTTGAAACTGGGCGATCATCAAGTTGATTTCGTCAAACTCCTGGTCTCCGGCAAACATGAACAGCATGGCCAGGTTGGCTCCCGCAGAGAAGTTGCCTCCCTCGTTGCCGATGACAAGCCCTTTGTAGGATTTTTCAGCCATGCCGATGGCTGTGTTGATGCCCTCAATGACTTCGGCACCCATGGAATTCATTTTGGAGTGGAACTCCAGGCCAATAACCTCGTCTCCAAGATCAATTACAGTAGCTCCTGCATTGCCCCAAACCTTCTTGCCTGCAGACTTCAGCGTATCCAAAATGACGAACTCCTCCATTCCTGGAATCTCCTTGTAAGACTTGGAAGGGATGTCGTAGTATGTTTTTTTGCCATTCACAACCTTGTAGAAAGACTCATGTCCAGCAGTCAGAAGTTCGTGCACCCAGGTTGCCGCCTTCTCTCCGGCTGCTTCCATCTTTGCAACAGTCTCTTTTACGCCTAGCGCATCCCAGGTTTCAAAGGGACCAAGCTCCCAGCCAAAACCGGCACAAACAGCCTGATCAATGCGATAGAGTTCGTCAGAGATCTCCGGAATACGGTGAGCGCAGTACTTAAATAGGTCATAAAAAGAGGCACGGTAAAACTCCCCTGCTCGATCTTCAAAGCTGACCAACAACTTCAATCGCTTTTTGAGGTCTTCCACTTCTTTGGCCGCCTCGAGTGCCTTAAACTTCGGCTTTTCTACATCTTTGTAGGTGAAGGTCTTCAGGTCTAATTCTTGAAGTTCCTTGGTTCCATCCGGGTGGCGGGTCATTTTGAAATAACCCTGGCCTGTTTTGTCTCCAAACCACTTGTTGTTGTAGAGCACTTCCACAATCTTAGGTAAGATAAATTTGTCTCTGGACTCGTCGTGCGGAAGGGCTTTGTAAAGATTATTGGATACGTTGACCGTGGTGTCCAAGCCAACCACATCCATGGTGCGGAAAGTGGCGGACTTGGCTCTGCCAATGACAGGACCCGTAAGCTTGTCTACTTCCGAAACGCCAAAGCCCATCTTCTCAATGGCGTGCATGCCCGAAATGATGGCATACACTCCGATGCGGTTGGCGATAAAAGCTGGAGTGTCCTTGCAAAGCACAGTTTCCTTTCCTAGAAAACGGTCTCCATAGGACATCAAAAAGTCAATAAGTTCTGGGTTCGTCTTTGGCCCCGGGATAATTTCCAACAGCTTCAGGTAGCGCGGTGGATTGAAAAAGTGCGTTCCTGCAAAATTTGCCTGGAAATCTTCCGATCTACCTTCAGACATCAAGTGCATCGGAATACCCGAGGTGTTGGAAGTAATCAACGTGCCTGGCTTTCTGTATTTTTCTACTTTTTCAAATAGCTGCTGCTTGATGTCCAAGCGCTCCACTACCACTTCAATGACCCAGTCGTAATCCTTGATTTTGGGAAGATCGTCGTCAAAATTACCTGTTGTAATTCTAGACGCGTTGGATTTCTCGTAAATCGCGGAAGGGTTGGATTTAAGCGTGTTTTCCAGTGCTAACTTAACGATTCGGTTGCGAACAAGCGGAGACTCCTTCGTCAGCCCTTTCTTTTGTTCCTCCTCATTGAGTTCAAACGGGACAATGTCCAGCAAAAGTACCTGCACGCCAATGTTGGCAAAGTGACAGGCAATTCTGGATCCCATTACCCCTGAGCCCAAAATGGCTACTTTTTTGATGGTTCTATTCATGGTCTAATTTATTGGAATGCGTTGCTGTGGGTTACTTGTTCACTAAATCCGGAAAGGACTTCTTTGGTTTGAATTTGATCGATAACTTTTTGAATTTTTGAGATGACTCCGAAAAAACTGGCCAGTTCTTCTTCCGTTAATGCTCCACGAACCTGTTCGTTGAAGCGCATAACACTTTGAACGGAGATTTCTTTTTTCCGTTTACCTTCCTCCGTCAGAAACATGCGTACGGAACGCTTGTCTACTGGGTCGGCCTTTTTGTAAATCAGTCCTTTCTCCTCCATGGTCTTCAACATTCGGGTAAGACTGCGCGTCTCCAAACCAATGAGAGGCGCTATTTTGGTGGCAGGAGTACCCTCCTTGGAGTTGATGTTGATCAACACAAAACCAATAGCGGTAGTAAAACCCTCCTCGGCAGCCTGCTGATTGTACATCCTTGAAATGGCATGCCAAGCACTTTTAATGGGATAATCAACTGTCTCTTCCTTTTTCATAGGTCTTTCCGCGCTAGCATAGCGCACCTAAATTAGAAAAATTTTGTATGCATGCATACTATTTTTTAAAAATTGTAGAAAGGGGTTTGTACGAAGTACCACGTACCAAGTAGGTAATACGAAAATGGAGTTAATTGCCTGCCTAATATAAATAGACTTGCGGCAGGCAGGCGAAATACGTGATTTATACTAATCCTGAACGCTTGCAACAGAAATTCAAAAAATAACAGGCCGTTATTTTTCTTTTGAAAAGCCTGCCTACAGTAGATCGGTCTGCAGAATTCAAGTGTAAATGCGAATTTTTACTTGGTACTTGGTACTTAGTACATTGTACTCATTTCGTATACAAAGCCTCAACCCGGTCCGCATACTTTTCCATGATTACCTTTCGTTTCAGCTTCATGGTAGGCGTCAACTCGCCTGTCTCAATTCCCCAAGGTGCTTCCAATAATTCAAATCGCTTGATCTGCTCCCAGCCTCCAAAAAGCTCGTTAAACTTCGCTACTTCGCTCAAATATTTCTCTTGAACTTGTTCGTTCTGGATCATCTCCGAATCAGTCGTGTAGGCAATATCACTTCGCTTACAGAATTCCTTTAATCCATCGAAGCTCGGCACAATCAATGCCGCCGGATAGTTGCGATCGGCACCCACCACAATCAATTGTTCAATGATTGGGGATTCCTTAAACTTATTTTCCATAACCTGCGGAGCAATGTACTTTCCTCCAGATGTTTTAAACATCTCTTTCTTTCGATCCGTAATCTTCAGATACCTGCCATCCAAAACACCAATATCCCCAGTATGGAACCATCCATCTTTGATCACCTCGGCAGTCATCTCCGGCTCCTTGTAATAGCCCTGCATGATATTCGGGCCTTTGACAAGAATCTCTCCGTCTTCCGCAATTTTCACTTCGACATCCTGTACAATCTTGCCCACATATCCAATTCGAATCTCTTCTTTCGTACCAATCGAAGCAGTTACTACCGGTGAGGTTTCGGTCAATCCATAACCCTCACAAACCCGAATTCCTGCTGCCCAAAAAACCCGAGCAAGACGCGGTTGAAGCGCAGAAGCGCCCGAGTTGATCTGCTGAATATTTCCCCCCAAGGCTTCTCTCCATTTCGAAAAGATAAGCTTGTTGGCAATCTTCAATTGGAAATCATACCAGCCTCCCATATCTGCCGCTGGGTCGTTTCTAAGGCCCAATTCCAAGGCCCAGAAAAATAGTTTTTTCTTGACTCCAGTAAGTTCATAGCCCTTGGCAACAATCTTATCGTACACTTTCTCCAGCAAACGTGGTACGGTATTGAAAAGATGAGGCTGTACTTCCTTCAGGTTGTCTCCGATCGTTTCCATGTTTTCGGCATAGTAGATGGAATAACCCATGTACACAAAACAGAAAGATGCCGTACGTTCAAAAATATGGCAAAGTGGTAGGAAGCTTAGAACTTTGGAAGTTCCTACTGGAGGAGACATGATATTGGAAACCGACATCAAATTGGAAAGCACATTCGCGTGGGTCAGCATCACCCCCTTCGGCCTTCCCGTAGTGCCAGAAGTATAAATAATTGTAAATAAATCCTCCGGTTTTACACTGGCCTTGTGATTTGCCAAAGAAGTTCGATCCCCAGGTTTTCCTTCTGCTTGTACTTCAGTCCAATGCGGAACTTCCGGCAAGCGGTCAAACGTATAGATCTTTCTTCCCTTTCCAGCCTGCAAGGCCTTGTCATAAATGATTTGATCGCCTGCAAAAATGACTTGTACTTCAGCATGATCAAAAATATAAGCATAGTCCGCTACCGTAATGGTTGGATACATGGGAACAGAGATCACGCCTATCTGCTGCAAAGCCAAATCAATGAAATTCCATTCAGGACGATTTTCTGAAATGATGGCTACCTTTTCTCCAGCTTGGATTCCTTGAGCTAGAAATCCCAAACTCAATTCATCGATGATGTCTTGAACCTCCTTGGACGAATACGTTTTCCAGACCCCTTCTTCCTTTCTGCTGAAGGCAATCTCTTTGTTAAATTTTTGAACCTGATAGGGTATAAGATCAAATAGGCGGGTAAGTTCCATGTCCTAGGCTAGTTTGGGTGGATTGATTTTATAATATTAATAAATCATTAGTAATTCCACAACAATAGGATATCCACACCATTCTATCTACTATATGTATATTAAATTATTTAAAATAAAGAACATACAATAGTTATTAAGGCTGTTGATATGTGCACAATGGGCATTCTTTGAATTAGCCACAGAATTCAGGTGGTTATACTGGTGGGACACACAGGTTTTCCACTTAAAATTCACTTTCAATTAATTTAAAATCAATACGTTAGTTTTAAAAATGCACTTATGTGGATGAATGCGTGTTTTTTAGGAGTGGAAAATGCTACTGTGGATAAGCTGAGTTTTTCAAGTGGATAAAAGTGTGCTTATACCCAAACGAAATTCAAGCTTTCCCGAACTGGATTTGTTAGTGGATAAGTATTGATTTTTAAAAACTTTTTTGTTACTTATCCACTGAAAATTCAGGGTTTATCCACTGATTTTTTATCAGTTTTTTTCAATCCAGAGGGATTTGTTGCGTGAATAATCAAATCTTCTAGGGTCCATCCCCCGCGGACCACTAGGTCTCTGGTTTGTTCTTCGCCTTCGTAATAGAAGATGCGCTCTGCAGATTTTCGCTGTTGATAATTGGATGGATCCCACATTCCATTCTTGTTTCGATCTTCAATTACTCGTAAACGATAGGTTCCCGATTCCAGTAGACTGAAAGAAAATTTGTTGCCTTTATCGATTACTAGTTCGTAGGCTGTTTCTTTTTTTCCGTTTATTAGCTGAACTAGCAGTGGAGCAGTGGCCCCTTGAATTTCCCCGCTAATTCCGTCTGCCAAGTCTTTTCGCTTTAACTTTTTATAATTTGCTTGTAACGGTTTTTCATTCATCTCTCCCTCAATATCCTGAAAGGTGGAATCTGTAGCGAGAAGAGAGATTAATTCACTTTCTATAGAGTCAGGAAGAAAAAGTTGAATTCTTAAAAGATCTCTTTTGCTTGAGTCTGCGAAGCTTAACATTTCTTTTCTGATGGGAATAAAAACACTATCTGCTTTAATGCGGAGTGAATCGAGCCGGATCTGGGCCACTGGTTTGTTAAATGTTAACTCTATTTTGAGGTTTTGGTAAAACCCTTTTCCCGAGTTTACCTGAATGCTTAACTTTTCTGGTTTCCGTTCTGACGTTTTAAACTTTGCCCATAGCAAGGAATCTTTGCTGAACCCCACTGAGTCCCGTATCGCTAGTTTCAATGGGATGCTATCTGTTCTTGTATTTTTAGGATAAAAACGAAGCCGTTTATCTTCTTGGACATAGAATACCTCTTTCCCTAATCCTTCAATTTCTATTGTATTTTGGACTGGATTTCGGTTAAGAACAACATCGAAGTTTCTTCCAAAGTTGGTTGTGCGTAGAATTTTGATTGGTGTTAAATCTGCTTTAGATAGGTTGAAAAAAGCTGAATCAATGGTGCTTGGACTTAATTGAATGGTGTCTGGTAAAAAGTCATAGTCTTCGCTTTTGGACTCTGCTTTGAGATTGCCATTGTTATCTCTCCAGGCATAGGCTCTATAAGCGCCTGCTTTTAGGTTGGACAGGTTAAAGTTTCCCAGGGTATCTACCTGGCCCAAGTAGTAGGGTTGAGCTGTAAATACATCGGTACTATCATCTAATGGATAAATTCCCACCAATACATTTCCGTAGTCTTCCTTGCTTTCTGAATACGGAAACCGAAGCGATCCGGAGAGGTTTAAACTGTCAATTTGATCTCCTGTAGATATGACCAATTTTAAATTCTCTGCAGGATTTCGCTCTGAAATATCTACTACTGATTTTTGAAAGTCAAACGCATAAGTGGTGCTGTCTTCGAGTTCTTGTTTGAGAAGAACTGTAATCGTGTTTTTCAAAGCAATAAATTCCACCAAATCCTTGTTGATTTTTGGCGTAATCACGACTCCCTTTGCTGGATTTTCTAGGCCTACATATTCATCAAAGATTAGCACAATCTTTTCTGGTTTTATGGACGTGCTTTGGTCTGCGGGCGAACTGGATATCAGCTTTGGAGGGGCTTCATCGGATGGCCCTCCCATAGGAGAACTCTGCTTGGCACAGGAAAGGCAAACCAAACAGATAAAAATGAGTAGCGCTATGGAAAAGAGGTTTTTCACTTCTTTCTAAAGATATAGATGTTGCTGGAGTAATTGCCGGGTTTACCCGCTTTTTGGTTTGATCTGTAGCCCTCAAGAAAGGCTTTTACGTAACGAGTTAAAATCCCCGAGTTCGGGTTTTTGTATCCTTCAGATAGCAGGCTGACATAATAAGAATCATAGACCAAGGGTTCTATTCTAACTAACTCTAATCCGAATTGATCCAGGAAGGTTGCCATTGATTTCTCTGAGAAATGGTACAAGTGTCGAGGTACATCGTATCCAGCCCAATCGTTACCATAGTGTGCCGCATCAGCAGATTCGGGATTTGGCACAGCGATAATTACGTAACTGTTTGATTTTAAATGATTTACGAGTTTTTTTATAGTTTTTCTTAGGCTATGTATGTGTTCTAGTACATGAAATAGCGTAATAACATCGTAGGTATCGTCTTCCGGTAGTTCGGCTAATGTAGCTAGGACTTCTGTAGGTAATTTACCTAGTGCTTGTGCTCGTGCTTTTTCACTAGGCTCTATTCCTCGTACAGACCAGCTTTGTTTTTTTGCTTCTTGCAGAAATTCACCGGTTCCGCATCCATAGTCCAATAGCGATCCACTTTTAACTAAGCTTTCAATTAAGCCAACTTTCCGTTGGATACTTGATTTCCTTATTTTTTGGTAGAGCCATTGTGTAAAACTCCGTACTTGATCTTCGTGTGAGTAATACTCTTTGAAATCGTAATAAGGACCAATTTCTTCTTCGGTTGGTCTTGGGTTGGTAAACAAGAGTTCACAATCACCGCAGCGGCATAGCGTGAACTCCTTCTTACTTACTGCATGATCTTTTACCAGCTGGTGATTGAGGATGTTTCCGCTTTTGCAGAGTGGACATTTGATTAGACGTTCTGACATTATCTTCCTAGGTAGACTGTGACTATGGATAGGTCTGCTGGGGATACGCCACTAATACGGGAAGCTTGACCCAGTGTTTCCGGGCGAATCTTGTGTAATTTCTGTCTTCCTTCGTTTGATAGCGCAGTAATACCCATATAGTCAAATGTTGTAGGTATTTTAAAGTCCTCCATGTTTGCTAGTTTTTCCACCATGAGCTGTTCCTTCTCTAGATAGCTTTCGTATTTGATTTGAATCTCTGCTTGCTCAATGACCTCGTTTGCATACTTCGTTAAGTATTCTGCTAGTTCGTCCGAAAGCGTAGCAAGTTCTCTGATTCCTAATTGTGGGCGTTTCAGTAGTTTCTCCGCGCTGATCTTTTCAGTGATCGTAGCCGTCTCCAAGCGTTCTAGCCCCGCATTGATTGCATCTGGGCTGAATTTCTTCTGTTTTAGGTCATTTACCAGTTTCGCGGTTTCTGTCCTTTTAGAGACCATTTTATCCAATCGTTCATCAGAAGCTAATCCAATAGCATGTCCCAAAGCTGTTAATCGTAAATCTGCATTGTCTTGTCTTAGCGATAAGCGAAACTCTGCCCGGGAGGTAAACATGCGGTAGGGTTCGTCGGTCCCTTTGGTGATTAAATCATCGATTAATACACCGATGTATGCTTCTGATCTTTTTAGAATTAAGGGTTCCTTTTCTTGTACGTTGAGACTAGCATTGATACCGGCCATTAGACCTTGGCATGCAGCTTCTTCGTAACCTGTTGTACCATTGATTTGTCCAGCAAAATACAAGTTAGGAAGCGCTTGTGTTTCAAGAGTCAGTTTGAGCTGGGTTGGCGGAAAATAGTCGTATTCTATGGCATAGCCAGGACGGAACATCTTTGCTTGTTCGAATCCGGCTATTTTGCGTAAAGCTGCATATTGTACATCTTCTGGTAAGGAGGTAGAAAAACCGTTAACATAAATTTCTACAGTGTTCCATCCTTCCGGTTCCACGAATATTTGATGGCGCTCGCGTTCAGCAAAACGGTTGATTTTATCTTCAATACTTGGACAATAACGTGGTCCTAAGCCTTGAATTCGGCCATTAAACATCGGAGAGCGGTCAAAACCAGTCTCTAAAGTTTGATGAACCTCTTTGTTGGTATAGGTAATCCAGCAACTTCTTTGGGCTTGCAATTGGCTCGTACTATCGAGATAAGAGAATTTTTCTGGGTTTTCATCACCCAATTGTTCTTCCATTTTGGAATAGTCCAAGCTCCTTCCATCTACACGTGGTGGTGTACCTGTCTTCATTCTGCCCGCTTGTAATCCTAAGGAAACAAGTTGCTCTGTGATTCCTTTTGCTGCCCCCTCACCTGTTCTTCCTCCGCCTAGTTGTTTCTCACCAATATGAATAATTCCATTAAGAAAGGTCCCGTTGGTGAGCACTACTGTTTTGGATGGGATTTCGATCCCTATTCCTGTCCGTACGCCACATACTGCCCCGTTCTTGATCAATAGGCCTGTAATCATTTCTTGCCAGAAATCGACATTTGGAGTGTATTCCAAGGCCAATCTCCATTCTTCAGCAAACCGCATTCGGTCGTTTTGCGATCTTGGAGACCACATCGCTGGACCTTTAGAGCGATTCAACATACGAAATTGAATCATCGATTTGTCTGATATAATGCCTGAAAGGCCCCCTAGGGCATCAAT
The DNA here is from genome assembly GCA_964202605.1 of Bacteroidia bacterium. Lineage (GTDB taxonomy): Bacteria > Bacteroidota > Bacteroidia > Cytophagales > Cyclobacteriaceae > Algoriphagus. Next base: position 70,703 of record CAXNJN010000002.1, on the reverse strand, counting down.
TTCGCGAATTATTTGTCCTTTTGCTACCCCACCCATCGCGGGATTACAGGACATTTGCGCAATGGTATTCATGTTCATGGTACACAATAGTACCGATGAACCCATTTTTGCAGCAGCATGAGCCGCTTCGCAACCCGCATGTCCTGCGCCGACTACGATTACATCGTATATTGGAAACATCAATTTTTAGTTATGTTCCACGTGGAACAGTTCTTCGTTTATCTTTCTTTTGAATAGGTGTTCCACGTGGAACAGTGCATTAAGTTGTTTGTCTGTGCAGCAAGTGTTCCACGTGGAACAGTTAATGTAAGAGATACAAGTTGATGGACTCTTCTTCCTTTTGTCTCATCAAAGTGCACTCTTCTTTGGTTTTGTCTTTATACCCCATTAAGTGTAGTAAACCATGAACAAGTACTCTGTTTAATTCGGCTTCTACTTTTTGGTTATTTGTTTGTGCGTTTTCACCAACGCGGTCTATGCTGACGAAGATATCGCCAGCGATGTCAAATTCTTTTTCTGAATTGTCAAACGTAATGATATCTGTGTAGGTATCGTGATTTAGGTATTCCAAGTTTATTCGATAGAGGTACTCGTCCGAACAAAACACATAATTCAATTCTTTTATATTGAAGCCTGCTTTTGTTGCAATGCTTTTCAACCAACGTTTTCTCTTCAACTTTTCTTGGAGTTCAAAGTTGATTTCTTCTGAAAAAAAATAGATGGCCATTGTCTAATCTAGGTAAAAAGATAGGATGGTTTTCTTTCCATTTTCCTCAAATTTTACTTCATCACTCAGATTTCGCATCAAAAAGATTCCTCTTCCGCCAAGCTTTTCAATGTTTTCTGGATCTGTAGGATCAGGAAGGTTGGTGTAATCAAACCCGTTTCCTTCATCCTCTATGCTGCATTCCAACAAATTAGGTTGCATCCTCAATTCCAAGTGAACCATTTTATTTGCATTATTGAGGTTGCCATGTATAATGGCATTGCTGATGCACTCCGTCACTGAAATCATGATGTTGCCATACATATCGTCGTCGATTTCAAACGTTTCTTTTGCATTGTCTATAAAACTTTCAATTACTTGAATGTTCTCAATCAAAGATGGTATAGAAATTTTTATAGATTTCATCACATTAATACGATGGTAAATGTATTTATTTCTCTTTTTTATTAGTGAAGCTCAAGCACGACAGGACAATGATCTGAATGAATCACATCTGGTAATATTGCTGCACTTTTTAGTTTGTTTTGTAACTCTTTGCTAGCCATGTGGTAATCAATTCGCCAACCCAGATTTTTTCCTCTTGAGCCAGCTCGATAGCTCCACCAGGAATATTGTCCTGGATCTGTATTGAACTCTCGAAAGGTATCAATAAATCCCAAATCGACGAACTTATCCATCCAGGCACGTTCATCTGGCAAGAACCCAGACGTGTTCTTATTGGAAATGGGATTATGAATGTCAATTGCCTTGTGGCAAATGTTGTAATCCCCGCTTAGGATAAGGCTGGTGTATTCCTTTTTTAAGTCTTGGATGTATCCATACACATCTTCCAAGAAGGCGTATTTAAAATCCTGACGAATATCACCCGTGGTGCCAGAAGGAAAATAGGCAGAAATAAAGGAAAAATCGTCAAAATCAGCGCGAATCATTCGTCCCTCATCGTCGTAAGCAGAGATACCCATGCCATAATGAACGGCCTTTGGTGCGATTTTGCTTAGGATGGCCACCCCACTGTATCCTTTTTTTACTGCTGGATACCAATAGACTTGGTAGCCAAGATCATGAAAAATTCGAAACTCTATGTCAGTTTCTAGGGCCTTAACTTCCTGTAAACCAATGACATCTGGAGATTCTTTTGCCAGCCAGTTCACAACACCCTTGTTCATCGCGGCCCGAATTCCGTTGACGTTGTAGGATATTAGTTTCATCAAATTTCCAATTGATATTCCTTTTCAAAATACTCTAAAACTTGCAGCTTTAGTAATTTTTCTTGTTCCAAGATGTCGAAATGTGGTAACTCTTTTTCCAGCTTCCAGTGGGGCCAACCCTCCTGATCGACAAAATCTAAGGTATAAAATCCAGCATAGCTGAGCACCTTGCAAATCGCAATGTGCATCAGGTCTTGCTTTTGCTCTTTGGTGAAAGGTCGCGTCCCTTGGCCAAGCTCTTGGAGGCCGATTAAAAATAAGACCCCATTCAAATCATTGGGCTTCTTACCAATGGTCTCTTGAAGACCATCTAACAAGCGGCCCCAACGTTTTTCAAGGTCTAAATCCCGCTTAAACATCGGTGTTCGCTTCTTTTTCCAGCTCCTCCCAATACTCCACCGCACGACGAAGGTGAGGAACCACGATTGAACCACCGATGACCATGGCAATGGAGAAGACCTCAAAGACTTTTTTGCGGCCTACACCAGCTTCAAAAGATTTGCCCAAGTGATACTTGATGCAGTCGTCACAGCGAAGCACCATGGAGCAGGCTAAGCCAATCATCTCCTTGGTTTTCACATCGATTTCCCCTTCCGCATAGGTATTGGTATCCAAATTGAAAAAGCGCTTGATGACTTTGTTGTCTTCGGCTAAGATGCGTTCGTTCATCTTGCTGCGGTAATCGTTGAATTCCTCTATTAGATTCATTATATTAATCTTTTTGTGCGTCCAAAGAGTAAATATACGGCATATCAACTCATTGGAGGCTAACCTGATTTCCTGCCATGCGATTATTTTTTTGGAAAGACTTTATTGACCTTATTTTTCCCCGCAATTGTCCGCTCTGTAAACAGGCGCTTTTCGATTTTGAACCCTGTTTGTGCACCATTTGCCAGGGGATGCTCCCTCGAGCAAACTTTCACCTCCATCCATTTGACAATGAGTTGACATCGAAGCTACAGGGGCTAATGCCGGTGCATCGAGTAATGGCTTTTTTGCGCTTTACCAAAAAAGGAAAAAGCCAAGCACTTCTCCACTTGCTCAAATACAAGAACAAGCCTGAATTGGGCGAAGAATTGGGGCGATTGTATGGTCTTAGCTTGTTGGAGAAGGGTTTTGCGGGCTTCTGGGACGTGCTAGTGGCTGTGCCGTTACATCCGCTTAAAAAGCAGCGTAGAGGCTACAATCAGAGCGAATGCTTCGCTAGAGGCCTCTCCAAAGTTTTGGGCGTTCCCTACCGAGAACTTTTGGTGCGTAGGAAGTTTACGACTACGCAAACCAATAAGTCTCGACTGGAACGACTAGAAAATGTGGATGACGTATTTGCCTTGAATGATGGACAGGTTACCCAAGGGCTCCGCATCTTGTTGGTAGATGATATACTCACGACTGGGGCAACGCTCTGCGCCTGTGCACAAACCCTTTTGCAGGGCGGCGCAAAACATGTAGATTTGGCTACCATCGCTGCAGGTGGTCACTAAGCCATTAACTTATGCAATTCGATTTAGAGTCTTTGAAATATCCAATCGGAAAATTCTCCATCCCCCAAGAGATTAATTTCGAAATGATTGAAAAAGCGAATAACCGCATAGCCAATTTTCCAAAGGAAATCTTTCAACTAGCTAGCCCACTTACTCCTTCACAATTGGATCGTCCCTACCGTCCAGGAGGATGGACCGTCCGGCAATTGCTCCACCACTGTGCCGATAGCCATGGGCAAGCCTTGTTCCGGTTTAAGCATGCGCTTACCGAAGAAAACCCGAGCATCAAGGCCTATGACGAAAGGGCTTGGGCTCAGCTTCCTGACTATCAACTGCCAGCAGCCGATGCATTAGAGACCATTCGTCTTGTGCATGCCCGATGGGTTCTTTTGCTCCACCACATGACTCCTGCAGACTTTAGTCGAACCTATTACCATCCAGGAAAGCAGCGGACGCAGCCCTTGGCCGAAGTGACCCTCATGTATGCTTGGCACGGTGAGCATCACCTTGCCCATATTTCTGGATTGATTGACCGAAATTTTGACCTTTAAACGCTAGTCCATGCAGATCTCCCTTGTCAACCAACGCATTCTAGTGACCGGCGCTTCCCGTGGAATCGGTCGTGCTATCGCGAAGCAACTTTCGGCCTCTGGCGCCGAAGTCATCGTGCATTACAATACCCAGGAAGGCGAGGCCAAGTCGCTATTGGCGGAGTTGCCTACAAAAGCCTACCTCGCTCCCTGTGACCTTTCCAATGCAGCCGAGGTCAAAGGGTTTATTCCGCGCTTGGTGGAGAAATATGGTCCGATAAGCGCTTTGGTCAACAATGCGGGCATCTCTCCGGCTGCTCCAGATACCCTTCCCACTGCCGATTGGCTTGAGGTTTGGGAAAAAGTTTTTGCAGTGAACAGCACCGCTGTAGGAATCCTCTGCAAAGAATTTGTGGATCATGCACGAATCCAGGGCAATGGCCGTATTGTGATGATTTCCTCCCGAGCGGCCTTTCGGGGCGATACCCCCGATTACATGGCTTACGCAGCATCCAAGGGGGCTTTGGTGAGCCTAATGCGTTCGATAGCAAGGCATTACGGCAAGGAAGGGATTAAAGCCTTTTTGATAGCTCCGGGATTTACCCGAACGGATATGGCTGCTGAGATTTTGGCTCAGTATGGAGAAGATTTTGCCTTGCGTGACATTGCGCTCTCCGAGCTCACCCGTCCAGAGGATTTGGCACCCATGGTAACCTTGCTTTGTTCGGGCCTTGCAGACCACGCCACAGGAACTTCTATCGATATGAATGCTGGTTCGTACGTGCGTTAGGCAGAAAAAGCCCCATTTTCATGCCTTCAAAAGCTCCTGTATTTACGCCTGACTTGATCAACGTCTTGAAAATTTTCCTCGGTTCCGCCTTGGGAATTGTGCTGCTGCTTTCTTTTTTTGATGGGTACCGGGCCGACAATACTGGGAAAGACCGAAGCTTTAAAATTGTCAATGCGGATAAGCTGTTTTTTGTAAATCTTCGAAGCATTCATTACAATCGAGAGATGCGTTCGGAGGCCAAAATGGAGATCTTTCGGCATGGGAAAAGGCAAACCGCCCCCAATTCCACTAGCTTTTTTCCTGCCATCCTATTTCCTTCAAAAGAAGAAGAAGCCTACCTATTTTTTGAATTGGAAGGCGCAAACTATCCTATCCAAATTCAGGTAATGGACCAAGGCAAGGAAACTAAAATTTCCTTTGATTTGGCTGGAAATACAGCCCATAAGGCCTTGGCGGAGCAACTTTGGCCGTTCTTGCATCGCGACGCCTCCTTCACTTGGGAGGTCAATGGAAGCAAATACCCCCTTTGGGCGAATGAATCCGAGAAAGAAGTTTTAAAAACCGTCTTGACCGACTATTTTCGAGTACTCAATCAACCCCAACCCTAGTGGAAAACACCCCCAATTCCCCGCTTGATTATTTTCGTGCTCAGATAGGCAAGACCCTGGACCGTACGCCTTCTGCTGCTGGCAACTGGTTGGCAGGAACGCTTTTGGAGGTAAGCCAACAAGAGATTAAAGTGGGTTACACCGTGCGTACTGACATGTGTAATCCGGGCCGAATCCTGCATGGCGGCATTGCCTCCCTGATGCTAGACGATGTGATCGGCATGGGCAATTTCGTGGCAGGATCGGAATTTCTGATGACCAGCATCAACCTATCTGTAGATTTTTTATCTGCAGCCCAGGTGGGGGAGCAGCTTGAGGTGAGTGCCAAGCTGGTTCGATCCGGTGCCAATTTGAACCATTGGGAGGCGATCATCCGGAAAGACTCTGGCAAAATCGTCGCCAAAGCAAGTTCGAATCTGATCAAGACGCATGTGAGGATAGCCGATTTGAAATAAATACGAAATACTTGACTACGGGAGGAATGCGAAATACTGTGGAAATACCCGCCACGGCGGGCAGGCGAAATATGATGGAAATACGATTGAAATAGACTTCGCTTCGCTCCGTGAAATAATAAAGGGAAATACGCTTGAAATAGAGTAGAAATACATTCCGCTTCGCTTCGTGAAATAGTTGGAAATACGTATTTGAAATTATTTCACCGAGCGAGCCTGCCCGCCGCGGAGGGCTCGGTTTATTTCCATCGTATTTCCATTATATTTCATGTACTTATGAACAACACTTTTCGATCCATCGTATTTCTTGCACTAGTTCTATTCTCCTGTTCCCCTAAAAAAAAGGAGTTTGGAATGGAGATTTCGAGGGATGCGAGTCAGATCACGAAAGGCAAGCAACTTTTTGAGCAGCATTGCTCCTCTTGCCATCAGTTTGATCAGGATGCCATCGGTCCGAATTTGAGCGGTCTTACCCGCCAAGTGGAGAGCTCATGGATACGGGAGTTTATCAAGAATCCTGCCGTAGTACTGGAGAAAAAGGATGCAAGAGCGCTTGCACTTCTTGAAAAATACAGAACTCAAATGCCGGGTTTTCCTCAATTGACAGCGCAAGATCTGGATGCTTTGCTGAGTTACTTGCACACGTTCTCTACAGCTCCTATCCCAATGTCGGGAGATACTACCTCGAATTTAATTCCGGAGAAAGTACAAGATTCAGGCATTCGTCTGGAGCTGGAGCTTTTTGCACAGCTTGCTCCCTCTGACACCAAGCCTCCGCTGGCTAAGATGACCAAAATGGAGCCGATTCCAGGAACGGCTCGTCTGATGATCAACGATCAGCGAGTGGGCCTTTATGAAATTTTTAATGGAAAGCCTGAGCTATACCTGAACATTGCCGCAGAGCGCCCTTTAATGGTCAGTCAACCGGGTTGGGCTACGGGCCTTGGGAGTTTTGCTTTTCATCCAGAATTTGAGAAAAATGGGCTTTTTTATACCTCCCACACCGAGCCTGGTGGTTCAGGCAAAGCAGATGTAGGCTATACAGATAGTTTAAAGGTCTTTATGCAGTGGGTGCTGACTGAGTGGAAGGCAAGTGATCCGCAGGCCAGCATTTTCAAAGGAACGAGCCGGGAGTTGCTACGCGTAAATAATGCTTCCCAGGCGCATGGCATGCAAGAACTGACCTTCAATCCCTACGCCAAAAAAGGCCGTAACGAGGACTATGGGCTGTTATACATTGGATATGGAGATGGGGGCACAGCAGAAGCAGGCTTTGCAGAGATCTCCAACCATCAAGGAAGGGGAATGTACAGCGGGATTTGGAGAATTGACCCTTTGGGCACCTCAGGTAGAAACGGCAAGTATGGGATTCCTGCGGTCAATCCTTTTGCCAAGAGCAAGGATAAAGCAGGGGAATTGCTTGCCTATGGGTTTCGGAATCCCAATCGGATTTTTTGGGATGCAGCTGGGCAGCTGTTTGCCACGGACATCGGGCAGCACAGCATCGAAGAGATCAATCGCATAGAGAGCGGACAGTTTTATGGATGGCCCATCCGTGAAGGAAGGTTTGTAATCAATCCTTACGGGAGTTTCCGTAGTCTGTACCCCCTGCCTGCTGGGGACGAAAACTTGAGCATACGCTACCCTTTCCTGCAACTGGAGCACGATGAGCTAGTGGCCATCATTGGTGGTTATGTGGTGAGTAGTGGTCCCTTGAAAGGCAAATTTGTCTTTGGTGACGTGCCTTCCGGGAGGCTATTTTTCGTTGATTTGGCAGTAGAGAATGCGGTACCGCAAACCTGGGGGATCCGATACCAAGGCAAGGAAATGAGTTTGAAGGAGCTTGTGGGACTGGATCGGGTGGACTTAAAGTTTGGGTTAGATGCCAATAAGCAGCTCTATGTGATGAGTAAAACGAATGGGGGGGTATATGTGATAAAGGATAGTAAGTAATTTCAATGAAATACGAAGTACGAAATACGGGATCTAACTAATGTCGAACACCGAACGCTGATTTAAGAATGAAGAAGTAGGAATTCGTTGATCAAACGATTTTCGTATTAACACGATAAAGTCTTGCCTGCTTACGGTAAATAGGCCCACCTTCCGAGGCAGGAAAACCTTTGCGGCTTTCCTAATTTGCGAGTTCGCCGCGGCGGATTTTTTTTCTCGCAAAAGCGCAGAGACGCAAAGAAATTATGGTCCACTCCCACCAAGACATAGTTGACTTTTTTTCATTCAAGGCCAAAAAAAATTATTGAAAATCTTGGTTAAAAATATTTCCCATGATTAATATTTCCGGGATGAGCCTATTGTTTTATCCATTTTGGGAGGGAAACCAATCGGATAGTTGTAGGACACACTATTGAGGTAGGCAAAAACTTTAGCAATTTCCTCCTTTTCCATGCCTTTGTAATGGATTACCTCCGTTTTCTGCTCAAATAAATTACCTGTAGAGCTGCTGGTTCGGTCTAATTTTGACATAAGTAAAACTACCTTTTTTGTGCATTAGACACTAATCTAGAAAGAAATTAGAATAAAATCAAAACCGTAGAAGGTGCCTGCCTGCCTACGGTAGGTAGGCCTGCTGCAGGCAGGCGAAGTACGAGATACGAAATACGGGATCTAACTAATGTCGAACACCGAACGCTGATTGAAGAATGAAGAACTAAGGATTCGAATTGGTACTTGAATTCTGGTTATTTAAGTTCTTGGTACATTGTACTTGGTACTTCGTACATAAAAACCTCTTTGCGTCTCTGCGCCTTTGCGCGCAAACCCCCTTCCTAGCCTTTCAAAATTCCCTTCAAATCCGCTGGCGAATACCCAACAGACTTCAAGGTCTTGTGGTCGCCCTCACGGAAGACAAGGTAGAGATCCCCTTCTTTTTCGTAAAAGCTTGGCGTGCCCTTGGCCTCGTAATGTGCCACGGTAGCTTTTGCTTCCTCCTCCGTTTTGCAGGCCTTGCTCATGTTGGAGCGCTGCACCTCGTCAAAAAGAGCCTTGAACTTTTCACCTAAGCCAAACTCCAAGATGGCGCCGGATAGCACGTACTGCAAATCACACAGCGCATCTGCAATCTCCACCAAATCCTTGTTTTCAATCGCTTCTTCCAACTCCTTCAGCTCTTCTGCGAGCAAAGACACGCGTAGTGCACAGCGGGTCTCGGAAGGGATGGTTGGCTGGGGTAAAATAGGATGCTTGAAGGTCTCGTGAAAGAGCGCAACGGAACTGAGGGACTTTGGATCTTGCATGGGAAATGAAATCGTATGGAGAGTTATAGAAAAGAAAATTCAACAAATTAGGTAGTGGCTGCCGCAAAACGATCGGCTACGGCCTTCCAGTTGACCGCCTTCCAAAAGGCGGTTACGTAGTCGGGTCGGCGGTTTTGGTAATGCAAATAATACGCATGCTCCCACACATCCAATCCCAAAATCGGAGTTCCCTTCACCTCGGCGATATCCATTAGGGGATTATCCTGGTTGGGGGTGGAACTCACAACGAGCTTTCCTGTGGCATCTACCAGCAGCCAGGCCCAGCCTGATCCGAAACGGGTTTTGGCAGCAGTTTCAAACTGGCTTACAAAGGCTTCGTAGCTCCCAAAAGAGGTTTTAATCGCTTTCAGTAGCGCTCCCTCCGGCCCCACTTCAGGAGAAGCACCTGCGCCCAGGATACTCCAGAAAAGTTCGTGGTTGTAATGCCCTCCTCCATTGTTTCGCATTTTGGCGGAGTACTTCGAGATGTTGGCCAGCACCTGCTCCAAGGGCTGCGCCGTGTCTACGCCCTCTTCCTTGGCGGCATCGCGAAGGTTACTTGCATAGGCAGCCGCATGCTTGCTGTAGTGGATCTCCATCGTGCGCGCATCGATGTGCGGCTCGAGGGACGTGTAGGCATAGGGCAAAGGAGTTTGGGTAAATCCAGTTCCTGCTACCGCCTGAGCGGGATGGGCAAGAAGGTCTGAAAATGCCGTGCCCACCAGGCCTACTGTAAGTCCTGCTTTGGCAGTGGTGGCTAAAAATTCTCTTCTACTCGGATTGTTTTTCATCGCGTTTACGGATTTGATTACGAATTTACATTATTTTGGAATGTGATTTTTCGTCTTTTTACCGGCAGCCAAAGAAAATAAGGGTTGAAGTTTAATTTGATGTGCTGTGGACTGTGGTCGGTCAACTGTTGACAATCCGCACTAACTAAAACGCTTTTAGAATGATTCGTTTAGTTGCGGATCAACATATTTTGGAAAAATGTAGAGGACAGAAACGAATTAACGGCATAAACCAAGAGGGGGTTTCCTTTGCGGACAAATGCGTAACTTTGTTCCTTATTGAGGAATACATTTACTTAAATCAAGCGATGGGCGCTCCACAGCTAATTTCCTTTTACAAGTACCAGGGCACAGGCAACGATTTTGTGATGGTAGACGACCGCCAAGCAGCTTGGGATCTCAGCAATATTGCGCGCATCACGGCCCTCTGTGACCGCAGGTTTGGTATTGGTGCCGATGGGCTGATTCTGATCCGTTCCCATGCCGACTATGACTTTGAAGTGGTCTACTTCAATGCAGACGGCAGCCAGAGTTTCTGCGGAAATGGCGCCCGCTGTGCAGTTGCTTTTGCGGCATTCCTAGATATCATTGACCAAAAAACGAGATTTCTAGCCATCGATGGCCCCCACGAGGCAAGCCTAAAGGACGGCCTAGTGGCACTAAAAATGGGAGACGTCTCTGAAATCTCAGAAAGCTTGGGCGACGCCTTTGTGCAAACGGGCTCTCCTCATCACGTGCGCTGGGTGGAGGATGTGGAGACCTATCCGGTCTTTGAACAAGGACAAGTCCTGCGTCACGACCCCTGCTACGCTCCTGCAGGCAGCAATGTCAACTTTGTGCAAAAGCTAGGCGATGCCAAAATTTTCGTCCGCACTTTTGAGCGTGGCGTAGAGAACGAAACACTCTCCTGTGGCACCGGCGTGACGGCCGCGGCACTCGTTTGTGGGGCGCTTACCCAACAAAATGACATTCAAATCCGTACCCTAGGGGGAAATTTGCGGGTGACCTTTGAAGGCAATGCCAAAGAGGGATTTGACAACATCTGGCTGATTGGACCGGCTCAGCAGGTCTATGCTGGACAGATCCAGCTCCCCAATTTCTAGAGGCCTTTGTGAATTACAAGCCATTAAGGAGTACCAATTCTAAAAAAACCGCGTATTTTTAAGTCCCCAAAAAAGGGGAAAGACCCATTCGTATGCTAGATTTTATTGCAAAAGGATTGGCCAAAGTTTTTGGCACCAAATCCGACCGAGATATCAAAGAATTTCTTCCACGGGTAACCGAGACCAACCAGATTTTTGCAGGATTGGCCTCCTTATCAGGTGATCAACTTCGTGAAAAAACCCATTCGCTTCGTGCGCGCATCAACGAGCACCTCAAGGCCATTGACGATAAAATCTCCGATATCCGAGGGCAAATAGAGGCCTTGCCTGCGGAGGCAGTACACCAAAAAGACCAGCTCTTCAACCAAATTGACGCCTTGGAAAAGGAGCGCGACACCGAATTGGAAAAGGTGTTGGACGAGGTGATGCCTACTTCTTTTGCTATCGTCAAAGAAACCGCCAGAAGATTTAAAGAAGTTGGTCAGCTGGAAGTAACCGCCACCCCTCGTGACCGAGAACTCGCAGCTACCAAATCCAATGTGCAGATTCAAGGCGATCAAGCCATTTGGTACAACAAATGGATGGCAGCTGGTACCGAAGTAATCTGGGACATGGTGCACTACGACGTGCAGCTGATCGGCGGCATGGTGCTCCACAAAGGAAAAATCTCTGAAATGGGGACTGGAGAAGGAAAAACCCTCGTGTCTACCCTTCCCGCCTTCTTAAATGCGCTCTCAGGACGCGGTGTACACTTGGTGACGGTCAACGACTACTTGGCCAAGCGTGACTCCGAATGGAATGCTCCCCTCTTTGAATTTCACGGCCTGACGGTCGACTGCATTGATAAGTACCAGCCCAACTCTCCCGCACGGAAGAGAGCCTATGCTTCGGACATTGTTTACGGTACCAATAATGAATTTGGCTTTGACTACCTCCGTGACAACATGGCCCGAGAGGCCGAGGACTTGGTACAAGGCAAGCATCACTTTGCCATGGTCGATGAGGTGGACTCGGTCTTGATTGACGATGCGCGTACGCCTTTGATCATCTCTGGACCTGTTCCTCGAGGAGATGTGCATGAGTTTGACCAGATGAAGCCCCGTGTCGCGGCCTTGGTAGATGAACAGCGCAAGCTGGTGCAGGGATTTTTGACCACGGCGAAAAAAGCGATAGCCGATGGCAACGAAAAAGAAGGAGGCCTAGCCCTCTTCAGAGCGTACCGAGGGATTCCCAAGTACAAGCCCGTCATCAAGTACCTCTCTGAACCAGGTATTCGCGTGATTCTGCAGAAAACGGAGAACCACTACCTTCAAGACAACAAGCGCAACATGCCTGAAGCAGATGAGCCACTGTTGTTTACTATCGATGAGAAGACCAATGTGATTGATCTGACCGACAGAGGCATAGAAACAATGACTTCCAAGAATGAGGATCCAAGTTTCTTTATTCTACCAGATATTGGAATTGCTTTGAACGATTTGGAAAAAAGCAGTTCCTTGGATGAGACCGAAAAGTTGGTGCGCAAGGAAGAAGTCATCAAAGATTACGGCATCAAAGCCCAGCGTATCCACACGGTCAACCAGCTGCTCAAGGCCTACAACATGTTTGAAAAAGACACGGAGTATATTCTTGTGGATGGAAAGGTGAAGATTGTCGATGAGCAAACAGGCCGTGTGATGGAGGGTAGACGCTACTCGGACGGCCTACACCAGGCGATTGAAGCAAAGGAAAATGTAAAGGTGGAGGATGCTACGCAAACCTATGCGACCATCACCCTTCAAAATTATTTCCGCATGTACCACAAGCTAGCTGGCATGACGGGTACTGCCGAAACCGAGGCGGGGGAATTTTGGGAAATCTACAAGTTGGACGTGGTGGTCATCCCTACCAACAGAGGAGTTATCCGCCAAGACCGCGAAGACAAAGTATACAAAACCGTACGCGAGAAGTTCAACGCCGTGACGGACGAAATCAATGAGCTTGTGGCACAAGGCAGACCGGTGCTAGTAGGTACCACCTCGGTAGAAATCTCTGAGGTACTCAGCCGCATGCTGACCTTGAAAAAAATCAATCACCAGGTTTTGAACGCAAAGCAGCACGCCCGTGAAGCGGAAGTTGTGGCTGAAGCAGGGAAGCCTGGCACCGTGACTATTGCCACCAACATGGCGGGTAGAGGTACGGATATCAAGTTGACCCCTGAATCCCGAAAGGCAGGAGGTCTAGCCATCATCGGTACGGAGCGTCACGAATCGCGTCGCGTAGACCGTCAGTTGCGAGGTCGTTCTGGCCGTCAAGGAGACGTGGGTTCTTCCCAGTTTTTTGTTTCCTTGGAAGATAGCTTGATGCGTCTTTTTGGTTCGGAGCGAATTGCCAAGCTGATGGACCGCATGGGCTTGGAAGAAGGAGAAGTGATTCAACACAGCATGATCTCCAAATCCATCGAGCGCGCGCAGAAAAAGGTGGAGGAAAACAACTTTGGAACGCGGAAGCGTTTGCTCGAGTACGATGACGTGATGAACTCCCAGCGTGAGGCAGTGTACAAGCGAAGAAGAAATGCACTCAAGGGAGATCGTTTGGAGCTTGACATTCTCAATATCCTGTTTGATGTCAGTGAAAACCTCATCCAAATGGGCAAGTCAACCGCAGATGCAGAAAACTTGCGCATGAATGTATTTACTACCCTTGGGGTAGATTTTTCGGTGACGAATGATGACCTGAAATCAAAGGATTCCCAGAAACTTACTCAAGAGCTCTATTCTCTTGCTTTTGACTTTTACCAAAAGAAGAATGCACAGATTGCCCAAACGGCTCTTCCGGTATTTAAAAATGTTCAGGAAGAACGAGGTGCTACTGTCAAGGACATTATGGTGCCCGTTACAGATGGAGTCAAGCAAATTGGAGTCGTGTGTAATTTGGAAAAAACCCTGCAAAGTAATGGGCAGGAGCTCGTTCGCGCCATTGAAAAGAACGTTTCCTTGGCGATCATTGACCAAAATTGGAAAGAGCACCTCCGCGACATGGATGACCTGAAGCAGTCTGTTCAGAATGCGGTGTACGAACAAAAAGATCCGCTCTTGATTTACAAGTTTGAGGGCTTTGAGCTATTCAAGCGCTTTGTAGGCAAGCTCAACGAAGACATGACCTCCTTCCTTACCCGTGCCGACCTGCCCAAGCAGGATCCTGCTCAGGTACAGCAAGCGCCTCAGCCACAACGCTCCTCCGAAGCACGGGTGCAAGCCTCTAAGGCAGAGGTTGGAAGTACCCTAAATCCAGGGGCTAACCGTGCGGCTGCCGCAGCGGCTACAGCAGGTAGACCGGCCCCAGCCCCAGTGACACCTCGAAAGGTGGATAAGGTGTATGGCCGTAACGACAAGGTTTCGGTACAATACCGAGACGGCAGCACCAAGGTAGATGTCAAATACAAGAGCGTCGAACAAGACGTCGAACAAGGAAATTGTGTAGTTATAGAAAGCTGATCCCCATGAAGAATTTTGGAATCTTTGGAATTGTACTTCTTTTGGCGGCTTGCAAAGCTGGCTCAGGGCTTCCCCAAGTGGTGGCGGTGGACTATTCCAAATACCAAGAAAATCTGAGTGAAAGACTTCCTGACTTCCCTGATTACAAGCAGGCATTGCAGGAGGTGACTCCATCCTTGCCTTCTTCATCGCAATCGGTGGATAAAGCGCTTGCGCAACGGATAAGCAAGAATTACGAAAAAGCGAAGACCGAACCCTATTACAGTGGGTTTACGGTGCTTGTGTATTCGGGGGTAGATCGAAATGAAGCCTTTCGAACCAAAGATGCCCTCTCGACCGTTTTTCCGGAGCTAAACCCCGAAATTCAATACCAACAGCCGCGCTATTTGGTGAAAGTAGGAAGCTATGGGTTTAAAGTTGAAGCGCAACCTGCGTATTACCAGCTGAAGACCCAATTTCCGGCAGCACGAATCATCCAAGATCGATTTTTAAGGAAAGAGTACATACAACCTTCCCCCGCCAATGCTCAAGGACAGAATTAAATCCCTGGCTCAAGCCTACAAGCAGGAGGTTATCGATCTCCGTCGCCACCTCCACAGCCACCCAGAGCTTTCGTTTAAAGAATTTCAAACGGCAGCCTTTGTAGCAGAAAAGTTGAAAGCGATCGGCATCACCGAGATTGAATCCAAAGCAACCACAGGTTGGTCTGCTCTGATCAAAGGAAAAAACCCAGAGAAAAAAGTGGTAGCCCTTCGTGCGGACATGGATGCTTTGCCGATCATTGAAGCGAATGAAGTACCCTACAAATCTCAAAATCCAGGCGTCATGCATGCCTGTGGGCACGATGCGCATACTGCATCCTTGCTAGGAGCAGCAAAAATATTACACGAGGTTAGAGATCAGTTTGAGGGGACGATCAAACTAATTTTCCAACCTGGAGAAGAAATCATTCCTGGAGGAGCATCCCTGATGATCAAAGATAAGGTGCTCGAAAACCCCCGCCCCAACTTTATCCTGGGTCAGCATGTGATGCCCATGATTCCTGCCGGCAAGGTGGGCTTTCGTTCAGGGCTGTATATGGCGAGTGCAGATGAATTGTACCTGACCATCAAAGGCAAGGGAGGACATGGAGCCATGCCTGAAACCTTTATTGACCCAGTCTTGATTTCCGCACACTTGTTGGTAGCCTTGCAGCAGATCGTCAGCCGCGTAGCCAACCCCAAGATTCCTTCTGTCCTTTCCTTTGGACGGGTGGAGGCACTGGGCGCCACCAACATCATTCCCAACGAGGTCAAAATTCAAGGTACTTTCCGCACCTTGGATGAAGCCTGGAGAGCCAAGGCACATGAAAAAATGTGTCAAATCGCCGAAGGAATTGTGGAGGGAATGGGCGGACAACTCGATTTTGAAATTCGAAAGGGATATCCTTTTCTAAAAAATAATCCAGAATTGACGGCGCGATCCGTGGCCGCAGCCCAAACGTATTTGGGGGCAGAGAATGTGCTCGACCTGGATATTTGGATGGCTGCCGAGGACTTTGCCTATTTCTCTCAGGAGATTGATGGCTGCTTTTACCGATTGGGCACGCGCAACGAGGCCCGAGGCATCACTTCAGGTGTGCATACGCCTACCTTTGACATTGAAGAAGAAGCGTTGGAGATTGGCGCTGGGCTCATGGCCTGGTTGGCGGTATCCGAACTGGCTTCGACCTAACTCTATTTTCGCTCCCATGCCATGAAAAGAATCTATTCGCTTTCGCTCGCCCTTACTTTAGTATTCACCCTAGGGGCTACTCAAGCCTTTGCTTGGGGACAATTGGGACACTACCTGATTGGCTTGATGGCCGAGAAGCAACTTAAAAAATCCACACTCAAAAAAGTGGAGGGGCTGCTCTACCCGGTTTCGCTGAGCAGAAGCGGCACTTGGATGGATGATATTAAATCCGACAGAAGCTACGACTATGCGACGACCTGGCATTACCTAAACAGTAAAAACGGGGAGTACGATGCCAGCACCCAAGAAAAAACGGGCGATGCCTACGAGGCCATCAAACGAATCAAAGCAGAATTGAAATAAGGTGGACTGGATCCAAAAACGGAAGCTGAAAAACTAAAAATGCTCATTCACATGATTGAGGATATCCACCAGCCGCTGCATGTGGGCACGGGAACCGACAAGGGTGGAAACGATGTTCGGATTGAGTTTTTTGGGCAGCCGACCAACCTGCATGCACTCTGGGATAGTGGCATGATCGATCGCCAAGGGATGAGCTACACCGAATTGGGAGAAGAATTGTACCGTCGCATGACGCCTCAACTGCAAGCAACCTATCGCGCTGGAACGATGCAGGATTGGCTCAAAGAAGCGGTGAGCTATCGGCCTCAGGTGTACAATCTTCCGGAAAACAAAAAGATCAGCTACCCTTATCTGTACCAGAATTTTAGCATTGCTGAAGAGCGTTTGATTGCTGCAAGCGTACGTTTGGCGCAGGTATTGGAGGAGATTTATCCATAAAAACTTTCCTATTTTTGAATTCCGAGAAAATTGTCTTAATTTCATAGACAATTTTCTTGATTATGTATCCAATTCCTCCTCCCCCAAAAGTCCATCTCGTAGCGGAAGAAATGACCACCTATGCCAGGTCTTTGCCCCGCTATGCAACCCAGCATGCCTTGACTCAAGGGCTGTTGTTGACTGCTTTCTTTGCCGATCGCATGCTGCTGGTGGAATTGATTCGCAAGGGGATTCCAACCTCGCTTTTTTTGACTATTAAAGAAATGGCTCCTTTTTCAGACGAGGAGTGGTCGGATTTCTTGGACATCTCGCTCAAGTCCTTGCAGCGCTACAAAAAAGAGCCGGACTACCTCTTCAAGTCCATCCATTCCGAAAAAATCCTTGAGCTAGCGGAAGTGACTGCTTTGGGCTTGGAGGTATTTGATACACCGGAGGATTTCCAAGCTTGGCTCAATGCTGCGAGTCCAGCGCTTGGAGGCAAAATGCCGCTGGAGTTGTTGAAGGACTCTTATGGCCAAGAGTTGGTCATCCAGGAGTTGCACCGCATCGATCAAGGGATATTTGTCTGATGCGTGCCTTTCGCTTGGTACGAAAAAAGTATGCAAATCCATTATCAGGTGAAGGGGCTTCCCGTTCGGGCAATCGCTGGAATTCCAAAGGAACGGCGCTGATCTACTGTGCAGATAGCCGTGCTTTGGCCATGGCTGAAGTAGCAGTGCACCTTTCTCTTGGGCTCTTGCCCAAGGACTACGAGATGGTCGAATTGGAAATTCCGGATGAGGTGAGTTTGAGGTCGCTGGCTCCAGCCAACCTTCCTGTAGGATGGAATAGTTTTCCCCACCTGCTTCAAACGCAGCGGATCGGCGATGAATTTGTGGCAGTAGCGGAAAGTTGTGTGTTGCAAGTACCCTCGGCGGTAGTGCCAGGGGATTTCAATTACCTGCTGAATCCCGCTCAACCAGATTTTGAACGAATTCAAATCAAGAGTAGGGTGGATTTCCCCTTTGATTCGCGGTTTTTCGGGGTCTAGATCTTATTTTTTTGCCTGAAACTTGGCGTTGGCCCCATCCAAAAACGAGACGAACGAAGCAATGTCGGTGTCATAGCCCCTTGGAGTAGCCAATAGCTGCTCTTGGTGATCCAAGATGACATAGTAAGGCTGTGCGTTGTTGTTGAATCGGGTGATCTGGAAATCGGCATTTTGCTTGCCCAAGGTTTTTTTCTCCTTTCCATCGTAGCTCGAGGTATACCACTTGCTCTCGGGGAGCTCGAGCCGCTCGTCGATGTACAAGGCCACCATCACAAAATCCTCTTTCAATCGCTTCATTACCTGGGGATCTACCCAGACATTCTCTTCCATCTTGCGACAGTTCACACAGCCGTGGCCGGTGAAGTCGATGAGTAGGGGCTTTCCTTCCCGCTTGGCAGCAGCCAAGGCTTGTTCGTAGTCGAAGTAACCAGGGATGCCGTGCGGGATTTTGAGTAAGTCACCGTACAGCACCACTTCGGTTGAAGAGGTGGTTGATTCGTTAGTTGCAGTACTTCCAGTCAGGCTAAATTGCTGCGTGGTGATCGGAGGCAGGTAGCCGCTGAGGAGTTTCAATGGAGCTCCCCAAAGCCCAGGAATCATGTAAACCACAAAGGTAAAAGTGACTAAGGCGAGCAGTAGTCGGGGAACACCGAGGTGCTCCATCTTGGAGTCGTGTGGAAGTCTGATTTTCCCCAACAGATACAGTCCCAAGGCGGAGAAAATCACAATCCAAATTGCCAAGAAAATGTCCCGGTCCAAGATACCCCAATGGTACACCAGGTCGGCAATGGAGAGGAATTTAAAGGCCAAGGCCAATTCGAGGAAGCCCAAGACCACCTTCACCGTATTCAGCCAGCCCCCAGACTTGGGAAGGCGCTGCATCCATTCGGGGAAGATGGCAAATAGGGTAAAGGGAATGGCGAAGGCCAACCCAAAGGAAAACATGCCTAGGACCGGTTTCACCAGTTCTCCCCCTGCGGAGGAAATCAAGATGGACCCGACAATCGGGCCTGTGCAGGAGAAGGATACGAGCACCAAGGTAAAGGCCATAAAGAATACGCCTCCAAGTCCTCCTTTTTCTGCTTTTGCATCTATTTTGTTGACAAAGCTAGAAGGAAGTGTCAGTTCAAACATCCCCAAAAAGGCCAAGGCGAACACCACAAAAATGGCGAAGAAGAATACATTGGGCACCCAGTGCGTAGCCAACCAGTTGGCAAACTCGGGCCCCTGAATGGCGGCCACGGCGGTGCCGGCGATGGTATAAATGCCAATAATCGAAATGCCGTAGATAAACGCTTGTCGGATGCCTTCGGATCGCTTTTTAGCTCTTCCTGTAAAGAAGCTCACGGTCATCGGGATCATCGGAAATACGCAAGGAGTGATCAGCGCAGCAAGTCCAGCCAAAAAGGCCAGCACCATAAATCCAACTAGGGATTCCGATTCTGTGGCATCCGTTAGGGGGATAGCTTCCTGCTCAGGAGTTCCAGTGCCTTGGGTAGAGTCCGCAGTTTCCACTGAGGAATTCGCTACCAATGCTGGGGGAGCGGAACTGGAGGTATCGGCTTTCTGGGCTGGGCTAGTTTCTAACGGAACAATTGCAGCAGCTTTGGCCGTGAATCTGACCTCGATGTCTAGCTCGTAGTTGATGCACTGCCCAGTGACATCTGTACACATTTGGTACTCGAGTGAACCGGTAACGACTCCCGCAGTGCTCAGTAGGGTAATGGGCTGCTCAAAGCGCCCTTTCCCCATAAAATAAGTGATATCCCCTTCAAATACCTCGTCGTACTTCTTTTTGGCTTGGATACCTTGAAGCTTTCCGGCCACCGAAAAATCAGCCGACTTTGCAGGAATAAACTCGGTCAGTAAAGGACCAAGACTTTTGTCAAAATCATTGGAATACACGTACCAGCCCATGGGAATTTGCGCTTCCATCACCAGAGTAGCGGTCTTGCCCACTTCGAGTTCCTTGCCCTCCAGTCGGATGTTCCAAACAGGGGGCTTCACCAGCTGAGCCTGTGCCAAGGGGCTCAGGAGCAGGAGGAAAAGTGTAAGGAGAAGCGAACTATTTTTTGGGAATAGGAACATGAAAAGCTGGGTTTACCTAGGAAAACAGCAAAGGGTACGCGAAGGTTTCTCAACCCGCTACCGAATCGGAAAATTTACTTTCCGTGGGCAACGCTAAAGTGTCTGAAAAAGGCAGCGATGGTCTCGATGCCAATCAGGTAGTTTTTCACGCCATAGTGCTCGTTGGGAGAGTGAAGTGCATCGGTATCCAGACCAAAGCCGAAGAGGATTGGGTCCGAACCCAGTTCCTTTTGGAAGAGGGCCACGATGGGAATGGAGCCCCCCTCACGGGTTGGGATGGGTCGTTTGCCGAAGGTTTCCTCCATAGCCGCCTCTGCTGCTTGGTAGCCCAAGGAAGAATCCGACACCACGGCAGGGGCACCGCCGTGATGGGCCTTTACTTTTACCGTCACGGAAGACGGAGCAATGGCCTTGAAATGATTTTCAAAAAGCGTGGCAATTTCGTGCCAGTCCTGGTCAGGTACCAGACGCATGGAAATCTTGGCGTAAGCCTTGGAAGGAAGAACTGTTTTGGCACCCTCGCCGGTGTAGCCACCCCAGATGCCGTTCACGTCTAGCGTAGGGCGGATGCCAATGCGCTCGATGGTGCTGAAGCCTTTTTCTCCGTGTACGTCTTGGATATCTAGTTTGCCCTTGTATTCGGAAAGATCAAATGGAGCTTCGTTGAGGCGCTGACGCTGGGCAGCACTTAGTTCCTGTACCTTTTCGTAAAACCCAGGGATGGTGATGTGCTCGTTTTCGTCCTTGAGGGAAGCAATCATTTTGCAGAGTACGTTGATCGGGTTGGCCACCGCGCCACCGTATGTGCCGGAGTGTAGGTCCCGGTTGGATCCGGTGACTTCTACCTCCATGTAGGCCATGCCACGAAGACCCACCGTGATGGAAGGATCTTGCATGCCAATCATGTGGGTGTCGGAAATCAAGATCACATCGGCACGCAAGCGCTCCTTGTTGGCAAGCACAAAAGTATCCAAGTTGTCCGAACCGATCTCTTCTTCACCTTCAATCATAAACTTGACATTGCAGGGAAGAGCGTCGGTGGCCATCATCGCTTCAAAGGCCTTGATGTGCATGTAAAACTGTCCTTTGTCGTCTGCAGCACCGCGTGCAAAGATGGCTCCTTCCGGATGGATGGCCGTTTTCTTGAGTACAGGTTCAAAAGGAGGGGAATCCCAGAGTTCGTAGGGATCTGCAGGCTGCACGTCGTAGTGTCCATAGACGAGTACGGTGGGAAGTGCTGGGTCAATCATTTTTTCCCCATAGACGATGGGATAGCCCGCCGTCTCACAGATTTCAACCGTATCTGCTCCTGCTTTTTCCATAGCTTCTTTGACAAAGTGAGCAGCTGCGACCACATCCTGTTTAAACTTGGGATCGGCACTTACCGATGGGATGCGGAGCAGGTCAAAGAGTTCTTGAAGAAAGCGATCTTTATTTTTTTCGAGGTAGGATGCTACGGACATGAAAGAAAGTCTTAGGGGTGAATTGGTCTCAAAATTATCCCTTTCGAGCCAATATTCCTTCTTTTTTCCTTCTTTTGTATCTCCACGCCGTCGGCAAAAACCCCTACCATGAAAGCAGTTGTCTGTTCCCAATTTGGACTTCCGGATACCTTACAGGTACTGGACATTCCCAGCCCTATTCCTAGTTCCAAGCAGGTGGTCATCGCGGTGGAGGCTTGCGGGGTCAACTTTCCAGATGTGTTGATCATCCAAAACAAGTACCAGTTTACCCCCGAACTGCCCTTTTCTCCTGGTGGAGAAGTGGCGGGCACTATCGTGGAATTGGGCGATGAGGTTCAGGGATTTGAACTGGGGCAGCGGGTGCTTGCGCTATGTGGTTGGGGAGGTTTTGCGGAGAAAGTAGCTGTAGATCTGGATCGTGTATTTCCTTTGCCTCCAGGCCTCTCTGCTGAGGTAGCGGCGACGACCTTGTACACTTACGGCACTTCCTACCATGCGCTAAAGGATCGTGCGCAGCTGCAGGCGGGAGAAACGCTCTTGGTGCTTGGCGCCGCAGGGGGTGTGGGTTTGGCGGCAGTCGAATTAGGCACTTTGATGGGAGCAAGGGTAATAGCCGCAGCGTCTACCGAAGAAAAATTAGCCCTTTGCCGTGAAAAGGGGGCGGTGGAAACGATCAATTACGAAACGGAGGATTTAAAAACTCGAATCAAAGAGCTGACTGGAGGGAAAGGAGTGGATGTGGTGTATGATCCGGTGGGAGGAAAATTTTCCGAAGCTGCCTTGCGTGGGATGGCATGGAAAGGGCGCTATTTGGTGGTTGGCTTTGCCAATGGAGAGATTCCTAAGCTCCCGATGAACCTCCCCTTGTTGAAAGGATGTGCGGTAGTGGGGGTGTTTTGGGGACAGTTTGCCAAGTTGGAGCCCAAGGCAAGCCTCCAAAATACGCGTCAGCTGCTGGCATGGATTCAAGAAGGTGCAATCGCCCAGCATGTCGGCAAAAAATATACGCTATCCGAGGCTCCCCAAGCACTTCAAGACTTGTTGGATCGGAAGATGCTTGGGAAGGGAGTGGTTTGTTTTTGAGTAGCTAGTATCAAGTATCAAGATTGTACGAAGTACAAAGTATGAAATACGAGATACGAAATACGGGATTTAAACTAATGTCAAACGCTGAACGCTGAGTGAAGAATGTCGAAGTTGGGAAACATGCGGCTATGCCAGCAGCAGAGTGTCTAATCTCTTGTCTCTCGGTTCTTGCTTCTAGAAATGTCTTGCTACTTGATACTAGCTACTTGATACTTCACAAATACGCCCCCGTAAAATTCCCCTTCTCCTTAGCGAGGTCTTCAGGGGTGCCGGCAAAGGTCAGGTGCCCTCCTTTGTTTCCGCCTTCTGGACCTAGATCGATCACCCAATCCGCACATTTGATCACCTCGGTGTTGTGCTCGATGATGAGCACGGAGTGTCCCTGCTCGATCAATGCATTGACGCTGTGCAAGAGCTTGCTGATGTCGTGAAAATGCAAGCCGGTGGTCGGCTCATCAAAGATAAAGAGGATATGATCTCCGGTTTTGGTTCCTCCCTTGCCTAGGAAGGATGCCAACTTCACGCGCTGTGCCTCGCCTCCCGAGAGGGTATTCGAACTCTGACCCATCCCAATGTAGCCCAAGCCCACTTCCTGTAGGGGTAGCAGGCGATTGATGAGCTGGGACTTTCCGCTGAAAAAATCGATGGCTTCATCAATTGTCATTGCAAGCACGTCGGAAATATTTTTGTCTTTGTAGGTCACCTCCAAAATCTCATTTTTGAAACGCTTTCCTTTGCAGGACTCGCAGGTAAGGTGGATGTCCGCCATAAACTGCATTTCTACAGTCACAATTCCTTCACCTTGGCAGGCTTCACAGCGCCCCCCATCCACATTGAAGGAGAAAAAGGCAGGCTTGTAGCCCCGCTGTTTGGAGAGCGGCTGCTCTGAAAAGAGCGTTCGGATCACATCGTAGGCTTTCACATAGGTGACTGGGTTGGAGCGTGAGGACTTCCCTATCGGGTTTTGATCTACAAACTCCACTTGGGTGACTTTTTTGTAATCCCCCTCGAGCTTATCGTACTTCCCCGTCTCGTCCATTACCGTGCCGAGCAGTCTTCCAAGAGCGGGATATAGGATTTTCTTGACTAGCGTGGATTTGCCCGATCCCGATACGCCGGTGATGACCGTAAGGGTATGCAGCGGAAATTGTACGGTAAGATTTTGCAGGTTGTTTTCGCGGGCACCTTTTACCCAGATGGAATCTTTCCAAGCTCGATTGGCTGTCTTGTTGAATATTTTTTCCTCGCCGCGAAGGTATTTTGCCGTGTAGGTTTGCCCATGGGCGATCAACTCATCGATACTTCCTTGGAAAAGGAGCTCTCCTCCCTTTATGCCTGCTTCCGGCCCGATGTCAATAATTTGGTCAGCGGCGCGCATCACTTTTTCCTCATGCTCCACTACAATGACGGTGTTTCCTAGATTTTTCAAGGCTTTGAGCACCTCGATCAGTCGATCGGTATCTCGCGGATGCAGTCCAATACTCGGTTCATCCAAGATATACATGGAGCCTACTAGGGCCGAACCCAGGGAGGTGGCCAGCTTGATGCGCTGGTACTCTCCCCCAGAAAGGCTGGAGGTAAGGCGGTTGAGGGTCAAATAGCCGAGTCCCACCTGATTCATAAACTCCAATCGGCTGCTGATCTCCTTCAGGAGTCGGTTAGCCAATTTGGTTTCGTGCGCAGAAAGCTGGATCGTCTGGAAAAAGTGAAGCGCATCTTCAATGGGCATCAAGACCAGGTCGGTGATGGACTTCCCACCGAGCAGCACATAAGCAGCATCCTTTCGAAGGCGTGTGCCGCGGCAATCCGGACAGGCCGTCCGTCCTCGGAATCGGGAAAGCATCACCCGGTACTGGATTTTATAGGTCTTGGACTCGAGGTCTTCAAAAAATTCATTAAGACCCCGGAAATACCCATTTCCTTTCCAAATAAGCTCTTTTTCTTTTTCTGTGAGGTCTTGGTAGGCCCGGTGAATGGGAAAATTAAAGTCAATGCCTTTTTTCAGCAAAGGCTCCAACCAGCCTTTTCCACTTTCTCCTCGCCAAGGGGCAATCGCTCCCTCGTACACCGAAAGCTCCTTGTCCGGGATGACCAAATCTCGGTCGATACCCAAGACGGTTCCAAAGCCTTCGCAGCGCTTGCATGCGCCATAGGGATTGTTGAAGGAAAAGAAATTGACCGAGGGAAGTTCAAAACTCATCCCGTCCAACTCAAATCGATCCGAGAAAGTACGGGTTTCCAGTCCGGGGAGGGTGATTTTACAGTTTCCATGCCCCTCAAAGAGCGCCGTTTGTATGGAGTCCGAAAGACGAAACTGGTTGTCCTCGTCTTCTTTCTGGACCGTCAAGCGATCAATCAGTATTTCATAGTTCCCTTTTTCGATTTTTCCTCCTCCCAACAGTTCTTCCAAAAGCAAAACTTCCCCATTCTTCAGCACGCGGGTGTATCCTTTCTGAAGTAGTAGCTCCAGCTCTTTATCTAATTTCCGATCTTTATTGGGTTGCAGGGGACAGGAAACCATCACTTTGGAGCCTTCCTCGAAGGAATGCACAAAATCTACAATGTCGCTGACGGTATGGTGCTTGACCTCTTTCCCAGAAATGGGAGAGTAGGTTTTGCCTACCCGTGCAAAAAAGAGTTTCAGGTAATCGTAGATTTCGGTGGTAGTGCCTACCGTAGACCGCGGATTTTTGGTGCTTACCTTTTGTTGGATTGCAATAGCGGGAGAGACACCCTTGATGTACTCCACCTCGGGCTTCTCCATTCTGCCTAGAAATTGGCGCGCATAGGAGCTCAAACTCTCCACATACATGCGCTGTCCCTCTGCAAAAAGGGTGTCAAAGGCCAAGGAGGACTTGCCCGAGCCCGACAAACCCGTGATGACCACAAAGGCATTTCTAGGGATGGCCACACTCAGGTGCTTCAGGTTGTTAACCTGAGCATTTTTGATCAAAATAAAGTCCTTCGGATCGAGGGAATCAATGTCTTGGCTGTGCGGGATACTGGGCAACGTCATAAAGCGCAATTTAGCAATCAAACCTGGCAACTGCAGGAAAAGTTAATTCTTTGCCACAAATTTGAGGGGAAGGAACCTAAATTAATCGGTGGCTTAGGTTTTGGCTCTCAAAATTATCCTTTTCTTCGCATCATGGATTTTGAATTTCTCCGTACGGGATTGGCAGAAGGGCTGCAGCAACTCAGTTGGCTGGAGGGGCTAGCCGTGTTTATGGGCATTCTATCCGTGTATTTTTCTACGAAGCAACACATTTGGGTGTATCCCACAGGCATTGTCTCGGTGCTGATCTACGTGTGGATTTGCTTTGACTACGGGCTCTACGCCGATATGGGCATCAATGCCTACTATTTTGGGATGTCTATCTATGGCTGGTACCTGTGGAAACAACCAAAAAAGGACGGACAGGCCTTAGCTGTCACCTGGCTCGATGCAAGGGGCTGGCTGGTGTCCTTGGCTATTTTTGCGGTTTCCTATCTGCTCTTGGTCACAGTTTTACTTGAATTTACAGACAGTACGGTTCCCTACTGGGACTCCTTCACGACTGCTTCAGCCTTTGTAGCCATGTGGTTGATGGCGAAGAAAAAAGTTGAAAACTGGATTTTTTGGATCTTGACTGACGTGATTTCCATTCCGCTCTATTTTCACAAGGGGCTGCTGTTGACTTCCTTTCAATACCTTTTTTTCACGGGCCTCGCCATTGCAGGTCTCCTAGCTTGGATCAAAGCTTTCAAGACCAATGCCCAGACCTAAGCGAATTCTAATTTTGGGGCCTGAGTCTACGGGCAAGAGCACCTTGGCGGAGATGTTGGCCGAGCACTATGCGGAACCCTGGGTACCTGAAGTGGCCCGGAAGTACTTGGAAAAATTAGATCGTCCCTACACCTACGAGGACCTGCTACTTATCGGGAAAAGGCAACTTGACATAGAAGAAGCGCTGGCTGGAGCGGCCATGGATTTTCTTTTTTGCGATACCGACCTTCGCGTGATTCAGGTCTGGTCCCAGCACCGCTTTGGGAAAGTAGATCCTTGGGTGCTGGAGGAAATCGCCCGACGAACCTACGACCTCATTCTTCTATGTGCCCCCGACCTACCTTGGCAGGAAGATCCGCTCCGAGAGCATCCGGAATTGGAGATGCGGCAGCATTTTTTTGATGGCTACCAGCAACTTGCCCAAGCGAGTGGATTTCCTTGGGTCCTTATTTCTGGAGAAACAGCCGAAAGGCTGAGCACTGCCATTCAGGCGGTAGAACAATTGAAAGGAGTATGAATCCTCCAACTGGTGCGGGGATAAATCGTAGATCCCTAACCTAATTTTACTCCATGTTTGTGGATAACCGGCTTATTTTTCCAAAGAATGTTTGGTGATAAATCGGTAGGTTGCCTCAAAAGCTTTCACCCAGTTTTGGTGAAGTAAGAAAGCATGTACCTCATCCGGGAAGACCAATTGCTCCACGTAGACCCCCTGCTTCCGCAATACTTCTGCTAGCTCCACACTTTCGGAAAAGAGCACGTTGCGGTCGTCATCTCCATGGATGAGTAATACGGGATCCTCCCAGTTTTCCACATGAGCCATGGGAGAGGAACGAAAAGCCAAATCGGCCATCTCTGGAAATTTCTCGGGAGCATACCAAGGAGCAAAGACCGGAATATCCTTGTTCCAATTGTGAACCCCATGGATGTCGACGCCCACGTGGAACTTTTCAGGGGCCTGTGTCAGCGCATGCGCAGTCAAGTATCCCCCATAGCTACCTCCCCAAGGGGCAATCCGGCTGGCATCCACATCAGATCGGGAAGCCAAATAGTCTGCTGCGGCCAAGACGTCCTGTACCTCGCTGGCGCCTGCTGCGCCGAAGTTTTTCTCTTCCCTAAAGTCCATCCCATAGCCGATGCCGCTGCGGTAGTTGAGGGTCAAGGCAATGTAACCTTGCGAAGCAAAGTACTGCTGGGCGCCATAGGTGTGGGAATAGTAGATGCCATAGTTGTAGCCCAAGAGCATTTGTCTACGGCTGCCCCCATGCATGAAAATCACGGCAGGGTACTTTTTCTTGGGGTCATAGTTGGTCGGTAAAAACAACTGAGCGGAGGATTTGAATCCATCTTTTGCCTGTATCGTGAGTGCTTCTGGCTTGCTGAAGGTCTTTGGAAATTCCTTGGGGAAGAGCTTTTCTGCAAGCAGTTTAGGTTTACCCGATAGGTGAAGTTTAGGCCAGCCCGGCTGATTCCAATTGGACTCGAAACAAGCCCATCCCTTTTCTAGGGCTACCGGTGCCCAAGAGATGCTTTCTGGATTGGAAAGAAGCTTCATTTCCAGTGTGGATAAGTCAAGCAACGACACCTGACGTCGGTCAATATTTCCAATGTTGTGCGTGACGAGCAGCTCTTTCTTGGTGTAGGAAGTTTGCACCCATTCGACTTGCCCTTCCCCCGGACTAAGGTGCTTCACCTGCTTTGTTTTTGGGTGGACGGCATAGAGCTGCATCCAGTTATTTTTTTCCCAAGGAAAGACCAATTGCCCGTCGGGTGTCCACCAGAGGCGCTCTGAGGATGCTGGCAGGTCGTCTACTAGCACGGAGCCTCGGCCTTGATCTGCCCGCCACATTTCCTCTGCCGTCATAGTTGCGATTTGAAGGACACGGATACTCCAGGGATTGGCTTCGGTCAAGGAGGTGAAGGGAAGGTGATTCAGGATGTTGGGTACGCGCAAGTAGGCTAGCTGGGTACCATCTGGGCTCCAGGCGGGGTAGCTATCGTGGTCCAAACTTGTTTCTGGAAAGTGGAGGCTCTTTTTTTCGAAGTTCCATAGACCCACAAAGGAATGGTCGGTGCGTGCTGACACAAAGGCTAAGTGTGAGCCATCTGGTGAAAAAGTCAGGTTGGAGGAGGTGCCTCTCGCAATAAACAGGGGCTTACCTAGTTGCCCGCTGCTGTCGGACAGTGCTTTTAAGTATACTTCCCCTCCTTGCAAAAAGGCAACCTGCTTGCCGTCAGGGCTAAATACCGGGGAGGCACCCAAGGAAAACTCCCGACTTTTTCCTGTTTGGAGTTCGACAACATGAATTTTCTTTTGGGTGTTTTCCTGCAGTTGGGCCGGATTGGCCGCATAGCCGGAGGAGTTTTTGGGATTTCCGCGAACGACCAGTAAGGTGATGCCATCGGGAGAAAAAACCAAAGGCCCTAGATCCACGCCTTGGTCTCCTTTGTACTGCGTTACTTGCTGCGCCTCATAATTGGGGGCTTTGGCATAAAACACATTACGCTCTCCTTTGTCGTTGAACACCCACGCCACCGCCTTGCCATCCGCAGCCGCAGTCATGTGGGTAGGAAAGGCCGCCGAGAGGTAGTCACCTAGTTGCTGGGCCATCCCTTGGAAGGAGCAAAAAAGGACAGAAAGGAGAAGCAGGAAATTTTTCATGGGAGCAGGTTTTGGTATAAGGTACAAAATCTCTTTAATTTCCAAAAAAAACCAAGATGCGACTCCTAGCTTTAGCCCTAGTTTCTATTCTAGTCCTGTGTAGCACCGTGGCAGTGGGGCAACAGAAAAAGCTCGTTTTCATTATTCTTGATGGCATTCCTGCCCAGGATTTGGAGCGGGTGGCCACTCCCAATTTGGATCAAATTGCCAGTCAAGGGGGCTATGCTCGGGCATTTACTGGAGGTCAAAGTGGAGGCTATTCCCAATCGCCCACCATTTCTGCCGTTGGCTACAATTCGATATTGACAGGCACCTGGGCGAATAAGCACCAGGTTTGGGGAAATGGAATTGAAGCCCCGAATTACCAGTACTGGACGATTTTCCGCTACCTCAAAGAAGCTCGATCCGATGCCAAGACCGCTATTTTTTCTACCTGGAAGGACAATCGCACCAAACTGCTGGGAGAAAATCTGCCTCAAACAGGCTTCTTGAAGTTAGACCGAGCGGTGGATGGCTTGGAGCTAGACACCCTACGCTACCCCCACGACGCCCAGTCCGACTACATTCACCAAATTGACCAGCAGGTGGCCCTAGAGGCGGCAACTTACCTAAGCGCCCAAGGACCAGACTTGACCTGGGTGTACTTGCAGTATACCGATGACATGGGGCACAAATTTGGGAGAGGTCCTGCAATGGATGCTGCCATCCAAAAAGCAGATGCGCAGGTAGGCTTGATCTGGCAAGCCATTCAACAGCGGCAACAAAAAGGGGAAGACTGGCAAATTTGGGTGACCACCGACCACGGACGCAAGGAGCCGGAGGGTAAAGGCCATGGTGGGCAGTCTGAGGCAGAGCGGGAAGTGTGGATAACCTCCAATGCCAGTGAATTAAACCCCCACTTTTTCTCCGGGAAAGCGGCTCATGTTGACCTGCTCCCTTCATTTTTTCGCTTTTATAACTTGGTGGTTCCGGAGCATCAGGAACGCGAATTGGATGGAATTCCGCTGACTAGCCCCATTTCGCTAAGCCAGCTTGGGTTGCAAGGCAAGGGTAAAAACCAGACCATCACCTGGGTTCCAGGAGCCCAATCCGAGACCCTCGCGATCTATTGGAGTCCAACGGATCATTTTTCCGAAGGTGGGCAGGACGAGTATTTTTTCTTGGGAGAGGTGCCTTCCGATGCAAAGCAGTATGCGCTTCCTCCAGATTTGGGCAAAAAATCTTTTTTCAAAGTGTTGGTGGTCGGGAAATACAACAGTGCAAACACCTGGAAGGTGGCGGGGAAAAAATAAAAAAGATGCTCCCTAGAAGGATAATCTTTTTTTTAATAATCGTTAGTCATTATGAGGAAATCCCCCTAGCCCCCTTTTCAAAGGGGGAGTCCTACCAGCTGATCTCTCTAGAGATACTTATAATTCAAAAACCATACTTCTTATTTCATTGTTGCGGATCGAAGTGATGCGACTCCCCCTTATTAAGGGGGTTAGGGGGATTTTTTCAAACCTTAGTTGGACATTGATTAAAATTGTAAGCAAAGAATACAATAAAAAAAGGCTGTCCTGATTAGGGACAGCCTTTTTCTAGAATGGTGAATGGATTAATTCACCCCTCCTTTTCTCATCGGAGATCTTTTTGCCGGCCATTCTGCCGGTTCGCCGGTGCGGGCATTGATAGGAATACGCTGCTCACGGGATACCAAGCCTTCTTCTTCTGAGGCCATGTACACGAGGATGGCGGTGAGGATCACATTTTGACGCACATCGTCAAAAACAATCTTGTCATAGGTGTCCAAATTGGTATGCCAGGTGTAGTTAAAATAGTTCCAAGGCAAAGCACTCAAGTTGAAGGCTGGAACCCCAGCTGCCACAAAAGACACGTGGTCAGTACCGCCCGCCCCTGGGTTGCCAGGAAACTCAGTTTTCAGGTCCTGGGTAATGTTTCGAGGCACTTTGTTGAGCCAACGGCCCAGGTACTCGTAGCTATCCACATAGCCTTGACCAGAGATATTGGCGATACGGCCAGTTCCATTGTCCTGATTGAACAGGGCTTGGATCTTGCCCACCATCTCAGGATGATCTTCTACAAATGCACGCGAGCCATTGAGCCCTTGTTCCTCGGATCCCCAGTGCCCTACCAAGATGGTACGCTTTGGGTTGGGATACACCTGCTTCAAGACGCGCATCACTTCCATCATCAAGATGGTGCCAGTTCCGTTGTCAGTAGCGCCAGTGCCGCCATCCCAGGAGTCAAAGTGGGCAGACAGCATCACGTATTCGTCTGGTTTAGTACTCCCCTTGATTTCAGCTACGGTATTGTAGGTTGGCTGCAGGCCTGTTTCTTTGGACTGGGCATTCAGGTGTAGCATTGGTTTCTTGCCGCTTTCTGCCAATCGATAGAGTAGGCCATAGTCTTCAAGGGAAATATCTACGGTAGGTACTTTTTTGGTGGAGGCAGAGAAAATCTTGTTGGCACCAAAGGCATTAGACCAGTTGGAAGTCAAGATGCCTGCTGCACCTGCATTTTCAAGTGCAATAGGTAACTGATTGCGGTTTTTGCCAGTAGCTTGAAGACGTTTGGTCCAAGATTCAGTGAGTTTTGTGCGAGCCGCTTTCATTTTTTCAATAGAGGCAGGCATTCCGTGCTCCTCCCAATTGTAATCGGGGCGTCCCGTGGGCTGAGGCACGGAGATCATCACGTACTTGCCTTTGACAGATGGCAGCCATTTTTGAAAGGCAAGGGAATCGGCAAATTCTGGAAGAATTACCACTTCACCTTTTATGCCTCCTTGCGGAGAGGATGGGCTCCAAGCCAATTGGGTGCCGGCCAAGGATTTGGTCCAAGGGGCAATCATGTCCATGTGGGTGACACCTCTTTCCCAGCCTCTCCATTCGCCCCACTTTTCGTTGCGGGCAGGGATGCCCCAACTCTGGTAGGTGGTGACGGCCAGGTCATGGGCCTTTTGCATTTGTGGGGAGCCAACCAATCGTGGGCCTACTCCGTCCATGATTTCATGGGCAAGAACTTCTAGTTTGGAATTTTGAGTTGCTTCTTTGATGATGGCATCGATGACTGGATTTTGTGCCTGTACCTGTACGGCAACAAAAAACACAAGCCCGAAGTACCAGCTGTTGCGGATTTTCATAGCGAGATAGTTTAATTTCTAAATCTAGGAATTAACTTCAAATTTGTTGAAGCCATTGGTGGATAATTCATGTGAGACAGTCAACGGCTAACAGTCCACGGTCCACCGTAGATCCTGGGCTCCCTAAAATTTGCTGTGAACAACCTACTTTAGTTGAATTCCAAATTGCTGTCTTCTGTAGACAGTGGACGGTTGACCAACTTTTTTTCCTCCATTTGTCTAAAACAGGATGGATTTTTCTTCTGCTTCCAGTTTCTTTACGTAACAATACCCCAACTCCCTCCTACCATGGCGAAAGCAGCAGTTCAAGAATACCTAAAAAAGGCCCTAGCCGAAAATTCGGGCCCCGAAGCGCTTGCTTGGCTAGCCGAACAATCCCAAAAAATCACCCATTCGACTAGCCCGAACGCCTTTTTTTTGGCTTTCTCCAAGGCTTCCCGTCACTTTAAAAAAGAAACGCTTTCAACAGCTCTGGGCACACTTTCTTTGGAGGAATCCGGTATGCTCCCATTTTCCCTAAGCCATTGGGATAGTTTGCAGGCCGCTCGCACCTTCCTGTTACTGCAGCTGCCCCAAGAAAAAGCTAGTTGGATGACCACTGTGCAGCAGCTTTTTGAAACTGCAGATATGTACGAGCAGCAGGCCTTGTATGCCGCTTTGCCTCTATTGCCGTTTGCGGAAGACCTCGTACCACGGGCCATCGAAGGTTGCCGCACCAACATGTCGCTGGTCTTTGATGCCATCGCCTTAAACAATCCCTATCCGGCGCGCTTTTTTCCGGAGGCCAACTGGAACCAGCTGGTCCTCAAAGCCATTTTCATGCAGCGCCCGCTTTACCAAATTCAGCAGCTAGATGAGCGACGCAATTCTGCCCTTGCAGCGATGGCCACCGATTTTGCGCACGAGCGCTGGGCAGCCGGAAGAGCGGTGATGCCAGAAGTATGGCGGCTGCTTGTGCCATTTATGGGTCCCCAGTACCTGGATGATTTGAAAAAAGTACTGGCGGCTACGGATGCTACGGAGCAAAAAGCCGGCGCTTTGGCGGCTTACCAGAGTAGCTATGCCCCTGCAAAGGAACTTTTGGCAGCCTATCCTCAGCTTCAGGAGGCCTGTGCAACTGGAGCCTACCGCTGGGAAGAGCTAGGAATAGAATTTCAAAAAAATCGAGTTTAATCCCTCCTCAACCCGTAAATTCACCCCCATCCCCCAGAATATACCCATGGAAATGTACATAGATCCCCACATTCACCTCGTTTCTAGAACTACCGACGACTACGAAGCCATGCGCAAAGCAGGCATTGTGGCCACGATCGAACCCGCATTTTGGCTAGGGCAGCCCCGCACCGAAGTGGGGTCCTTCAAAGACTATTTTTCTACGCTAGTGGGCTGGGAGCGTTTTCGTGCCAGCCAATTTGGCATCGTCCACTACTGCACCATGGGACTGAATTCCAAGGAAGCCAACAATGTGGCGCTGGCGGAACAGGTCATGGAGCTTCTGCCCCTTTATGCGGGAAAAGAAGGGGTGGTCGCCATCGGAGAAATTGGTTACGACGACCAAACTGAAGCCGAAGATCGATTTTATCGCTTGCAATTGGAGCTGGCCAAAGAGGTAGAGCTACCTGTGCTGATTCATACCCCCCACCGAGACAAGAAGAAGGGCACTACCCGCTCCATGGATGTGGCGGTGGAACACGGCATGGATCCGTATTGGGTGGTGGTCGATCACAACAATGAGGAAACAGTCAAAGAGGTGTTGGATCGCGGCTTTTGGGCAGCATTTACCATTTACCCACATACCAAAATGGGTTCTGAGCGGATGGTGGAGATCGTCAAGCAATATGGTCCCGAACGAATCATAGTGAATTCTGCAGCAGATTGGGGGATTTCTGACCCCATTGCGGTACCTAAAACTGCTGCGCTGATGCGCAAAATGGGGGTGCCTGAAGAGCATGTTCGCTTGACTACCTACCAAAATGCACTCACCGTATTTGGCCTGAGTGGACAGATGCATGAGGACGATTGGCTCAAGGCAGCGCCGATTGACCAAACCAAAAAACTGGGAGGCAACTCGGTACTTCGCGGGGGCCAGGTGCCACGCGTGGAAGGTCCTGATGACCGCGTAGAAAACTAAATCATGGCCAATTCCAAGATTTTTGCCTACCTCCAACTCACCCGACCTGCCAATGTAGTGACGGCTGTGGCGGATATCTGGGCTGGCTTTGCCATCGCCGGAGCCTGGGATGGGATGGCCACGAATTGGATTTACGGGGATCAAACGTACTGGTGGAACCTGCTTTGGCTTTCCCTGAGCACCATCGGCTTGTATGGTGGAGGAGTGGCCTTTAACGACATCGCCGATGCGGAATTGGATGCCATTGAACGTCCGGAGCGCCCCATCCCCAGTGGACGAGTTTCCAAAAAAGGGGCGATTGCCATGGCCTCGATTTTACTTTTAGCAGGGATTGTCTGTGCGTTTCAAGTCAACCCACTTGCCGGGATACTTGCCATTGGCGTGGCGGGATGTGCCTTGCTATACGATTACTGGGGCAAGCATCAGTTCTTTTTTGGACCCATCAACATGGGCTTGTGTCGGACAGGGAATCTCCTGTTGGGGGTCTCGGTAGTTCCTGCATTGCTGCATACTTCTTGGTACTTGGGCTTGCTTCCCCTTGTCTATGTAGCGGCGATCACCATCATAAGTAGAGGAGAGGTGCATGGCAAAAATAGGAATGCGCTGTTCCTCGGAGGAGCCATGTATGCGTCTATATTTCTAGCCCTTTTTCTGCTCGCTTACCAAAAGAGTCCGGGATACCTCCAAATTTTGCCTTTTTTAGCCTTCTTGGGTTACCGCCTTTTTCCACCCCTCTTGCAAGCGATCCGAACACAGGAGCCCAAGTACATCGGGAAGTCTGTGAAAGCGGCTGTGCTTTCCTTGATTTTGGTAAACGCTACGCTAGCCACAGCCTTCTCGGGCTGGCCCATCGGACTAGTAATTTTGCTTTTGCTTCCCATCTCTTTGGGCTTGGCCAAAAAATTTGCAGTGACCTAAGTACTAAATAATTCAAATTCTTTCACAACTTGCCTACCTAGACGAGTAATACCCACCCATTATGCCTACGATTCTCCAACAATCTTTCTCGGTACCCTTTCGCTACCCGGTTGCATTCACGGAGAACTTGTTTGCGGAAAGCCAAACTCTTTTGGTAGATATCTTTCCAGAAGGGCAGCTGGCTCGGGTATTTTTTGTGCTGGACTCTGGGGTAGCGGCATGCCATCCCGAGTTGATCTCTCAAATCAAAAACTATGTAGCGGCCCATCCTTCACAACTAGCCCTAGTGGCTGAGCCGCTAGTGGTAGCAGGGGGAGAAGCTTGTAAAAATGACCCAGATGCCTACCAGCAGGTGGTGGAGGCGACGCACCTGCATGGCATTGACCGACATTCTTACATTGCTGCGGTAGGCGGTGGAGCAGTGCTTGACATGGTTGGATTTGCTGCAGCAATCTCCCACCGAGGAATCCGCCTGATCCGAATCCCTACCACGGTTTTGTCCCAAAACGATTCTGCTGTCGGAGTAAAAAATAGCATCAATGCCTTCGGAAAGAAAAATTACCTAGGCACCTTTACCCCACCCTTTGCAGTACTCAATGACTTTACCTTTTTGGAAAGTTTGGAAGACCGAGATTGGGCTTCGGGGATTTCAGAGGCCATCAAGGTGGCCTTGATCAAGGACTTGGAGTTTTTTGAGTGGCTAGAAAAAGCAGCGCCGGCACTTGCGAGTCGGGAGATGGAGCCCATGAAGGAGCACATCATCCGTAGCGCGCAGCACCACATGGACCATATTGCTGGCGCAGATCCCTTTGAATTTGGTTCGAGCAGGCCACTGGATTTTGGGCATTGGGCGGCCCACAAACTGGAGAAACTAAGTGATTTTCGAATTCGACACGGAGAAGCAGTCGCCATAGGGATAGCCTTAGATTCGGCCTATTCCTTTTTGCAAGGGCGCATCGGAGAAGGAGACTTGATTCGTATTTTCAGCTTGTTTCATAACTTGGGGCTGTCTCTTTATGCCCCGGAACTTCAAGAAGAAGCTTTGCTTCAAGGCTTGAAAGAATTTCAGGAGCACCTAGGAGGAAAGCTGACAGTCATGTTACTCGATGCCTTGGGAACAGGGGTGGAGGTGCATGAGATGGACTCTAACTTGATTGTGAAAGCTTTACACCTCCTCCAAAACTGGGAAGACCGGCATGCGCTCCGGTGATGCGCTAATTTTTGCCTATGAAAATTAAGGACATCCACCTAAGCTATTGCAGCAACATCCATGCTGGGGAAAGTTGGGACGCCACCTTTCGGAACTTAAAAATTTACATCCCTGAAGTAAAGAAACGCTTGGAACACAAAGGCGCTTTTGGAATTGGTCTTCGGCTTTCTCATGAAGCCTCGGTGGTATTGGAGCGGCCTGATCGACTTCAAGAATTTAGTGATTGGTTGAAACAGACCAACTCTTACGTGTTTACGCTCAACTGTTTCCCTTACGGAGGATTTCACCGTACCAAGGTGAAGGAACAGGTTCATGCACCAGATTGGACCACGGAAGCCCGACTCGAGTATACGAATCGTTGTTTTCGGATTTTGGCCCAGCTGCTTCCCGAAGGGGTAGAAGGAGGAATTTCCACCTCTCCGCTGACGTACAGGCATTGGTTTGCCACTGATTTGGAAAAGAAGGAGGCCTTTGAACGCGCAACCACTCATTTGATAGCCGTGGTAGTAGAGTTGGTAAGACTGCAGCAGGAAACTGGAAAATTTCTTCATCTGGATATTGAGCCTGAGCCGGATGGATTGCTGGAGAATTCAGAGGAGCTTATCCGCTATTTCAAAGAATGGCTAATTCCAATGGGAAAAACCAGTTTGGCAAAGCAGCTCGGGATTACAGCAAAAGATGCCGAAAAATTGATTAGGGCTCACCTTCAGGTATGTTACGACGTCTGTCATTTTGCCATTGGATACGAAAAGCCAAAGGAGGCTTTTAAAAAGTTGAAGCAGGCGGGGATTGGTATTGGAAAGATTCAACTTTCTGCTGCGCTCAAACTTTTAATTCCAGAATCTCCTTTTGAGCGGTTTAGCATTGGAAAAAGGCTTGGAGAATTTGCAGATACCACCTACCTCCACCAAGTAGTGGGGAGGACAAAAGAAGAAGGATTGATTTCCTATCCCGATTTGCCGCAGGCCCTTTCCCAACTTGGGAATACACAGGATTTGGAGTGGCGCGTACATTTTCATGTTCCTATTTTTTTAGCAAATTATGGAACCTTTCAGGCAACACAGGAGGACATTGTGGAGGTGTTGAAATTGGTCAATGCAAATCCAAGCATTACCAACCACTTGGAAGTGGAAACCTACACCTGGGAAGTTCTTCCACAAGACACACACCTTACTTTGGGGGATGCCATCTCCCGGGAGTTGGCCTGGGTCAAGGAGCAGCTCCAGTAACAGCCCTAGGCATTCTACTTTTCTAACCCATGAAAAAAACCGTTGTCCTCGATATTGTCGCCCTATCACCAAGAGTGATTGGCGAGCATACCCCATTTTTGAAACAATGGATTGCATCGAAGCACCAAGCGGTGGTGGAGCCCGTGCTTCCAGCAGTGACCTGCTCTGCGCAATCCACCTACCTCACAGGCAAGTGGCCTGCTGAAAATGGAATCGTTGGCAATGGCTGGTACTTTGAAGAGGAGTGTGAAATCAAATTTTGGCGACAGTCCAACAAGCTCGTACAAGGAGAGAAGGTCTGGGACCTGCTGCGCAAAGAAGATCCGAGTTTTACCGTGGCCAACCTATTCTGGTGGTACAATATGTATTCGACGGCGGACTATGCGGTTACGCCAAGGCCTTTGTACCCTGCCGATGGGCGCAAGTTGCCCGATTGCCATTCCCAACCCATGGAGCTCCGGGACCGCCTGCAAGCCGAGTTGGGACCTTTCCCTCTCTTTAGCTTTTGGGGACCGGCTACCACGATTGCTTCTAGTCGGTGGATAGCGGAGGCAGCCAAAAAAGTAGACCAATGGCATTCCCCAACGCTCAACTTGATTTACCTGCCCCACCTGGACTATGCGTTGCAGAAGTATGGGATTGACTTTGCCAAAATTGGGAAAGACCTGCGGGAAATTGACGACCTGGCAAAGGACTTGATTACCTACTTTGAAAGTCAAGGGACCCAGGTCTTGCTGCTTTCCGAATATGGCATCACTACTGTTTCTCAGCCGATTCACCTCAACCGTCTCTTCCGAGAGAAGGGATGGATTCAAGTGAAAAATGAACTGGGTTTGGAAACCCTAGATGTGGGTACCTCGACCGTTTTTGCCGTGGCAGACCATCAGGTCGCACATGTGCACGTACAGGATCAAGCCCTCCTTACGGAGGTGCAGGCCTTGTTAGCGCAAGTACCCGGTGTGGAAAAGGTATTGGATGCCCAAGGAAAAAAAGAGGCCCATCTCGACCATGCGCGCTCTGGAGATTTGGTGGTCGTGGCAGATGCTAACTCCTGGTTTACCTACTACTTCTGGCTAGACGATGCCAAAGCCCCAGACTATGCCCGCTGTGTGGACATCCACCGCAAGCCAGGCTATGATCCTGTGGAACTGGTTATGGATCCCAGCATCCCAATTCCTATGCTCAAGGTGGGCACCAAGCTCTTGAAAAAAAAGCTCGGTTTTCGGTACTTGATGGATGTGATTCCGCTCGATGCCACCTTAGTCAAGGGGGCGCATGGACGTGTTCCTGAGTCGGACCTGGACAAGCCCCTATTGGTTTGTGAGGCTTCGCTAACCCAAGCGGAGCGGATTGCTCCTACTGCCGTCTTCGACTTAATTGTGCGGGCGGTACAGGGGAATTAGTGTTGAGCAGGATCACTTAAAATTTTTTCTCCATCAAAAATACCCCCATCTCCCGCTGCCCGTAGACAAGGACCGTTTTGGGAGTTTCGAGAAATTCAAAGCCCATCCGTTCCAGTTGCTGCAGCCCTTCAGGTAGGAGCACATACCGCTCGGAGCCATCGGGCAAGGCATATCTTCCTTCTCCCAAGGCCGTACTTTCTTCCAGGATGTTGCCAAAGCCCGTATTCAAACGCATCCAAAAAATCCCACCTGGCTTGAGTACACGATGGATCTCTGCTACCATCTTCCAAAAATGGGTAGCGTTTTCTGCAAAGTGGAGCACGGCCGAACTGATGACGGCATCAAATGCAGCTGCATGAAAGGGGATGGCAGCACCATCACCCACTTGAAACCGATGGATATCCGTTTCTGGGTCAATACTTTTGGCCAGGTATCGGCAATACTGTATGGCCAGCTCGTTTGGATCGATGCCAAAAATGGAATAGTTTTTTTGGAGGAAATAGACCGCATTGCGGCCCTCGCCACAACCTACATCCAAGATCTTCATGTCCTTGGTAAATCGACCTTTTAGGAGTTGATCCAAAAGGTAGTTATCCACATTGCCAAGCAGGCGATTGAGTTCGTCAATTTCCATTTTCCAATCGATCTAAGGCCTCACATGCTTTGATTCTCCCCACTTCAATCAGCTCAGTGGCCCGGTGAAATTCCAGTGTTCCTGCTTGACTACTGGCAACCTTGATTTCGACTTCTACTGAATAATTTTCAAGCAGCAGTTGGCAATACCGGTCTTGGAGTAAGTCAAAAGAGCGTGTGACCAGTTCCATTGCGGAATAGCGCTTTTGTTGTACTTTTTTCTCCTCCTCCGGAAAATAGGTCTTCATCTTATTTTGGTAGTCCATCAGCCATCCTGGTAAGTTCATGGATTGTTTTTGGCTTGATTTTTTGTGTGGAGGGGGAAGAAAATGTTCTGCCAAGCTATTTGCATTGACCACGACCACGAGGGTGCTATGGGGATCAGAAAGCAAGGAGATGGGGACTGGATTCAATACGCCTCCATCAATGAAGTTTCGTTTATCGATTTGGGCGGGTAAAAAAACCGAAGGGATGCTACCCGAGGCGCGGATGGCTTTGTACAAGCTACCTTGGGCAAATACATGCTCTTTTCCAGAATTTACATCGACGGCATTGCAGGAAAATCGGAGGGCTAGATCTTCAATGGCTTGGTCGGGAACCACCTTTTTTAGGGCTTTGTAGACTTTTTCCCCTTTGATAAAACCACGGCTTGAAAAAGTAAAGTCCATCAAAGAAAACACATCTACACGATCTAGGTTGCAGATCCAATCCTTGAATTCGGGCAGCTTGCCTGCAGCATACATGCCCCCAACTAGGGCTCCCGCTGAGCAACCTGCAATCTCTCCGATCACATAGCCCCTGCGCTCTAGCTCCTCGATTACACCTACATGCGCCAATCCTCTCGCGCCGCCGCTGCTCAAAACCAATGAAACTGTTTTATTTTTTGCCATATATTAGGGGAG
The DNA here is from genome assembly GCA_964202605.1 of Bacteroidia bacterium. Lineage (GTDB taxonomy): Bacteria > Bacteroidota > Bacteroidia > Cytophagales > Cyclobacteriaceae > Algoriphagus. Next base: position 30,103 of record CAXNJN010000002.1, on the reverse strand, counting down.
AAAAATCAACATGCCCTGAACACATCACCCAACGAAACTAAGCATTATGTCTGACTTTAAACCCTTCCACCTCGCTTTTCCAATTCGTGACATCGAAGAAACTCGCCAATTTTATGGAGGCCTCCTGGGCTGTGAGATTGGAAGAAGTACTGACAAGTGGATTGACTTCAACTTCTTTGGCCACCAGCTTTCTGCCCACATCAAGCCGGAGGAACTTGCCAACGCCAAAACTAACGAGGTGGATGGAAAAAATGTTCCTGTTCGCCATTTTGGCGCGATACTGGGCTGGGATGAGTGGCACGATCTGGCCGACAAGCTCAAAGCCCATGGCATTGAATTTGTCATTGAGCCCTACATCCGCTTCAAAGGAGAGGTAGGTGAGCAGGCTACTATGTTTTTCTTGGACCCTTGTGGCAATGCCCTGGAGTTTAAATCCTTCCAAGATCAGGCCCAGATTTTTGCGAAGTAATCGAGCAAGTGAAGCCTATATCCCTTAATCAGTCCCTAGGCCCAGTGGTCCGCATTGGAAAAAAGGATTATCTTTTTTTCAGTGGAACTTCCTACCTCGGAATGGAGGAGGACGCGCATTATGGAGCAGTGCTCCACGATTGTATCCGGCAATATGGTGCAAATCATGGTTTGAGTCGCGTGAATAATGTCAGGCTGAAAGCTTTCGAGGAGTTTGAGAAGTTTTTTGCAAAAAATGCAAAGGCTGAAGCTGCCGCGGTGATGAGCTCTGGGTTTTTGGCAGGAATTGCGGCTTCCCAATGGCTTTTCCCGAAGTCGGATACCTGCTGGGCAGCACCGGACACCCACCCAGCTATTCTTCCTGCGGGGCTACAAGTCGACCCTCAGTTGAATTTCGTTTCCTGGAAAAAAAAGTGTTTGGAGCAGTCGGAGTCACTTTCTCCAAGGAAAATATTGATTTTGGGAAACACGGTGGATCCCCTTCGTGCGGACATACACGAGTATGCATGGGTACAAGAACTTGCAAAAAAACACGAAGTAACCCTGCTTTTGGATGAGAGTCATGCTTTTGGGGTATTGGGAAAATCCCTTTTTGGCACTTATGCGGAACGGCAATATCCTCAAGTGAATCTGGTGGTTTCGGGATCTTTGGGCAAAGGATTGGCGATGCCTGCGGGGATTATTTTGGGAAAATCGGAACTGATTGCAGGGATAAAAAGTCAAGCGATTTTTACTGGATCCTCTCCAGGTTCCCCGGCCAACTTGCAGGCGTTTTTGGAGACGCAGGATATTTACAAGGCTCAAAGTCAGAAAATTCGAGATTTTGCGGGGATTTTTAACCAAGAAACGAGCCGGTTATCCACAATTAAAGGTTCTCCCGATTTTCCAGTTTTTATCCTCAATGATCCAAGTTGGGCGAAAGATTTAGAAAAAATTGGGTTCATTATTTCCTCCTTTTCTTATCCCACACCTGAAAGCCCTGTCATCAGCCGCATCGTCCTCTCTGGATTTCATTCGCTCTGGGACCTGGTGGCGTTAAATGAAGCGTTGCATTATCTTTCTAGCAAACGATGAAACAACTTCTTGTCCTACTTTCGGTATCTTTTTTGATTGGATCCTGTCAACCCAATTCGCAAGTTCTGTTTGTGGAGGGCTTGAAAGACTACCCGACTTTGCAAAAGGTACTTGCAGACACCGCCAAGTACCAGGTTCAGATCCTCTACACGCAGATTGATCGCAATGAACACGGCAATCCCCTGTTTACTACGTACCCCTTCAACGTGGATGATTCCCGGTACTTCTATCCTGCATCTACTGTGAAGCTGCCTGTGGCATTACTCGCCTTGGAGTGGCTGGAGGAGCAACAATTGCCTGGATTAACCCTAGAAACTACGATGCTGACCGATTCGGTGCGCCCTTCCCAGTTGCCGGCCTTGAGCGATAGTACCTCCCAAAATGGGCTGCGGAGCATCGGTCATTACATCAAAAAAATCCTCCTGGTTTCCGATAATGACGCCTACAATAGACTTTATGAGTTGCTGGGCACCGATTACATCAATCGAAAATTAAATGAAAAAGGGCTGCTGAATTCGGTGATTATGCAGCGCTTGAGCTTTCCAATTTCAGCGGAAGAAAACCGACAGTTTAACCCAGTTCGGTTTGTGGATGCCTCAGGGAAACTGATTCTAGAAATCCCTGCTCGACAAGCCGATAGTACCTATGTGGTGCCAGGGAACCCCAAGTTGGGCCGTGCCTATTATAAAAATGACAGCTTGATCCAGGGGGGAATGGATTTTTCCTACAAGAATAAGTTTTCCCTTTCGGACTTGCATGGGGTGCTTCAGCGGACTATTTTTCCAGAGGCTTTTGTTGGGAGCGAACGGTTTAATCTCAATGAGGAGCACCGAAACTTTGTGCTCCAGTACATGAGTATGCTGCCTCGAGAGAGTGAATTTCCTAGATACGATACCACTGAATTCTACGACAGCTATTCCAAGTTCATCAAATTTGGAACCGAAAAAGGAAAAATTGCTCCTCGTTTTCGGCTGTTCAACAAGACCGGTTGGTCTTATGGACACCTGATTGATGGAGGATATTTTGTTGATTTTGAGTCAGGGGTGGAGTTTTTTGTGTCAGCGATTGTGTATGTCAATGAAGATCAGATTCTCAACGACGACAAATACGAGACAGATGAGATAGGTCTGCCTTTCTTTGCGGAATTGGGTGAGTACTTGTACCAACGAGAATTGAAAAGAAAGAAGCAATTAATGCCAGATTTGAGTAGAATGAAGTTAGTCTATTAGGATTGGCTATCGTTTTCCTGACGTCAGGAAAACGATTCCAATGTCAAAGGAAACAGAGAAAGAGAAATGGCAGCCTATGATATGCTGCCATTTTCTTTGAAAAACCTCAATAAGCTTTTTCCAGGGAGGGAATGTCCACGATGGCTTGTGGATAACTTTGTCCCAATTGAATTTTCAGGTTGCTTAACTCAGCGGTAGATAGTTCCCAAGGCTGGTGGATGTCAAAGCCATGGATAACCTTCAATTCTGGAACCCAAAGGCGAACAAAGTCTCCATTTCGATCGTAATTTTTAGCCTGGCGCAGGATGTTGAAGTAGCGATTTTCTCGGGGATCATTGCCTACCCCGCCTACATACATCCAGTTACCCCAGTTGGAGCACACATCGTAATCCATTAGCATACTTTCAAAATAGCTTGCTCCCCAGGTCCAGTCGATTCCGAGGTCATTGACTAAGAAACTCGCAACGATTTGGCGACCTCGGTTGGACATGAATCCAGTCGCATTCAGTTCACGCATGTTGGCATCCACAAATGGAACTCCTGTCATGCCCTCTGCCCAGCGATCAAACTGTGCTTTATCCCTGCGCCAGGATTCCACTTGATTTTGGATTCCGCCTACTTGAAAGATCTTAGTGCCGTGTTTTTTGGCAATAAAACGAAAATAATCCCTCCAGATCAATTCAAAGACGAGCCAATAGGTGCTGTCATTTTTAATACGTTCTTTCTCGTATCGTTTTACTTCTGTATAGATGGTACGCGGAGAAATGCAGCCCAAGGCTAGCCAAGGTGATAGCTTGGAGCTGTAGTCCATGCCAATCAAGCCATTGCGCGTTTCTTTGTATTTCTTGAGTAGGTCTTTTTCCCAAAAATAGGACTGAAGTTGCCCAAGCGCGGAAGACTCTCCACCACGTATCTTCAACCACGACTGTTCCGCTCGCTCGGGCTTCTCCAGTCCATAATCGGTAAGCTTGGGGAGCGGTCCCGCATTTGGAATCAGCGCTTCTCTAGGGTAGTTTATTGCAGTTGGTATAGGAAAAGGAGCACGGATTTTACTCTGCTTTTCTACCTCTTTGCGAAATTGGGTGAATACTTCAGGCGTTTGCTTGATGGGAAAAGGGAGGTCATCCTTGTGGTAGAGGGTACTTTGCCAGAAGCTTTCGCAGGCAATTCGCTTTGAAAAAGCAGCTTCCTCTAGGCTTTTATCCACTTGACGCTCCTCGGAAGTCACTTCTTTGGAAAAAAAGATGGCGGAAGCCTGGACCTGTTTGGCAAAATCTACCAGGACTTGCTCTGGCTTGCCATGAAGGATCACCAAATTGGCCCCTGCTTGAATGAATGAGTTTCGAAGGTCTTCTAGCGCTTCTGTCAAAAATTGGACACGAAAAGCGCCAGTTTTTGGAAGGCCAAGTTTGGTGATTTCAACTTGTCGTGGATCAATGCAATAGACTGGGATAATCTCTCCCCCCTGTTGTATTGCCCTAGTCAGCGTCTCGTTGTCTGAGAGACGGAGGTCATTGCGAAACCACACCACAATCCTGTTGTACTTCATTGCTGGCTAACAGGCTGTGGAAGGAAAGTGTTTGTGAACTTTTTGGTAAAACTTTTACAAATTCAACCAATAGTTCAGTTTAAACACCAGCGAGCGCTGCTTGGGGAGGAAATCGCCCGGGAAGTAGTTGTCTGTGTACACCAAGAAAAAGTCAGAAACAGGAGCATAACGCCATTGAATACGGGTATTGATGTTCATGTTGTCGATCTGACTGTTGTACTGCACAAAGGTGGTCCAGAACAAATCCTTTGTCAGGGTCAGGTCAATTCTAGGCCCAACCAGAATCAAATCCGCATCGCGCTGAGGCTGGGGTAGGCGGATTCGCGCATAATTGAAGTTCATGGAGATATTGGCGAGGTAGCCTAGTCGTAAACCTGTCTGTGTGGTGAAGCGCTGTATATTGCCAGTGAAGTATTCTCCAAACTCCCCAATCAAGGTCAAATTCACTTTTTTGCGGGGATTACTTTTGAATTCCACAAGGAAATTTTGGAAATTATAATCTGTGCCTGCGGCCAAAGGCGTTCCTTTGGATCGGGTTGGATCAAAATCACTGAACAAGTAAACGTATCGATTTTTCTGGGTTACTTCCAGCTCAGCAAGTGAGTTGAACCGGATAAGGTACCCGAGGTTGATGTCGCGGTCGGTGGTTCCTAAAGTTTCATTCCAATAGCCTTCAAATTCCAATTTTGGACCATGTCGATTGATTAACTTGGACTTAGGATAAAAGAGGTAGGTTACATCTGGATTGAGTCGTTTGAAATCGGCTCTTGGTAAGAAGCCCACCTCAGGGTTGAAGGACTTGCCCACATCTTGAAAGGCGAAGGTCCAGCTCCAATGCAAATCGGTAAAGAGTAGGTATGCATTGAAGGAGTAGGGTTTTTCTACTTCCGCTGATTCAAAGCTGCGGTGGTAAAACATCTTTCCTGTCCATTTTCCATCCGAAGAGTTGAGGTTGTAATCCACACCAAGAAGGCGATTGTAGGCGGTAGGATCAAACACCTGCTTTGATTCACCCAGATCCAAAGACTCTTTGTTCACATAGATTAATCCGACGTTGGATCGTTCAAAAAGCTTTCGTTGCAGTGCAAAAACCGTGAAATTTTTACCTGCGATACCGGCATCAGTATCCGTAGCAGTTTGCATATTCATGGCTCCCACCCTCCATTTTTCGCTTAGCTTTCCGCTAATGCGAGCTCCATAGATAATCTTACTCTGCACATTTTGCCCAGTGGCCGAGTCAATGTCTACCCCTATTCGGCGAGAGAAGAATGGCCGTGAGCGAGTCTGTCCAAAGCTATCAAAGAGGTCTCCGTTTTCTAGGAAAAACTGTCTGCGCTCGGGAAAGAAAATTTCAAATCGGTCGAGGTTGGTTACCTGCTGATCCACTTCCACCTGTGAAAAATCTGGGTTGAAGGTCAGGTCGAGATTCATGGCAGGCCCAATCCCTATCTTGGCATCTCCACCTACAGCAGGCCTGAGTCCCTCGCTGCTATTTTCAAGGAAGTTTTTTGAGGTACGTCCTGCCACATAGGGGATCAAGGAAATATTGGCCCCTTTTTTCACTAGAGGTTCCTCGAAAATCATTTTTCTCATAAAGGCCGTACTAATAATCGAAAAGTTTCTTGGGATAGGCGCCCAAGTAGATCGCTCGCCTATTTGGCTGTCGATACGGTAAAAGTTTACATTCCAGTTTTTTACGCCATCGTTGAAGCGAAGGGAGGATAGGGGGATGATGATCTCTACTTGCCAGTGATTTTCCATCATTTTTGCTTCGGAAAACCACTTGTTGTCCCAGGCGAGGTTGAGATCATCCTGTTTGGAACCGCCATTAGCTAGCAAAGCCTCTCGTTGCACTCCGTAAGGATTGACTCCAAACTGAAAGGCATTGGTGCCGTCGTTGAAGGTGTCAAAAACAAAGCTCACCCCGTCGTTTTGCTCCCCTCGGTAGTCTCTTCGTAGGGAGGTAGACACGTATTTTCTTGGGCCTCCATTTTCCATAATGGCTGCCAAGTACAGATTGGTGTCATCGAAGGCTACTTTTACTCGGGTGGGGTAATTACTTAAAGAGGTGTCGGAGGGAAAATATTGCATAAAGTCCCCATTCCAGCCCTCGGCATCTTTCCAAATCTCCTCATCTAAGACACCATCCAGCGTAATGGGCTTTTCGAGTTTGAAGGCAAAAGCATTGGACTTAGGGCTAGTTTGAGCAACTAGTTGCACGTTCAGGAAAAGACATGCAAGGGAAAATACAGAAACAAAAATTTTCATGGCTATCAATAAATTCCAAAACTACACTTTTTTTATGGGAGAGTACATCGAATTTTACCAATGGCAAGGGAATAGTCCCAATGGAGCTATTGTAAGTAATGGAAAATCAAAAGATAGATTAAGAAGTACTTTCCTTGTATCCGTAGTGAAATAAGGCGGGTTGAGTTATCCCTTTTTCTACTTCTTTAAATTGGAATACATGGACTACTAACCAGGCAAAACTTAAATGTTTCCTACCACATTGTGTAGTGTACCGATACCGGAAATGGTAATAAACACCTGATCTCCTAACTCCAAGGTAAAGTCATCGGGCACAATCCCCGTGCCGGTCATCATCAAGCAGCCTATAGGAAAAGAGTTGGATCGGTAGAGCCATTGGGCAAGCTCTTCAGGTCGTCGCTTGAGCTGCGCAAGGGTAGTTTCCCCCGATGCCACACTGATCTGGTTGCGGTGTATTTCAAGTTGGATGGTCGTGGAATCAGGCAATATCTCTTCCTGGATAAGCAGACAGGGACCAATGGAGGCGCTTCCTAGATAAACTTTAGCCTGGGGAAGGTAGAGTGGATTTTCGCCCTCAATACTTCTGCTGCTCATGTCGTTGCCAATGGTAAATCCCTGCACCTTGCCGGAAGGCGATAGCAGTAGTGTCAATTCTGGCTCAGGAACATTCCAACTCGAGTCTTTCCGAATGTTGACCTTTCCACCTGGAGGTGCCACTCGGCTAGCAGTGGCTTTAAAAAAGAGTTCAGGGCGCTCCGCCACATAGACCTTGTCGTAAAAAGTGCCTCCGCCTGAATCGCTAGACTCTTCGATTCGAGCTGTTCTGCTTCGGTAATAGGTCACCCCTGCAGCCCAGATTTCTTGATTTCCCATCGGGGCAAGCAATCCTTCTTGAATGAGTTCCTCCGCTTTTTCGTGGGAGATAGTTTCCCAGTTTTGCGCTTCTGCTGCCAGTAGCTTGGGGAGCTGCTCCCTGCCCAATAGATCGTCCCAGTCGAGCTCAGGGCCCAAGAAGTAGCTGTCGTTCATCTCTAATAAGGTACCAGAAATCAATTTGTATAATCGCATCACAAGGTGGGTAAGGTGGAACCGTCAAGTTAGGAAAAAGAGAGTTCCGGAGAAACTTTGGAAAAAAACTTTTCGCGACTACCTTTGTGCCAGATCATAGGGGTGCCTTAAATACAACGGGCTGAGATCATACCCATACCACCTGATCCGGGTAATGCCGGCGAAGGGAATTGAGAACACGGAGTCAAACAACCCATTCTTGCAGAGGAAGAGCTAGTCTTCCTGGGTAGGAATCTGTCGTGGGCTTCGTCCAAAGGGTAAACAAATACAGAAAACCGCCCCTCGGTTTTCTCATGTTTCACTCAATTACCCGCAAGGGGAAAAATTATGAAAAAGTTAGTTTTTGTAGGACTGTTTGTACTGATCAGTCTACACGCTTGGGCGCAAGCTAGCCTAAGTGGACGAATTTACGATTCCAAAACGAGCACTCCCTTGGTAGGCGCATCCGTTTGGATTGAGAGCCTTGGAAAAGGAGCCGTCACGGATAGCGAGGGAAATTTTACATTGTCACGGGTTCCTAATGGGAAGCAAGAAATCCGAATTTCCTATGTGGGCTACGAAACCTGGCGCAAGTCAGTAGAACTTCCTCTGGCATCCTCTTTGGATGTGGGTTTGGAGTCCAAGGATTTTCTGAGTGAAGAATTCATTGTGTCCGCAACACGCGCTTCAGAGACCACTCCCAGCACTTTTTCGACTGTGGATAAGTCGGAGATCGCCAAGCGGAATTTGGGGCAAGATATTCCCATCCTCCTCAATTTTAGCCCTTCTGTGGTCAGCCACTCGGACGCGGGAGCAGGAGTTGGCTACACCGGCATCCGTATTCGAGGTACCGATCAAACCCGCATTAATGCCACCATCAACGGCATTCCACTCAACGACGCAGAAGCGCACGGCGTCTTTTGGGTCAACATGCCGGACTTTGCCTCCTCGGTAGAAAACATCCAAATTCAGCGGGGTGTGGGCACCTCTACCAACGGAGCGGCAGCCTTTGGCGCTAGCCTCAACTTTCAAACAGATACCCGTCGGGACGAGGCCTATGCCGAAGTAGACAATGGGTTCGGTTCTTTTAATACCTGGAGGCATACCGTCAAAGCGGGCACGGGCCTACTCAACAACCGTTTTGCGGTGGATGCACGACTCTCCAAGATTACTTCCGATGGCTTTGTGGATCGTGCCTTTTCGGATCTGGGCAGCTGGTTTGTTTCTGGGGGCTATTACGGAGAAAAGAGCGTGATCAAACTCATCGCCTTCTCTGGAAAAGAGCAGACTTACCAAAGCTGGGCCGGACTTCCTGAATCAAAACTCAGTACCGACCGAACCTTTAATTCCTACACCTACGACAACGAAACGGACAACTACCAGCAGGATCATTACCAATTGATCTACACGGGTAAGGTGGGATCCAACTGGAAGACTAACTTGGCACTGCATTACACCTATGGAAGAGGGTACTACGAGCAGTTTCGAGAAGATGATGATTTTGGAAGCTATGCCTTAGCCCCAGTTACTATTGGGGACGAGGTGATTGAACGTACAGACTTCATCCGCCGCCGTTGGCTGGACAATGACTTCTATGGCTTTGTGGGCTCGGTCAACTATGTTTCTACCGATGGAAAACTCGACTGGATTATCGGTGGAGGATCCAATCGCTACGATGGAGGACATTTTGGAGAGGTAATATGGGCAAGAATTGCTGGGCCAAGTAGCATTCGGGATCGCTACTACGACAACAATGCCGTCAAAGACGATCGGAATATGTACACCAAAGCCACCTACGAGATCCAGCCGGGATTGAATCTCTTCGGAGACTTGCAGTTGCGCGGCATTTCCTACTCTTTCAACGGAGTCAATGACGACCTACGCATTGTGGACGGGCAAGCAAATTACACCTTCTTCAATCCCAAGTTTGGGTTGTCCTACGAAAAAGGAAAGCAGACCTGGTATGCGAGCTATGCCGTGGCCAACCGGGAGCCGACCCGCTCGGACTTTACGGACAATCCCATCACCGAGGTGCCGAGACCTGAGCGACTCAACAATGTGGAGTCGGGCCTGCGTGCCAAATCTGGAAGCTTCAGCTATGCAGCTAACTTCTACTACATGAGCTACAGCGACCAACTGATCCTCACTGGACAGATCAACGATGTGGGGGCCTATATCCGAGAGAATGTAGCGGCTTCTTACCGAGCAGGGATTGAGTTGGAAGGTGCCTATGCTCTTTCTAAAACTTGGACCTTGGGAGGTAATCTGGCGTTCAGTCAAAACAAAATCCGGGAGTTCACCGAGTACATCGATGACTACAGCGTAGACGAGTTTCGACAGGAGACCAAGACCTATACCAATACGGATATCGCCTTTTCGCCCAATGTGGTGTGCTCGGCAATAATAGAGTACAAGCCGGCTAAAAATCTCTCGCTGAACTGGCTGAGTAAGTACGTAGGCCGACAGTTTTTGGACAATACAGCCAATGAAGCCCGGTCTTTAGATGCCTTTTTCACGAATGACCTGCGGATCAGCTATACCGCTACCCCACGGTTCTTCAAAGGTTTGGAAGTGAATCTATTGATCAATAACCTCTTCAACGAACTCTACGAGCCCAACGGCTACACCTTCAGCTACTTTGTGCCAGGAGGAACTGGTCGGGAGCTGGTGACAGAGAACTTCTACTACCCACAGGCAGGAACGAACTTTTTGTTGGGGGTGAAGATGAAGTTCTAAATTGTACAAAGTACGAGCTACGAAATACGGAACTGTACCAGGTACCAAGTACCAAGTACGAAGTATGGATTCGAATTCATATAGCGTCTTGATACTTGATACTAGCTACTTGCCCGCCGCGGCGGGTAATGCCAAACGCTGAGTGAAGAATGTTGAAGGGGGAATTCGTAGAACATATGAATCTCGTATCACCACGAATAAAGTCTTGATACTTGATACTAGCTACTTGATACTACATCTTGGTACTTCGTACAACTATTCCGGAAACAAAGTCTTATCCAATCCAGGAACGATCCTTAGCGCATTTTTGTAATACACCTTTTTCAGCACCTGGTCTGGTAATCCCAAGCCATACATGCTCCAAAAGGCATGGTACTTTTTGTAGTAAGGAAAATACTCATCCTCAGTCTCAAGCACCCGGAAATAGGTGTAAAACTCTTCCTTGTTGTAGGCATCTTTTCCGAATAGGATCCGGTCCTGGTACTTGGTAAAAAATTCCTTCGCCCGTCGTGGCTGTCTTCCAAGCTCTGCGATGATGGCTCCGATTTCGTAATTCACGTTGGGGTACTGGTCCAAGTGCGCTCCGGCTGCATCGAGGTCGTTGGCCATCCAACCCATGTGTGCATTGATGAAGGTGGTCTTTGGATGCTTGGCAAATACGCGGTGCTGCTCGGCGATTATCTGTTCAAAGGGCGCCGGGTCAGTAGCGGATCGACGCCGATTGGGATGAAGCTTTAGCTCCAACCAGCGCTCGTTGTTCGCATCCATAGGCTGCCAAAATTGGGCAGGATCGGCAGCATGAATCAGTACTGGGATACCCAATTCCCCTGCCTTGGCCCAAACAGGATCCAAGTCAGGATGATCTACAGGGATTCGCTTTCCGCTATTGTCCTTGGAAGTCAAACCCAAGCTCTTGTAAATCTTCAGTCCCACTGCCCCAGCAGCCACGTCTTCTGCCAGCTCCTTCACCGCCAAAGCAGTCCATTCTGGAGTGCCAAAGCCGTTAAAATTCAAGTTGGTAAACACCATGAATCGTCCCGGAGCATGGGTTTTAAATTCCTGCATCATGCTCTTGATGTATTGCTGCTGGGTATTGCTATTTCCCTGCCCATAACCTCTTCCGCTCAGGTTGATCATGATGCCCATGTTTAGTTCATCCATTTCCCCTTGGAGCTGCGCAATTTTCTCTTTGGTGATGCCGCCCTGGTGGCTGTGGATATCGATAAAAGGGAATTTGGAGCGCTGAACTGGGTGCTGAGGCACCTTGAGGGTGGAAGGTGGATTGTAGGACTCAAAACTCAATTCTTGAGCGAAAAGAGTAGTTCCGACCATCAGGAAAGCAAAAAGAACAAGGGTTACTTTTTTCATAAAATCAAAGGCGAGTAGCAAAGGAAAGAAAAAACTCCCAGCGTTGGGCTGGGAGTAGAAGTTTAACGGGCAGTTCCTCCGTCAATTACTTGACCAAAGAAGATGGAATTCATAAACAGCTTGTTGGTACCAAACCAGAAGGCACGGAAGTTGGGATTGTCCGCAAATCCAATAATTCTACCTCTGCCCTGTCCAGCAACGCGAATCACTGCGCTTTGCTTCACACCCGGAAGATTGCTCGGATGTAGGTAGCCTGAAGCCAAGGGATCGGCGGTGTATACCAATGGGTTGGCGTATGGATTTTCCGAAGGCTCTAGGAAGAAATTGTCGTTTCTAAACGTAAAGAGCTCGCTGCTCGGGTAGCCATAGCCGATTGGATGAGTGATATCCAAGGTGGATTTGAAGATTGCCCCAAAGGTCTGCTTGGCTCCGGTCGCGTTCTCGTAGTCTGCATAGCGCTTTTGAAGGCCGGTTTCCTTGCTGTCCACTTTTCTGAAGGTGAAATTGCCGATTTCATTTTGTGCCAACCAACGAAGCGCTCCCCCTTTGGCTACCAAGGTATTGCCCTTGCTCACCCAAGTTTTGATGGCGGCTGCGCCAGATTGACCCAGTTGCCCGTAGCTACCGTCTGCCATCAGGATGACGGAATAGCGATCCAGGTTGCTGCTAGAAACTGACCCAATTGGCAATAAGGTGACCGGCATCTGCATGCGCTGGTCAAGCAAGTGCCAGATTTCTCCAGCTTCTCCACTATCCACTCCTCCATCGACTAGCAAGGCGATGGTTGGAGTATTCAAGGGAAGCATAAAGGTAGAACCGAGGTTGGCTCCCTGCGTGTAGCCCGTGGACAATGCATGGATATCCACATGTGCAAATCGGGCGACTTCCTCCAGCTTGCTGAAAAATGCCTGGGCATCCAAGCCGCTTTCCCCTTTGTCAATCAGGAGGGTTCCTCTTCCGAAGGTTTTGCCATCTGCTGCGGAAAATTCTTTGGTGGCTACGCGCACCAAAAGTCCATCCTTCAACAATTTGTAGGCCGCCTTGGGCGCATAGTAATCGCTCCACTCCATCGCATATTGGTAGGCGCCAGCAGTGCCGATCACTTTACCTGGTGCTTGCGCAAAGCTAGCCTTATCCACAGGGCTGACATTGGCTAGGTTGACGATGCGGCTGTTCAAAGCCATAAAGTCTACTCCAAAAGCCATCGGGTAGGTCCATGCTGAAATGTCGTAAAACAAGCTGTCTTGGAAGGTAGTACGGGTTTCAAACATCGCCTTGATCAAGCGGTACTGCGGCTGGTCGGCAGGGACGATGTAGGAATTTCCTTTTTTAAACTGCTTGCCATTGATGACCAAGTCTTCCTTCAGGGAAAAGAGTTTGATGTCGTGCTGAAGAATCAAGTCAGCGAGGTGGTAGCTCCGTGCATCCTCCTCCTTGGCTCCAAAGATGTAGGCCTTGTTGATGTCTGCATCGGTTTCCTTTTTGATGTCGCTGTAAAAATCCTTCATCCACTGGTTGAGTTCCACACGCATCTCTTTGGTGGCCTGGTAGGAGGAAAGGTTGGCGGTAAACTGGTTGCGAATCGTAAACGGAAAGCTGAGCATGCCATTGTCCGTTTCTTGGAGATGGCCTCTTGAGCTTGCTTGCTCAAACAAGATGCCGACAGATCCTTGTACATCCGGATAGGTAGATCCTTTACCGTAGTAGAAGTCGTCATAATTCTCTTGGTTGTAGTACAAGGAACCAATTTTATCCAAGGCTTTGGCATGGTAGGTGCCGATTTTCTCTGTCAACTCGAAGTTTTTCTTGGGTGTCAAAGGGTGAACGCGTGCCGGCACGCCAGGTTGAAAAAAGAAGGTGCTGTTGGAGCCCATCTCGTGGAAATCAAGATGCACATTGGGAAGCCAGCTTTGGAAAACGCGAACGCGATTTCTGGATTCCGGATGCTGTACGGGCAGCCAGTCACGGTTGAGGTCAAACCAGTAGTGGTTGGTGCGTCCTCGAGGCCAGGCCTCATTTAGTTCGCGCTGAGCTGGGTCCCCGTTCATGTTGTATGCTTTATGGGAGTTGACCCAAGAAGCAAATCGGTTGAGCCCATCGGGATTGATGGCTGGATCCAGTAGGAGCACCATGTCTTTGAGATCGGCTTCGATTTCATTGGCAGCAGCAAAATGGTAAGCCGCAAGGAGGGCTGCATTGGCTCCACTCGGTTCATTTCCATGAACGGAGTAACCCATAAAAAGGACCACTGGCATGTTGGCAATGTTTACCGTGGCGGCAGGGTCCCGAAGTTTGGCGCGATCTGCTTTGATTTGGTCCAATTTGGCCAGGTTGGCAGGAGCACTGATGGTCAATAGGGTTTGTGGTCGCTTCTCGTAGGAGCGTCCCGTTTCTTCAAATTTAACTCGATCTGAAGCGGCTGCTACGGCCTTCATGTACATGACCAGCTGGTCGTGGGTCACGTGCCATTCGCCCACTTCATAGCCCAGTACTTGCTTGGGAGTAGGGACCTTGGAATTGTAGGTATAGCCTTTTGGGAGGTAGTAGCTTAGGTCTTGGGCTACGGTAAATTGACTGGTTAGTGCTAGCAGTAGCACTGCGATGATTTTTTTCATACGACAGGTGTAAAACTTCCCCTAAAGTCCTTATTCCTGAGGTTAAAAAAAACAATTTAGGACTGATGGTCAAAAAAAATCCCAATCAGCACCAATCCGTGAATGGTTGATTTGAAAATTCAATTCGAAAATATATCCTTCAGCACCTTCTTCAATTCTGGAAACTCAAATTCAAAACCGGCCTTCTGGATTTTTTGGCTCGACACCCGATTGCCTCCCAAGACCATGGCGGCCATTTCTCCCAAGACCAACTTCAGTGCAAAACCCGGCACCCCGATTCCCACATAGGGTTTGCCCTTGGCAGCAGCAGCTTCTTTAGTCAATTGCTGGTTGGTGGCGGGATGAGGCCCCACGGCATTGTAAATGCCCTGAAGCGTGGTTTTTTCCAAGGCAAAAACAAATAAGCGAACCAAGTCTTCCACATGGATCCAACTCATCCACTGGGCACCCGAACCCAAAGGAGCAGCAACTGGCGGCTTGAGCATTTCGGCTAAGGCTCCTCCCTGCGCATCCAAGACGATTCCAATTCGCAGGATGACACATCGAAGCGGTAAGGCTTCTATCTTTTTGACCTCTTTTTCCCAGGCCATCACGACTTCTGCCAAAAAATCTTTCCCGGAAGGACTACTCTCATCCACCAGAGCAGCGCCGGTATCAAATCCATAAAACCCTACTGCTGACGCAGAAATAAAGGTACTCGGCTTTTGGGTTGCCTGCTCGATGGCTCGGTGTAATAAGGCAGTACTTTCAGTGCGTGAGCGAAGGATGGCTTGCTTTCGTGCTGCCGTCCAGCGCTTTTCTGCTACCCCTTCACCGGCCAAATGCACCACTGCATCTGCCCACTCTAGGGCTTGCGGATCGAGTTCCTGTTTGTCTATGTCCCAGAGAAAAAAGGTGCGCTGCTGTGGTTTTCTGCTAAGCCAAGCCACGGCATAGCCTTTGCTTTCCAGTAAGGCGGTAAGTTGCTTCCCCACCAGTCCTGAGCCTCCCGTAATCAAAATGTTTTTCATGAACGCCTATTTTGTGGATAACTGATTTGCTTTGCAATTGGTTGCTTAGCGGGTGAGATATGTCCTAAAAATAGGATTCTTGTCACTTGAATTCTACCAAATCCTCTTTTCTTTGTAACTAAAGGGATCTTAAACTCCGGTTATCTTGCTGAAACACATTTTTTTTTGGGTAGCAATTGGCGCGTGCGTCGGACTCCTCTCGGGTTCTGCCTCCGCGCTTTTTTTGCTTTCCTTGGACTGGGTAAGCGAGATCCGTGATGCCCACCTTTGGCTTTTGGCACTGCTTCCCTTAGCCGGATTTGGCATTGGCTACGGCTACCACCGCTACGGGTCTGGCGTGGAAAAAGGAAATAATTTGATTTTAGAGGGGCTATACAGTCCCCAGCCCACCCTTCCCTTGCGGATGGCACCTTTTGTGTTATTCGGCACCTTGATCACCCATCTTTTTGGTGGCTCGGCGGGTAGAGAAGGTACGGCAGTGCAGATGGGGGCAGCTTTGGCGGCGCAACTTGGGAAACGCTTCGCTTGGGATGCCGCTACCGGCCGGATACTTTTGATCTGCGGGGTTGCAGGTGGCTTTGCCTCGGTATTTGGCACGCCTCTGGCAGGAGCAGTGTTTTCGCTGGAATGGCTATTTCGTCGTAAAGTAGATCCAAACACCATTTTACCCGCTTTCTGGACTGCTTTCGTCGCACATTGGGTGTGTGAATTAGTTTGGGGAATTGGACATACGGCCTATGCAATCCCCGAAGTGGCTCCGCATACATGGATCAATTTGGCATGGATGATTCCAGCAGGAATTGCCTTTGGACTTGCTGCTCGACTATTTGTGGAGGCTGGCCATGGGGTAAGTTGGGTATTCAGCAAAACCATTACTTATCCCCCGCTTCGCCCGCTGGTAGGTGGAGTTTTGATCGCAGGAATTGTTTATTGGACCGGGGCTTACGCCTATGTGGGGTTGGGCATTCCTCGGATTGTGGAGGCTTTTGAGACGCCCCTACCTTGGTATGATTTTTTGGCTAAAACTGGCCTCACGGGCTTGACTTTAGGCTCAGGATTTAAGGGAGGGGAAGTCACCCCCTTGTTTTTTACGGGTGCCACACTTGGAAATGCCTTGGCATCTTGGATTCCCTTGCCTTTGGCTTTGCTGGCGGGCTGTGGATTTGTCGGCGTGTTTTCTGGAGCGACCAATACCCCTTTGGCCTGCACGCTGATGGGCATGGAATTGTTTGGCCTGGAAGCAGGAGTTTACTTGGGAATTGCCTGTGGGCTTGCTTTTATTTTTAGTGGAAAAGGGAGCATGTACAGCGCCCAAGATCTGGGTTGGAAAAAATCACTTCCCTAAGGCGTAATCCAGTCTTTAATCCAAATAGTACACCCGCTTGACGCGCCCACTGATATTGGTAAGCAGCTCATAGGGGATGGTTCCAATGCGATCGGCCAGTTCCTTGAGCGAAATCTGCTCTCCATACACGATGGCTTCGTCTCCCGCCTTGGCTTCGGGAATCTGGCTCACATCCACCATCACCATGTCCATGCAGACATTGCCGATGACGGGTGCCTTTTGGCCATGAATGAGCACATAGCCCTTGCCTTGGGAAAATCGGCGGTCGTAGCCATCTGCATAGCCAATGGCCAAGGTGGCGATTCGGCCTCCTTCGGGCAAACTCCCTTTTCTGGAATAACCTACTGTAGTGCCCGCAGCGAGGGATTTAACTTGGGAAATGGTGGTTTTCAAGGTACTCACTGCCTTCAAGGAGCTGTCGTGCTTGCCGGTTACTTCCACTCCATACAGTCCGATGCCCAATCGCACCAGGTCGAGCTGGTAATCGGCGTAGCGGACAATACCCGCTGAATTGAGCGCATGGCGGAGCGGGGTATAGGATAGGATGGAGCCAATCGCCTCACTCATTTCCATAAATTGCTTCAGTTGCTGTACCGAAAAGTCATGATGTGCCTCTTCGTCTGCCCCGACCAAGTGGGTGTATAGGCTGGCTACTTTCAGTTCTGGGAAGGCCAGAAGCAGGTCTTTGAGTTCGGCAACCTGTGCCTGCTCAAAGCCCAAGCGATTCATCCCCGTGTCCAGATCCAAATGGATGGAAAGGGGACTTCCTTGATTCCTTGCAAAATTACCCAACTTCCTAAAAAATTCAGGACTGAAAACTACAGGTTCTAATTGGTACTGGTAGAGCAAGTCGAAGGATTCTTCTACGGGATTGAGCACCATAATCGGAAGCTGAATTCCCTGTTTCCGCAGGCTCACCCCTTCATCCGAATAGGCTACCGCCAGGTAATCGGCCCCCAAGGTCTGCAGGTGGTTGGCGATTTCTGCGGCACCGCCCCCGTAGGCAAAGGCTTTGACCATCACCATGACGCGAGTGTTCGGAGCCAGGAGTCGCTTGTAAAAATTAAAATTATGGGTCAGCGCATTTAAGTTGATCTCCAAGGTGGTGCCATGAATCCGCTGCTGTAGCCGGTTGACGATCTTTTCAAAGGCAAAGGAGCGGGCGCCTGTGAGTAGCACAAGGTCGTTTTGAAACTGATCGAGATCGAGTTTTTGAAGGAGCAGCTCTGTGCTCTTAAAGGTGGTCGTGGGAATAGGCAGAAGCTTTTCCAAGCGCGTAATTTCCATCCCCACTCCAATGATTCGATCGATTCCATAGGATTGGATCAACTCTGCCACTTCGGTATAAATTTTCTCTGGCAAGCCCTGCTGCAAGAGGTCAGAAAGAATTAAAATTTTGGATCGCTTGGGGCGTTGCTGACTCAAAAACTCCAACGCCACCCTCAGGCCCGCTAGGTCGTTGTTGTAGGTGTCGTCAATCAAAAGGGAGTCGTTGATGCCGGGCTTAAGGGTCAATCGCATGTCCACGGGCTTGAGGTGACTCAAGCCCTCTTGGATGGCTAGGGCCTCCTGTCCCAAGCATAGTGCGGCCAGGATCACATGGGTGACATTTTCCAGGGAAGCCTGATCGGTAAAGGGCACTTGGAAGGTGTGCGTTAGGAGGTCCTGCTTCATGACCACAATCCTGGAACTACTCTCGAGGCTTTTCCAGGAAACGCTGAAGTCTGCTCCTGGATTTTTGGACCAGGAAATGCGATTTTCTGCCGTCACCTGCTGCTCGATGCTTTGGGCGAGCAGGCCCTGATCCTTGCAATACAAGAGCAATTTGGTGCCTGCAAAAAGCTTGAGCTTCTCGGCAATTTTCGCTGTGATCCCCGCAAACCCTTCTTCATGTGCCGAACCGATGTTGGTAAAAATCCCCAAATCGGGACGAATCATTTCTGCCAAGGTATCCATGTCCCCTTTTTTGGAGACACCGGCCTCGAGGATGGCCACTTGATGGTAGGGCTGTATGCCAAATATCGAAAGTGGAACCCCTACCTGGGAGTTGTAGCTTTTGGGGCTTTTGGCAACTGTAAATTGCTGGCTCAACACCTGCCCCAGCCATTCTTTGACGATGGTTTTGCCATTGCTACCCGTGATGCCTACGATGGGCTTGGCAAATTCCCCCCTTTGGTAGGAAGCCAAGGATTGAAGCGCAGCGCGGGTATCGTTGACAGGGATGAAACAGGCTTTTTCCAACCAAGAAGCAGGGAGTGTTGCATTTTTATTTACCAAAAAAGAGCGAACTCCCGCCTCGATCAAGGAAGCAACGAAGGTAATCCCATCCGCCTTTGCGCCTTTTAGTGCCACAAACAAGGTTTGCTCGGGATGCAGGACTTGCCTTGAGTCAATACTGATCTGTGCTATTCCTTGACCCGGCGCCTTCCCCAGGCCCTTGACCCCAAGGATTTGCTCTAAAAGGGGAAGTGTAAGTGGGGTCAGCATTTAACTCAAGTCTGTTTTCTTGTTGAAAAATACCTGGCGAATCCATCTTGGAAGGAAAATGGCTCCCAAAATTAAGTAAGGATAGTAGGACAGCAGCCTCCAGATGATGCTGGTCACAAAGGTATATTTACCTAAAAACTGCTCGAAAAACTGCGCATAGAAAAACTCAGCGGTTCCACTACTTCCTGGTGTAGGGGAGATCATCATGACAATCCACATGATCACTTGTCGGGCAAAGACAATGATGTTGTCAATGAAGTCCAAAGGCACAAAAGCGCCCATCAAGGCATTGAGCATTAGGTAGCGGGCAGACCAAACTACAAGGGTCGCACCGATGATCTTGCCCCAGTAGCTCGAATTTTTTCCACGGAGTAGCTTGGAGGCTTCAATAATTTGGTCTCCATATTCCTGGGCATCGTGCTTCCACTTTCGAAGAAAGCGGATGGAAAAAACCTTGATCAAAATCCATTTGAATGCCCTAGGCCTGTAAAATAAGCCAAGAGCCATCAATAGGCTGTAGGAGGCATACAGGGCATAGCTAATCCAGAAAAGAGCCTGAAGGCTACTTCCTACTTGAGATTCCAACAATTCGCTTTCAGGAAAGATATTTCCTTGGGCAAAATACAGGATGATGGGTGCTCCAATTACAAAAAACAGGTTATCAAAAATGGCGGTCACCATGACATAAGCAATGGCTTTGCCCATCTTGATGCCTTCCTTGTTTAGGATAAACATGGCTACAGCCGTGCCTCCCACGACGGAGGGGGTGACTGCTGAGGCAAACTCCCAAAGCATGATCACATAGAAGGATCGAGTCCAGGTCAGGTGCCGGTCGGTGAGCTCTCGGATACGGTAGATATAGCCAAAGTCTCGTACCAAAATCACCAGAATGGAAAGGAATATAAAAAAAGGAGAAGCATCAACGACCACACGTAAGTTTTCTATAGTCAAGTTGGGATCGAAATAAAACATGGCAACTATAATTGCCAAGCCAATTAGGATGGGTACCCAGACTTTGTTCGGATTGAGGGTCTGAAAAATCTTTTTGTTGTCTAGTTTCATGCTTCTGCGGTGACAGGCTCGATTTTTTCTACCCAAAAATTATTGAAGCCTTCCCCTAAAATTAGGGTTAATTCAGAAAGCTGAAGCAGCTCTAAAATGGCTAGAAAGGTATAGATCACAAAGATTTTGTCAGGATTGTAAGAAATGAATTCGGTAAAGGCCACTTGCTTTTTGAAGCTGATTTTTTCAAGCACAAACGCTTTCTGCTGTTCAATCGTGTAGGGAAATTGAATGATGGTATGGGTGGGTTCATCCGCTCGAGCAGCGAGTCTTGACATGCATTTTTGAAAAACATTAAGCAATTTATACAGGTCCAGGTGCTGCAATTCCGCCTCCACATCTTCTACCTTACTCAGTTCTTGAAGTTCTTTCACTAGATTTCCCCGCTTTTCCTTGGACATGCGATCCTGTTCCAGGGCGGAAAGCTCTTCCACTACCGATTTGTATTTTTTGTACTCGAGTAGGTTGCGCACCAGCTCCTCCCGCGGATCTACCAATTCTCCCTGCTCGTTTAATACAGGTCTAGGAAGTAGCATCCGAGATTTAATCTTCATCAGTGTGGCCGCAAAAAGTATAAAATCGCTGGCGACCTCAATCTCTAAGTTTTCCATGTGATGGACATAATCCAGAAAATCATTCGTTATCTTGGATATCGGGATGTCATAAATATCCAATTCGTCCCGCTCTATAAAAAAGAGCATGAGATCGAAGGGGCCTTCGAACAACGGTAATTTGATTTCGAAACTCACAGGATATTTAATTATTTGGATTAATTTTGGGTACTTCTAGCCAAAGATATTCAATTCAGGGAAATCTTGAGGCTAGAAATTGGAAAGACTCATTTTGCATGCGATGTATTTTTCAAACAAACAGACCAGATAAAAGTTAATCTTTCTTGACAATAAACCCCTGCCGATGCAAATTCAACCCGGTCCTTTATTAGCTCAAATCAATAGCCCTGAAGATTTGAAGAATTTTTCCAAAGATTCTTTAGTTCAAGTTTGTCAGGAGCTACGCCAATTTATCATCGACAATGTATCGGTGTATGGTGGGCATTTTGGGGCAAGTTTGGGCGTGGTTGAACTTACAGTAGCCTTGCACTATGTGCTCAATACTCCAAAAGACCAGCTAGTTTGGGATGTAGGACATCAGGCTTACGGACACAAAATTCTTACGGGCAGAAGGGATGTTTTCCATACCAATCGCGTGTATGGCGGCCTATCTGGTTTTCCAAAGCGAACTGAAAGCGAATACGACACCTTTGGTGTGGGACATTCTAGTACTTCCATTTCTGCTGCCTTGGGCATGGCGATGGCTTCCAAATATACAGGAGCTCCTTTGCAGCATGTAGCCGTCATCGGCGATGGATCTTTGACTGGTGGAATGGCTTTTGAAGCCTTAAACCATGCAGGGGTGAGCGGCACCAATTTGCTAATTATCCTGAACGACAATTGCATGTCCATAGACCCCAATGTTGGGGCCTTGAAGGATTACTTGACCGACATCACTACCTCACACACCTACAACAAGGTGAAAGATGAGGTATGGAATGTGCTGGGCAAACTCAGCAAATTTGGCAGCAGCGCACAAGAAATTATATCCAAAGTAGAAGGAGCAATCAAATCTGCAGTACTCAAGCAGAGCAACCTTTTTGAATCCCTCAACCTCCGCTATTTTGGCCCTGTAGATGGGCACGATGTGGATCACTTGGTGGAGATCCTCAAAGACCTCAAAGATATTCCAGGACCCAAAATCCTTCATTGCATCACGGTAAAAGGCAAGGGCTATGGCCCAGCAGAAAGTGGCAACAAAACCACCTGGCATGCCCCTGGAACTTTTGATAAGTTGACCGGTGAGATCTACAAAAAAACGCCAAGCACACCGCAAGCACCCAAATACCAAGATGTATTTGGACATACGATGATCGAGCTTGCTGAAAAAGATCCGCGCATCATGGGGGTTACCCCAGCCATGCCTTCGGGTTCGTCCATGAATTTGATGATGGCGGCCATGCCTGATCGTGCATTTGATGTGGGCATAGCTGAGCAGCATGCCGTAACCTTCTCTGCGGGGATGGCTACGCAAGGCTTGGTGCCTTTCTGTAACATTTACTCTTCTTTTATGCAGCGTGCCTACGATCAAGTGGTGCATGATGTCTGCCTTCAAAAACTGCCCGTCGTATTCTGTTTGGATCGAGCTGGTTTTGCCGGTGCAGATGGTCCTACCCACCATGGCGCTTACGATATTGCTTATTTCCGTTGCGTTCCCAACTTGGTAGTCTCGGCTCCTATGAATGAGGAGGAACTTCGAAACCTGATGTATACTGGATCACTTTATGGGGGACCTTTTTCCATTCGCTATCCGAGAGGAAATGGAGTGATGCCCAACTGGAAAACACCTTTCCAACGGATCCCAGTGGGTCAAGGAAGATGCATCAAAACAGGGGAAGGGGTGGCAATCTTGACCCTAGGACATATCGGCAACTATGCAGTAGAGGCTTGTGAATCCTTGGGAAAAGAAGGCCTAAATCCTGCACATTACGACATGCGATTTGTGAAGCCTCTGGATGAAAAGCTCTTGCATGAAATTTTTGCCAACTTCAAGAAAGTAATTACGGTTGAAGATGGCTGCTTGATGGGAGGATTTGGCTCGGCTGTCCTGGAATGGATGGTGGACCAAGGCTATCAAGCGCAGGTAAAACGTCTCGGTATTCCAGATGGTGTAATTGAGCATGGAGAACAATTGGAACTGCACCGAGATTGTGGCTTTGATCCAGAAGGTATCGCCAATGCAGTAAAGGCCTTTGCTGAGCAGGAACAAACTGCCTAAATTCAGCCCAAACATGTTGCATTTTTTTGAAAAAGGACAAGGCCCAGTGCTCCTGTTCCTTCATGGCTTTTGTGAAACGGGGGAAATGTGGCGACACTTTGCCGATTCCCTATCTACCCAATACCGCGTACTCTGTCCGGACTTACCTGGATTTGGTTCTTCCCCAATTACCCATCCCATCACTTGTCTCGAAGATGTCGCCGAGCAGCTGGAGGAATGGATGGACGCACTTCAGATCCAAAACCCCATCGTACTTGGACATTCTTTGGGTGGCTATGTGGCCTTGGCCTTACTCGAGCGCATGGGAGACCGCATCCAGGCCATTGGCCTGCTTCATTCCACTGCCTATGCAGATGACTTGGAAAAAAAGGAGATGCGCAACCGGGTTCTTATCTTTTTGAATAAACACGGGGCTGCCAAATTTGTAAGCTCCTTTATTCCGCAACTGTTCCCAGAGCATCGACGCGAAGAGCTGGCCGATGCGATGGCCCATGCCATTGAAGATGGTCAGCGCTCCAGTCTGGAGGGATTACAAGCTTACACGGTAGCGATGCGCGATCGGGTAGACCGGATAGCAATCCTACAGCAGTTTGCAGGGCCGAAGTTGCTGCTGGCAGGGACCATAGATGGAGCAGTCAAAATTGAATCCAGCCGTGCCCAGCAAAAAGCCTTTACCCACTACATCGAATTGGAAGGCGTCGGGCATCTGGGAATGGTGGAAGAAAAAGAAAAGACCTTAGCGGTGGTTGAGGATTTCGTTTGCGAGGCACTTAGCTAATCCTAGTTTTTTCGAGCATGCCCATCAACGCTTCCAAGTAGCGCTGGTCTACGGCATCAAAATCATCCAACTGATCACTATCCACATCCAAGACCAGGAAAACCTCTCCGTCCTGGAATGCAGGCACTACAATTTCTGATTTGGAAGCGGAGCTGCAGGCAATGTGACCTGGAAAAGCTTCCACATCGGGCACCAACTGGGTTTTCTGTTCTTTCCAGGCAGTTCCACAGACCCCTCTTCCAAAATTAATTCGGGTGCAGGCAATGGGCCCTTGAAAGGGGCCGAGCACCAACTCCTGTCCCTGCACCACATAAAAACCCACCCAAAAAAAGCCAAAGGCTTCCCGCAGCGCCGCGGCGATATTCGCTAAGTTGGCCACCAAATCCTTTTCACCAGAGATCAGTGCGGCTACCTGAGGGAGGAGTGCTTCGTAAATTTCTTCTTTGGTTCCGGATTGTGGAAGGAATAGGGTTTCAGCCATGGTAATAAAGGTCTAGTTGATCTTCGCCTACCGCATAGGACTCGGTAGGAACTTGAGTGAATGTGGGCGCAGCAATTCCACGCTCAAAAGTATGGGGGGAAGTAAATACTCGGGCTTCGTCCCATAGTCCTGCTGTCAAAAACTGCTGCAAAACTTGACTACCCCCTTCAACCAGTACGCTTTGAATGTTGCGTCGCTGCAAATCGGACAACAAGGACTCTAGGGAAAGCTCGGGGAGCTTCACCCATTCCAGGTTGGGAAGGGTTTCGTTTTTTACGGTATTGTAGCAAAGCGTGGAGATTTGCTGGTCGAATAGGTGCAGGTGGGTTGGTAGTTCCAACTTGGTGTCCAGTACTACTCGAATCGGATCGGATCCAGTCCAGTCACGCACATTGAGGCGAGGGTTGTCGTGGAGGGCAGTATTTTTTCCAACTAGGATAGCCTGCTCTTCCCCACGCCATTGGTGCACCAATTGCCTACTTTGGGTACCGCTGATCCATTTGGAGTCCAGATTTTCTCGTGCTAAAAAGCCATCCTGGGTTTGCGCCCACTTGAGGATGAGGTAGGGGCGGTGTTTTTCCTGCTGACAAAAAAATCGACGATTTTGCCATCTCGCTTCTTGTTCCAGCAGGCCTACAGTAACCTCTACCCCTGCATCTTGCAAGAGTTGTACGCCCTTTCCAGCTACGAGTGGGTTGGGGTCTAAGGTGGCTATCTGAACCGATTTTATTCCTTTTTCTATCAATAAATTCGCACAAGGAGGAGTTTTCCCCCAGTGGGAGCAAGGCTCCAAACTGACAAAAGCAGTAGCATCGGTGAGTAACTTGGGGTCTGTGACCGATGCGATAGCATTGACTTCCGCGTGGGGCCCTCCATACTGTTGATGGTATCCTTCCCCAATGATTTTTCCTTCATGCACGATCACACAGCCGACCAAGGGATTGGGACGTACGGTTCCTTTTCCTCGTTCGGCGAGCTCCAATGCACGTTGCATGAAAATTCTGGGATTCATGGTTCCAAATTTAGATCAATTCTTGTCATTCCTCGCAATTACCGGTTCACCTTGCCCATTTATGAAAGGACAACTAAAAAATTTACGATTCGCTGGAGGATTCTTTGTGGCAAGGGCATGAAATTTCTAACGCTAGCTGTACTTTTGTGTATGATGAATTGGGAGAACTTACTCGCCTTTGGGCGTTTTGGAGAGCAAGGTAAAACGACTGGATCCGACTCGGCACGATCTGAGTTTGAAGTGGACTACGACCGGATTATTTTTTCAGCTCCCTTTCGAAACCTTCAAGATAAAACCCAGGTTTTCCCGCTTCCAGAGCAAGCTTTTGTACATACTCGATTGACACATAGTCTGGAAGTATCTTCTGTGGGCCGTTCTTTGGGTAAGGCAGCGGGAGAAATTTTAGTTGAGAAATACCCCAAACTTGCTTCCAAAGGAATCACAGCGGCCGGGATTGGCTCCATTGTAGCAGCGGCGGCGCTGACGCATGATATTGGGAATCCACCTTTTGGGCATGCTGGCGAGGAGGCCATCTCGGATTTCTTCAGACTGCAGCCCTCCGGAAAGGCTTGGATGCAGCATGTACGCGGAGATCAGTGGGCGGACTTGACCAATTTTGAAGGCAACGCACAGGGGTTCCGCATGCTTGTATCCAAGCAATTCGGGCTAAAGTTGACCCATGCCACCTTGGCGGCCTTCACCAAATATCCCCGTCCTAGCCTCATTGCACAGCGGGATATCGCCCGAAAGAGTCAAAAGAAGTACGGCTTTTTTATCAACCAGCTCCAAGATTTTGAGCAGATGGCTCAGGAACTGGGACTTGAAAAAGTTGGAGCGGATTGCTGGGCTCGACATCCACTCGCATTTTTGGTGGAGGCGGCAGATGACATCTGTTACAGCATCATTGACTTGGAGGATGGCTGTACCCTGGGTCTAATTTCTTTTGAGGATACTATAGCCCTTTTAAAGCCCATTTTGGGAAAGGTATTTGATCCAGAAAAACTAAAAGATCGGACCCAAACTCAAAATCTTGGAGCGCTCCGAGCCTTGGTCATTGGTCAGCTGATTCGAGAAACTGTGGAGGCCTTTGCTACCTACGAAGAAGGCATGCGCAAAGGAAATTTTGACAAAGCATTGACGGATATGATTCCCTCTGCCAAGGCCTTGGCAGAAATTTCCCAGCGCTCGATTCGTCAAATTTACCGTTCCCAAGTGGTGTTAGAAAAGGAGGCAATCGGTTTTCAGGTGATAGATGGCTTGTTATCGGCATTTAGCCAAGCGCTTTACCACCATTGTTATGCGGCCGAACTTTCCTCAGGGCAGGACAAAAGTTTGCTGCGTCTCCTTCCAGAGGATTTTCCACTAAAAGGCTTTGGGACCGAATCGAATCCCTACCCATTGCTTCGTGCGTTGGTGGATTTTATCTCAGGCATGACCGACAAGTATGCGCTCAACCTCTACCGAAGGGTAAAGGGGATTTCACTTCCAGGAACCTGATTGAGTTTAGTCGAGAAGGAAATTACTGTCCCTCTTCCCAGGAATCACCCCAGTCCACCACCTGATCTTCCAAGTAGTGGGGGTACATTTTGCGGTGTTGTTTTTTTACCTCCTGAACGAGTGTCTCACGAAATCCTTCTACATTTTCTCCAAGGGAGGCAGACATAAATATAGGAGTAATTCCATTTTTCTTTTCGAAGGCTTCTGAAAGCGCCTTGAAATCTAGGTATCGGCTTTCTTGAAGCTCGTGCTCACTGATTTGCAAAAGCTCCTCTTCGGAAGGCATCTGCTGCACTAAATCTACCTTATTGAATACGAGTAAGACTGGCTTATCTCCCGCTTTAATTTCTTGGAGGGTATGTGTGACCACTTCGATATGATCCTCAAAGGCATGGTGAGATAGATCCACCACATGCACCAAGAGGTCTGCTTCTCGGATTTCATCGAGGGTAGATTTGAAAGATTCGATGAGGTGGGTAGGTAATTTTCGAATGAACCCAACCGTATCGGACAGCAGGAAGGGGATGTTTTCTAGGACCACTTTCCGCACCGTGGCATCTACGGTAGCAAAAAGTTTGTTTTCGGCAAGGATATCTGTTTTGGTGACCAGGTTCATCAAGGTGGACTTGCCCACATTCGTGTAGCCGACCAAGGCTACGCGCACAATTCCTTTTCTGCTTTTGCGCTGGGTAAGGCCTTGTTTTTCTATTTCTACCAACTTATCCTTGAGCAAGGATATTTTAGTGCGAATGTCTCGTTTGTCGGTTTCAATTTCCTTCTCCCCAGATCCCCCTCGTGTACCAGTACCTCCTCGTTGCCGCTCCAAGTGGGTCCACATGCGGGTCAGTCGGGGCAAGAGGTATTGGAATCGGGCCAGCTCCACCTGCGTTTTGGCTTGTGCAGACTGTGCCCGCTGCAAGAAAATGTCAAGAATAAGTAAGGAACGGTCGTAGATTTTGACTTTTATTTCGTCCTCCAAATTACGCATTTGAGAAGGGCTCAAATCATCGTCAAAGATGACCATATCTACTCCAAAGTGTTCTACGTAGGTTTGAATCTCCTCTAGCTTCCCTTTACCCACAAAGGTGCGGATGTCGGGCTTTTCCATTTTTTGTTTGAACCGGTACACAGACTTGGCTCCAAGGGTCTCGGTCAAGAAGGCCAATTCATCCAAATGCTCCTCTACCTCTTGGTCGGGTTGGTGTTGCCGTACCAAGGATACCAGCACGGCAGTTTCCTGACGGGGAGCAGTCTCGTGTAGTTTTTGGAGTTTGCGTGAAAATTTACTCATGGACTAGAAATCAGCTAAAAGATGGGAGGGGGCTTTGCCCAAAGGAACAGGCTTTAAATGCTTGCTTGAGGGATTACCTCCCCAAATTTGAGCATAATTCCTTAGATTAGATTAGGATACTCTCTTGTGGAGTGGTTATTTTGCTGTTGAAAGCAAAAATTAACCGCCCCAATGGCAGAAATAAAGCAAACTTCCCTACCTGGTGTACTCGAGATTTTCCCACGTGTTTTCCCAGATAGTAGGGGTTATTTTTTTGAATCCTTCCGCCAAGATTGGTTGGACAAAATGGGCGTTCATGAATCCTGGGTTCAGGACAACCAGTCTTTTTCTCAAAAGGGAACTGTGAGAGGCCTCCATTTCCAGCGCGGGGCACATGCTCAGTCCAAGTTAGTTCGGGTCATTGCTGGAAAAGTGCTGGACGTAGCCGTGGATTTGAGAGCGGGGTCACCCACTTTTGGACAGGTATATTCAACAATTTTGGATACCGAGAAAAACAACCTCCTCTATATTCCTGCAGGTTTTGGGCATGGATTTTCGGTCTTAGAAGACGCTGTATTTGTGTACAAGTGCTCCAATTATTACCACAAGGATTCCGAAGGAGGAGTACTTTGGTCTGATCCCATCTTGGGCATTGACTGGCAGGTGGCCGAACCAATCGTATCCGAAAAAGACCAGATCCTTCCTACACTGGCGGAGTTTGTAGACGCATTTCAAGGAGGGTTATAAATTCGTAGGACTTAATTAGGTCTAGAGAAACTGACAATGAACATTCTGATCACGGGAGTAACTGGACTATTTGGAAGTGAGTTGGCACGAGAATTCAGCACCCTAGGAAGCATTCATGGCTTGAGGCGCGCGAGCTCTGATCTCGGAGCAGTGGATCTGAATGGACTGGATATCCACTGGCATGAAGGGGATGTGTTGGATTTTAATTCGGTATTGGAAGCCGTGGAGGGGATGGATGTTGTCATCCATGCTGCAGGAAAAGTTTCCTTTCTGCCCCAAGACGAGCGCACACTTTTTCAAGTAAATCATCAAGGTACGGTCAATGTGGTGAATGCGCTCCTCGCAGCAGGTGTGCAGAAACTGGTATACATCAGCTCTGTTGCCGCCTTGGGGCAGGTTCCGGACCAAGAAGACTACGATGAAAAATCCGTATGGGTAGATGTCCCAGGGCATACTCCCTACGCCTTGTCTAAATACTTGGCAGAGTTGGAAGTTTGGCGCGGAGAGCAAGAGGGCTTGGAGGTTTTGGTCGTCAATCCCTCCGTGATTTTAGGCAAGGTTGCCTACGAGCGAAGTAGCGGGGGCTTGTATCAGGTCGTATTGAAAGGGTCTGCTTTTTTCCCTGCGGGCAATCTCAATTACATTGATGTACGGGATGCGGCGGCGATTACGCGTGCCTTGGTTGAAAAAAAGGCTTGGGGAGAACGATTTGTTTTGTCCAAGGAAAGCATGTCCTACGAATTATTTTTTCAGCAGGCTGCTCAGGTTTTGGGAGGCACTCCACCGAAAACGAAGCTATCCAACTGGGCCATTTCTTGGGGATTTCCAATCCTCAGGGTTGTATCTTTGCTGGTTGGCAAGAAGCTACCCCTGACGGCCCAAGTGGCTAAAAATGCACAGCGCAAAACCCACTTCAGCAACCAAAAGGTGAAACGCTACCTTAACTTTTATTACCGCGAATTGCAGGAGACCTTGGAATGGGCAAAAACAGATCTATAAAACTTATTTTCTGTCTCCACCGTTGAGGAGGAAGAGGTTTTAAGAAAAATTCATCCACAGATGATTTTAAAATCACGAAAAATTCACATTTGAATTTTCAAAAAACCAAAAATTTGGTAACTTAAATGAATCTTAGCACTACCGAATGACCGGAGATCACGACCACGACTGGGAAGAAGACAAAAAGCTCGTTGAGCGATTTGAAGATTCACTGAAGTCCAACATGGACCTG
>CAXNJN010000001.1:0-176628 GCA_964202605.1 Bacteroidia bacterium | reverse complement strand
TCATCGTATCCGATGTGGTGAATCACGTAATCGCAGCCCAGATCTTCTAAAAATTTGGCACCTTCCACCATATCTGGGCAAACCATATTGTCACCCATCACTTTGACCCCGAAGTCTTTTCCTGCTTGCACCACACATTTGATGGTTTCGGAATGGGCGCGTGCCATGACTACCACATGCGTGGCTCCGGCTTTCGCCATCATTTCTGCTTCTAAATAGCCTCCATCCATGGTTTTAAGATCGGCGACGATTGGAACTCCCGGAAAAGCCTCTCTCAATTTTCGGACTCCATGAAGTCCTTCCGCAAGGATCAGCGGTGTGCCAGCTTCCAGCCAATCTACTCCGGCACGCATGGCGAGGGCTGCGGTTTCTAAAGCCTCATCGATATTGGTGAGGTCAAGTGATATTTGAACAATAGGTCTCATTCAGGTTTTGGGGTTTATTTGAAATCCTGAAAAACAAGTGGCCGAAGCCTGCTTTAAGGAATTATAAGTTAAGCAATAATTTAAGTCCTCTCCATCAGGATATTTATTTCTGTGCTAAAGTAATTTGGATGAAATAAACTTGGATTTCAAAAATCCGAGAAGTGAGTAAATCTGGTTGGGATCAGTTAGATTTAGTTTCTAGAATCTTCTTTTCGTAATCAACCCGATAGACCCATGCTACTAAGATCAACACTTTCAATCCTGCTTGCAGCAGCATCCTTTACTGCATTCGCGCAATCTGGGATCACCAAATTGAATCCAGTGAGTTTTTCGCAGGTGACTATCACTGATAATTTTTGGAAACCAAAGCTTGAAAAAATTGCAACTACAGCGGTTCCGGTTATGATTTATCAAACTGAAATCGCCACGGGCCGCATCCGGAACTATGAAAAAGTTGCTCGTCAGCAAAACGAGAAACACGAAGGCATCTATTACGATGACAGCGATGTGTACAAAGCACTGGAGGCAATTGCCTATTCGCTGAAAAATCATTCGGATAAAGCTATGGAACAAAAAGCGGACGAATGGATAGATAAAATTGCTGCTGCCCAGGAAGAAGATGGATACATCAATTCTTTTTATTCGCTTACCGGACTTGAAAATCGCTGGACAGATATGGAGAAGCATGAGGATTATTGCGCCGGGCATTTGATGGAAGCAGGGGTGGCCTATTTCCAAACTACGGGAAAGCGGAAATTACTCGATGTGGCCATCAAGATGGCGGACCATATCGACGAGACTTTCCGGAAACAGAATCGACCTTGGGTGTCTGGTCATGAGGAAATTGAGCTTGCTTTGGTCAAATTGTATAAGACTACCGGCGATAAAAAATACCTGGAACTATCCGATTGGTTTCTGGATCAGCGAGGACATGGCCACGGCAAAGGTGGAATCTGGGACAATCCACATTGGGGACCTAAATATGCGCAGGATGATGTGCCGGTAAAAGACCAGAAGGAAATTACGGGCCATGCGGTACGGGCGATGTATCTCTACACAGGAGCTGCCGATGTGGCTGCAGCAAAAAACGATGTGGGCTACATGAATGCCATGAAGACGGTTTGGGAGGATGTGGTGTACCGGAATATGTACGTGACTGGAGGGATTGGATCTTCAGGAAGCAATGAAGGCTTTTCGGTGGATTTTGATCTACCTAATGAAAATGCCTACAGCGAGACCTGTGCATCGGTGGGGATGGTTTTTTGGAATCAGCGAATGAATGCGCTGGAAGGCGATTCCAAGTACATTGATGTATTGGAAAGGAGCTTGTACAATGCAGCATTGGATGGGCTCAGCCTGGAAGGAAATCGGTTTTTTTATGGAAATCCATTGGCCTCCTCTGGACAGCATTACCGGAGAGATTGGTTTGGAACGGCCTGTTGTCCTTCCAATATTTCCCGATTGGTAGCATCAGTCGGCGATTACATTTATGCAAAATCAGCCAATGCCATTTGGGTGAACTTATTTATCGGAAGCAAAACCAAATTCCAGATGGGCACCGTAGACGTTCCCGTGGAAATGACAACCAATTATCCGCTTGACGGGGTCATCCACCTGACCCTACATCCAGAGCAGAAAGCTACCTTTTCAGTGAAATTAAGATTACCGGGTTGGGCAAAGGAGGAGCCGGTTCCAGGAGGACTTTACCGTTTTGCAGGCAAAAGCACCGAAAAATTTACGCTTTTACTAAATGGCAAAGTTGTTACTTATACTGAAGAAAATGGCTATTTGACGATCACTAGGGCCTGGGAAAAGGGGGATCAACTCCAATTTTCATTGCCAATGGAAGTGCGGAAATTAGTTGCTCGCCAAGAGGTTACAGCCAATGAAGACCGGATCGCAATTCAAAGAGGTCCTTTGGTTTATTGTGTGGAAGGAGCGGATAACAACGGGAAAGCATGGAATATATTGGTTCCAAAAAATGCCACTTTTACTGTTTTCCAACACCAAGTTTTGGATGAAAAAGTAATGGCTATCCAGGCAGAAATGAAGGTGATGACAGGCTCAGAAGATGGAACAAATCTGCAAGCTGAAACCAAAAAAATAATTGCTGTACCTTATTACACCTGGGCAAACCGCGGGCAAAATGAGATGCAGGTTTGGCTTCCTACAAAAATTCAGGAAGTGAAAATCATTCGGTAGAACCCAAAATTACAGCAAGAAGGATAAACCTATTTAGGGTTATCCGCAATTTTGTTAGGTAATTATTGCTGCTAGTAGCTTATTTTTTAAACACGCACTTTTAAAAATAGACTAGGCGAGTTATGAAAGTCTAAGTTGTATTTCTTTAACTAAAGCCTTTCGATCAGCTTCATTGAAATTCATCTCAGATAATTTAATAACTACATAAGACTGATCATCAAGTTCAAATTTGATGTCTTTTTTTCCGCTGATTTTGACAACAGTATTCAAATCAATTTCACCTGTTTTTGCATTATCCTTAAAACTCAATAAATGCCCGTCAATTTGCACATAGTCATTGCGGTCACGAATAAGCTTGTATACAGCCCAAACCACTGGCCCCAATGTAAAAAGAATGAGAAATAATAGTCCGAAAATAAAATCATAATTATTAAAATCCGCTAAGGCAATAATTATGTTGAATAGGTAGTATCCAATTAGGAGGGCAAGCACAATAACCAAGAACTTTGGCCATTCTTTTGGGTTGAAAATCACCACTCCATCAGACGACTCCCTCCGTGCCCCAATTAAATTTTCAATTGCGGCTTGCAATCCAGTTGTATTTGGTTCAGTATTATTTGTTTCCATTTTATCTAAAAATAAACCCTTCCTCTACTCTATTCAAGGCTTTTCGAGTTGCGCCGGATAAATATACATTTTTCAATTTTAGTTTTATGCTGTTTTCAACCGATAAATTACAAAATTTTTTTCCCTTTTACTGTTTCTAATAGAATAAATGGCATTTAAAGAATTTAATTATTCAAGGGAATAAAGGGCCCACAAACCCCAAAATGGATTAGGTGAATCAAGTCCTATCCACCGCCAACGCTGAGAAACCAAAGGGTAAATCTTTACCTTACCACCCATAGAAAATGGCAAACCCTTTTTGTTTAGCTATAATTTCGTAATATTGAAACCCTTTATTTTCAATCTGGATTTCCAGATTCAATAAAGGCAAAACGATATTCTGTCAATTCAAGGATCTTCAGTCAATAGATTTGTTTAAGCATAGATCAGTAGTTGAATTCTCGGAATCTGTAAGTTTTGAAGGTTCACGCTATGAAAAAAATCCTTGATTTCTTTACAAAGCTTCCTCTGCAAAAAGGTCTTTCCCTAGTTCGGAAAACTACGGTAATTTTTATAAATACTGATCCACGGTTTAAAAAGCCTATTTTAATTCCTACCTTCTTCTTGGAATACTGGAAATTTATTTCTGCAGGCGTTCTACTTTTTTTGGTCTTGGGGGTCTATACATTTGTGTTGATCACCAAAATGTATTTCATGGAACAGCAGAACGAAATCCTGGCCCAAAATGAACGGAATAAAACTTTTTCTCAGGAGCTATCAAGGCAATATGACTTTATCACCAGGCAAATCACCGAGGTAAATAAGTTATTGGTTAGCAAAGGGATTCAGAAACCGAATAAAAAAAATGTGGATCTCGTCCCAAAAATAAGCTCCCCCTTTGACATGGGTGACAATAGGCAGTTCGAAAAATACATTGAAGAATTTAAGCAAGAAATCGCTAACACTCCCGTTGGTTCTCCCCTTGATGGGCCGATAACCTCAAGCTTTGGCTTCAGGTCGAATCCATTTGGGTCGAGCGGAAGAGAAAGTCACAAAGGCTTAGACATCAGTGCTCCCAATGGAAGACCCGTTAAATGCACTGCTGAAGGCAAAGTTGTTTTTGCTGGCTACAGAGGAGACTATGGAAACTTGGTCATTATCAGCCATGGGGAAGAATATCAAACCTATTACGGACACCTTTCTGAAATTTTAGTAAAAGAGGGGCAGGAAGTAAAAGTCAGCACTTTTATTGGTAAGGTAGGTTCGACCGGCAGGTCCACGGGACCCCACCTCCACTATGAGATCCTCAGAAATAACAAAAAAATAAATCCAAAAACATTTATTAATCTCAATTAGCATGTTCAAGAAAAGCCCAAAGTCGCCCATTACGATTTTAAATCAAGAAGAAATTCTCACCATTTTGGGTGAAGATTTTGAGTGTGAGGGAAATATCAAATGCAAAAGCACTGCAAGAATCGAAGGCAAAATCACTGGAGATATCGCTGTCAAAAAAGGGATCATTCTGGGAGAGAAAGGAATTGTAAAGGGAAATATTGAAACCGAAACAGCAATTATTTTTGGCACTATAAATGGCAATGTGAGAGTTAAACATCTGGAAATTAAAGCAACCGGCAATATCAACGGGGATGTAAAAACTGAGCATCTTATCATCGAAATGGGAGGCAAATACAATGGAAAGCTGGACATGAAAATCGGTCCAGAAAAGCAGCCTGAACCTGAGTTTAAAAAAGAACCAAGCTTTGAAATTTTCAAAAAACCAGCGATTCAGAAACTTGAATAGCGGTAGTCAGCTGCCTACTTACAAGCCACTCGCTTGCGTATTTTTTCCTCTTTGAAGGATTCGCTTTTCTCTAATCTTTTCTCTTCTAAAATAATCGAGCGGATCAAGTTCCCCACCACTTTGAATTCTAGCTTCCTTAACAAGGGGTCTCACATCCGTTAAAAACGCATCTTGAAGTACTTCTTGTGCCCCAACCACATCCCCTTCCAACTGACATTGATTTAGTTTTTTACGATCTACTAAAAGCGATTTAGAGTAAGCCTGTGAAATAGACTCCAAGGCCTGGATTAAGTCTTCCAAGGGGTCTTTGGTATTATGGCTGGCATCGATCATCCAAGAAATACTTTCCCAAGACTGCGCCTTTTCTTCAGCGCCATTGGTCAATTCACAGAAAATCAAAAACAACTGATAGGGTTTGATGCTTCCTGTGCTCAAATCATCGTCCCCGTATTTACTGTCATTGAAGTGAAATCCTGCCAACATGTTCTGATGCATCAGCGTCGCTACAATCTGCTCGATATTGGTATTGGGGAGGTGGTGACCCAAATCCACCAACACCTTCGCCTGCTCTCCGAGCTGCCGGCAAATCAGCGCTGATGTACCCCAATCCGGAATCACGGTATGGTAAAAATTAGGTTCGTAGGGCTTGTACTCTAACAAAAGTTTCCAATCCGCTGGTAAACCGGCATATATTTCCTGAAGTGATTCGGTAGTCCATTGAAGTGCCTTTCTGATATGGGCTTGCCCTGGAAAGTTACTTCCATCTGCCAACCAAACCGTAAGCCCTTTGCTCCCCAATTCTTTCCCGACTTCGATCACCAAAAGATTATGCTCCACTGCCTGCTTTCGAATGTCTGAATCTGCATTACTTAGCGAACCCATTTTATAAGTCAATGGCTGACCATAATCTTGGAAAGTATTTGAGTTCATGGCGTCAAATCTGATGTGAAGATCGGCCGCCTTTTGCTTAATCAACTGAACGTCTTGAGGGATATCCCAGGGAATGTGGAGTGAGACCGCATCCGTCCGCTTGGTCAATTTGGCCAAAAGCCCAATATCCTCCAGTTTTTCTTCGAGATTTCTTGGTTCACCACCTATCAAAAATCGACCAAACCTCGTTCCTCCAGCACCCAAAGCCCAAGAAGGAACAGCAATCTGAAACGAAGCGATTTTTTGAATTAAAAAGTTGGTATCCAATCCTCTTGCATTTAACTGCTCCGATAGAAGGGAAAGGGATTTTTGGTGGAAGTCGGTTGGCATCTTTGGCGTAATCGTTACAGGTTAGTGTTGGATGTAAACGGTAAATACTTAGCTGGTGTCAAGTTTTTCAAAAAAAACTGGAGATTGAATTTATTGATCCTGAAAATTACAATTGCTCAATTTTTGAGGGTTTATTTATCCAAAACGGTGCCGTCACAAACCAAAGCACCATGCCGATACCCATGTACCATTTCATTTGACTCAATTCTAAATCCCCAACAAAAAAGAGAATCGATGGCACAAGGGTTAGCAGCAAGCTTAGGAAAGACCCTATTTTCATTAGAATTTTCATGGCTTTGTCATTTGATTTTTATGGCTAGATAGCACCTTAGGGTTTCTACTCATCCCAATTTGGACTTTTTTTATTGCATCCAATATCATCGTGGAAGTGATTTAGCAAGTGGGTATTTTATTTTTGAAAGCACAATGAAAATTGCAATAGCCACAAACCAACCTGGTAGCCCTAAAAAGAAAATTTCTACCCCATAAAAGAAATTCAACGCCAAGCAGAACACCAAGGTTAACACCCAGCTCAGCAAGGCCGGAATACTGAAATCAGACTTGGAATTCAGCGCAGCTTCAGATTGGAAGCCCATTTTTTTAGAAAAATAGAAATCCGCAAAAATTACTGCCCCCATCGGCATCAGGAGTAGCCCATACAATG
This sequence comes from Bacteroidia bacterium, assembly GCA_964202605.1. Taxonomy (GTDB): domain Bacteria; phylum Bacteroidota; class Bacteroidia; order Cytophagales; family Cyclobacteriaceae; genus Algoriphagus. The sequence continues at coordinate 169,670 of CAXNJN010000001.1, read as the reverse complement.
CCACAAAATCCAAGAGTTTCATGACCAAAGCAGGAAAACAAGCAGCTAAACTAGTAATTCCCCCTACAATAGCTGTGATTTTCCAAGTTGAAACTTTTGGAAAAATCGCCTGCAGTGCTAGTCCAGCTCTATAAATCGTAGGATTGGCCGTAGTCCAACCCGCGATCACTACACAAATCGCCCCAGCAATGCCCAAGGTCTCATACGCAATAGCTCCAGGGGCAAATTCCTGAGACGCAGAATCGGCCTGAAGAAATACCGAATACAGAATTCCGGATGCTATCCAGGCCACAAAATGTCCTAGAAAAACTCCCGCAAAGGAATGAAATCCATAAGTCCAAGACTTTGCATAGCGAAGAATCGTCAAGTCAGACATCCCAATGTGCATGGCCATATTGCAAAACCAAGCGAAAAAGATGATGTGCCAAATCGTAAATTTGGACATGCCCGCAAGTGGAACTCCATTCCAAATCACTTCTTGAGCAATGCGGATCAAACTTTCGAATGAACCCACTCCTAGTTGAGCCAAGCCCACAATAGCTGCTGCAAAGAATACCAGTATCATCCAAGGAGACATCACATTTGCAAATTTGGATACTTGGGAGTATCCCTGAATAGCCACTAGCGTAATCACTGCTCCCATCAATAGCACTGTCAGAATCCAGCCAGGCGTCCTTGGCAACCAGTCCGATAGTGTAGGCATTTCGAGGTCAAAAGGAATCCCTACCGCTGTAGCTGAAACTGCAATCATTGACCCGGCAAGAAAACAAAACATTAAGGAATTGACCAGATTATACCAGCGGACCACATTTTTTCCAGCAATGCGCTCCAATTGATAATACAAGGTGAGCCGCTTTGAGGCTGCAATTGGTCCTGTAATCAAGCCCCAACTCAGCACCGCCAATAAATTACCGATCAATAATCCAAAAATCAAATCTCCTGCCGAGACCCCATGTGCCACGAATAGGGGGCCAATAACAAACTCTGTCCCTGCAGTATGTTCGCCTGCATACATTCCCAAAAAGCTTTTGCCTCCTTTCAGGCTTTCTCTTGGAATCGGGGTACGCTCATATTCATTGGTCTCACCAACTACCTTTTTTAAAAACGAGTTGCTCATTGAAAATTAGTTTGAATACAATATAAAAAAAGGTCTATCCCAACCTACAGAGGCTAAAACTTTACCCATTTACCTAAGGCTTAGTTTGTTAAAAGTTGGCTTTACTAAAATAAATGGAGTTGTGAGACCAAAAGGTTAGTGATGTTAATCTACTATTTTGAGTTGAAAAAAGCATCATTTTGGTTCATTGATTTTCAGCAGCCGTCCTTGGGAGACATTCAAATGCCTATGTGGCGCCTGATTTAAGGTGTTACGAGCTGTACCAATTGAAATGAAACTTTGCGTCTGTAACGGTAGGATCTCGACAGAAAATTCAGAGTTGGAAAGCCCCTAAAACTGAATTTAAACTTACAACTGATTTCCAATCGTTTATTTTTTCTTGGGCAATCTGGCACCTGTTTCTAGCCACCAGGCGTTGAGTGAAGCTTTAAGTTGAATCACCAGGTCGGGAAATTGTGCTGCCAGGTTCGTAGTTTCCCTGGGATCATTCGCTAAGGAATAGAGTTCGTCCGGCTGCTCTTCAAAGTAATGTATGAGCTTGTATTCCCCAGATCGAATAATGGAATAAGGAACTACATCTGCACCTCTGTAATGTGGAAAATGCCAAAATAAGTCTCTTGAAGCTAGTGACCCTCCTCTCAAAACTTCCACCAGACTTTGGCCATCTAGGCTTTGTTCTTTAGGATTTAAGCCCATGTACTCTAAAATTGTAGGGGCCCAGTCTAGCGTCACAATTGGCAGATTAGACTGGACACCTGCAGGAACCTTGCCTGGCCATTTGACCACCGTTGGCACCCGAATTCCTCCCTCGTATGGATAGCCTTTTTGGGAGCGCAAGGGATCGTTATTTGTAATGGGGTTTGCTGGGTTTCCAATCAATCCCCCATTGTCTGAGGTAAAAATGATCAAGGTGTTATCGCTCAACTTCAAGCGATCCAAAGCAGCGAGTACCTTCCCAACATTTTGGTCTAAATTCTCCACCATAGCTGCATAGATGGGATTTTTCTGTTTCCCTCCAGCTTTACGTTTGTATTTTTCTACCAGCTCTTCTGGCGCCATGAGTGGCGTATGCACTGCATAGGGAGCCCAGTGAATGAAAAATTTTTGATCTTGGGTTTGAAGGAAATTCACGATCTCATCCCCTTCTCTATCTGTTAAATATTCACCGGCAGCCCTGGGCACTACCCGGTCCAATTCGTAAAATGGTGTGGGAGTAGCGGGCTCATAGGGATCAAAATAACTGGGGGGCTGGCCTAGGTCATTGCCTCCAAAGTTGAGATCAAAGCCCTGGTCTTCCGGATACTTTCCTTCTTCACCTAGATGCCATTTGCCAACATGAAATGTGGTGTAGCCCTGCCCTTTCATTCGCTCTGCTAAGGTGACCTCTTCCAAGGGTAAAAAGCCCTGATTTTTAGGTGTTCGCAGGGGTTGATCCGGATTTTCAGCATATTCTCCGGGAAGTCCGGTAGTTCCTACCCCTTGGAATCGCGCATAGATCCAATCTGTAATCCCAATTCGAGCGGGGTATTTGCCCGTCATCAGGGCCGCCCGAGTAGGTGAGCAAATCGCTGCTGCTGCATAGGAATGCGTAAATAGCATGCCCTCAGCCGCCAGGCGATTTATCGATGGTGTTTCATAAAAATCGCTTCCCAAAACCCCAATGTCTGCCCATCCCAAATCATCTACATGAATAAGTAAGACATTAAATTCTGGAGTACTTTGCCCAAAAGTGGAGCAACTCATCCCCACTAAAAAAAGGAAAAGGAAGGTGTGTTTTTTCATTTGCATGACGAATTATAACTTTTTTAGATCGATTAACAGATTTTCTGCAAGGTTAAATAATAGCTGCCAAATTTTACCAACCCCGATAATTGGGCGGAGCCAACTGATTCAACCTTAGGTAAACAATCGCCTGCGCACGGTGGTGGGTTTGGTGGTCTTGGATCAAGTTGAGAAACTGAATTTTATTCATGACCCCGCCCCTCCATGGAAACTCTTTGGTTAAGCTCTTCACATCAAGCTCCTCGAGCTCGCGCAAAGCAAAGCCATAAGAATCAGCAAGTAATCGGATCACCTCCGCTTTATTCATAGCTTGGCCCTCTACCTTGGGGCGGTGTGGCAAAGGCTTCTCCGCCAAGAAGCTGCTCGAAAGCCAAACCAAATTATCCCCCAAATGCAGAAGCTGTTCCCCAAAGGACATCTCCTCGGCAGTAGGTCGATACCCATACTGCGCTTCTGGCATTTTTTCTGCTACCTCAAGTGTATACAACATGGCCTCTTTCAGCTTCAGGTGATGGGCTTTAAGTAGCACCTCGGCCTCTTGGGCCACAGCACTGCCAAAACCCAAAAAGAAAAATAGGATAGCAAGTTTTTTACCCAGATTCATAGCAGATGTGTTAGTGGTGACTTGAAAAGGTAGTAAAGAGAAAGTCATTTTTACTTGGGTAGTTAAACCCTAATTTCGAACTAGACTTATCCCTTCTCTTCAATATAGGCAAGCAATAGCTTTCTCAACAATCGACGCTCCTCGGCAATGCTCTCCACACTGGATTCTAGTAGATTAAGCATTCCTTGGAGATTGGCCACGGCATTATACAGCTTGCGCAACTGCTTGGGATCTACAGGAAGCAAATGGGGTTCTGGCTTTTTCCCCTGCAGCTTATCCAAGCTGAGACGAGGCATGTCATACACCTCCTCAATAAGACCCGATAATTTATGCCGCTTTTCGCGGTAGAGGGCTTGGTTGCTCAAAAAAATCTGCTCCTTCCGTGCATACACCGACAAGTGCCGAACAATGCTGTCCGAACGGATCAGCCGCATATTTCCCGACTTTAACTCGTCTCGCGTAGCCAAGTTTTCTACAAAACTGATTCCTGAAACCAAGGAACTCCAAGTTTGTAGGGTGAAATAGGCAAACAAACTGTCTAAAAACGGCTTCTCTTCAAGGCCTGTCTGCATTAGTGGAATCAAGGTGTTGATCTGCGGGACTTTTAAGGCATAGTTGGCCTTCACCTCTTCCATCCGGATACTATCCAAGTCCAAGTCCTCTACCAAGCGCTGCGCATACTGCACCCCGCGTACTGTTTCACTCCACTTTTCCCGCTGGTTGTCCGCAAAAAATCCCAAGGTAATCGCTGCAAACACCATCAAAAATTCCATGCCGTAACGCTTCCAGCTCGGCGTCTTTTTCCTTTTAATCTGGGGGTCTATCTCGTATTCTTGTTGTTTCATTTTATCTTTTTTTTGTCCCTAAACCTTATCTCAATAGAAAAAGAAGAAATAAAACAAGGCCACATTGGTGATCCGGACCCCCTCATAGTAGCCAATACTTCTCCGAGAGCCATCCATCACCCGTCCATCTTCAATGTAGCCAATGGTCCGGCGTGATTGATCCATCACCCTACCATTCTCAATATACCCAATGGTAGATCTAGACCCGTTCATTACCCGGCCATCTTCCGTATATCCAATCGTCCTCCTCGACCCATCCATCACACGACTTCCATCGAGGTAGCCAATCGTCGACCGAGAACCGTTGGTCACACGATCTCCTTCGATGTAGCCCACCGTACGGCGGCTGCCATCCATCAGGCGTTGCGCTAAACTTGGCGTAGCGACAAGTGCCAAATAAATAAGTAGGATAAGTAGTAGAGGTCGCATCTGATATAAATGAATAGGATTATCCGCAATTATGCAAGTAACTCAATAGGGATGTTTACCAAGCGGATAATTCGGTCAACGGCTAACTGTCGACAGACCACAGTCAATCGTGGTTATAGTAGGCTTTATCTCTAAAATTACAATCTGCTGTCGTCTGTGGCCTGTCAACCGTTGACAAATCAACTAGTCCACCGCTAACGGTCAACGGTCAACAGCCAGTTGTGGTTTTAGTACGCTTTGTCTCTACAATTACAATCTGCTGTGGACTGTGGCCTGCTCTAAAAACGTACTAAATTTTAGATTCTAAATCCAAATAAACAACGAATCGGCGGTGGACTGTGGTCCGTCAACTGTTGACAAAGATCCGACTAAGGAGAAATCCGATACAAGATAATCCGCTTATCGACTTCCGACTTGGTTCGGACGATCAACTCTTTTCCATGCTTGGCTTGAAAATACTGGTTGACCGCCTTGACGTACCTGGATCTCCTCACCCTTCTGTAGTCCAAACTTTCTAGAGAAGATATCCCAAACAAGCCGTCCAACTGATTTACATCCACTAGCAACAGGGGTTGGGCAAGGAGCTTATCGACAATTCGAGCGATATCCTCCTCTCCATCGACGGTACCTTGCTCCTCGAAAGTGGGTAGCAATTCGGATTGATTGGATCTTTTAGAAATTCGAATTTTCCACCACCAAAGACCTACCCCCACTGCCAACAAGAATACTAAGCCAACAAGAATAGAAAAGGACCATTCCTCGAGCCCAAAGGGCGAAGTCTGCTTGGTAAATTTAATGTCTCCTACTTTATTAAAGTTGTCCAAAGGAGCTGCAGAAGGCAATAAAAAGGTAGGGTCGCCGTATTTATCAAAAAATACCGCATTGTTACCCAAAGCTACGGCCACTGTAAAAAACTTAAACTTCCCAAAGTTATTTTCCTTTGCAAAATACAAGGCGTTTTCTTTTTTATGAACCAAGAGTAGCCCAAGATGGGCGTCAAGTTGATACAATTGAACCCCATAGTCTTTCAAGTCAAAGGCAGGCATAATCCATGAACTCAGGTTTTTTTGACTTGGAAAATCCAACTGCACGGAACTCCAAGCTTGGCTTTTAAAATCAAATACATACCCATTTTCAGCCGGATAAAAAATATTGGATGGCTGGTGAATGTATTCCCCAAATAAAGAAAGCACCCGATCTCCATCTACAAAAATTCCCACTCCCCCATAGTTTATGGGAGGAGAAGAAACAGGCTCAAACTCCCAAATTCCTTCTTCAAAATCAAACCAGAGTAATTCGCTGTGCCCTTTCCAAAATCCATAGCGCCCCATCGAATACAATTTCCCATCGCGTACAAAAAAATGTGCATGGCAGTTGAAGCCCGAACCCACACCCTTATACAAGTTGTCCCAACGGTCTCCCGTCCACTTCAACACTTCAAACCTACAGGCTATCAACGCTAAAAGCTGCTCCTCGAAATACAATAAGGTGATGGGATCTTCGCTGGTAATGTATGGAGAGGCCACCAAGGATTCCACCATGGCTTGCGTGATCCCCTGGGGCAAAACCTCCCAAGCGAAATCGGCATAGGACTCCTTGGGATTTATTTTTATCCAATCAAAAGGTGCGTAAGCCTGCTTATCCGATTGGGCAGGAAGATTAAGAGAAGTGAAAAATAATACAACAAAAAAAATAGCTGCTTTCATGATAAACTATTTTTCCTCTCTGAGGCAAAACCCTGCAGACCGAGAATAAAACACTACCTAAATATAGTAAAAACTAGAAAAAATTCAATTCATAACGAGGTATAAAAGGGCCCTCTCCTAAATAAAAATCCCCTCTGCAGTAAAAAAACCACAGAGGGGACCTCATTTAACTTCCAAAAAGGGTTTGGCAGCTTGCCTTACTTCAAACCTCCAATCATGTCTTCTGGCTTTACCCACTCGTCAAACTGCTCCGAAGTGAGCAAACCCAAACTAAGTGCTGCCTCACGCAAGCTCGTTCCTTCCTTGTGTGCTTTTTTGGCAATAGCCGCTGCATTTTCGTAGCCAATGTATGGATTGAGTGCTGTGACGAGCATCAGGGAGTTTTCCAAATGCCGCTGAATCATCTGGGTATTGGGAGCTATACCTACCGCACAGTTGAGGTCAAAAGAAACGCAAGCATCCCCAATCAGACGAGCCGACTGTAGGAAGTTAGCCGCAATCAGTGGCTTAAAAACATTCAATTCAAAATGTCCATTCGCTCCACCAATGCTGATCGCTACATCATTGCCCATCACCTGTGCTGCGACCATGGTTATCGCCTCTACCTGAGTCGGATTGACCTTGCCCGGCATGATGGAGGATCCTGGCTCATTTTCTGGAATCAAGATTTCCCCAATTCCCGAACGCGGGCCAGAAGAAAGCATGCGAATGTCGTTCGCGATTTTCATCAAGGAAACTGCTAGTTGCTTCAAAGCTCCGTGAGTTTCCACCATCGCATCGTGGGCGGCTAGGGCCTCAAACTTGTTGGGTGCCGTCACGAAAGGGAGACCGGTTAGGCCAGCGATTTTCTTCGCCACCAACTCGGAGTAGCCCTGCGGAGTGTTCAAACCGGTGCCCACTGCTGTACCTCCCAAGGCAAGTTCCGACAGGTGGGAAAGGGTATTATTCAATGCGCGTAAGCCATGGTCCAACTGGGCTACATAGCCGCTAAACTCCTGTCCAAGAGTCAGTGGGGTAGCATCCATAAAGTGGGTACGGCCAATTTTCACCACCTGCTTAAAGGCTTCTGCCTTTGCTGCTAGCGTGTTGCGAAGCTGCTTTACCCCAGGAATGGTCGTTTCAGCGACCATCTTGTAGGCTGCAATGTGCATCGCCGTAGGGTAGGTATCGTTGGAGGACTGGGACTTATTGACATCGTCGTTGGGGTGGATTTTCTTTTGCACATCATCCAAGGCTCCTCCCAACAGTACATGTGCGCGGTAGGCAATCACCTCATTCGCATTCATGTTGGACTGGGTACCCGAACCGGTCTGCCAGATGACCAATGGAAATTGGCTGTCGTGCTGCCCGGTCAGCATCTCGTCACATACCTGTGCAATAATCTCCGCTTTGGAGGCTTCTAGCACACCGAGCTCCGTATTGGTCAAAGCTGCCGCCTTCTTCAAAATCGCAAAGGCATGGATGATCTCTATCGGCATGCGGTTTTGTACACCGCCAATCTTAAAATTATTGATGGAACGCTGCGTCTGCGCTCCCCAATAAGCTGAAGCTGGAACCTCCACAGGCCCCATGGTATCTTTTTCAATGCGTATGGACATGGTAGTCGAAATGAAAGGGTGAAGAATAGGGTACAAATGTACATCCAAAGTCCCTTTTTGCCTACAGCTAGCGAGAGGATTCCAGGTTGCTCGCTGGAAAATTGATCACTTCTTGGAAAAGTTTTTTGCTAGGTACCAGCTGCCGATGGAAGAAGAACACCGCCAAGGCATAATTGACCCCCGACAGGAAAAGGCAAGCTCCCCCTTGAAGGAATTGATTCGTGACCAAAAGGAAAAAAAGTGTAAAGGCCAGCAATACAAGCGTCCAAAACCAAAGAAAAAAGCGAGTGGTTGCAAAGATTTGGTAGCGAACAAAAATAATGCTCCCTCGGGGCGTGTCCTCCACCTTTCCCAGCAGCAGTGGAAGAAAGTTATCCCCTTTTTCAATTACTTGCGAAAGGCGAAATCCATCTTCTTCCACTCGCCCATTGAATAGGGGCCGGATCTCTGGCAGCCCTTCGGTCCGAGTTCCTCGAGTGACCGCAGCCAAGCGATCCAAGACCTCCTCTTTGGACAAGGCGCTGACGAGGGTTTCCCGACCAAAAGGTAGCCAATTCATCCCTTAGCGAACTGCAATGCAGGAAATCTCTACCTGCACATTTTTTGGGAGTTTACTTACTTCAACGGTCTCCCGTGCAGGGGGATCGGACTTAAAATACTGCCCATAGGCCTCGTTGATGACCCCAAATTGACCCATATCTCGAATAAAAATGGTACACTTCACTACCTGGTCAAAGCCAAAGCCCGCTGCACGGAGGACCGCTTCCAGATTTTTCATGACCGCATGCGTCTCCTCGGTGATGTTTTCGTTAATTAGCTCACCCGTCTCAGGATCTAAGGCAATTTGCCCAGATACATAGAGGGTATCGCCTGCAAGTACCGCTTGGGAATACGGCCCAATTGGGGCAGGAGCTTCTGGGGTAAGGATTACGTGTTTAGTCATTGCATTTTATTTTAAGAAGTATCAAGTAGCTAGTATCAAGTAATTGTACGAAGTACCAAGTACAATGTACCAAGATTCTTAAGGAGCAGAATCCTGGTATAAATTCAAATTCCTACTTGGTACTTGGTACTTAGTACTTCGTACTTCTCTTCGCTTCTTCCCAATACACATCCATCTCCGCCAGGCTCATCTCACTTAGATTCTTCCCTGCTGCCTTGGCTGCCTGTTCGAGGTACTGAAACCGGGAGATAAACTTCAAGTTGGTCCGCTCCAAGGCCTCCTCCGGGTTGATGTCGATAAATCGGGCGTAGTTGATCAGTGAAAATAACAGGTCTCCAAATTCTCCAGCGGCCTTCTCTCGGTCGATCTCCTTCCCTTCCGCTGCATTGAATTCGGCATGAAATTCCCCCATCTCCTCCTCCACCTTTTCCCACACCTGCTCGGGCTCTTCCCAGTCAAAGCCTACTCCGCGTGCCTTTTCCTGGATTCGCATGGCCTTTATGAGGGCCGGCAAACTTTTCGGCACCCCTCCCAGCACAGAAGTATTGCCCTTTTCAGTGAGCTTGATTTTCTCCCAATTTTGCTTCACCGCCTCCTCGTCCAGAGCAATTGTATCTCCATAGATGTGCGGATGGCGACGGATGAGCTTTTCGCACAGTGAATCAATGACGGAGGTGATGTCGTAATTCCCTTCCTCCGAACCGATCTTTGCATAAAACACGAGGTGCAAAAGGAGGTCCCCCACTTCTTTTTTTATCTCTTCAGAATCTCCTTGCAGGATGGCATCTGAAAGTTCAAAGGTCTCTTCGATCGTCAGGTGTCGGAGGCTTTCGGTCGTCTGCTTCTTGTCCCAGGGACATTGTGCACGCAGCTCATCCATGATAGTCAATAGGCGATCAAAGGCTGCCAACTGTTGGGCGCGGCTACTCATTTGTGACATGTCCTAGGAAACAAAGGTTGAATTGTACAAGTTTTCAAACTAAAACGTTAAATTTGAGGATATTTATTCGCTATGACAACTTTCTTCATCACGCTTGGCTTTTTAGCTATTTTCTTTGTTTTGATGTCTGTGAGGCTGATTTTTCTAAAAAACGGTGAATTTAAGGGCACCTGCGCCTCTCAAAGTCCCTTCCTCAACAAGGAAGGAGCCACATGCGGACTTTGTGGAAAAACGGTAGATACGACTAGCTCCTGTGCCAACCCCGACAACGAGGTGGACAAGGCGATGGCCAAATTCAAGTAAATTTCCATTCAAGAGTAGCCAACTAGTTTAACACAACAAAAACCAACATTCGTGTCTTTAATTAAATCTATCTCTGGCATACGAGGGACCATTGGCGGAAAACCCGGAGAAGGTCTTACCCCCATTGATGTAGTCAAATTTACCGCTGCCTATGGCGCTTGGGTGCTGGAAAAAACCGGCATACACAAAGTAGTCATCGGAAGAGATGCCCGCCTGTCTGGCGATATGGTCTCTAGATTGGTAGCAGCCACCCTTCAAGGCCTAGGCATCGACGTGATCGACCTTGGACTTAGCACTACCCCAACCGTAGAGTTTGCCGTACCTCGGGAAAATGCAGGTGGAGGAATCATCCTCACCGCCAGCCACAACCCCGCCCAATGGAATGCGCTGAAACTTCTCAATGCAGTAGGTGAATTTATCTCAGACGAAGAAGGAAAGGCTATCCTAGCCAAAGCGGAGGCCGAAGATTTTACCTTTGCAGAAGTACGTAAGCTTGGCAAATACAGCGTCATTGACGACTACATGGATCGACACATCCAGCACGTGTTGGACCTTGAACTCGTGGATGTTGAAGCCATCAAGGCACGTAATTTTAAAATTGTGGTGGATGCGGTCAACTCCACTGGAGGCATTGTCGTTCCAAAACTTTTGCGCGCTCTAGGGGTCAGCGAAGTAGAGGAAATGTTCTGTACCCCAGACGGCAACTTCCCGCACAATCCCGAGCCACTCCCAGAAAATCTCAGAGATATTGCCAAGAAATTGGAAAAAGGAAATTTCGACCTAGGTATCGTTGTCGATCCAGATGTGGATCGATTGGCACTAGTCAACGAGGACGGATCCATGTTTGGCGAGGAATACACACTCGTCGCAGTCGCAGACTATGTATTGTCCCATACTCCTGGCAACACGGTTTCCAACTTGTCTTCTACCCGTGCCCTGCGTGATGTCACCGAAAAGCGAGGCGGAAGCTACAGTGCATCTGCCGTAGGGGAAGTCAACGTCGTCAACCAGATGAAAGCCGTACAGGCAGTTATCGGTGGAGAAGGCAATGGCGGCATCATCTACCCCACCTCCCATTACGGCAGAGATGCTTTGGTAGGTATTGGCTTGTTTTTGACCCACCTGGCCAAGTATGGCAAGTCCATCTCCAAGCTGCGCGCGAGCTACCCCAACTACTCGATTTCCAAAAATAAAATTGAGCTTACGCCCAACCTAGATGTGGATGATATCCTGTTGAAAATCAAGGAAAGGTACAAAAGCCACCCGATCATCGATATTGATGGGGTGAAAATTGAATTTGAAAAAGAATGGGTGCATCTTAGGAAGTCAAACACCGAACCCATCATCCGTATTTACTCCGAATCAGACTCGGAAGCCAAAGCGGAGCACCTTGCCAAAAAAATCATGCAAGACATCAAGGAGGTAGTCAACGCGACGTTGACTTAAACCTATCTTCTGCCTTGTGCACCAAGCAGCCATGAAGCACGTATACCTCGACAATGCAGCTACTACCCAGATGGACGATCGCGTGATCGAGGCCATGCTGCCGTTTATGCGAGGACATTTTGGCAATCCCTCTTCGGTGCATAGCCACGGCAGAGAGGTGCGTACGGCCATTGAGAAAGCACGTAAAAAGGTAGCCGAACTCCTTCAAGCCAGCCCATCCGAAATTTTCTTTACTTCAGGAGGTACCGAGGCAGACAATACCGCCTTGGTTTGTGGCATCGAATCCCACGCCCTCACGCATGCCATCACCTCTCCCTTGGAGCACCATGCGGTACTCCATACCCTGGAAATGCAGGCCAAAAAAGGACAGGTGCAACTCAGCCTTCTCGGAGTCAATGAACAAGGAGAAATTGACCTAGCCCAGCTCGAAGAACTACTCAAAAAGAATCCAAAAACCTTGGTTTCCCTGATGCAGGGAAATAACGAGATTGGCAACCTGAACGACCTAGAGCGGATCGGCCAATTGACCCAAGCACATGGGGCATTTTTCCATTCGGACACCGTACAAACCATGGGGCATTATTCCCATGATTTGTCCAAGCTCCCTGTGGATGCACTCGTTGCTGGAGCACATAAATTTCATGGCCCCAAAGGTGTGGGCTTTTTGTATGTCCGCAAGGACAAGAAAATCCATCCTTTCATCCATGGAGGAGCCCAAGAGCGCAACATGCGGGGAGGGACAGAAAATGTCATCGGAATTATCGGCCTGGCCACAGCCCTAGAAATTTCCCTCGAGGAGCTTGCCGCACATCGTAGCCAGATCGAAAAGCTAAAGGGATACTTCATCGAAAAATTAGGCCAAGAAATTCCGGGGATCGCCTTCAACGGCTGTTCAGCAGACCTGCAAAAGAGTTTGTACACGGTATTGAGCGTCAGCCTTCCCCCTTCGGAATCCAATCGGGGCATGCTCTTATTTCACTTGGATTTGGAAGGCATCTCGGCATCGGGAGGCTCTGCCTGTAGCGCAGGAGCATCGGTAGGTTCCCACGTGATGCGGGCCTTACAGCACCCCGAAGACCGTGATGTAGTCCGGTTTTCCTTCAGCAGATTTACCACGATGGAGGATATAGATTATACTCTAGAAAAATTGAAGGGATTGTATTCCTCATAGGCCCATCTTGGGCTTCTATGTGGAAAAAATTGTTTTTTAACAAAATATTGCTCCTCTGGAGCAAAAAGAAATTTTTATAACCAAGTTCTATTAATATTAAACTCCTCCGGAGCATAACCTCCTAATTACCAGAATTAATTCTTGCCTATTTCGGTCAATTATCAGCTAAAAAATACAAGGGCAAATTTCAAAACAGGGGAGAATCTATGCTCCGGAGGAGCAATATCTTAATAGAATAAAAATTCAAAAAAATACCCTAAGCTCCAGAGGAGCGAAATAAAAAATTTAGTGCCGACATTACCCTAGATGGGGGCCAATTTTTCAACTAATTTCAAAAAAAATAAATCCATTTTTGAATTTGTGCGTTTTAGGGATTAAAGACTTTTTAATTATTTTTTTTAACAACAAATTTTTTGGTTATGGCAAATACCTATTCTCAAATTTTTATTCATTTGGTTTTTTCTGTTAAGGGAAGGCAAAATTTAATTTCAAACAACTGGAAAGACGATCTGTACAAATACATATGCGGGATTGTAAAAGGGAAAAGTCAAAAAGTTTATGCAATTGGAGGCATGCCAGACCACATTCACATCCTTATCAGTATAAAACCAAATCTTTCCATATCACAATTGGTAAATGATATAAAAACCAATTCAAGTAAATGGATTAATTCAAAAAGTTTAGTGAAAGGCCAATTCCATTGGCAAGAAGGTTTTGGGGCTTTTTCCTATTCGCAATCTCATTTGGATTTGGTAATAGGGTACATTAACAATCAGGAAAAGCACCACCAGTCCACATCATTTAGGGAGGAATACATTGAACTATTAAAAAAATATAATCTGGATTTCGAAGATAAATATCTTTTTGAATGGATAGAATAAGGGTGATTATTAAAAAAAATCCTAAGAAATAATCGTTATCAATATGGTTATTTATTCTTGAATTTCTTACCCCAGAGGAGCCTGCCCCGCAGGATTGAGTGGGCTAAATAGTGCTAGGAAATCCACCCCAAAACTTTCTCAAAGCTCCAGAGTAGAAAAAATCATTTTTAGTCTCGGTATAGCTCCTCTGGAGCAAAAAGAAGATTATTTATCTCTATTCTATTACTATTATGCTCCTCTGGAGCATCCCCTACTAATTATCAGAATCTCTTCTTGCCTATTTAGGTCAATTTTCAGCTAATATATTGCTCCGAAGGAGCAATATATTAATAGAAAACCATTCCCGAATTTTCTCAAAGCTCCAGCGGAGCGAAATAATTTTTTAGGTAGGAATAGGTATTGCCCCGTAATTCTAGGTGACAAACTTCCTCTGGAGCAAAAAGAAAATCGATTATCTCTATTCTATTACTATTGTGCTCCGCTGGAGCACACAAACATCCTTTTTCAATGTTTCTATTAATATTTCGTCCCGCAATTCTGCGGGGTAAACTTCCTCTGGAGCGGCTAGAGATTCGCAATTTGAATATTCCAAATGGCACTCCTTGACCCAGCGGGTCAATATATTAATAGAAAAAATGCCACAATTGTCCGGCGCGCTCCGGAGGTGCGCAATGATAAAAAATCGAAAATTATTCCCCCCCCCGACGCGTTGGGCGGGGAAAAACATAAATTAAACCACTAATCCCTTTTACTTCGCTGGCTTGTAGCCTATCGCATAGGGTGTCCAGATTTCGAAAATCGGTTGCCCTGTAGAGCTCAGGCCACTGTGGTGCCATTCTCCATCGATAACCTGGTAATCAAAGCCAAGGCTTGCACCCACGCGGGAGTTATCTCTAGAGAAAAAAGCAATCGTTTCCACGTATTCTCCTCCTTTGGCAGTGTAGGTTCCTCCACCCGTGCCCGAAAATTCGCGGGTTTCGGAGTTGAAGGCCACCCACTGAAATCTTCCTCCACTGAGGATTTTGATCGTTCGTCTCGCGCCTGGGGTGGAACGCTGAATTTGATCCTCTCGCTTCCTGCCCGTAATCACCCAGTTGCCCGTCAAGTCATCGGCGGCATCCGACACCTTTTCCCAGACCTCTACCAGTGGACCTTTGGGAGTAGTGCCCGACAGGGTCAGTCGCTTGCCTTCCAAACTTGCGTCAAAGGAGGTGACCATCCCAATGATTTCAGGATTGAGCGTGAAAAATTCAAGGGTCTCCTGAAGCTTACCTGCACTTACCGCAAAAGGACCTCCACCAGCTCCTACAAAGGAATTATCTGCTAAGTTCTTGACGCCAAAGGCAAAGTAATTGTCTTGGTAGATCTTGATAAACTCTTGACCAGAGACCGGTACTTGGTTTTGGCTGATGAGTTTCCAGGCTCCTTCTACCTGTTGGGCGGATAGGGAAAGCGCAAAAAACAAAAATGGTATAAGAAGGAATTTTTTCATGGTGGGTTAGGGAATTGGCGATAGAAGGTGGAAATTGAAAAAGATTCCACGAAAAACCAAGCGCTCTTTTTTTAGCAAAGACCCAATCCCCTTGAGCCCATGCACACCTTCCAATTTGGCAGCAGCAAAGAAGAAGTCCTCCAGGCCATCCCCGAACGCAAAATCAAAAAACTGGCGGCGGGAGAAAAGCGATTGGCGATACTACGGATTGGCGACGTCCTCCATATTTTCGATGTCCAATGCCCTCACCGAGGCGCGGATCTAGGACAAGCCAATATCAATGGTGCCGGTGAGATCATCTGCCCCCTTCACCAGTATCGCTTTGATCTGAAAACAGGAGATGTCCGATCCGGGTACTGTTCCGCGCTCCCCGTGTACCGCAACGAGCTTACTGACTCGGGACTGACTATTTACCTTCCCTAGTGTAAGGGAGCACCATTGGGAACAGGCTGATCGGAAGTAGCAATCCAGATCCCTCCTTCGGTACTGCTAAACCCCGTAATGAGTACCTCCGACATGAAGTCAGCTACCTGACGGGGAGCAAGGTTGCACACACAAAGCACTTGCTTGCCAAGTAATTCTTCCGGGCTGTAGTGGACCGTCAGCTGGGCGGAGGATTTTTTGATTCCTAACTCCGGACCCAAGTCTACCCACACCTGATAGGCGGGCTTACGTGCTTTTTCAAAAGGCTCCACCCGCAGTACAGTTCCTACGCGAAAGTCAATTTTTTTGAAATCTTCTAGGTCAATCGTTTGCATTGACAATATATTTTCTATTTTTAAGGACGTTTTTCGAAAGCTAACCCGTATTTCGCTAATTTATGTGGAACTGTTCAAGAAATTTTGCTGGTAAAGTTGCCCTGCTATGCATGGCTGCTTTCGGCTACTTGCTCCTTCCATCGGAAGCAATGGCCCAGGAGGAAAATACGAAGAAACCCTTCGAGAAACCTATTGTAGAAGATATCAGCACAGTTTCTGAGTCTGGAGCTGCTGCTACACTTTTCACTCAAAAGCCAGCAGTAGTGAAGCAAAGTGTACCGCTTCCTTTGCCTAAAAAAGAGGTGCATACGACTACGCATATCCAAGAAAGAGAATCCAAAAAGAACGAGTCCCCCTCCACGCTATCCTTCAATATTTTTTTATACATCGTGGATAAGTTTAAACAGGATCAGGAGAATTAATAGTCCACAGCTAACTGTCAACCGTCCACGGCTCACTTACTTGAACTTCAACCCTTATTTCCGTTGCTTACTGTTGAAAAACCAGCTATTCATTCGAAATTAAATCAGCGTATTTTGACCCTTCCTTTGCGCCTTGGCGGCTTTGCGCGACTTACTTTTTTTAAAGGTCCGCCGCGGCTGAGTATGAAAAAAGTCTTACGCAGATTCTTTGGAAAAATTACGCAGATCAATGGAAATAGAGGATTATCCGCAACAGTATCAGTAGCTCAAAATGAATCTGCATTATTGCGGATAATCGTCAACGGACAATAGGCCGCGGCCTACAGGCTGTCCACGGTCCACAGTCCTCTCTCTTGAACTCCAAACCTTAATTTCTTTGCTTACTGGTGAAAAACCAGCTATTCATTCGAAATTAAATCAGCGTATTTTGACCCTTCCTTTGCGCCTTTGGCGGCCTGACTGCGGTAGGCAGGCTTTGCGTGACTTACTTTTTTTATGGTCCGCCGCGGCTGAGCGTGAAAAATTCTCCTGAAGATTTAGTTGAACTCCTTAATTCATAAAAGAATAGGGAATTACAAGAAGAAGCGAATTCCTAATTCCCCTATTTTCTGTAACTTTAGTAAGCGCTATGAATATTTCTCCTGTCGTACAAAAAGCCTCCATGAAGTCATTTGACGAAAAGTTGAATGACCTAAACTATTGGCTTACTCAGCCTGTGGTAAAAAGACTTGAAGCAGTCACTTTTTTAATTTCTCAATCAGTTGATTTATCTGTTACCCGAATCGATAAGACGCACGTAGTAAGAAGAAAGCTAAAACCATGACCCTCGCGCAAGATTTTGAAGACTTCATCAAGCTACTCCATAAAAATGAAGTCGACTATCTCGTCGTTGGTGGGTACGCATTGGCGTTTCACGGAAAACCAAGACATACGGGCGACCTAGATATCTGGATTAATAACTCAGAAGCTAATGCAGAAAAACTAGTGTTAGCTATTGCCGATTTTGGCCTTTCTAGTTTAGGATTGACTAAATCAGATTTTATGCAGGAAGGATATGTTACCCAAATTGGATATCCTCCGCTGAGAATCGACCTATTAAACACAATAGATGGAGTGAAATTCGAAGATGCATTTCCAAACAGGTTATTTGTAGACGTGAATGGATTTGATGTTAACTACATCGGGCTTAAGGAATTCATCAAAAATAAAACTGCATCAGGTAGAAGTCAGGATATTGCAGACTTAAAAGAGATTAAGAAAATAAGTAAAAGTTAAATTCTAGCCTTTGCAAGTCCATCAGATTGAACTAGGTAGTGTTATCCTAGCAAAAAAGTACCTCAATACCCCTGCATCAAAACAAAATTAATTTGCCTTGAGAAGGCAAATCCTAATTTGACGCAATAAAGTCTTCGAGATCCTTCAAACTGATTTTTCCTTCGTAGTAGGCGCGGCCAAATACAGAAGCCTGAACGCCTAAGTCTCGCAGTCGTTTGAAATCATCGATGCCCCGAACCC
The DNA here is from genome assembly GCA_964202605.1 of Bacteroidia bacterium. Taxonomy (GTDB): domain Bacteria; phylum Bacteroidota; class Bacteroidia; order Cytophagales; family Cyclobacteriaceae; genus Algoriphagus. The sequence continues at coordinate 151,718 of CAXNJN010000001.1, read as the reverse complement.
CGCCTGAAGCAGCGAGATACAAATTCGGAAAGCGATCCAATACTTCCTTAAACAAATCAAAATTGGGGCCTTCCATCACTCCATCACGGGTCACATCCGAACACTTGACATGCTTGAGCCCACGCTCATAGAAAAACTCAATGTGCTCAAATAGGTCTAATTCTGTTTTGGTCAACCAGCCTTTGATCTTGATTTTATAGTCGTTTGGGTTGGTATCTGCAGCCAAGTAGATTTTTTCTCGACCATAGGAAAGGATAAACTGCGCAAAGCGCTCCGGATTTTTGGCTGCAGCAGAAGCGATGGTTACGGTTTTGGCTCCAAATTCAAAGCACTTAATCACGTCTCCATCTGTGGTAATGCCCCCAGTAAAATCAACTTCCAGATCCGTATAGCCTGCTATGGCTTCCAAAATATTGTAGTTTTTTGGCTCTCCCCTTCGGGCTCCATCCAGATCCACCAAATGAACCCGCTTGACACCTATCCCCTCAAAGGCCTGTGCAATCTCGAGCGGATTGTGCGAGATAACTTCCTCGGTAGCAAAATCGCCCCGCTTAAGCCGCACACACTTGCCGTTGATCAACCAAATGGAAGGAATAATTTCAAACATGGTAGTAGAAAAATGAAAATAAAGATGGAAAACTGAACTCGCTGATTTAAATATACAATCCTCCGTGTTTTTTGAAAGCAGAAAGTTCGAAAAAATTGTATTTATTTTTACAAACCCCCTTAAAAAATGACACCCTTTTAAAGATTAGGGTCAATTTTCATCAATACACTAATTTTCCGAGGCGACCTTGACCTCCCGAAGACCAGAGGACCTTGCCTCCAGGTGATGCTTTGACGGCATGGTAACCTGTCTGAGAAAAAGGCTTCCAACTGTGCCCCCCATCGCTGGAGTAGTCCGAACCACCAGGTCCAACAGTGACCACCCAGCCCTGCTCGGGAAAGTAGGCCACTCCAGAGCGGTACCCACTAGGGCCCTCACTAGTAGCTATCGTCACCTCACCCAACACCAATAAGGCATTAGCAAATCGAAAATCAGGCTGTAGGTAATCTCCTCCTACCAGCACCAAACCTCCTTCTCCTGGAAGCGCAGTCATTGCAAAAACACCCTGAGAGGGCTGCCCTTGGAGCATATCTGTCAACTCACGCACTCTCCAAGATTGGGATGCAAAGGTGTAGCGATGCAGGCGAGACACAGTACCCCCCGTGGCAAATACCAGCCCAGTTGCATCGGCTACCATAGAGGAAGCACTTGCCGCAAAGGCAGCCTCTCCCAACACAGCATCTGGTAGTTTGGCTAAGGAATGCCAACTTTTGCCCCCATCAAGGGTTTCCAAAATCATCCACTTCCCTCCAATGGGATCTCCCAGGACATAGCCCTTTTGGGCATCTACAAACTGGATGGCATCAAAGAACGCTTCCCCGCCTTCCTGATGCACTTTTTGCCAACTCGCTCCCCCATCCTCAGTTCGGTAGATCACCGCAGGCTGCCCTGCCGATGCCACTACTGCAGTCTGGGAATCAAACGCATGAATGGATCGGAAATCTACCGTATCCAAACCGGCAACTGTTCCGGTCTGCCAGCTTACTCCTCCATCTTCGGTTTTTAGCCAAGTCCCGCTAGAACCACTGGCCCAGCAGATCTGATCTGAAACAGGGGCTAAACCTCTCAAAGAGGATTTTCCTGGAGATTGAAACTGCTTCCACGTCGGGCTTTGGGCAAAACTTACCGTGGCACAAAGGAGTGCCCCAAGTAGGAAGAGGAGGTGCTTCATTTCACATCTACTTTTCGATAGGCATCGATCAAGGCCAATTCCCCCTCCTTGCCTGGATAGGCGTTGCCGTGTTCCATGCCCAAAATACCTGTAAAGCCCTTTTTATGGATGAACTGGAATACATTGGCATAGTTGACCTCTCCAGTTCCGGGCTCTTTTCTGCCTGGATTGTCTCCAATTTGGATGTAGGCAATTTCGGACCAGGTTTTTTCCATGGTGGCAATTAGGTTGCCCTCGTTGCGCTGCATGTGGTAGGCATCGTACAGCAACTTACAGGCCGGGCTCCCTACCCCCCTACAAATCATGTAGGTTTGGTCGGCATGGCGCAAGAATAAATCTGGGTTGTCACTCAAAGGCTCCAAAACCATCGCCATTCCATGGGGTTCAAAAATCTCAGCTCCCCGCTTCAGAGCATCAATCACATTTCCCGTCTGCACCCCGATGGGTAAGTTGCGCTCAAAGTAGCCAGGCACCACGGTCATCCACTTCGCATTGACCCGCTTGGCAGCCTCAACAGAGGCCTTGCAGGTGGCAACGAAATTATCCAAAAACTCCTGCTTTCCCGTCGTGAGGGACACCTTCCAGTTGTCTCCTCCATCCACTACAAATACACCCATCCGCATCCCAAGTTGGTCGAGGGTCTTGCCAATAAGCTCCTGCTCTGCAAGGGGTCTTTTGAGTAGGCCATTGTCCTCCAAGGAACGGAATCCCTGGTCTGCCATAAAGCGCAATTCGTCTACCAATCCTCCTGGAGCATGCTGCTTGAACATGCCAAAGTGGGGTGCAAAATCTAGTTTAAACGGTGCAGCAGCCACTTTGCCCTTGGCAAAGGCAGGAAGGCTTAGAGTACTCGCAGCACTTACCGCAGCGGCACCTAGGCCCAATCTTTTGATAAATCCTCTTCTTTCCATGGCTTAGATTACTTTAGTTTTACCAGGTATTGCATGTGGGTAGTAGCCGTCTGCGTTAGGAAGCAATTTCGGTTGTGCATCCCAAGCGAGTGTATCGGGGAAGAGGTCTACTTTGCCGTTGAGGGACTCTTCCCAGGTCATCACCTTGCCTGAATAGGTGGCGTAGCGGCCCATGATGGCAGTCATCGTGGACTTGGCTGCATTTTCGGCATCGGCAAACTTATACTCTCCTTTCATTAGGGTTGCCCACAACTCGTCGTGCTCCTGCTGGTACGGGTTGGGCTGATCTTTGCGATCGTGGTCGTAAAGCACCTTCCCTTTCCAATCGGTAAGTAACCCATGGTTGCCCGCGCTGAGGTAGGCTTTTCCTTGGGTCCCTTGGAAGGTCTCGTCCACCCGGTTGGCGGCACCAGGAAAATGGCGGCACTCGGAGTGGATCACAGTACCGTCTGCATAGGTGAAGGTGAGTACGTGGTGATCAAAAATCTCTCCATGCTCCTTGCCGTTTCGTACTTCGCGTCCTCCAGTACCTTCCGCCTTGACAGGATAGCCGTTTTTGGCCCAGTTGGCCACATCAATGTTGTGCACGTGCTGCTCTACGATATGGTCTCCGCAAAGCCAGTTGAAGTAGTACCAGTTGCGCATCTGGTAGTCCATCTCCGTTTGGTTTGGGGTCCGTGGCTTCACCCATACACCCCCATCATTCCAATAGACCTGTCCTCCGACAATGTCTCCGAGGGCTCCGTCTTGGATGCGCTTCATGACTTCCCGGTAGTTGTTTTGGTAGTGGCGCTGCAAGCCCACGACCACATTCAGTTTCTTCGCCTTGGCTACTTCAGCAGCTGCAAGCACCTTTCGGATTCCTGCTGCATCGGTGGCCACGGGTTTTTCCATAAAAATCTGCTTGCCTTGTCGCACCGCTTCCTCAAAGTGGGAAGGACGGAAACCTGGAGGGGATGCCAAAATCACAACATCGGCTTCAGCAATGGCTTTTTTGTAGCCATCGAAACCTACAAAACGACGCTCCTGCGGTACATCGACCTTGTCCTTGCCGTACTTCTCAAAAATAGGTTTGTAACTGCCCTCAAGACGATCTTCAAAGGCATCGGCCATGGCAACTAACTTGATGGGATGGCCGGTATCAAAGGCTTGAAATACAGCCCCTGTACCTCTACCTCCACAGCCAATCACGGCGAGCTTGAGGTGGTTTTGGGGTGCGGCATAGGCACCAGGGATCAAAAAGGAGGGGGCGAGGAGGCCGCCCGTCAGTAGGGCGGAGGCCTTCACAAATTCTCGGCGAGATGGATTTTTTTTCATAAGAGGTGTGTTTTGGGTCAGTAATCAACTATCGGTGCCTGCGTGTAGTAGGCATAAATTTCTTCAGGAGTAGGTAGAATCAAGGGACGTACCAGTCGCATTCCTACAAAGGGAGCTTCGGGAAACCACCACTGGCTTTTGGGGATCTGAGGATCTATCCGCTTCCAAGCGGGACTAGATTGCTCTCGAAATGCTGCTCCAAGGGCTGCCTCGGTGCTGGCAAAATTCCCTCCGCGCAGCGCATGGGGGTAGAGTTTGCTGCCTCGATTGACAGGATTGGCGCCAGAAGACTTGCCGTAGAAATCAGGCGCATACTGGTCTACCGTCCATTCTGTTACATTGCCATAGATGTCATGAAGGCCCCAAGGGTTGGGCTTTTTGGTTCCTACCACCTGCGTGCTCCCCTTGCTGTTGGGTGCAAACCAGGCATAGTCGGGCAGTGCGGCGGGGTCGTTGCCGAAGAAAAAGCGGTCTTTCGAACCTGCTCTTGCGGCATATTCCCACTCTGCTTCGGTGGGTAGGCGGTAGAAAATTCCTGTTTTCAGGTACAGCCAGTGGCAGTACTGCAAGGCCCCGTACTGGGTCATGCCCACGGCGGGCTTTCCCTCTTTTCCCATGCCAAAGGTCATGTCGAGGTAGGGTAAACTCGGTCGGGAGAGTGCATCTACGCGTGCAGGCACCCCACCTTCAGTGATCGTTTGCTCGTATTGCTTGTCTAGAAAAAGTTCGAATGCATCCCAGGTCACTTCATGAGTTCCCATCCAAAAGGCATCCAGCTGCACGGCATGCTGGGGCTGCTGATCCGGAAAAGAAGGATCTGTACTCCCCATCCAGAAGGTGCCGGCAGGAATGGGGGTCATGTCAAAAGATGCCGGAGTACCCACGATATTCTGGGTATAGGGTTCAAATACCCGGGCCGGGTTGAGTTGGAAACTCGTTAAAATCACCAAAAAAAGGCCAAGGATTTTTTTCATTTGTTCAGGTACACCGAAATACCTTTGAAAATACAAAATTTCTCTAGGTTACCGCAGGCCATTTGATAAATGGTCAACTAAATTTGGCAGCGATCAAAAAAATCCGGTCGCCCACTGAACATTGAACTTATAGGGGGCAGAAAAAATAGGGTGAAGCAGTTAAAGCCTTTTGACTACTTCTTTTTTGGGGAGGCGCAGGGACCACATGCCGCGCAGATCTCCTTCGGCATAGCCGGTAGCAGGGTCTTGCGGGTAGCGTTGCTTGAGTTTGGCGGCAGTTTCGGGAGTGATGTCCTTTTTTGGATCCCCGTGGCAACTTAAGCACATTGCATTGCCGATCGTGATGGGCTTGGTGTAAAGCAATACTTCCCCCTGCTGCAGTTTTTGAATGCTCGGATCGGAGGAAATATTATTTTCCGCATTGTAGCTGTAGGCATCTAGCAGCGGAATTTCATCCGCATTCGGAACATCTGCTGGATTTCTTGGGCGGGACGAAACGCGTCGCAGGGTCACCGCATATTTGGTTTCCAAAGATTTCAAGAGGGGCAGGGCATTGACTTGGCAAAAGTCGATGGCTCCGGAATGTCCATTCGCTTCAATGGCTTGCTGCAACTGGGCGATGAGTTGAGCCTGAGCTTCTTGGGTGATGGAATCTCCCCAGACCATGGCCTCCTCCAAAATTGCTACTTCGGTGATTCGCTTGACGTCATTGTTTCGTTGAACATCATCAAAAACCTCCTTCGAAATCCGCTCTTGAGGACCGCAGGAGAATAGTAGGATAAGGAGAAAGAGGGAGTTTTTCATGAAATACGAAATTTGTACAATGTACTAGGTACCAAGTACGAAGTAGGGATTCGAGTTAATATAGAATTCTGCTATTTAAAGACCGTAGTACTTAGCACAATTTCGAGCGTCTTGATACTTGATACTTGATACTTGCCCGCCGCGGCGGGTAATATCGAATGATGAACGTCGAATAAAGAATGAAGAAGTGGAAATTCGTAGAACAAACGAATCTTGTATCTCCACGAATAAAGTCTTGATACTAGCTACTTGATACAGATTATTGTACAAGGTACAAAGTACGAAGAACAAAGTAGGGATTCGAGTTGTACAATGTACCAGGTACCAAGTACAAAGTAGGGATTCGTAGTAGAACATGAATTCTCTACTCAGAAATTCGTGAATCATAAGAATCTCGTATTACAACGAATAAAGTCTTGATACTAGCTACTTGATACTACATCTTGGTACATTGTACTTAGTACTTCGTACAAAGTTCTACTTGATACTTGATACTACATCTTGGTACATTGTACTTGGTACTTAGTACAACTCATTGTACTAGATACTTTCCTCTCCTCTCACCCGTACATACTGAAAGAGATCCCCTACAGTACCACGCTTGATAAATCCTTTTTTTAGAATTGCCTCTGGGACGTAACCTGCTTTTTCAAGTACATGCATTGATTCTCCATTGAAATCATATACTTGAGCGTAGATGCGCTGGATGTCAAATTTGTCAAAGATGTATTCCGTGTAGCGCTTCACTGCTTCGGTCGCAATGCCCTTTCCCCAAAACGGTTCACCCACCCAAAACCCAAGTTCCATATTGGTTCGTAGCTCGTCTTTTCCTCGCTCAGCACCAATGGCACCTGCCAGCTTGCCTTCAAATTCAATGGCAAAATTCTGGGCTGGATTGAACTTATAGTTGAACTCTATCCAATGCCGGGCATCGTGAATGGTGTAGGGCTGCGGATAACTATCCCGCAGGTTCATGGCAATCTTTGGATTGTTGGCAATCGGGCACAGCTGATGAAAATGAGATTCATTCCAGGTAACCAGTTGGATCTCTCTTTCTCCTTCAATAAGCATAAGTAAACTCGGTTAATTCTAGCGATGGGATTTATTTCAATATAAGGACTTAATTCCTTCTTTACAATGAAGAAGGGCCTAATCAACCCCTCCGGCTTGCATTTTTTCTATATTTTCTGCCATACGAAGCGCAGAAATAAATTCTTCGATTCGCCCATCCATGACATCAGGCAAGTTGTACACCGTCTTGTTGATGCGGTGGTCGGTGACACGCGACTGGGGATAGTTGTAGGTACGGATCTTGTCCGAGCGATCCCCACTACCGACCATGGAACGACGTTGGGCGCCTACGGCTTCGTTGTGCTTGGCTAGCTCGATCTCGTAGAGTCGGGAACGCAAGACCTTCAGCGCCTTTTCAAAGTTTTTGATTTGGGATTTTTCATCCTGGCAAGTGACAATCAACCCACTTGGGATGTGCGTTAGTCGAACCGCCGAGTAGGTGGTGTTTACCGACTGCCCTCCCGGACCGGAGGAACAGTAGGTATCCTTGCGGATGTCGTTCATGTCCAAATGCACTTCTACTTCGTCCATCTCTGGGAGTACGGCCACAGAAGCTGCCGAGGTGTGCACCCGTCCTTGGGATTCGGTGGCAGGCACCCGTTGCACGCGGTGTACGCCCGATTCGTACTTGAGCATGCCGTACACATCTGCTCCAGAGACCGTAGCGATAATTTCTTTGTAGCCGCCTGCGGAGCCGAAGGTCAGGTCCAGCACGGTAAGCTTCCAGTTCTGCATCTCGCAGAAGCGCTCGTACATCCGGAAGAGGTCCCCTGCAAAAATCGCCGCCTCGTCTCCACCGGTACCACCACGGATTTCAAGGATACAATCCTTGGAATCGTTCGGGTCTTTGGGGGTCAGGAGCTGCTTGAGTTCCTCTTCGAGTTCGATTTTTTTCTGGCGCAGCTCGTCCAATTCCGCCTTGGCCATCTCGCGAAATTCCGGATCCTTTTCCTTGTCTAGAATTTCTTTGGAGCTGTCGATATTCTGAAGCACGAGGGTGTAGGCATCGGCAACTCCAACAAGCTTTTCCAAGTCCTTGTACTCCTTGGTCAGCTTGGCGTAGGCACTCATATCGGACATGGAGTCCGGCAAAATGATGAGCTGCCCTACTTCTTCAAATCGATCTTTAAGGGATTGTAATTTATCGAGCATGGGTGGTAAAAATCCCTACAAAAGTACGGCTATATTCGAGGATGACCTCCAAAAAGCGGGAAGAATTTGTTTAAAAAATGTAGGGCTTAAGCCTGTATTTTGTAGAAGACGTAGCGCTTGTCCTCCGGCTTTTTGTCGCGAATAATCAACTCTTTCCCCGCTTGGGCAAGGTAGTGCTCGTTGATATCGTTGATAAGTCGGGCGCGCTTCATGCGTCGGGAGTCAAAATTAGCTTGGCTGTCTATCCCGAGCAGCTGGTCGAGCGTTTCGGTAGTCAGCAGCTGTCCAGAATAGGGCAGCAAGAGTTGAATGGGCTCCAACCTTTTGGTAGGCTGCACTTCAGGTTCCTCCATTTTTTTCTTGGGAAGGGTCTTTTTCACGAGCAGCAAGCCGATTGCCACCACTACAAAAAACAGGATATAGGCCCAAGGAGATGAAATGCCAAATGCGGCTGCTTGCTTTACCCGAACATAGCCTACTTCGGTAGATTTCTGATGAATCTGGGTCAGATCGAGTGTCTTTCGTTCCCCGCTGGGTGAGGTATAGATCAAGACATTCCCTTTAATTTCTAAATAAGGGGAGAGCCCCATGTCCACATTTTTGGAGTCGTAGTAAAAAATCTTGCCCGTCTCTTTTTCAATCAAGTTCCAACCGATATTCTTCAAGCCACTGGTTGAAGCCCAGAAGGCATAATCTTGGGTTTGGATAAAATAAAGCCCTCCTTTATCTACAAGCTCTTCGAGCGACAAGCCCTCAATAACCACTTCAATTTCTTTCCAAGCTTTGATCTCCCAATCTAAAAAATATCCCTGCAGATTTTTGGAGTCTATACCATAGCGTTGGTTAGAGGTTGTTCCAAAAAGAGAAAATACCCCCTTGGAATTTTGGTAAGCAAATTGAGAAAAATAGTTGTCCGGTTGGTCTTTGGTGACTTGGAGCTCCCAGGAACCATGAAGTTCATCAAACGAAAGCAGGTCCATATGACTTTGCCAGAATCCATGTCCTCCTAGCATGTAATGTGTATCCTCACGAATAAAGGAATTGGAAGCGCAGGAATAGCCCCGATTAAAATAAACGTACTTGTTGACTAGGGTATCTCCTTTGACTTCGTAGAGATCAAAGGTGCAGGCCACTTGAACGTAGAGTTTGGAACCCAATTCGTAGATCAGGTACCGGTGTGGGGATTTATCGTAGATCTTGTCCAAAGAGTCTAGTACTGCTCTCGGTAGTCTTCCCTCTAAAAAATCGTTTTGTCCTTTGTCCTTCCAACTTTTGGTAAAGGTATATAGGGCATTGTAGTCTGCTGCCAAACTAGGAGCGCCAGACCAAGCTAGAAGGAAGAATAAGAGAAACGCATTTTTTTTCATCTTTGCTCCTCGAAAGATCATTTCAGGCTTTAAGTTTAAAAAAAAAGGAGGAGGAAACCGTGAATCCCCCTCCAAAAAAAATAAACAAAAAACCTTGTGAAAACTTTACACTAAACTAAGTAGCCGACTTCCTCATTTTTCATTTTTTCGTGTTTTTTAAGTGCACTACGGAGTGATTCGTATTGATACATATCCTTTAAATAGGATAAATGTCGCGTTTATTCGATTTAAAGAGCACTTTTTTGATTTTTCACAAAAGTTAGACGAATTCGACTTTAAACTGAATAATTGGATGATTCTTAGCCGAAAAGTCCAAAAAGTGCAGCACACCTGTCCGGAAAAAATATTTTGGCACGTCAAAATCAGCTTGAGTTGAAGGGGAGCTGGAGGCTAAAAAATCAAAACCCCCATGAACAAGGTCCACTGGGTTCGAGAATCTGGTTTCTTTATTGGGTCAGCAATACTCTGGGTTTCGCGATGGTTCAATGTGCGAATGCTACCTAATTATATACTCTGCAAGTTCTTTTAGACAACCTGCCGTAGGTCCCGTTCCCACGATTTGATGATACCTAGACCCTGATGTTTAGATTCCTGTAGATTTCATCCGTAACAGACAACCTGCTATTCCAATATGAGTCCAGTTGATCCCTTCAATAGCCCCTATACAACCGGATCTGAGGCTTCCAAATGGCAAAATTGCAGCTAATCCTGTTGAATTCCCCAGGCGGGAATCCATTCAATCCGAAGCTTGAACTACTGTAGAATTTTTGGAACGAATTTTAATGTAGCCTTACGTTTTCAAATTGTCTGGAAAATACAAATTGGCTAAACTAGCAAACTCATCACCTCGCATAAAAATAGAGATGTCTACTTCCGAAAAATTATTTTTTCCCGCTGCCGCCAACAATTCATTTGCTGCATGCAAGGTGTTTTTATGGTAATGATATACTCTGTCATACTTGTCCGTAACGACTAAGCCTTTCATCAGCATTTTGTCTTGAGTGGCAACACCCGTCGGACACTCATTGTTATTGCAGCGCAAGGCTTGAATGCATCCCAGTGAAAACATAAATCCCCTGGCGCTATTACACAAATCTGCCCCCAAGGCCACCGCTCTTAAAATGGAATAGCCCGAAATGATTTTACCGCTGCATATAATTCGGATTTTATTTTTGATCCCCAAATTGGTCAAAGTGGTATTCACAAATATCAAAGCAGGTTCAAATGGCATGCCTACACCATCCGCAAATTCTGGTGGTGCAGCACCAGTTCCTCCTTCCGCTCCATCAACAGTTATAAAATCTGGAAAGCAGTTTTGATCAATCATTTCTTGACACAACTTTTCAAATTCTGTGGTTTCTCCGATGCAAAGTTTAAAGCCAATTGGCTTTCCATTTGACAAATGGCGCAACTGAGCTATAAATTCCACTAATTCCTTATAGTTTTTAAAAGCAGAATGGCTTGGAGGAGAAAGAATGGTGGTAAATGGCTCTACACCTCGAATTTTTGCGATTTGTAGGGTGTTTTTTTGAGCAGGAAGTACACCCCCATGCCCAGGCTTTGCCCCTTGGGAAAGCTTAATTTCAATCATTTTTACTGCGGGCAAATTGGCTTTTTCAGAAAAATTCGCTGCATCAAACTGCCCATCCTTGTTTCGGCAACCAAAGTAGCCCGTCCCTATCTGCCAAGTAACATCTCCACCTTGTAAGTGAAACTCTGTCAATCCCCCTTCTCCAGTATTGTGGTAGAAATTTCCTTTTTCCGCACCCAGATTTAGTGCTCTGATTGCATTTTCACTTAGTGATCCAAAACTCATTGCTGAAATATTCAATAACGAGGCCGAATACGGTTGTTTGCAATCGGGGCCTCCTATTAAAACTCTTGGAAGTTCTTCATTCACTTTTTTTGGAAATATGGAGTGCTTTATCCCTTCATAGTTTGATTCGTTCAAATGCATGTGTGTTCCAAATGGACTTGTAGCATCAACATTTTTTGCTCTTTGGTAAATTAAGGAGCGCTCATTTCTTGAAAATGGCTTCCCATCTGTGGAGCGCTCAATAAAATACTGTTGAATTTCAGGGGCAATCATTTCGAACAAGTACCTGAAATACCCTAAAACAGGAAAATTTCTTAAAATCGTATGCTTTTTTTGGATGCTATTGCGGTAGCCAAGAGCCAATAGCCCTAAAAAAAATATAGGGAGGATAGGGCCAATTACCTTTAAATAAAATAAAAGGGATGCAATTGCCGTAAAAGTAATTCCGAAGATGAAAAATTTATTTCTCATGGTGCTAGATTTTGTTTTATCGCCATTTGGCCTTTTTTGCAAAACACCTCGGGACCTCTTGAAACTAATGATTTACTGCGCTAAACTAAAATAAATCCCCTACAAGCGCTTTTAAAGGGATAAGCAGTATTCTATGGTCAACAGACGTCGGTCCACGGTTGACAGCCGATCTAATTGAACCTCAAACCTTATTTTGGGTAACTGGTACTAAAGCAGGTATATATACTAATTATTATGATTATCCGCAATTACACTAGTGGTCCAATGAGTTTTAGTCAGTCAATAGGCCGCGGCCTACAGGCTGACCACGGTTGACAGCCGATCTAATTGAACCTCAAACCTTATTTTCTTCTTTTACTGGTACTAAAGCGGTTATATATTAATTATATAAGACAGGAGGAATTCCTACTGATCAGAAAGTGAATTGCAAATTTCTCGGTTTACTTTACTAATTCGCGCTGCATCTAACTTAACCACCTTCCTGTCGTAAGTCATTAATCCATTGATCTCAATTTCTACATCTGTGGTTTGGGTATAAATGGCAGCTGAAAATCCGCTTGCGATTTGCTTTTTTAGTTTTTCCGCTAAAATAAGATAGGCATCCGTAGCCTCGGTAGCCGTTTTATACTGCACATATCCCCAATTGCGGTCCTTAACCCATAGATGGTTGTCTGCAACAAGTCCAATCCCACCATACTCACCCATTACAGCTACTCGATTCGCGTCATAAAGCGTCATTTGCGGGTCTGGATAATTGTGAATATCAAGAATGTCTCCCGTTGAATAGAAGTTTCCGCCGCTGGCAGCATTTACCAAGCGGCTGGGGTCGTAACTCTTTGTCCATTGCGCAATTTCAACGGTTTTAAATTGACCCCAGGCTTCGTTGAAGGGCACCCAACTTACAATACTTGGATGGGAGATCAGCATGTCCATGATCTCTTTCCATTCCTTCCTAAAATTTGATTCTGATTCGGGTGTGCGGACAAAATCCGTTCCAGAGAAGTACCTGGTGGTCTGCCATTCAGGACCATTATCCCCATTAGGCATGTCTTGCCAGACCAAAATTCCTTCACGGTCGCAGTGGTAATACCAGCGTGCTGGTTCCACTTTCACGTGCTTGCGAATGAGGTTGAACCCTAATTCTTTGGTTTTAAGGATATCGAACTTCAATGCTTCATCCGTGGGAGCAGTATACAATCCATCTGGCCACCAGCCCTGATCGAGTGGTCCAAACTGGAAGTAATCCTTGTTGTTCAATTGCATCCGAACAATCCCATTTGCGTCTTTTTTAGCTGAAATCTTACGCATTCCGATGTAACTCTTTACCTGGTCAATTACTTTACCTGTTCTTAGCAACGAAACTTCTACATCGTATAAAAAAGGCGATTCAGGACTCCAGAGTTTTGCATTCGGAATGGAGAGCAAAATTTCCTGATTGGCGACTCCTTTTCCTTGGGCAATTACTTTTCCGCTTTCCAGGATTTTAACATCGACCAAGTCGCTGGTTTTGTTTTCTGAGTTCTGAGCTGCTATCGAAACCGTGTTCCGATCGATATTGGTCACTGATTTAATATGGGTCAAGTGATTCTCCCCGACAGGTTCAATCCAAACGGTTTGCCAAATGCCGGTTACTGCCGTGTACCAGATGCCCCCAGGATTTACAACCTGCTTTCCACGAGGTTGAAATCCCTTATTGGTGGGATCCCAAACCCTTACGATGAGTTTTTGAGGTTTGCCAGCAAGTAGATAGGGCGTAATATCAAAACTGAAAGGGGTGTAACCGCCTTTATGCGAGCCTATTTGTATGTCATTTATCCAAACATCCGCCTTCCAATCCACAGCCCCGAAATTAAGCATGACTTTTTTGTTTTTCCAAGTTGCTGGAACGGTAAACTCACGGTTGTACCAGAGTTCATTCTGATCGCCAACCGATTTCTGAACGCCTGATAAAGAGGATTCAATGGCAAATGGAACCAAAATCTTGCCCTCAAATTTCGTGGGTATTGCACTGCCCTGGGCAAGAATTGCGTAATCCCATAATCCATTCAGATTCAACCATTGCGCTCTTTCCAGTGCTGGCCGTGGATATTCGGGCAATGGATTTGCAGGATCAACTTTTTCAGCCCAACTGGTCTTGATTTTATCTCCTGCTGGCTGCCAGTTCTGCGCAAAACCAACGGCCCCCGAAAAAGCAAGGCAGAGGAGTACTAGAATTTGTTTTTTCATAATGTAAGGCTTCCTATGAATTAACTAGTTAAACGTTTCTATTGGTTAATATATAGATAATTTAAAATGATTAACTTCTACTTACTATGATTTTTCCAGTAGTAGTCGAATTGGAAGGGGTTCCAATCGCTGTTGATAATAAGTCGCAGCCGCCCGGAAAAAATAAATTCAGCTCGGCATAATCAATTTGATTTGAAGGAGATCTCCACGCGCTCCGGATTCAAGAGCAAGTCCATCTTCTACGCTGCCTTTAAGGAGGAGCATGGGATAACACCCAAAGACTGGATAAAGAAACATTTGTAGGGAGTAAAAAGAAAAACCCAATGGATGAGGTCCATTGGGTTTATGTAGTTGATTGTACTATTTAGACCTAGAAAGATCTTTTGCGGGATAAACATAATTGGTAGCTGATTGAAGTATTTTGTATACAATTCCACCTCCAAAAAAGTCTTCCAAAGCGACTGAAAACTAGTTTGTTGTGAAACTAACCACGGGCCCATAACTGGTACCCGCAAGATTGACAATAAACGTTTTGGCATGATACGTAGTCAAGGAAGTTAGCCCTGTTAGGGTGGTTGTATACGTCCCCGCAGCCGCATTGGTTTGGATGGTTGCCGAGGAATAGGTGCCAAAATTGGAATCAGTACTGTAAATCACACCAACGCTAGACGCTATCCCATTCGTCGAACTGATGACTCCCCCGATGACAGCAGTAGTTGCACCGATGGTACCTAGTGTCGTTGTTAATCCCGTTGCATTGACAATCCTTCCAAGATCATCAATCACTGTTCCAAAATTGGCTCCCCCTTCGGTACTTAGGAGTGCTACTGAATTTGAAAGTGCCAGTATTTTACCTTCCGCTGTCAGTCCGCAGGTATAAATCGTACTCACTACGGAAGTATTTGAACAGCTTCCATTGGATACAGACACTTTGTAATCCCCTGCTGCAGTAGGCGTATAGGAATCCCCAGTGACACCAGATATAGCCACATTGTCCTTGTACCAGGTGTAAGAGGAATAGCCTGCCGTAGCAGTCAAAGTTGTTTTGTTTACGCAAGAATCCCCTTGGGTACTGATCGCTACAGTAGGCAAAGCTGTCACAGTGAGGGATCCTGTTGTAGTCACAGTACCGCAGCCGCCTGTGAGCGTGATGGTAAAGCTTGCGTTACCTGCCGTAGTGGGCGTACCACTAATGGTCACCACATTGTTGGACCAAGTCCCCGTAACTCCCGAAGGCAGGCCTGAAAAACTTGCTCCAGTAGCACCTGTAGTCGAATAGGTTAAGTTCGTCATCGCGCTATTCGCGCAAATGGTTTGCGCATCGGTACCAGAAGCAGAGGTTAAGGAAATTGAATTCTGAACAACTGTAAACGATCCTGTAGCCGAGACAGTCCCGCATCCACCCGTCAAATTAATGGTGTAGGAATACGAGCCTGCTGCGGTCGGTGTGCCGGTCAATGTCACCACATTATTGGACCAAGCCCCGGTCACCCCTGATGGCAAACCTGTAAAGCTCGCTCCACTCGCACCCGTCGTGGCATAGCTTACTGTGGTAATGGCAGCATTGACACAGGCAGTTTGCGCATCCGTTCCAGATGCAGAAGTCAATGACATCGTGTTATTTGTATTGGAAACCAGGATGCTGCCCGTGAGGTTGACATCACAGGAGCCCGCTAACGTAACCGTATAGGTAAAGTTTCCAGTGGCTGTGGGTGTTCCACTGATGGTCACCACATTGCTTGCATAAGATCCTGTTACTCCATCAGGGAGGCCTGAAAAAGTTGCTCCGCTAGCATTTGTCGTTGCATAGCTGATTGTTGTTATAGCCGTATTCTGACACAGGGATTGTGCGTCAGTACCAGACGCAGAACTTAAGGTTCCTGTCGGCCCCTGCGTAACAGTTATGGAAGCTGAGGATGAATAGGCTACACAAGTATCTACAGTGGCCTTCAAGCGGTAGTAGGTCGTTGAGGCGAGATTAGTGATGAGTAGTGTAGCGGTCGTAGCGCTGCCAATATCCGTAAAATTGGTATTATCTGTCGAGCTTTGCCATTGCAGATCACCAAAGGCATTGGATGCAGTCAGTGTCGTGGTGTTCGTCGTGCTGCAATAACTAGCAGCCCCGGAAATCGTCCCTGCCAAAGTATTTGAACAGGCAGGATAGATGACCACATCCTCTGTTTTATCGTCTGCCAAAACGTTTGTCTCCGTACCTAGGCCGAAGGTCTGGGTATTGTTGACTGTGTAGGTTTCTGCATACGGAGTGGTCACCGATTGCGCAGTGGCGAGGACCCTAAGAATCTGTTCTTCCCCGTTTGTCATGGTTCCAACATTCCAGGTGTAATTGGATCCTGATCCAGTGAATGTGCCTGTCGTCAGCGTTGAACTCGTATAGGTTAAGTGCGCAGGGAGCACATTGCTAATCTGCATGTTTTGTGCTGCACTACCTCCTAGCATTTTCACGGTGATGGTAAATGTGGTGGTCTCTCCAGGCAACAAATATTTTTTACTGGCCGTATTCTTGACGACGACTTCTGGGTTACAGTCATAGACCGTTTTGGTCGCAGAGGGATAGGAACAAAAACCATTGTACACCTCCACATAATAATCTCCTGCAATTTCGGGCGTAAAGGAATTGGTTGTTACCGAGGGCATCAAAAACCCATCTTTATACCATTTATAGGAGGTAAAACCTGGTGTTGCGGTGAGCGTAGTATTGGGAAAACAACCATTGCCTGTTGTTTGCACATCAATGGTGGGAATGGTGCCAAAGCCTGAAAAATAACCAGCAACTCCCAGCGCTCCACTTTGACCTAAATAGGCAACTGCGATAGGACCAGGAGCATATACGGATATATCGCCAGCAACGTTTGCAAGAATATTCACATTATAGGTAACCCAATCCTCAGTACCTAAAATGGTTTTTTTGGCGTTAATCAAATCTGAGGAAGAAATCCTATTCACTGCACCAGTCCCATAATATATGGCTATATCCGCTGCATTAATCGCGGATGACGCCATGATCATTACAGATATGCTGGATAAAAGTGAGCCGCTTCGGCCAGTATTAATGATCGAAGGAATTTTATTTACCCCATTATCTAACAAACAGTTTAAGGGTGCTACTTGAAAAACATCCATTTGAGCAGTACCGCCTGCACCATTAGCAGCATCAATCGTCTGAAATGCATAGACGTTTTTACTGGCTTCCACATACATATTGGCTCCAGGATAAGTACTTGCCGTATTCCCTGCTTGAGATTGAGATTGAGAATATTTAGAGGAAGGTATTTGAACCCATTCTCCATTATTTAGGGTTGCGAATAGATTTGCCTGACCATTCCCATTCACATAGACTTTCGTATCGTTTTCAGTAGCAATAATGATCGGATACTCTGCATTATCAGCTCCATTTCCACGGATGAAGGCGTATTGTTTCCCAATGTTGGATGTAGGCGTGATTTGAGTCATCGACATATCTTGACCCCCATTTGTCATAGACAAGCCCATGTGACCTTGGTTTACCGCAATTTTTTTAGTTGAACTAATCGTAGCTCCCAACCAGCCTCGATTATTTGGGCTAGAAGCGGCAGTACTCCCAGTTAATGCTGCCTCAAGTACAAATGTTTGGCCTGCGTTTAAAGTGAACGTAATTAAATCATCAGTAATACTATTGTCTCCTGTGGTATTCCCATTTTTTGTAAAAGTACATGCTGGGTCATATCCGGAAATATTCACAAGCGTATTGTCTTCGGTTGCCATGATCCCGATGACGGAATTTAAATTGTAATATTGTGTGACATAGGGATATAACGTGCCTCCCCATCTAAAATCGGTTCCTAGGCCTGCCTCACCCGCAGACACCAAGGAACTGCCTTGAGATCCATTAGATGTTCTCCAGTTTACATAAAACTTTTTTCCACTTGGTGCCTCAAACCTTAAGCCAGCATCACTCAATACTATTCCAGAATTGGCTTGGGTAATTAAAGTAGTGTTATTATCACCTGTACTTGAATTCCCTCCAGTGGCTATTGGTGGTGTGTAAATGGTTTGGGTACCGTTCGAAACAGATAAAGTGGCGATGGCTGTCGTATTTGTTCCTTGGTACACATTCACGTCAAAAGCGTTTACTTCTGGAGTGGACAAATAAATTGCTTGGCCATCTGGAATAGTTTGCCAGTTGTTTGTTCTCTTCAGCGGTGGCAAATAGTGCTTGCTACTCAGCTGTGCTGAAACGAAGTGTATTCCAACAAATTGAACTAGAATCAGGAGTAGTAAAAGGTGTGCGTACTTGTACGTACTAATCTTATCCAGTAAATAGCTTACTTTTTTTGCAAAACAAATGAAGGGTACTGGAAACTTGAGGCTTTTTTTCACTTGAATTTTACTTTTAGATGGATTAATACGCGTAATCAAATTGAATACGATCCCCAACTACAATCGTATAGCTGTTATTATTTGCTGCGGTATAGGTTACGGTAGTACCACTAACCGTATAGGCATTGTTATTGGTACGGACTCCATTGATAAACATCCACACCTTTGCATTCAAGGGTGTATTTGCCAAAGCAAAGGTGGCTGTCGCAACCGCATGTGTAACGTCAGCGGTAGTTTGCTCTGTCATCGGTCTTACCGCCGCCGCAATGGTAATTGCCCCAGCTGTATTCGTAATCGTGATGGCTGTGCCAGCCGTTAAGGTAGTTCGCGTAAATCCCGATCCATTTCCAATATCAATTTGACCATTCTCGGGTGTGCTTGTCAAACCCGTTCCTCCATTGGCTACCGCAATCGTCCCTGTGACATTCGCTGCGTTGCCTGAAATATCTCCAGATACTTTAGATCCAGCAACACCGTCTATTTTTGCATTGGTAATGGCTGCATCAGCAATGTCTGCTGTGGCTATCGTTCCATCCAAAAGTTTGGCTGAGGTTACTGCTCCTGTAGCAATGGATGTGGCAAGCCCTGCGCCTGAGGTAGTTACATCCCCAGTAAGTTCGCCAGCAGGGGTTTGTAGCGTACCGCTACTAACGGTTACGATACCTGTCCCAGAAGGAGCGGGGCCTGCCACACCTTGGGCGCCAGTAGCACCATCTGCTCCTGTTGCACCCGTAGCCCCAGCTGCACCGGTGGCTCCAGTAGCACCAGTGGGTCCTACCAAGGAAACCCCTGTTGGCCAGGCTCCACTTGCCTTTGGACCAAATAGCATGTTGCTAGCGGTATTGATGTAAAAATCCCCATCCGCTCCAGTACTCGAAGCAGGGTCAGTAGTTCCATTTCCTACCGTCTTTCCATCTGTGCCAGCTACTCCTTGGGGGCCAGTGGCTCCGGCGGAGCCAGCAGCTCCTGTTATTCCTTGATCACCTTGGGCACCTGTAGCACCCGTGACTCCCTGAATGCCTTGGGCTCCAGTAGCACCAGTGGGTCCTACCAAGGATACTCCTGTTGGCCAGACTCCACTTGCCTTTGGACCAAATAGCATGTTGCTAGCGGTATTGATGTAAAAATCCCCATCCACTCCGGTGCTTGAAGCTGGATCAGTAGTTCCATTTCCTACCGTCTTTCCATCCGCACCAGCTGCGCCCGTGGCACCTTGAGCACCTGCTGCACCTGTAGCTCCAGTAAGTCCTTGAATACCCTGGGGCCCTTGAGCACCTGCTGCTCCAGTAGCTCCGGTTGCTCCCGTGGGACCTACCAAGGATACCCCTGTGGGCCAGGCTCCATTCGCCTTTGGACCAAATAGCATGTTGGTAGCGGTGTTGATGTAAAAATCACCATCCACTCCGGTGCTTGAAGCTGGATCAGTAGTTCCATTCGCTACCGTCTTTCCATCTGCACCTGCTGCGCCTGTGGCACCAGTCTGTCCCTGAATACCCTGGGCTCCTTGAGCACCTGTGGCTCCAGTCAATCCTTGAATACCTTGAGCACCTGCTGCTCCAGTGGCTCCCGTAGGACCTACCAAGGATACCCCTGTGGGCCAGGTTCCACTTGCCTTCGGACCAAAAAGCATGTTCGTAGCGGTGTTGATGTAAAAATCCCCATCCACTCCGGTACTCGAAGCTGGATCAGTAGTTCCATTTCCTACTGTCTTTCCATCTGTGCCTACTGCGCCTGTGGCACCTGTAGCTCCAGTAAGTCCTTGAATACCCTGGGGCCCTTGAGCACCTGTGGCTCCAGTCAATCCTTGAATACCTTGAGCGCCTGCTGCTCCAGTGGCTCCCGTAGGACCTACCAAGGATCCCCCTGTAGGCCAAGCTCCACTCGCCTTTGGACCAAATAGCATGTTCGTAGCGGTGTTGATGTAAAAATCCCCATCCACTCCGGTGCTCGAAGCAGGATCAGTTGTTCCATTTCCTACCGTCTTTCCATCCGCACCAGCTGCGCCAGTGGCACCTGTAGCTCCAGTAAGTCCTTGAATGCCCTGAGCACCTGTGGCACCTGTCAATCCTTGAGCGCCTGCTGCTCCAGTGGATCCGGTTGCCCCCGTGGGACCTACCAAAGACACCCCTGTAGGCCATGCTCCACTCGCCTTTGGACCAAATAGCATATTGGTAGCCGTGTTGATGTAAAAATCACCATCCACTCCGGTACTCGAAGCGGGATCAGTAGTCCCATTGGCAACGGTCTTTCCGTTTGTACCTGTTGCTCCTGCTACACCATCACTACCTGCTGGACCCGCTGGTCCAGTTAATCCAATGGGTCCTTGTGGTCCTGCCGCACCAGGTTGTCCAGTCAATCCCTGAATCCCTTGAGGACCTTGAGCTCCTATCGCGCCAGGCAGGCCATCAGCACCCCTTTGGCCTTGAGCCCCTGTTGCTCCAGTGGGGCCTGCGGGACCTTGAGGACCTGTCGCGCCAGGCAGGCCTGCAGGGCCCTGGCTACCCGAACCAACTCCTGAAATTGCTGCCAGCTTATTCTTTTCTGCCGTAGTATAGTCATTGGAGGATAGTCCTTTGCCATCTTCCTTGTCTACCTTGGTGGCCAAGCTTGTGGTAACATCCGATGCATTTGCCTTGGTAGCCAGCTGTGTGGTCGTGGCGAAAGCGCTGAGGTCTTGATCTCCTGTATTTGTTCCCGTGATGGCTGCCAGCTTGGTCTTCTCTGCCGTGCTGTAGTCATTGGTAGAAAGTTGTTTTCCTATCACCTTATCCACTTTTGTGTCCAACGCATTTTGGGTTGCAGTAGAGACCGGCTTATTTGCATCAGCCGTGTTATCCACATTGCCTAAGCCAAGGTTGGTTCGTGCTCCCACTTCCGTTGTTGCCCCCGTACCTCCACCTGCTATGGATAGGGTCTCACTCAATCTACCCGCTGTCTCCGCAAATAGGGCCAAGGGATTGTAGGTCAGCTGCTGCTCAGATACCTTCGTGTAGGTTCCTCCTTGGTCAAAGCTAACCAGCACCTGCAGGGTCTTCTGCTTGCTGTCCCAGATCAGGCCAGAGAAGGCACCAGGATTTTGCGAGCCAATCAGCACGTTGACCATGCCGTAGGCGTCCGTCTGAAGGGTATGCACCTCTTCAAACTCTTGAACGAAGGTGGAAGAGAAGAGCTTAAACTTCAGGGATACCGCCCCATTCACAAAGGGCTGTCCCGTGATGTCTTGTCCCGGAATTTCAATTGGATTGGGGTCCAAGATGATCGCCTGATAGGAGATGCCTTTTTGGGCATAGCCTAGGACCGAACAGGTAAGTAAGAGCGCGAGAGAGAATATTACTTTTTTCATATACTGATTAATTGCTTAGCACTAGGCCGATACTGAAGGTGGATGGGACAAAGTTCACCGTAGAGGTGCCTGTCTTGTTGGGTTCAATGAATTGCTTGTAGCTGGTCAGGTATTGGTAGCTCACAAAGGTGCTCACCTGGCTGTTGATCTGCTTTCGTAGCTCTAGAGACAAGCCATACATCGTCCGAACGGAGTTGAACTGCTCGTCGTCGGCCAAGTTGATGTAGCGATTCAGCAGCATCTGGTTGCCTTGGATCATCTTCACTGCAGACACTCGGCCCTTCACCACTAGGGAGGTGGTCTTGCCTAGCTTGATGCGGGGGCCTATCCCTGCTCCTAGTCCGATAAAGTCGGTGGCATAGCTCATCGGGATGTTTTGTACATCGCCTACTGCATTGAATTGGTTGTAGCTCAGTCCCAAGTCGTAGTAGAAGTCATTCGAAATCGCCTTCTCCCGATTGATGCTCAGGTGCATTCCCGATGCGGAACGCATGTTGGCCGGATTGACCGAGGCCGAGTTGACAAACAGGTAGGAGGTCAAGTTCGAGCCTACTGAAAACTGATAGCTTTGGGAGTAGGCAGGAAGGGAGAGGAGAAAGAAGAATAGAAATTTTTTCATCACTTAGTGTTTAATCAGCGTTTGGGTAAATACCTGTTGGGTCGTGTGCAGGCGGAGTAGGTAGACTCCTACGGAGAGCTGATCCAACTGATCCAGGTTGAGCTCTTGGGTATGGGCAGGAAATTCACCCGACCATACCGATAAGCCTGAGATAGAAAATAGTTGGAGTTGGAGGGTGTACGGGTACGTGCGATCCAGTTTTAGCTTCAGCTGGGAAGTAAAGGGATTGGGATAGGCCTGCAGGCGAATCAGTTCCAGGGGCTCTCGAGTACGCGAGACGATCGGAAAGTCCGGAGCTAGAAATCCTTGCAGTAGGTCGTAGGATTGTACCCGACTCAATCCAATCACCACCGAAGACTGCCCGATGGATTGGGGGTAGGTGGAGCTTCCTACAGCTGAGGAAAAGGTGGCGCGCTTTATCCCAGAAGTCTGGGCAAAGACCCCCGTGGAAAGGCACAGCAAGAAGGATAAAAGAAGAATTCGATTGGGCATTGATTTACCTATTGATGCGCTTTGATTCGCATCTGGATGTAAAACAAACCCTTCAAAAGATCAAAAAATGGCCTTTTTAGATGATTTTAGTTCAATTAATATTTTTTTGAACAACTAGTTGATTCAGGTATGGTTCGATAAATAATTTTTCGAACTAGGTTTGTTTGAAGCAAATCCAACATGTTACTCACCTCAGTCCTCCTCAGCTTACTTATATCCAGTATTTTGCTGATCAGCCATTGGTCAGCGAACAAAGGCATTGTCTATCTAATTGTCGTCATTGTTCTTTTTAGCATCCGGCAATTCATTTTTATTTTGATCCATAGCGATGCACACGTAGAAGTTCTCGCCCTGCTACTCTTCCATTTGGACCCCTTGTTTTTTTTGCTAGGACCTTTTTTTCTGTATTACCTCAAAAGCGTAGTGCATGGGAAATTGGTGGTGGATAAGTACTTGCTTGTCTATTCGATTCCAGCACTTATTGCGCTGATCAACACGCTACCCTATTACAGCTATCCTTTTGCGGAGAAAGTAGCTGAAAGTGCCGCCATTCAAGGAAATTACTTCTTGGATGGACCCGTTAACTTCCAGCTTTTATTCTTTCCATTTAAATACCAACTACGATTGGCGGCCCTGTATAATTTGAGCGTTGTTCTGTTTTCTTTTGTTTATTTGATCCGATTGAAGAAAAACAGCGCAATTCCGCTAAAGAAAAAGGTTTCGGTTTTGCTCAACCGCATTTTGGCAGCGACCACACTCGTAGTGATCGTGCCCAATTTGATGGTATTGCTCTATGTACTCGTAAATTCTTCAAAAACAGGAGAGTTGGTATTTCGACAAGCCGCATTCGAGGGAAATGGAGCTATTTTTTTCATGGCCTTGCTAGTTCCTTTGAGCTTTTTCTTGATTCCGAGCTGGTTGTACAACGACCAAGCGAGTACAAATCCCCTCGATAAAATCCAAGCCTTCCTGCAAAGACTACGTCAACGCACATCTGGAGCTAGAGTAGCAGCCCACCCCTGTGAAAAGTCAGCAGATTTGGAGCGCATCGTCGCCTACATAGAAACCGAAAAGCCCTATGTACAGGTCGACTTCTCCCTACATGACCTCTCTCAAGCACTCAATATCCCCCATAGCCGAGTGACGACCTGCTTCAACAAGGAACTAAATACCTCCTTCCCCGCTTATCGAACTAAATTGCGCGTGGCCCATGCCATTTCCCTGCTGAACCAGGGCGCTCATTTGACCACCTCCATAGAGGGCGTCGCAGAGCGCTCCGGGTTCAAGAGCAAGTCCATCTTCTACGCTGCCTTCAAGGAAGAGTATGGCATGACACCCAAGGACTGGATTAAAGAAAATTTGTAAGTAGAAAAGAAGCCCCTATTGAGAACCGGATGCTCTAAAAATACCTGCTATGCTACAAACACCGCTTATTCTTGTCATCATCGTATCGTTTATCTTCATTGTCAATCACTGGGGACAGAACAAAGGGGTTATTTATTTGGTGTTTATCGCCTTGGATAAAGCCTTGACCCAATTTGCCCTACTTGAACTCAATGCAACGCAGGATCCTACTGTGTTTTCTTTAGTTTACCACCTGGAACCCTTAATTGTGCTTCAGGGCCCCTTCTTTTTATACTACTTGAAGAGCATCATGAAGGGCGCTATTGTTTGGGATAGGTATTTACTGCTACTTTCAATCCCCTCGCTGCTCTTTCTTATTAATTTAATTCCTTTCTATGCCTTACCCTTCCCAGATCGGGTCGCTTATTTTAGTGATGCATCAGTAAATCCAGGCCTGCAAGGCTACCTCTTTCTCTCGCTATCACAACAATATTTATTCATCTCCATTTACAACACCGCCTTTATCATTTATGGTGTCGCGTTTATAAATAGAATAAAATCAGGGGGGGGAGTCTACATTAAAAAGAAAGTCAATATTTTAATCACACGCATTTTTATTGTAGCCCTTTTGACTATTATTCCCAGTTTAGTAGTCCTGTTTTTTTTGGCTTTGAATTCAGCCCAAGTGGGGATGATTGATTTTTTAAATCCAGACGCAGTCAATAATAATTACTTATACTTTCAATCGTTGGTCTTGCCCTTAAGTTTCTTTTTTGTGCCCAACTGGTTGTACAATGAAAAGGAGCCCTTTTCATTTTTAGATAATTTCAGTGCTGCTTGGAAGAAGGTGATCCAATCCAATTCGATGATGGTATCCCAGGAAGGTACATTCGAAAAATCATCAGATGTTGAGCGCATCGTTTCCTACATCGAAACTGAAAAGCCCTACCTCCAAACGGATTTCTCGCTGCACGACATTTCTCAGGCACTCAACATCCCCCGTATCCGTGTCACCAACTGCTTCAACAAGGAGCTACAAACCCCCTTCCCTAGCTATCGGAATAAACTACGAGTGGCGCATGCCATCTCCCAGCTGCGTGCAGGGGCTCATTTGACCACCTCCATCGAGGGCATCGCGGAGCGCTCTGGGTTCAAGAGCAAGTCCATCTTCTACGCCGCCTTCAAAGAGGAATATGGAACAACTCCCACGGACTGGATCAAGAAGCATTTGTAGGGAGAGCTAATGCAGCTTGCAGCGCAGCTACCGCATGGAGCATTTCCGTAAAGCTGGGAGCCTTGCCATAGATCATGTTTTGAGTCATTTTTTCGTAGTCGCCCCTGTAGTGATCGAGAAGATGATCTGGGGGAATACAAGAAAGGCTTTGCCTCCCGTGGTGGGTATAGTCTATCCCTGCTTGCCTGATGTAGTGTTTTCGATGGGCTACTATCCTTTCAAATAGCGGGATGTCCTGAAGCGCAGATTCAGCAAACTTGGATTCGGATAATCGGTAGAGGTCATAAAGATGCCTTGACATGCGAAGGTGTCGCATTTCAACAGGATGCTTGGTAAACTCTTCGTGCAACAAAAACACCTTTTCTAGCAGGGTGATTTGTGGTGCCATGGCAGAGACTTCAAATCGATTCGCCAATACCTCGACTTGAGGCAAGGCGTTTTCGAGTAGCGAATTGACCTCTCGCAGATGGCTTGCATCTTTGATTGCTCTTGCACTCAGCTCCACTTTAATGGTATTGGGCAGGTAATCCACATTTTCTAAAATCGAAACATAAGCGATTACCAATTCCTGTGGGTCTACCGTGTCCTTTCGGGTTGGGGGAATGGGAGTTGCCTGCACAGTAAACACCTGCCTAGGCACTCCCATTTCCAGTAAGGTATTTTCCAAGTCCGCCTTAAACGCTGTACTGACAAATTCGCTTGAAATTCTTTTCAGCTTTCTGATTTGGGTAAAAGACAGCTCTTCTGCAAATCCATAAAAAGATCGATCGATGGACAAGTCAATGTCTTCAGAAAATCTATCAATCACCTGCCAGGCCTTACTCAACGAAGTTCCCCCTTTAAAATGAAGAGAGGATGCGCATGTTGTCTTGAAAACAGCAAGCAGTACGAGTGTTACCCAAAGGTCTTTTTCAAGCGCCTTTGCGTTGATCCCGCTTACCGTACTTGCTTGCTGTACCAGGAGCCTGCGATCTTCTATCGCTAATTCGAACCAATTCATGTGGCGGTGATTTAAAAAGTAGGTAAAAAAGTTGTCTAGCAATCCAAGAAGGGGCTAGCTTCAGGTCATTTGCAAGCAGCTCAGGATCCTCCTTTTGGATTAAATCATGGAGCTGATGCCTGATGACATCATCTAGTTGGCTTGGTCCTAATTCATCCATTGCAAGAATTAGGAGGGAACTGATAGGGCCTTTGAGCGCCAGTTTTTTCGGACTGGCAGATTTAAAAAGAATCTCGTTTGCCCCTATTTTATAGGTTCTTGGCTGGCCATTGGTGATGTACACGTGTTTGGTCGGAACTTGTTGGGAAATGCCTAATTTATTTAAGGCATAAACACCCGCAGGCTTAATTTGTACCTGGTCTCTCTCGGCTATAGCCGCGGCTATTTGCTCTAGGGATGGGGTAATGGGGCCAATTAGGGAGTGCTGTTGGGGAACAGTATAGATCCCATTTGCGAGGCGCAGGATGGTCTTGTCTTTTGCCAAACGAGAAAGGGCCATCTTGATGGCATCGTCTGTTCCGAGCATACGGAATGCTGCCGGAAAAAAAATGGTTCCCGGCGTCATTAAATCAATCTGCTTTACAATCTCCTGATGCGCGCTCATGCTACATAGGTACGGATTTTTACTGTGATTTGTTACCTTTTTATATATTTTTGTAACATTTTTTACAATTTTTCTTCCCGTCAACTTACTTCTTAGGCAAGTCCACCTTGTTCACCGCCTTCAAGGAAGAGTATGGAATGACCCCTATGGAGTGGATCAAGAAGAATTTGTAGGGGTTTATCCTTTCGAATATGATTTGTCCTAAACAACTTTTACTTTCGATTGTACTTAAACAGACAAGAAATCTTGCACTGTTAACGAAAAAATTACAGTTTATATGCCCATTAAAAACGCCCGAAAAATAGAGGGTAAAGCGTAGAATCTTTGTTGAAAGCGCTCGTATAAAAGCCATTCATGCAACCCTAAAAGAATGAAAAAAACACTTTTTGCCATCTTTTGCTTTTCTTTTTTTGGAGTTTTTGCTTGCGACTCTGACTCAGACTTAACTCCTATTAAAGTAAATCCGGGTGCTGGTTCTGCTGGGAGTACTTATCCAAGTTACAACACCAACCCAATTCCTGCCTTACAATCCTGAACCCCTATTTTTTATTAAGTGGTAGAAATGTAATTTTGAAAATACATACCCTATAAAGTATCCCTAATGAAGTATTTCAAAATGAATTACCGGAGCGTATACGGTAGTGGTTTGTTGACTCTGACACTTGCCCCTCTCCTATTTTTTTGTAATCCTAAGGAGGAAACCATCCCAGTTCAAACCCCTAAAAAAGTATTGGTTTTAGGAAACAGCATTACCTGGCATCCGCCTGGGCCTGAAATCAAATGGTTCGGGAGCTGGGGAATGGCCGCAACTGCTGCTGAAAAGGATTTTTTGTCCCTATTGACAAAAAAAATCAAAGAAAATAATGAGCAAAATGAGGTACTGGGGAAAAACGTCTACCCCTTTGAAAGAGGCTATGAAACGATTAAACTAACTGAATTTGAAGAATTAAAAACCTTCAAACCTGACATTATTATCATTCGATTTGGTGAAAATATTTCTGAAAAAGAACGTGCAGAAAATCCTCAATTGCAAGTTGCTGTTAAAGCTTTTGTAGACTATTTAGCAGATGGAAGGCCTGTAAAAGTAATCCTTACGACTCCATTTTGGACGAACCTAGGAGTCAATCAAAATTTTTTAGCGCTCTCAAAGCAATACAATTGGCCGCTCATTCCCTTACATGATTTAGGATTAGTCAATGAAAATATGGCCCTGGAAAGATTTGAAAACATAAGTGTAGGAAGTCATCCTGGAGATCTCGGTATGGAAAGAATTGCCGCTAGAATTTGGACTGTGCTAGCGAATGAACTTTGAATCAAACTAAAAATTAGCTGCCTGTATCTCCATTTTTAGCGAAAATTGCTTCTCGCTGCTACCGACACCAAAACGCAGCGTAAATCAGAAAGCAAATTCGAATCTAACTGGAAATCAAAGTTCAAAATACCACCCTAGCTGATTTTATATTATGATTATCCGCAATCATGCCAGTAGCTCAGCATAGCTATTTTAAACTGCGGATAATCGTTGACAGACCACAGTCAACGGTCCACAGCTCACCTAATTGACCCTCAAAACTTTTTTTCTCTGGTTAGTGGTGAAAAAGCGGATAATCAGATTTTATTTTAATCCATTTCAAAATATTGGTTGCTTGTTACAGCTATTGATGGATGCGGAGGCCCAAGGTTGCGCGAGGCTTAAGCCTCAGTAGCTGCTATTTCGGATAAGGTCTTCGATGGCTTATAGAACACCAAGTTCCTTAGCTATCTTTGTTTGGTCTTGGTGATGGTTAGGGGCAAACATTTATGAATTGATGAAAAAAACTCACACCAAAATTTCATAAAACCCATAGGTTTTCTCACCTTCAAGAAAAAATCCAAGTATGAGTTCAAAATCAAACGATAGACTAGAAAAAATTAAGTTTGTTCTTATATTTTTAACAGTTCTACTTGTTTTTGTTTTTGGAATTCTTGGTTTTAAGGAAAAAACCGGTGATGATTTCAATATTTTTGGAGCAATTTATTCAACAATCTGCCTATTTCTTTATTACAAATACGGTCCTTTGGTTTCTGACAAGGCCGAACGTTATGTTTTGAATGATGTATTAAAAAATCCATGATCAACTGATTCCCTACGATAAATTAACAGAAATAGAAAAAGGAAAAGATCTTAATCTTTTTCTTT
The DNA here is from genome assembly GCA_964202605.1 of Bacteroidia bacterium. Lineage (GTDB taxonomy): Bacteria > Bacteroidota > Bacteroidia > Cytophagales > Cyclobacteriaceae > Algoriphagus. The sequence continues at coordinate 122,639 of CAXNJN010000001.1, read as the reverse complement.
TATTGCCTCTCTTAAGCCGAATTTATAAGTCAAACTAAGCAGATATCCATGCAGTTTCCAACAGATATATTTATTAGCTACGCTCACATAGACGATGAATCTCTGATCCAAAATCAGAAAGGATGGATCTCTGAATTTCATCGTGCGCTTGATATTCGGCTTACACAACTATTGGGAAGAAGACCGGTAATCTGGAGAGATGATTCCTTGCAGGGTAATGATGTATTTGACAAACAGATTGTTGATCAATTTTCAAAAGCTGCAATCATGATTTCTATCATTACTCCACGTTATGTAAAATCTGACAGGTGTATTAAAGAGGTTGATGAATTTTATAATACTAGCCAAACAAATATTGGTTTTACTGTCAGTAATAAAGCTAGAATTTTTAAAGTTATTAAAACACCAGTCAGAATTGAACAGCATCCTGAAAAGATCTCGGGTGTTTTGGGATATGAATTTTATACTAATGACCCTGTTACAGGCCGTGTGAAGGAGCTTACCCAAGCTTTTGGCAATGAAACTGAAAGGTTATATTGGGAGAAACTAGATGACCTGGCACATGATATAAGTTCCTTTTTAGAAAGTCTTCAACATAACAAATCCGTGGCAGGTACATTGCCGAGCATATCATCAACGAATGGACAAGTATCAGAAAAAGTATTTCTTGCTGAATCCAGTGATGATACTCAGGATTTTCGAGATAGTTTAAAACGGGAATTACAAGGTTATGGTTATCAAATACTTCCAGATAAACAGTTACCACTTATTACCACAGCACTAAACGATAGTTTGATTTCAAATTTAAATGAGACCGTTTTAACAATTCACCTTGTTGGAGAAAATTATGGTGTGATTCCTGAAGGTGCGCAGAAATCAATTGTCGAGATTCAAAATGATGCGGCAGCTTCTTTTAGCGCTGCAAATTCAATACCCCGTTTCATTTGGATTCCTGAAGGCTGCGAACCAGACGATGAGCGGCAAATCAGTTTTATAGATAAACTCAATACAGGAAAGGAAGGTATTGCCGGTGCAGATTTAGTACAGGGATCACTTGAAGATTTTAAGAGTATTGTAATCGACAAGCTGAAATCAATGAAAAAGGAAATAAAGAAGGATGAATTACAGCCTGAGGTTTATGATGAATCCTCCAAAATTATTTATTTGATATGTGATTTATCCGATATTGATGAAATCCGTCCACTTGAGAATTATCTTTTTAATAGCGGATACGAGGTGGTATTACCCATTTTTGAAGGCGATGAATCAGGAATCAGAGAAGATCATATTGAAAATCTTAAAAAATGCTCAGCGGCCATCATTTTTTTTAGCAATGCAAATGAATTGTGGCTTCGATCCAAAACCCGTGATTTTCTGAAAATAAACGGTTACGGGAGAGCAAAAGCTTTGGCATTTAAAGCAATTTATATCGCTCCTCCAGATAATATATCAAAACAACAATTCAGGACACTTGATGCAGAAGTTATTCATGCAATTGATGGAATTCCTGAAGAGCAATTAAAAATGTTATTATCCAAAATATAATCAACCTGGTCTATGTTAGATGATATAATTCAAAATCCTTTTCCGGGACTTAGGGCATTCGAAGAAGAAGAGGACATTCTATTCTTTGGACGTGAGAAGCAGGTTGATGAACTTCTCAAAAAATTGCGTACACAGCGATTTTTAACTGTTATTGGTTCATCCGGTAGTGGAAAATCATCTTTGGTCAAATCTGGCCTGCTTCCCTCTCTCCATAGCGGTTTTATGTCAGGTGCAGGTTCCAATTGGAAAATATGCTCCTTAAGACCAGGAGTGAATCCTATTGGTAACCTTGCCCGAGCTTTATCACAAAATGGGATTTTATATAATTATGAATCCAAGGATGATGAGCAGATGTATTCATCAATTAACGAGAGTGTACTTAGAAGAAGTAATTTCGGACTTATCGATGCTTTTAAACAATCAATAATTGACCCAAAAATTAATCTTCTAATCCTTGTCGATCAGTTTGAAGAATTATTCCGTTTTATAAAATTTGAAAAAGACGCCAAAGAAGGTAAAAGAGATTCGGTAGCCTTTATTAATCTCCTTTTAAAAGCGACAGAACAGAAGGAATTACCAATATATGTGGTTTTTACCATGCGTTCAGACTTTCTGGGTGATTGCACAGAATTTAGAGGCCTTCCAGAAGCTATAAATGAGGGACAATATCTTGTCCCAAGAATGACACGTGAAGAAAGAAGGGATGCAATTGTTGGACCTGTAGGAGTTGGTGGTGCAAGAATAAGTCCAAGATTATTGAACCAATTGCTTAATGATGTTGGAGATAATCCGGATCAGTTGCCAATCCTACAGCATGCTCTAATGCGAACTTGGAATGCATTTAAAAAAGATAACCCTGAACAATATTCAGAAAAGGAAATCGATCTTAATGATTACTTTGAGATAGGCACCATGGAGCATGCCTTGTCTCAGCATGCTGAAGAAGCCTATGCCGAATTAGGAACGCCCGAGCTAAAACAAATTTGTGAATCAATTTTCAGAGCACTCACAGAGCGCGGAACAGATTCAAGAGGGGTGAGACGTCCAAGTCAGCTATCTGAACTTTGTATGCTCTCAAATGCTAAACCTGAACAGGTAATACAGGTTATCGAAATTTTCAGGAAAAAAGGCAGAGGATTTTTAATGCCACCAGTTGAGGTTACACTAACGGAAGATTCAATTATTGATATCTCCCACGAAAGTATTATGCGCGTTTGGGAACGCTTGATACTTTGGATAGAGGTAGAAAACCAATCAGCTTCAACTTATCTTCGCTTGTGCGAAGCTGCAGAATTATATGAAGCTGGGAAAGGTGGATTATTAAGAGACCCTGAATTACAGGTTGCATGGAATTGGAAGAAGGAAAATTCTGCAAACGCTGTTTGGGCATCCCGATATAATGATCTGTTTGATAAGTCCATTCTTTACCTTGAGCACAGCAAAGAGCAGAGTGAGAAAGAAATGCTCTTTAAAGAAAGACGGCAGAAGGACCGTCTTAAAAAAGCAAGAAGAATTACAACTATCATCTCGATAATTGCATTTGCCGCTTTTCTATTGGCGGTATATTCTTTCCAATTAAGAAATATAGCAACTAAACAAACTGAATTAGCTGAGAAGGAAAGTGCAGAGGCAAAAAAACAGAGAATGTTGGCTGAAGATCAGAAAATTATTGCAGAAAAAAGTCAGGCGGAAGCTGAAGAGAGTGCTGAAATAGCGATAACTGAACAGGAGAAAGCCAAAATAAGCGAGAGCAATGCCTTATTGCAAAAACTTATTGCAGAGCAACAAAAGACGTATGCAGAAGGTCAAAAGGTTATAGCAGAAAAGAATGCAGATTTTGCCAGACAGCAGCAAGGTATTGCTGAAACCCAAACTGAACTAGCTGTCAGTAATGAAAAGATTGCAAAAGAACAGACGCAAATATCCTCCAGGTTAAAAGACATTGCACAAGCAAGAAACCTTGCTTATGAGGCTATGATGTTATTAAATGATAATAAACTAGAAGAAAGTAAAAATAATGTCATCAATGCTTACAAGCTAAATACAGTGAATACCGGACCGATCCAGAATAGCGATATTTATAATGCTTTACATTTTAACTGGATAAGTGCTATTCAAAATAAAAATCAATTTTCTGCTCATAAATTTGCTGTTAGATGCATCGCTCAGAATCCATCCAACAACCAACTGATTTCAATTGATGAATCAGGGATGCTTTACTTATTAAAAGCTGATCGTGGCATAATTGAACCTATTTCATCTTATAATCTCAAGGCTGAAGCACGTTCTGTAGTCACATCTCCTGATGGAAGTAAAGCGCTTGTGGTCACATCAGCAGGTATTGGAATTCTTTTGGATATCTCTTCTAGTACAAATTCAATCAAAGAAATATCCCGTATCACATTTGAAGGAATCGGCAAATTGACTCTTTTTAAGAATAATACTGAATTTGCGATACTAACTAATTTAGGATTAGGTATTTACAGCATTGGTGCCACTGTAAAACAAATCAACTATGCGAAAGGAATATTTTCAACAATGACCTACCGTCGCAATGGCAATTTATATTTGGTAGAAGGTAATAAAGCATCGGTTTACACTAGTTCAGATAATATTCCTCAAAACCCTGAAACCGTAATTAGTTTGAATTCCAAAATTGCGAGCATAGCAATTAGTCCGGATGGTAATTTCTTGGCAGCGGGTACTTATGATGGTGGAATCTACCTACGTGACCTTAATTCCAATAAGGCAGCAATAAGTTTTACTCCGCATGCATCTTCAGTAAATGACCTTAAATTTAATTTAGTAAATGGGAACCTTCAGCTTGCATCTGCAAGCAGCGACCAAACGATTAAGCTCATGGATGTAAGTGCAATTATGGCCTCAAAAAATACAGAAGATATCCTTACACTCAGGGGTCACAGTAAGTGGGTTTATAGCTTAATTTACACACCTGATGGAAAATTTCTCTACACGGCAAGTGAAGATAAACGAATAATTGGATGGCATACCTCAATGGCTGGTATTTTTAATTCCCTAACCTCTGATAAAAACTAATTATGATTATAAAATTACGTTTTAAGCTGTTTTTGATAATTTTTGTTTTAATTATCAGCAAGGCTCAAGCTCAGGAATGTGGTTTGAATACATTAAATGATGCTGAAGGCCAGTATAATATTGGAAAATTTTATGAAAGCATAGACAAACTAAATTCCTGTGTTTCTGGAAAGGGATTTAATTTTAGTGAAAAAGTTCAAGCATATCGTTTATTGTCAATGTCTTATCTTGCTTTAGATTCTGTTGAACAGGCAGATCAAAGTATTGAGCGGCTATTACTTTTGAAAGACAATTTCGAAGCAGATACAAGGGATCCGGATCGATTCCGACTTCAGGTATTATTTCTCAGGCAACAGTTACGTGCTCAGTTAACTTCATCTGTATCTAAAAAAGCAGAAAGCATTGAACTTGCCCCTGCAACAATTCAGATTATAACCTATGAAGATATCCTGAATCGAGGTTATATGGATCTTGAACAGCTATTTCATGATCTTCCTGGCTTCGACATTTCCAGGAATTCGGGCTTAACCTATTCTAATATCTATCAAAGGGGGTACCGGACAGCTGCAAATACCGATCGTACTTTATTACTTGTAGATGGAGTGGAGAATAATGAAATATGGTCAAATTCTGCTTTTATCAGTCGGCAATACGCCCTAAGCAATATCAAAAGAGTTGAGATAATTTATGGTCCAGCTTCCACAATATATGGTGCAAACGCATTTCTTGGGGTAGTGAACATCATAACAAAAAATGAAGAAGATTACTTCAAGCAGGAAAAGGCGTTAAATTCAATTGAAAAAACGTCTAGACTTGCAGTAAACGGTCATGGCGGACTGGGTTCATTAAATACAAGGTTTGGAGACCTAACAGTTTCAGGAGCGGGAAGGGATATGTTCTTTGCAGTAACGGGTAGAGTTTATCAGTCAGATGAACATGATCTTTCATCCTACCCAGACTGGGATAGTAAATGGTCTGCAGATGAATTTGGGCCAAATCGTTATCAAAATGTCCTAACACAAGATTATACTGCAGCAAAAGAAGCGGCTTATTTGGCAAGTGATCCCGGCAGAAAATATTTCACAGTCAATGCCGACCGTACTAAAATACTACCCACAGCAGCCGCGATAAGCAGAGCCGATTCCTTAGATCAAGCCAATTATAAGAAAGGATATAATGGAATTGGAACACAATATTCTGATGAAGCTAACAACTATTATTTCTCATCCAAGCTTCGTGTAGGTGATTTTAAATTTGGAATGGAATACCAAAAATGGTCAGAAGGAGTAGCGCCAATTTATATCGATAAATATTATGCAGTAAGTAAAGAACTTGCACACTGGGAGGTTCGTCAACAATATTATTATCTTAAATATGATAAGAGTTTATCTGAAAGAATTTCATTTTCTAATTTTACATATTTCCGTACCAGTGATTTTGGAAAAGAGTCTGTCATAACCAGGTTTTTTGGATTTGCAAATGCAGGGATTCCTTTTCAGGATTTTTTAAAGGGTAGGAATCCATTTTATCTTCCTACCTATTTCTCACAACAATCCAAGCAGTTCAGGTCTGAATCCAAAATGAACTATGTTATCAACGAGAAAATGGACTTTAATCTGGGAGTTGAATTAAGAAATGCGCTTGCACAGGGTGATTATGTTAACTCAACAGTCGAAGATCCTATAACAAACGGAGTCACTGTTAATGGAATAAAAGGTGGAAATTATTATTCGGTTTTGGATATAAGTGTCTACGGTCAATTAAGTTATCAGGATAGGGCTAAGAAGCTAAATATCAGTGCAGCTGGAAGAATGGACAATAACAAAATCAATAGCATTTACGGATATGGCACCGTATTCAATCCCAGATTATCTGTTGTATACTATCCTGGCAAGTTCATTTTTAAAACAGTTTATTCTGAAGCATTCCTTGATGCTTCAGTCTATAACAAGTTTTCTACTTCCTCCGCAAGATTGGTTAACAATCCATTGTTGGAACCTGAGCGAGTTAAAAATTTGGAAGCTTCTGCTCGTTTTAAACCATCCAACAATACGTTCTTGGAGATTGCCTATTTTAATGCATCCTACAGTAATACACTCGGAACTGTAAATATTGATACTTTGGGTACCAGAACAACACAATTCCGTGCAATTGGCCAATCAAAGATTCAGGGAGTTCAATTCGTCGGTGAAACCAAAATTTTAGACAAAGTATCCTTATTTGCTAATTTTACAATGATGGATCCAACAAGAATTTCAACGGGCACAAGCGGAACCGAAGAAGTAAGAATAGGGGACATTTCTAATTTTTCTGTTAATGCAGGTGTAAACGCCAAATTCATCAAAGACAAATTGAACCTGAATCTAAGGGCAAATTTTGTTGGTGATAAACCAACAGGAGCGAAAACATCTGTAAATGGAAGTCCTTTTAGTAAAACACCCAGCTACACAATGATAAATTCAGCCGTAAGCTATAATATTAATAAATCAATCATGTTCCAGATTATAACAAATAATTTATTAGATCTGGAATATGTTACTCCAGGGGTAAGAGCCGCTAGTGGTGTTCAGAGTTCTAGAATACCACAACCGGGAAGAACAATGACAGTACGAATTATAGCAAATTTAGCTAAGTAATTATGGCCCTAATCAAAGGATTATCTGGAGTGATAAACCTGCGGCCGGAAGAACAAAAATCTTTCAGATCGCTTTTTCTTCTGTCACTTATTTCTGGTATCGGACTTTCGTACTATTTTGTTGCGGTCAATTCTTTTCTGATTCAAAAAACAAGTGTATCTAACTTGCCCTATGCGTATATTATTTCAGGACTCGGAGGTTTACTTTTAATCAAATTATACCAGCATAGACAGCAGAAAAGAGGAATTATTAATAGTTACAGAGAAAGTATAATTGCTTTCTTTGTAATTGCTGCACTTATTTTTCTTGCATTTAACTATTTAGGAGAAGATAAGAATTATGCTGTTTACATAGCCTATCTGGGTTTTCTTTTTTATGCGCCCTTTATCATCATATTTGGGTTGAGTTTTTCTGGAATCTGTGCCCAACTTTACAATATGGCTCAAAGTAAGCGCTTATTGGCACTTGTTGGTACTGGAGAAATTATTGCTTCAATTATAGGCTATTTGACAGCACCACTGATTAGTAAATTAATAGGAAATCAAAATTATTTGTTGATTCTTTCTTCAGCCTTTATTATTACTGCTTTAATACCAATTTATAGGCTTTCAAAGGATAATAATGAAAAACTGAGCCATATTAATATAGTAAAAACAACACTGAGAAAGCTTAATTTATCTTTCTTTAGCAATGATAAGTTTTATTTGCTTATCGCAATAGTCACTGTATTTTCGGTTTCTGCAATTTATTTTGTTGACTATTCCTACCTAGTCTCTGTGAGATTTATGTCGGCATACAGTGGAATTGAAATTGCAGCTATTGTTGGTTTTTTCTTTAGTTTTATAAAGATTGGAGAATTAATTCTTTCTTTTATTTCAGGTCGTATTTTAAGCTCAAAAGGGATAAAGTTTTCAATCCTTTTACTTCCTGTTTTATTAACATCTTGCTTTGTATTTTCACTATTTGGAAGCTTGCTGTTTCAGGGTGAACCTATATTTATGTTATCATTTATTTTCTTAGCAAAATTTGGAGAGAGAGTTATCAGAAAAGCTATTTCCACACCTGCAATTAAGGTTTTATACCAGGTTACAGGTCCAGATCGATTAAGGATTGAAGCAACAATTGAAGGCGTTTTAAATCAGGTTGCTACTGTTGTTTCAGGTCTGCTACTCCTTTTGTTTTCAGGTCTTTTTTCGGCATCTGAGCCTCAATTTTTTCTGGGAATTATCTCAGGAGTATGCTTTATTCTATTTATAATCTGGACATTATTAAGTCTTAAACTTCACGCCAACTACAAAGAAAAAATATGGAGTTACCTGACCGAAATCAGATCTAATAAATCTCACAAAAGAAAAGAAAACGATTTCAAAAGTTCAAAAGAGGCGCTTAAACTAATTCCAACAGAAAATAATGACCCCGTAATTGTAGCCTTAAATAAAGCCCTCTCTTCAATCGCTGAATTTAAAATTAAAGGCGGTATAAGTCAATTAATACACTATTCGCCAAGAATTTTAAGTCATATTGACTCAGTTGATAATGATCATCTGAATCCAAAGATTATATCTTCTTATTACGCAACCGATAATTTCTTCCACAGACTATTGGTTATTTATTATTTCAGCGGTCGAGGGAAGAAGTTTCCACTAAAATTAGTAAAGGAATTTTCAGAGATTTCAGATCTACAATTAAGATATGAATTATTGAAAGCTTACAATGCAAGCGCCACGAAAACTGAAATATCAGAGTTGTTTTACTTTGAAAATCTCTGCGGATATTACAGTAACGAATTGATTTTAGTTATGTCTGCACAGTTTGATCTTCAAAAAATTGATGACCCTGAATTGCAATCACAACTAAAGTCATACAATAGTATGTTGGTTAAGGTTTTGTTTGAATTACTCAAAGTCTTATATGATCCATCTGCAATTCAGGTAATTTATGATATAATTACAAATGATGATACCCAGGATATCGAAAACCGGCTCTTTGCACTTGAACTACTGGACAATACGCTAAATGAGGAATTAAAAACCAGGCTAATTCCTATTTTTGAGCCGGCACCATTTGATCAGAAAATTAGTAAACTTCAAAAGTTTGTTTCAGTTTATTCTGAGAGTAAAGGGAAAAAGCTGAAGGAATTTTTAATGAAAGATTTTACACTTGTTGATCCAGCTTTGAGGGAAGCCTGCCTGATTGCATATTACAAAATTGCAAATGATGGTACGACGCTAAACGCCTTTCATACAAGTAAAATCAAAAATCTGCATTCTAAAGCATCACAATTATTGGATAATGATGATCGCAGTAGTAAAGATACGATTCTAGAAGACCTTAAAGAAAAGTACAAATTAACATCTTTACAATGTACCTACTTATTTAATCAGGCAATCCAAACGTCTGGATCTAAAAGTGACAAAGTAATGGGTTCATCGAAAACTTCAACAGCTAATCCATATTTAGTTGAAATGGACCCGGCTTATGGCAGATTATTAATCGATGCTTACGCTCTTGCTATATTTATTGATTACAATCAGTCAGGTGCATAACCAAACATCAGAAATCGGTCTGCATTCTCTTCCCTAAGATTAAATCGTTGAAATACATCCATACCCAGGTTTTCTGTGGCCTGAATTAATCGCTGCTGTTCATTGAATGAATACACTGTATTTTCGGCTACCGAACGTAAAATAAAAGGATGTCGTTCGTCAATCTCAAGTTCAGGAAACTTTTCTTTAATAATGGATTCAACAATATTTCTACCGTATGCATCAAAATTTCCATTCATATCAGGTTGAACATTTGAAACATATTTATTAAACCAGTAATAAACTATGGGTGTTGCAGTTGTCCACCACAGCAAGAATTTTTTTTGAGCCTGAATCTCTTTTTCCCTGCAATTTTTCAAAAAATCCAAATACAATGATTTACCAAGGCCATTCCCTTTTAGATCATCCCTGCATGCACTCAAACCTAAATAATAGCTATCAATCCCAATAACCTGCTCGAAATTAACCATAAAAAATGCCAGTAATTCTTCCTGATCATTAGTAATGATATAGATATCACTGTTATGTTCAATTTCACGCTCAATAAGTTGGGTATTGGTTACGTAACTTTTATTGGTAAGTTCAAGTATCCGAGAAACTAAATTTGTATCGGATTTGAAATTAGTACGCAGTTGTATTGTTGAAATATTTTCCATACAAATGGAAAATTAATAAATTGGATTGTAAGTTCAAGTAATAAGTGCCATTTATTTGTTGCAGCACTCGATTAAAAAGTATTTCCGTAGGGAGTCACCAATCCCAGTGTAATTGAGTACCTAGAAATATTTCCATATCCCACCCATTATAGCGTCCTGTTGGCCCCTGATTAATATTCCGCCAATGAACTTCAACATTTCACCTGCTGATTTTTTACCTCCCCAAAAAGAAATAAATCAATAAAGTCACTAGGCAAAGCACCGCAGAGAGTGACTTTGTATATTTCCATTCCTGAAGATTCAGAGGTCCTGGGGGATGCATAAGCGGAACTTTTGCTGGAAACTTCAAACTAACCAAATACATCACGCAGAGATTGAGTAAAAACTCTATGCCCCAAATATGGATGAAATGGAGATTTACTTCCATCAGAAACGTTGTCAGTAGGTAAAAAGAAAATCCTGTTACCAAACCAACTTTGGCACCCATTGCTGAGATTTTGGGTATAAAGAAGCCAGCAATAAGAATCGAAGCGATGGGAATGAAAAAAATTCCGTTGAGTTGCTGCATCAACTGATACAGCCCGTCAGGAGCATTGGCAACCATTGGGGCGATCAAAATCGCCAAAACTGCCATGATCAAGGAACTAATTTTACCCACTCTAACGAGAAGTTGATCAGAGGCAGAAGGCTGAATGATTTTTTTGTAAAGATCCAAGCTGAAAATGGTAGCTGCAGAATTCAAAACTGAATTGAATGTACTGAGAACTGCACCCAAAACTACAGCAGCAAAAAAGCCAATCAGGCTTAAAGGGAGAACTTTTTTGACCAAAACAGGATAAATATAATCCTGATCTCCAAAGTAGTGTTCCCCATAAAAGTAAAAAGCAATAATCCCCGGAAGAACGATAATTAAAGGAATCAATATCTTGAATATCCCCGTGAATAAGAGCCCTTTTTGGGCCTCAGCCATATTCTTTGCCCCAAGGGCACGCTGAATAATCGTCTGATTCATCCCCCAGAAATATATTTGGTTGATCATCAATCCAGTGAAAAGTGTACTAAAGGGCATAACTGAATCCTCAGCACCAATGACATTGAATTTTTCGGGTATGGTTGCATATACCTTACTAAAACCGGCGATCAGATTTCCGCTGCCAATTTCCCAAAGGGCAAAAACCGGGACCATTAGCCCTCCAATCATTAACCCGATGGCATTGATAGCATCAGAAAATGCAACAGCTTTTAATCCTCCAAAAATGGCATAAACAGAACCTATAACCCCGATTGTAATTACCGTCAACCAAATTCCTTCTGATTTACTAATTTGAAAAACCTCAGAAATAGTGAATAGACTCTCCAGATTGATTGCTCCGGTGTAAAGCACGATAGGTAATAGCGTAACCACGAAAGAAAGCATTAGCAAAATTGAGACGGTGGTTTTTGTCATTGCATCAAATCGAATTTCCAGATATTGAGGAATCGTTGATAAACCTAGCCTCAGGTAAATCGGTAAAAAGTACAACGCGGCAATCACCAAAGCGATTGCGGAAGTAACTTCCCAGGCAATGATGATCATGCCATTTTTGTAAGCCGAACCGTTCATTCCGATCAGGTGCTCTGTCGAAATATTGGTCAGAATCATGGATCCTGCAATCACTCCACCTGTCAAGGTCCTACCGCCCAAAAAATACCCATCCTTGGTGCGGAGGTTTTCATTTCTCAACTTATACCAAGAGAAAAATGCAACAAATAGCGTGAATCCAACAAAGGAAATGACAGTCAGCATGAAGTGTATTTTGGGTTAAAATGAGAAAATGAAACGCCCTAAAATGAAAAAGGGGATATCGAAACGTCCCCTTTTTTTGTTAAATTTTGCTTTAAAATCTCAGTGTTGCTGGGAGATATTTGGCAACCAATTCCTCATAATAAGGTCTCAAAGCCTTGGAATCCGGCGGCACCGGCACTTTGGAATACAAGTCGTAAGGATTGAATTTATCTACCCATTTGAACATCTCTCTGTCGTGCTCATTTAGCAAGTGATCGTATGCATTTTCCCTGTGCTGCGAATAAAAAGAATGATACCGAATCATATAAAGCGCAGGTTCCGGTAGGTAGTCTTTGAACATCTGATATAAATATTCATCATGGCCCCAGGATATTTTGACCTGATCCAAACCACACTGATGCGTATACACACCGTATTTGGTATTGTAGCGATCGTCTTTTGAATCCGGGTTTGCATCGAAAAACTCCGAATAAACAATAGCATCCGAGTGTCTACATCCAACAGGAAAAGTATCACCTACCACTGCCCATTGAGGCTCGCCAAACAAGCACAAGACTTTGCCCAAATCATGGATAAATCCTGTAAGCACAAACCAATCGGGATGTCCATCTGCGCGAATGGCTTCTGAAGTCTGAAGCAAATGCTGCAACTGATCCAAATTGGTGTCCGGATCTGAATCATCGATCAGGGTATTGAGGTAATCAACCGCTTCCCAAAACGGCATTTCTTTTTTTTCAAACTTCAAAAATTCCCTTTCCTTCTCCAGAACAAAATCATAGGTCTGGTAGGTGTGATTAAGTTTATAAAACTGTCTCACAGTATCCACTTTCTCAGAATCATGGTAATTCCGGTAATCATCCTTAGCTTTAGATTGCTTGTCTTTTGGTTCAGGATACCTCACCAGTAGGTCATCCTCCCATTCTTCTATTGACTGAAGAGGAGCAATTTCAGATTCTGAGAGCTTGGTTTTCATGGGGTTGCAATTTTGAAGAAAAGTATAAAAAAAAATTCAAGTTCTCACCATTGAGATTTTGAAAATTAAATTCAAGATTTTTCAACCCGAGTTGGTAACCCTATTTGGTCAGGGATAAATAAAAAAATTGTAGCAATTGCTAAAGAAAATTAATCCTGAAAATGGCATCTCACGAACAGATTCATCCCTAGTAGAAATAAAGATTCCAAGCTCTTTACAACAGCACTTCAATCCAGAGTTAATGAAGCCGCTGGTAGAACATCTTTAGAACTTGTCATAAAAAGAAGTAAACGAGAGTCGAACACAGTCGACCCAAGTCATCGTAACCCCATCAAAATCGGAACGAAAACGTACAAGCCAAAGTGAAACTTTGGGATTACTCCACCGTAACCGACTTGGCCAAATTTCGCGGTTGATCCACATTACAGCCACGCATTACCGCGATGTGGTAGGAGAAAAGCTGAAGTGGCACCACAGAAAGCAAGGGCGTAAAGGCCTCGTGCGTAAGTGGTACCTCGATCACGTGATCTGCAAGCGCCTTCACCTGGGTATCTCCCTCCGTTACTACCGCTACAATCTTTCCCTTGCGGGCCTTCACTTCTTGGATGTTGCTCACCACTTTTTCGTAGGAACTGTCTTGCGTCGCAATAAAGATCACCGGCATCTCCTCGTCAATCAAGGCAATCGGGCCGTGCTTCATCTCTGCTGCAGGATAGCCTTCGGCATGGATGTAGGAGATCTCCTTCAACTTCAACGCGCCTTCCAAGGCCACAGGGAAATTGTAACCTCTACCCAAATACAGCATGTTGCGTGCGTCCTTGTACTCCTTGGCAATCTGCTCTACCAAAGCATTGGTTTGCAGTGCCTTTTCTACCTTGGCAGGGATGGCAGCTAGCTCGTGGAGCAATTGGATGTAGGTGCTTTCTGGAAGCGTCCCGCGCTGGTAGCCCAACTTTAAGGCCATCATCGCCAAGACGGAAATTTGTGCCGTAAAGGCCTTTGTAGAGGCCACCCCGATCTCTGGACCGGCGTGGGTATAGGATCCAGCATGGGTGGTACGCGGAATGGAAGATCCCACCACATTACACACCCCAAAAATGGTGGCTCCTCGGGACTTGGCCAATTCAATGGCAGCAAGCGTATCTGCAGTCTCGCCAGATTGGGAGATGGCAATTACAAAATCTTTTTCGTTGACGACTGGGTTGCGGTAGCGAAACTCAGAGGCATATTCCACCTCCACCGGGATACGCGCAAACTCTTCAAATAAGTACTCGGCCACCAAGCCGGCATGCCAAGAGGTGCCGCAGGCGGTGATGATGATACGCTCAGCATTCTGAAACTTGTTCATGTACTCCCGCAAACCGCCAAGCACCAGTCTACCTGACTTAGCGTCTAATCTTCCTCTCAAGCAATCGGAAATGGACTTGGGCTGCTCAAAAATCTCCTTGAGCATGAAGTGCTCGTAGCCTCCCTTTTCAATCGCCTCCAACTCCATCTCCAACTGGGTGATGTAGGGGTTGGTTGCGACGTTTTCAATGGACTTAATTTGTAGCTCCCCATTCCGTACCACGGCGATTTCGTAATCGTCCAGGTACACCACCTTATTGGTATATTCAATGATTGGCGTAGCATCGGAAGCAAAGAAATATTCCCCTTCCCCCACTCCAATCACCAATGGCGATCCTTTTCGCGCCGCAATGAGCGTGTTCGGCTCCTCCAAGTTAATCAACACAATCGCATAGGCCCCTACCACCTTGTGTAGTGCCAATCGAAGGGCTTCTTCCAGGGAACAGCCGTTGTGCTGGTAGATGTCTTCGATAAACTTGACAAAGACCTCCGTGTCGGTCTCGCTTTGAAAGGTGTAGCCTTTCTGGAGTAGGTCTTTTTTGAGCACCTCATAGTTTTCAATAATGCCGTTGTGGATCATCGCAAAGCGCTCGGAGGCGGAATAATGTGGATGCGCATTCACGTCGTTGGGCTCACCATGGGTCGCCCATCGGGTATGACCAATTCCAACTTTGGCCTGGATATCGCCGGTTTCTTCGAGGAACTTCTCTAGTTCGGCTACCTTTCCTTTCTTTTTGTAGATACTCAGTCCTCGTTGATCGAGCAGGGCCACGCCTGCCGAATCATATCCTCTATATTCTAATCTTTTAAGGCCCTTAATAATAATGGGAAGAGCATCCTGATGCCCCACGTAAGCGACAATTCCGCACATAACTAAAAATTTATAAAAGTTGGTAGTTGTATGACAAAGAAACAGGAATTGTGCCAAAAAAAACAATCCCCTTTTAAAAAATCAAAAGGGGATTGCAGGACACTTCCTTAAAATTTGCCCTATTTGGTTTTGGAGTAGATCACAGTCATGACCACCTTGTCTTTATTGACTTTAAATTGACGCAAGGAGCGTTTGAAATCATCCCCAGTGTTGGGCGTAATGGCATAGAGCAACAAATCTTTGCGTTGCAATTCCTTTTTGTACAAGGAGTTCATGTACGAACTGATTCCTGCTCGCTGCAATTTTGATATAGTCTCGTAATTGATAAGGGCAGAAGAAAGAAAGGAATTGTTGGGTACTTTATTCCCTTTTTCATCTTCAATAACCTGAACTTGTCCATCTCCCTGTACGTGTAACTCTGCTTGGTTGATGGAACTCAAAAGCACTTGGTTTTTGGAATCGATAAACTTCATGACCATTCCAGAGATTGGTTTTTGCCCCTCATACTGATCTTCAATTGGTCCCATTTGAAGGGTAACTTGATTGAAAACCACCCCTTTAATCGTATCTAGAAAAGCGTCCAAAGGACTCGTGTCCAAACGGATCGCGAGACCCAACCCTGATTTCATCCCAACAATAGCACCAGTGGAGTAAGACTTCAGATAGTCTGTCACCACGGCTGTAGGCGTGCCGCGACGATCTGACTCGACACCATTGAAGCTGCGGGAAGAAAAGGTGGTGATTTTGTAGGTCAATTTTGTCGTATCTCCTGTATTGTGATAATGAAAGGTTATTCCAGTATTGCCTCCAAGTGAGAATCCCGAGGTCGTATTATCTCCCGCTCGAGGTACAATCGCCACGCCAGGCAGGTATTTTCTAAAGTTAAATAAGTTGTCAAACTCATTCCCACGTTTGAGTTTGGCAAAAATCTCACCTGCAAGTACTGCATTAAGGGGAGCCTTAAGGAGCGTGTCTTTGGCCGTTTTATAGGCTATTTCGAGCTCAGCAATTGGATTAGGCTGATAGGGCAGCTTGCTGAAATTGTAATACAAGGTGTCTTCCAAGGGCTTTGCTAGCAGGTGAACCGCATATTTCTTCTTCTTGTCTAGGTCAGTTCCATTGACACTTACCGTAGAAAAGTTAAAAAACACGGAATCCAGAATTGCTTCTGATTTAGGACGCTCTGAACCTTGCTCAATGTACAAACGGGTGAAAGCCGTACTTCTGGTCTTCCCAAAGTACGTATCCTCCTCATCTCCGACGATTAGAATACCTGCGTTGGTGGTATTGAAGGAATCAAGGAGCACTACCTGAGCCTTCAGGGGAATTTCTTTGTAGAATACTCCAATCTGATTGTTTTCAGGAGCAAGTTCAAGGCCTAACGTGGCAGGATCACTACATCCTCCCAAGATCAAAGCCGAAAAAAATGCGAAAACGGAAAATTTAGCCCGCAAGGCTGGTGTACATTCCATACAACTCTTCATGAGCTTGCTGCTCTTCTTCAAAACTGATTTCAAATTTCTTATTTTTTGAGAAATCCTGGATAAGTTGGTTCAACTCAGCAGAAATTTCGGATCCTTGCACCACTTGGTCGGCATATTCCATGCCCATTTTGATGAAGCCTGAAAAATCTTTGCTCCTCAAAGGTGCTAAAATAGTATCATCGATATCTACCATCTTAACCTTGTTTAACAAATCGTCTCCAAAAGTGTGTGTAAACCCTTCTGAATAGATTCCAAATACCGATTTCGTCTCCTTAAATAAAGGCTCGTTTTTGTAGGTGGTCTTTAAGTACATCGGGATGAGCGAGGTCATCCAATCGTTGCAATGCACAATGTCTGGCGCCCAGCCCAATTTTTTTACGGTTTCAATCACGCCCTTGCAAAAGAAGATGGCACGCTCGTCGTTGTCGTCGTAAAAACGCTGCTGCTTGTCGTGAAACACATACTTGCGCTGAAAATAATCCTCGTTGTCAATGAAGTACACCTGCAGTTTGGCATTGGGAATCGAAGCTACTTTGATGATCAAGGGCTTTTCTTCTTCACCTACCGCAATGTTGATCCCAGATAGACGAACTACCTCATGCAGCCTGTTCTTTCGTTCGTTGATCAACCCAAACCGAGGCACCAAAATACGAATCTCCATTCCACGCTCCTGCATGGCTTGCGGAAGTGCTCGTAAGAAGCTAGCTACTTTGGAAGTTTCTAAGAAGGGGTTGATTTCACTAGCAACGTAGAGAATACGCAGTTTGGACATGCTATGGGGATTTTAGTATCGTGATAAACAACGGGCACAAAGGTAAATAAAAAAAGCCTAAAAGCATTGGATTTGTGGATATTAATCTAGTTTTGCCCCTATTTAGCCGAAAATTCTCTTGCCATGAAGGTAATCCGTACCGAAGCCGATTGGAAGCCCATTTGGACTGCGATTTTTAAGGAGAACAAACAACTTGGCTTTGTTCCTACCATGGGAGCACTGCACCAAGGGCATTTGGATCTAGTGGCCAAAAGCATCGAATCCATGGATTTCACGGTGGTCTCCATTTTTGTAAATCCTACTCAGTTCAACTCCAGTGAGGATTTTCAAAAGTACCCCCAAACTCTTGAAGCAGATTTAGCACTATTGGAATCCGCTGGAGTAGATTTCGTTTTTGTGCCTACCGTGGCTTCCCTCTACCCACAGCCTAGCCACTTGCGCTTTGATTTTGGAAGCCTAGAGCAGGTACTCGAAGGGGAGTTTCGCCCAGGACATTTCAATGGGGTAGGGCTTGTGGTGGCCAAACTATTTCACCTGATCCAACCGACCCGCGCATTCTTTGGACAAAAAGACCTGCAGCAGGTCGCCATCATCAAGCGCCTCGTCCAGGATCTATCCTTTGGACTCAGCATCGAAGTGGTGCCTACGCGACGAGAAAAAGATGGGCTGGCCATGTCATCACGAAACATGCGTCTCAATCCGGAGGAGCGCCAGCAAGCGCTGCTTTTGTACCATCAACTCAGTCAAGCAAAGGAACGATTGTTAGCAGGAGCAGCGTGGAACAGTGTTCTAGCCGATACCAAATCGGCCTTTTCAACTGCTGCAAACTGTCAATTGGAATACTTCGCCCTGCTGCATCCCGAAACATTTGAAATTTTTGATACGTTTAGAATGGACGGACCTCAATCCATCTGCATCGCTGCCTTTGTTGGCCAGGTGCGACTGATCGATAACTTGCCCATTATTGCCTAATTTGGCAGGCGAAAACTAAACCACATGCAACTCCAACTCTTAAAATCAAAAATTCACCGGGTAAAAATCACCCAGGCCGAATTGCATTATGTAGGTTCCATCACCCTAGATGAAAACCTGATGGACGCCGCCCAGCTGTTCGAGAATGAAAAAGTACAGGTAGTCAATGTCAACAACGGGGAGCGCCTTGAAACCTATGTCATCAAAGGACTGCGAGGATCTGGGACGGTCTGCCTCAATGGTCCTGCAGCCAGAAAAGCAGCAGTTGGGGATGTAGTGATCATCATCTCCTACGCGGGCATGGGCCCAGAAGAAGCAAAAATTCACCAGCCGATCCTGGTATTTCCAGACGATAAAAATCAACTCATTTGACGATGTATCCCAAAATCAAACAACTCCTGCAAGTGGCACTCTCCCTGGCTGTTGCCCTGTGGATTTTTTGGTTTTTGTACCGAGATATCGAGTTCACACAACTCCAAGCACAGCTCGCATCGAGCAACTGGTTTTGGATCCTGCTCTCCCTATTCATCGCCTGGCTGGGCTACTGGATTCGGGGTTGGCGCTGGGCACTGCTGATACGCAATGAAGCCGACCAAGCACCTGTCAGCTCCAACAGAGCCTACCATGCCGTGATGGTGGGATACTTGGTCAATTTACTTATCCCAAGAGCAGGCGAAGTGGCACGATGCACGGTATTGACGCGCAACAACGGCATTCCTCTCGGACAGGCAATCGGCACGGTCCTCGTCGAACGGAGTGTGGACCTCCTGTTTTTGGCAGGAACGATCTTTATCGCCTTTCTCCTCGAAAGTGAATTATTTATTTCTTTAGCCGGGCAACTCGTCAATATCTCATCACTCACCTCCTCCCTGCTGGATAAGCTTCCAGTCCTGGTAGGTGGATCTGCAGTTTTCCTCCTTTTCCTGTACCTGTTGGGCAGGAAATACCGCAACCACGGCCTGGTCAATAAATTTCAGCTATTCTTCAAGCAGCTACTTTCTGGCGTTCGCGCCATTGGTCACCTCAAAAATCCCATGGGTTTTTGGATCAGTTCTGTAATCATCTGGATCATTTATTTCCTAACCCTTTACACTGTTTCTCAAGGGATTGAGTCGGCTGCCAATTTGTCGGGAAGTCAGGTACTTCTCGTGATGGTTATGGGAACTATTGGCATGATTGCCCCTGTTCAAGGAGGAATTGGCACTTTCCACGCCTTGGTCGCCTATATTTTAGTGGTGTTTGGAGTTCCTGAAGCCGATGGCAAAATATTTGCAGCCATCATTCACGGCACCCAAATGCTCTTGGTTTTAGGAGTGGGACTAATTAGCTGGATCCTCATGCTAAAAATTCCCGCTTGGAAAAAACCTTTCGTTTCTTAAATTCGTAGTTACACCCAGTTAAAACTAAATAGACATGATTATCCTTATCGTCATTGTATTTGCTATCCTCGGTTTTGTGGTCAGCAGAAAATTGAAAAGTAAATTTAAGTTGTACTCCCAAACGCCGCTTCAGGCCAACCTTTCTGGGGAGGAAATCGCCAAGCTCATGCTTGCCGACCACAACATTCATGATGTGCGTGTGACTTGTGTAGAGGGACAGCTCACGGACCACTACAACCCAGCAGACAAGAGCGTTAACCTTTCTCCAGATGTATTTTATGGAAGAAATGCCGCGGCTACTGCTGTATCTGCTCACGAATGCGGCCACGCAGTACAACACGCCACTGCCTATTCCTGGTTGACCATGCGCTCTGCCATGGTACCTATCCAAAATATTTCGAGCAAAGTCTTGAATTTTATTCTGATTGCTTCTTTGTTTGGTGGATTTGCATTGGGACTACCTTACGAATTCATTGGATATTTGGTAGTAGGCTCCTACTCCGTCATGACGCTCTTCACTTTGGTGACGCTACCGGTAGAATTTGACGCCTCCAACAGAGCCCTGGCATGGGTACAAAACCGAAATGTGGTCACTCCTTCTGAGTATGCCATGTCCAAGGATGCGCTCAACTGGGCAGCGAGAACCTACCTGGTTGCCGCAATGGCCTCTTTGGTAACGCTTGCCTATTACATCTTTGTTTTCTTTGGAAACAGAGACTAACAGCTCACACACTACTTCGAAAAGGGACTCATGTCCCTTTTCTTTTTTACTTTAGTTTGACCAGAATTAAACCCAAATCCATCCCATGAATTTTCAATTGACCGAAGAGCAGCTCGCCGTACAAGAAGCCGCTAGAGATTTTGCCCAAACTGAATTGCTCCCCGGAGTAATCGAACGAGATACCGAAGCACGATTCCCCACCGAACAAATCCAAAAGATGGGAGCCCTTGGTTTCATGGGCATGATGGTTGATCCCGCCTACGGAGGTGGAGGCATGGATACCATTTCCTATGTCATTGCGATGGAGGAGCTTTCCAAAATTGATGCCTCCGCATCCGTATCCATGTCTGTCAACAATTCCTTGGCATGCTGGGGGATAGAGAAATATGGTTCGGAAGAACAAAAACAAACCTACCTCAGGAAGCTAGCCACAGGAGAGCAGCTTGGTGCCTTCTGTCTTTCCGAACCGGAAGCTGGTTCGGATGCCACCTCCCAGCAAACTACCGCTACCCTCGAAGGCGACTACTACCTTTTGAATGGGACCAAAAACTGGATCACCAACGGATCTTCTGCCTCCATCTACCTGGTCATCGCACAAACGGATGCCAGCAAGGGACACAAAGGAATTTCAGTGTTTATTGTGGAAAAAGGTTGGGAAGGATTTGTAATTGGTAAGAAGGAGGATAAGCTCGGTATCCGCGGATCAGATACGCACTCCCTACTTTTTACAGATGTGAAAGTACCTGTTATTAATCGCATCGGCGCTGAAGGATTTGGATTCACCTTTGCCATGGAAACCCTCAATGGAGGCCGAATAGGAATCGCCGCCCAGGCGCTGGGCATCGCCTCTGGCGCTTACGAACTCGCATTAGCCTACTCAAAGGAACGAAAAACCTTTGGCAAGCCGATCAGCCAGCACCAAGCCATTCAATTCAAGTTGGCCGATATGGCTACTCAAATTGAAGCTGCTCGACTGCTGGTATTCAAAGCTGCCTGGCTCAAGGACGAAGGGAAGGACTATGCCCAGGCCTCGGCAATGGCCAAATTGTACGCCTCTGAAGTTGCCATGAGCGTAACCATTGAGGCTGTTCAGGTACATGGTGGCTATGGCTATGTCAAAGAATACCATGTGGAGCGCCTCATGCGGGATGCCAAAATCACGCAGATCTACGAAGGCACCTCGGAAATACAGCGCATCGTAATATCTAGAGGGGTCTTGAAATAGTCCACAAGAAATCTTTATCAAGGGAGTAAAAACCAAAAATTACTCCCTTATTTTTAGAGATTGGAATTTTTTAATTCTAAAATGCAGTTTTGTAATTGGAAAAATCATATTTTTAGAAATAAATTTTTATTCGGCTATGGAGTATTACAATAAAGTCATCGAGTCGGTGCAAGTGCGCTTTTTGAAAGGCAGCAACTATAAAATCGAAAAGCCAATTACAGTTTTAAATTACCAGGAAAACGAGAATACGCTGGTATTGCTCCACCATGGAGCTATAAAATTTGGGGATGATCAAGAGCTGGTGAACGAGGGCGAGGTGATTTTCCTTCCTAAAGACCGAAAGACAAACCTCACCTTTGGTACCAAAACCTCCAAGCAAGAAGTATCAGGGGAGCAATTTGCAGAGTCCAAAAGAAAGCACTTGCAAAGCATCAGCTACAAAGACATTAAATCTGCCGAAGAAGACTGCATCTCTGTGTTCCAGTTTGAATCCAAAGTGTTTGATGTCGTCAACTTTTTCAACTCTCTAGATATCCCTCCCTTTATCATCCGATTCAATGACCGGATCACCACCTTGGTGGAGGACTTGATGAAAGAAATTGAAAACACTGGAGTGGGCAAGGAGCGTAGTTTAAAGTCCCTAACTGAAGTGCTGGTCATTGAGCTATTGCGACACATTCTCAAAAACAGACTTTTCACCGAAGAACTCTCTACCAACGCGACCTACTTCAAGGATCCTCGCTTGATCGACCTGTTTAACTTTATCAAAAGTAATATTGGAGGGGACCTCTCAAACAAGGTGCTTGCTAAAATCGCCAACGTTTCCGAGGATTATGTAGGTCAGTACTTCAAGATGCTCACCGGGATCAATCCCCAGGACTACATCGAATACCAGCGATTGGAGGCAGCGGTAGATTTACTTCGCACCACCAAAAAATCCATCCGTACCATAGGCAAGGAAGTGGGCTACAAGGACACAGCCTATTTCTGCCGCCGCTTCAAAATGATGTATGGGGTGCCTGCTGGCAAAATGCGCAGACGAGAGTCGCTGATTAATGTCTAAAAACCTTTGAGGTCTCCTAAAACCTTTGAGGTCTCCAAGACCTCGAAGGTTTAAAAAAGATTCGAGGTTCGTCAACCTTTGAGGTCTCCAAGACCTCGAAGGTTTAAAAAAAATCCATTGCTTTTTTAGAATTAAAACCTTCGAGGTTTTTATTAGAATAGAAACCTTCGAGGTTTTTTAAAACCTCAAAGGTTGTTTTTCTCCTCAGGCTTTTCGGGTTCAGCAAAAAATTGTTCGTACAGCTTATCCTTTGCGAGTGCAAGTCCCAAAAAGAGCACTTTTTGAGCCAAGCTAGTCCAAAGAGAGGAACTTCTGGGTTGTGTAAGCCGCTCCTTAATTTCTGGATTGAGTAAGCCCTCCCGCTCCAACACCTCAATCGCTTTATCTGTGTTTTTTTCTTTTTTTCGATGGCTCAGTTGCGTGAGTCCATACACAACCAATGCGCCTACTGCTACTACAGCACCTACTTTGACCCAGTCTTCAGATCCTTTTTTGAAGCTACTCAATTGCTTTTCCAAGGCCTGCTCCAATGCTGCTGATTTTTGCTCAAGTTCTTTGCTCATTGGAGTTTTTTCGGGAAGGTGAATTAAAAATAAACTTCTTCAAAAAAGCGTTAAACTGCTGTTGAAACCCTTGTGAATCTTTTGTGAAGTATAAAAACACCACTACGACTAAATAGCAAAGAGCCACTACTAAGAAACCAAGATAAGGGCTTTGGGTCACTTGGCTGATGTAAAAAGCCAAGGATAAGGAAAGAAATAAGCCCGAAACCAACCCAATTGACCCAATGAGGATCAGTAAAATCAGTCGAGAAAGTATCCCCACCAATTGGTCTTGTATGTCTGACTTGACCAGTTCAATTCTAGTCTCAACTAGGGATTTGATGGTTTGAATAATCTCAGTAAAATTCACCATACCGAAAGTTTAGTTGTGGGGAAAGTCCTCCTATGAATCACCGAATATACTTAAAAAAAGCGATGCCTAAAACCGCTTAGCTCGCTTTATCCTCTTCCTCGTAAAATCGATAGCGCAAGACCAATTCCAAGGCCAACAAAATCGCTTCATTTACCGGCTGCAATGCCGTAAGCACCTCGTCGATATCTTTGAGTCGGGTGTAGTAGGCTGGCGCCAAGGGAATATCCAGATCAGTATTGATCCGGGTACTCACTTCTTGAAAGGCTGCTGGCCGCTCCGATTTGAGTAGCTTACAGGTAATGAGCTCCTTTTGGTTGGTCTTCGTATTCTTCCGCGCTGAGGCGCCAAAAACTCGGCAGATCAAGCCCCTTTTCAAGTAATTTCCACAAAAGCCCTTGCTCAAGTCCGCTGATTGCGCTCGATATACCACACAAACCCCCTTGGATTTCTCTGCCGCAAGTTGGGCAGCAAGCTCCTCAGCCAACCCCTTTTCATACAAATCGAAGGCTAATGGCAAAAATTCCAAGGCGGATGCAGGAACTTCTGGTTTGGAACAGCAAAAGCCACATCCTGAAATGCAGCCCATCCCCGCTTCTGCATGGAATTGCTTGGATTGCTCCTCCAACTCCCCAAATAGGGCTTCAACGGCTTGGGACTTTTCAAGAAGATTCATCTAGATCTAGTAATTCCACAAAATTAGCAGGCCTTTTGGGTAATTGACGCTGAATGCGGATTGATTTTTTTCTGTTGTATATCAACTAGTTAACGAGAATTTTTTGCAATTTTTGATCTTTAGCTAGCAAGAATCGTATTCTTGAACCAAAATAACTGACCAGATGAGTGAACTAGAAGATAAAAATTCCGAAGAACGCATCCGAAATGCTTTTAAGGAACGGGATTGGAATGAAATAAAAAGCGCTGACTCCTGGGCCATTTTTAAGGTGATGTCTGAGTTTGTCGAGGGCTTTGATAAGCTTGCCAAAATAGGCCCTTGTGTCACCATTTTTGGTTCCGCCCGGACTCCAAGAGACCATGCCTACTACAAAGTGGCCGAAGAAATCGCAGCCAAACTCGTACGCCATGGCTATGGGGTCATTACGGGTGGAGGCCCTGGCATCATGGAAGCCGGTAATAAAGGCGCCTTCTCGGAAGGAGGAAAGTCCGTGGGACTCAACATCCAACTCCCATTCGAACAGTTTAACAACGTCTACATCGACCG
Source organism: Bacteroidia bacterium (assembly GCA_964202605.1). GTDB lineage: Bacteria > Bacteroidota > Bacteroidia > Cytophagales > Cyclobacteriaceae > Algoriphagus. The sequence continues at coordinate 97,472 of CAXNJN010000001.1, read as the reverse complement.
AGACAAGCTGCTCAACTTTGACTACTTCTTCGTTCGCAAAGTGATGTTTGTCCGCTACTCCCAAGGCTTTGTCGTCTTGCCTGGCGGTTTTGGTACGCTAGACGAGTTTTTTGAAGCACTTACTCTTATCCAAACCAACAAGATTGGTCGTTTCCCGATCGTATTGGTTGGCAAAGACTACTGGAGCGGATTGGTGGATTGGATCAAAAGTAGACTCCTGCAAGACGACCTGCACTACATCAGTGAATCCGATCTGGACCTGTTTTGTGTGGTCGATACCGCTACGGAAGCAGTCAAAGTAATAGATGAGTTTTACAGCAAGTACCTGCTAAGCCCTAATTTTTAAGCACTGCACTCTCAGGCGCAGCAACTTCAAGTTTAGGAGACCTTCAGACGAAGTTCACCTTGCCTTTTGATGACTTTCAAGTCAAAAAACTGGTTGACAAAGGCCTTGCAATGGTTCTCCGCCCATTCGGCACGGGATTCGGTATCGTGCAATACCGTCATCCGAAGCAGGGTCTTCACGTAGGGTTCGTGCTGACCTAGTAGCCGCACATAGGATAGCAGGGTGGCTGTCCAGTCTTCTTGGAACTTTTCAAAATGCGTGCGTCCATCAAATAAAAGTTCGAGCTGGTTGTCCCCATGCCGGAATCGATAGATGCCACAAAGCTGTCTGTAGATCACCCGAATTCGCTCGCGAGGAAATTCATTTCGCTCCAAAATCGAACGATAAGTGTGGTCCATCAACTGCAGGGGGTTGTACAGTTGAGTGTAAGACGCTTTTAATTCAACCACCATCTGATCCAACAACTCCTCTTCCAGCACGGATTGGGCCTGCCGAAGGATGTAGTTTTTGTCCAGTGGAAATAATTTTTGAATCATTAGCAATCGCTTTATTTCACAAAAATAGAACTTATTGCAAAAAATACCCCCTTCCGAAGAAATGAAAAGCAAATCTTGCAAAATTTTTGTGTTTACTTCTTGGCAGCTACTGCAAACATCTCCTCAATCAGTAGGGTATAAAAATCGCGTAATTCCATTCCCGTTGCCCTCACCTGCTGCGAAATTAAGCTAGTCTCAGTTTGTCCAGGAACGGTGTTGATCTCAATAAAATAAAATGCTCCTGTATCTTCCTGTAGAAAATAGTCGATCCGGACCGCCCCCTTGCAGTTGAGCACGGCATATACCTTTTTTGAAATGCGATCCACGCGTGCTACCTCCTCGGAATTCATTCGCCCAGGGGTGATCTCCTCACACACACCAGGTACGTACTTGGACTCGTAATCAAAAAACTCTCGACTGCTGACAATTTCCGTGGCAGGCAAGACGGTAATCTGTCCCTTTTCTTTAAATATCCCCACTGAAAACTCCCTTCCGGAGACAAATTCCTCGACAAGCACCTGAGGGTCCTCAGAAAAGGCCTTGCCTAAGGCTTCAGGCAGCTCTTCCCAGGTATTCACCTTGCTCATTCCGATGGAGCTACCCCCATTGTTGGGCTTGATAAATAAGGGCAATTGAAGCTCTTCTTGGATTTTAGCTACTGCGTCCGCATCCCACTCAAATAGTTGCATGGATCGAGCCACCTGCAATTCGGGGATGGTCTGCACGATTGCCTTGGTGTAGCCCTTGTTCATCGTGATCGCAGAAGTCAACTGATCGCAAGTGGTGTAGGGAATTCCGAGCAGATCGAAGTAGCCCGCTAGCTTGCCATCCTCCCCTGGGGATCCATGCAATATGGTAAACACCCCATCAAAGGTGATTTTATCCGCCCCCAGCATCAAACTGAAATCATTAAGGTCTACCGAGATTTTTTCACCTGAAGCGGTCAAATGGTACCAATCTCCTGGATAAATGTAGATTGTAAAGACTTCATAAAGAGCTCGGTCGATGGCCTTTTCAACCACGGCGGCACTTTTCAGGGAGATGACGGATTCACCAGTAAAGCCTCCGGTGACCAAGGCAATTTTCTTCTTCATAGTGGAAAAATTTACGCTACGAAATAGCTTAATTTCTGTTTACACTCCTAGGGTTTAGAATCACTGAGCCATTTTATATCTTTGGGCCATCCCATTCACTTGATGTGTATCCAAAAATAAAAAAATATGAGTAAGAATTGGCAATTAAGAGTTCTGCTTTGCTGTGCAATCACCGCCCTTAGCATTTCTGTTCAGGCACAAGCGGTAAAAAAAGTAAGCTTAGAAGATGTTTTCAAAAAAGGAACCTTCGCCCAAAAGTCCGTCTACGGCATCAATTGGATGAAAGACGGTAACTTTTACAGTTCCTTGGTCCAACGCAATGGCGCTCCAGCAGTAGTTAAAATAAAAGTAACTACTGGCGAAGAAGCTGGAGTTCTTCTGGATGGACAAGCATTGGGCATCGATTTTTCAGACTATAGTTTCAATACTGACGAATCAAAAGCACTGGTGGCTACCAATGTAGAGTCGATCTACCGCCGCTCTTCCAAAGGGATTTTTTATGTGGTCGATATCGCATCTGGGCAAAAGCAGCAGCTGATGCAGGGAGAGAAAATCTCCTATGCCACCCTTTCACCGGACAACAATCAAGTTGCCTTTGTCAAGGACAACAACCTCTATGTAACCGATCTAGCCACCAACAGCGTCATCCAGCTCACCTTTGATGGAGAAACCAACCGCATCATCAACGGGTCTGCAGACTGGGTCTATGAGGAGGAATTTTCCATGGCCCAAGCCTTCAAATGGTCCCCCGATGGCAAAAAAATTGCCTTTATCCGATTTGACGAAAGCGAAGTTGCTGAGTTCAACATTCAAACCTGGGGACCATTGTACCCGCAAGACTACAAGTTTAAGTACCCCAAAGCAGGAGAGAAAAATGCATTTGTAAGCATTCATGTGGTAGACCTCTCCTCTAAAAAGATCCAGAAAATGGATGCAGGCACTGAAAAAGACCAGTACCTGCCCAGGCTTTACTGGACCCAAGACCCAAATCAGCTGGCATTTATCCGCCTCAATCGGCTACAGAACCAGCTAGACCTCCTGCAAGCCAACGCGAGCACTGGAGAAAGTAAGCTCGTGCTATCGGAAACTTCCGACACTTATGTGGACTTGGACTACAACGACGACCTGCAGTACCTCAGCGATGGCAAGTCCTTTATCCGTACTTCCGAAAAGGACGGATTTAAGCACATTTACCACCACCAGCTCGATGGCACACTGATTCGACAGCTTACTGCTGGCCCTTGGGAAGTAAGTTCCTTGGTAGGAGTGGATGAAAAGGGCAAAAAGCTCTACTACCTGTCTACCGAAAAATCTCCCTTGGAGCGACACCTCTATGTAATTCAATTGGATGGTAAAAGCAAGAAAATGCTAAGTCCGCTTGCAGGTACCTACAGCATCAACATGAGCCCTGACCATCAGTTTTTTATCGCCTACCATACCAGTGCTAAGAGTCCGGTGACCGTCACACTCAACGAGGCGAGCGGAAAAACCCTGAAAGTGCTCGAAGACAATCAGTCCCTAAAAGACAGGATGGCAACTTTTGCACTTGGCAAAAAAGAATTTTTCACCTTCCCAACGGTAGACGGCACTACACTCAATGGGTACTTGATCAAGCCAGCTGATTTTGATCCCAACAAAAAATACCCTATGCTCATGTATGTGTATGGAGGTCCAGGATCGCAAAACGTACTCAACTCCTGGGGTGGATCACGTGACTTTTGGCACCAGCACTTGGCGGCAGAAGGCTACTTGGTGGCCAGTATTGACAACCGCGGCACGGGTGCTCGAGGCCGTGACTTCAAGCATGCCACCTATGCCAACTTGGGCAAACTTGAGACCATCGATCAGATTGAGGGCGCTAAGTACTTGGCCAAGATGCCTTTTGTAGATTCGGCTAGAATAGGAATTTGGGGCTGGTCCTACGGGGGCTACATGTCCTCGCTATCCTTGATGATTGGAAATGAGGTGTTTAAGGCGGCCATCGCAGTAGCCCCGGTGACCACTTGGAGGTACTACGATACGGTCTATACTGAGCGCTACTTGCAGACACCCCAACTGAATCCTGCTGGCTACGATGACAACTCGCCCATCACCCATGTCAACAAGCTGAAAGGCAATTTCTTGCTAATCCATGGAACAGGAGATGACAATGTCCACTTCCAAAATGCAGTGGACCTCGTCAATGCCCTCATTGCAGCCGATAAGCAGTTTGAATCCTTTTACTACCCCAACCGCAACCATGGGATTTCTGGAGGAAATACCACCTGGCACCTCTACACGCAGATGACCGACTTCTTGAAGCGAAAGTTGTAAAAATAAAACGATCCGAAAGTGAATCTTTCGGATCGTTTTTTTGAAGGCCCACTTTGGAAAGAATTACAATTTTATTTGATCCAAGTAGAACTTCATGCGGCTATGTTTTCGGGCCAAAAATTCAATCTTTTCAATTTGATCGAGCTTGTGGTTGTAAAACACCTCCACGTACTCGTCCCCCAATAAGTAAAGATTCACCTTGTGGCGGTAGTAGCGAATGGCCACCACAAAGCTGCCCTCCATGTAGAGGGTTTTTATTTTTTGTGGAATGGTTAAGTCGATAAACTCTTCTTTTTGCATCGTTACTAAAAACTTAGACCGCGGTCTGTGGTCAATCTGTATGTCGACGGTTGACAGTCCACAGACGACAGCAGATTGGATTTGTAGAGACAAAGTATACTGTAACCACGATCGACAGTGGACTATTTCAATCCACTCAGTGTGCGGCAATTTGGAAGTCTTTGATTGCTTCGCTAAAATCCAACACCGGTACTTGCTTCACCTCATTCGCTACAATGCTGACGCCTGCTGCCGAGCGGTAGCCTCCCGCACAATGAATCAGTATCGGCTTCGAAACAGGTATTTCTCCAGCTCTTTCCCGCAACTCCGGCAAAGGAATATTGATGGCGCCGTCAAAAATCGGAGTAGTCGCCTGCTCATCTCGGCTGCGAATATCCACCAGGGTAAAGCGCTCAGGGTTAGCTTTAAATGCAGCAAGGTCAAAGGCAGTTCCTGTTGCGGTCATCCCAGCAGGACGAACTACCGCGCCTTGAATCAGCTTCTCATAGCCAATCTTTGCAGTTTTGTGAATTAGAAGCTCAAGTTCAGCGGCTGTATCCGCAACGAGGAAAAACCGCTCCTCGGGACCCACGATGGAACCGAGCCAGGTTTCAAATTTGCCTCCATTCATGATGTTGATTGAACCAGGAATGTGGCCTGCAGCAAAGTGATCTTGCTTGCGCGTATCGATCACCAAAGTGCCCGCAGGAAGGGTAGCTCCTTCTGGCCAGATGGACACCTGGGAAATGGAACGCTGGTAGGCAGGTGCACCTTGCTTGTTTAAGTCTACCGCATATCCAAAATACTTCGGAATATAAGGTTGACCTTGGAGTAGCGTTTGAACAAACATGGCTTCATCTGGAGCCGAAAAAGCCCAGTTGCTGGCCCGCTGCTCACCAATCGTGGATTGACGGGCATCGCTGAGGTTTTTGCCACAAAGTGAGCCGGCTCCATGTGCAGGAAATACCAGCACGTCGTCTGCCAAAGGGGTTAATTTTTGCTGCACGGTATGGTACATCATTTGGGCAAGTTCCTCGCGCTGTGCGGTCAGGTTCCCCGCCTTTTCGCGTAGGTCAGGACGTCCTACATCTCCAATAAATAGCGTGTCTCCCGAGAATAGGGTATGGTCTTTTCCTTCTGGATCCTTCAATAGGATGCTGATAGAATCGGGGGAATGTCCGGGGGTATGAAGCGCATGGATGGTGATGGCTCCTAGCGTGAATAAGTCTCCCTGGTCAAAACCTACATGAGGATAGGCTGCTCCTACAAGCTTGGATACATAGATGGTCGCTCCCTCGTTCTGGTGAAACTCCAGGTGGGAACTGACAAAATCCGCATGCGGGTGAGTTTCAATAACAGCAACAATCTGAGCGCCCTGGGATTCGGCAAAGTCATAGTAAGGTTGTGGATTTCTTCCTGGATCAACCAAGGCTATTTTTCCTTGACTCAAGATGGCATAGCTAGCATGAGCTAGACCTTCATCATAAAATTGCTGAATGTGCATAAAAGGAGACGTGGATTAGAATAAAGGCAAAGATACAATCCCGCTTGAAAGTCTATACCTGTAGCGGGTTGGATTTATTTAATGTGAAAATTCTTTTGAATTTATTCGTTTGAAAGGTAAACTTGAAACAGACTAAACAAATTCCATTGAAACGAATTTATTTTCCTTCGTCGACATCCTTTTTTCTGTGTGTTTTCGCGCTTTTGGTATTGGGCAGCTGCAGCAGTAAGCGAAGGGCAGCCAAGTCCTCCCCGGAATTTACCATTATCGAAACGGCCAAATCCTACCGCGGTACGCCCTACCGCTATGGGGGCACTACACGAGCAGGAATGGACTGCTCCGCTTTGGTCTACCATTCCTTTGCTTCAGTAGGGGTCAAACTCCCAAGAACTTCTACAGACCAAAGTAAGCAGGGTAAAAAAATTTCTGAACGCAAGATTCGCCCTGGTGATGTCTTATTTTTTGCCACTGGAAAAAAGAAAAAAGAGGTCACACATACTGGAATTGTCACAGAGGCACAAAAAAATAACGTACGTTTTATCCATGCTTCTACCTCACTCGGAGTGGCCGAAGATTACCTGAGAAGCGCTTATTGGACCAAAGCCTTTCTATTCGCGAGACGATTGGATTTAAAGTAGTTTCTGGCTGAATTCAAAAATCGATTCGCTCAACAATTTTCTGAATCAATCCAGATTAATTTTTCCAAATATCCTTTGGTTTAAGGCTTTTCTCACTAAATTTGCGGTCGAATTAAAGAAGAGTCTCTTTTTACCTTTCATCAAATAAAATGGCAAATATTGGCAAGATAACTCAGGTAATCGGCCCTGTGGTGGACGTATCCTTTGAAGGCGGAAAACTGCCCAACATCCTAGACGCGCTGGAACTCACAAAAGACAACGGCCAGAAGGTAGTGTTGGAAGTGCAGCAACACCTAGGTGAAGACCGAGTACGAACTATCGCAATGGATTCTTCCGAAGGCATGGTTCGTGGCATGGAAGTGCGTGATTTAGGTCAGCCCATCTCTGTTCCTACCGGCGAAGGCATCAAAGGCCGACTTTTCAATGTAGTGGGTGAAGCAATCGACGGTCTACCTCAGGTACCTGCAGGTAAGCGTCTTCCAATTCACCGCTCTGCTCCAAGATTTGAGGACCTTTCTACTTCTACCGAAGTACTTTTCACAGGAATTAAGGTAATCGACTTGATCGAGCCTTATGCCAAAGGAGGTAAGATTGGTCTATTCGGAGGTGCGGGTGTAGGTAAAACCGTATTGATCCAAGAATTGATCAACAACATCGCGAAAGCGTACTCTGGTTTGTCTGTATTTGCAGGTGTAGGAGAAAGAACCCGTGAGGGAAATGACCTTTTGAGAGAAATGATCGAGTCAGGCATCGTGACTTACGGTGAAGACTTTATCCATAGCTTGGAAACTGAAGGTGGATGGGATCTATCCAAGGTAGACCTCAAGAAGCTGGAAGAATCCAAAGCAACTTTCGTTTTTGGACAGATGAACGAGCCTCCAGGAGCACGTGCTCGCGTGGCCCTTACCGGTCTTACCCTTGCGGAATACTACCGTGATGGCGATGGCACTGGTCAAGGAAAGGACATTTTGTTCTTTATCGACAACATTTTCCGATTCACTCAGGCAGGTTCTGAAGTGTCCGCACTTCTAGGACGTATGCCTTCTGCCGTAGGTTATCAGCCTACCTTGGCTACCGAAATGGGGGCCATGCAGGAACGAATTACTTCTACCAAAAATGGTTCAATCACCTCCGTACAGGCAGTATATGTACCTGCGGATGACTTGACTGACCCGGCTCCAGCAACGACCTTTGCGCACTTGGATGCCACCACGGTATTGTCTCGTAAGATTGCGGAATTGGGTATCTACCCTGCCGTGGATCCTTTGGATTCCACTTCACGAATTCTCTCTCCAGATATCTTGGGTGATGACCACTACAACTGTGCGCAGCGCGTAAAGGAAACCCTTCAGCGCTACAAGGAACTTCAGGACATCATTGCCATCTTGGGTATGGAAGAACTTTCTGAAGAGGATAAGCAAGTGGTACACCGCGCTCGTCGCGTGCAGCGTTTCTTGTCTCAGCCTTTCCACGTAGCCGAGCAATTTACAGGTCTGAAAGGAGTGCTAGTAGATATCAAGGAGACCATCAAAGGATTCAACATGATTCTTGATGGCGAACTAGACCATTTGCCAGAAGCGGCTTTCAACTTGGTAGGTAGCATCGAAGATGCCATTGCCAAAGGCGAAAAGTTGCTCGCAGAAGTGAAATAATACGAAGAATAAACAGACCATGCACTTAGAAATCGTTACGCCAGATAAAAAAGTTTTCAAAGGAGAAGTGAGCGAAGCTACCTTTCCTGGAGCTTTGGGAGCATTTCAAGTACTTACCAATCACGCACCGATTGTGTCTGCCTTGGCCAAAGGTTTGGTTTCCTTCACTACAGCTGAAGGCAAACAATCCCTTCAGGTAGAAGGCGGCGTGGTAGAAATAAAGCAAAATACCATCGTAGTCCTGGCTGAAAAAGTCGACGACTAAATTTTATTTCCCTTTTAAAACGAAAGCCCAACAGGACCTGTTGGGCTTTTTCCTTTTTAATGCTCCATTTTTTAGTTTTGCCTTGGAATTAAAAAGATTAGCTGTAGATTTGCTCCCCGAAAGGAGGTGTATAGCTATGATCATAATCAACATTAAGGAAAACGAATCAATCGATAAAGCGCTGAAGCGTTTTAAGAAGAAGTTTGACAAAACCGGCGCGGTTCGTGAGTTGAGAGCCCGTCAGGCGTTCACAAAGCCTTCTGTGAAAAGAAGAGAACAAGTTATCAAGGCTGCTTACAAGCAAAAACTTCAGGAAGAATTCATGAAGTAATTGCGGTGGCACTAGCCCCACATACAAAGCACCAGTCCAAAAGGCTGGTGTTTTTTTTGTTCCCCATCGAACCCTCCTCTATTTTTTATCGACTGAGACCCAGCTTGTTTTACATCACTGGCTTTATACGCCAACCTATTCGAAAATTCCACGTATCTTAAGTAGCAAATTCATCCCATGATTGATTCGTTTATCAACTACTTGGAATACGAAAAAAGGAGCAGCGCACATACCGTGCTGGCCTACCGCAAAGACTTGGAACAAGCCCAGGACTTTGTAAATCTATCCTTTTCAATAGACGAGCTCTCCCACTGCACACATCCTGACCTGCGCGCTTGGATTATTGATTTGGTAGAGCAGGGGCTTAGCCAAACTACCGTCAATCGGAAGCTGGCCACACTTCGTTCCTTCTACAAGTTTCTGATGCGCTCCAAAATCATCCAGAAGGATCCAACCTACAAGTTAAAGTCTCTAAAAACCCCAAAAAAGCTTCCCGAGTTTTTGCAGGAAACAACCATTGAATCTGTATTGGAAGAAGAGGTATACGCCCCCACTTTTGAGGGACAGCGGGACCGAATGGTGCTCGAATTCCTATACCTCACCGGGGTGCGCCTCTCCGAACTTACCTCCTTAAAGTGGAAGGATATCAACCTGTATGAGGAGCAGGTCAAGGTCTTGGGAAAAAGACAAAAAGAACGCATCATCCCCTTGACCAAATCACTACAGCAAAATATCACGAACTATAAAAAAGTGGCAGAAGCCCATTTCATCACCTTGGAGGGGGAAGATTACTTTATTCGCAGCAACAAAGGCGAGAAAGCCTATTCGATGCTTATCTACCGCATCGTCAAGCACTACTTGGACCTATTCGCACAGAATTCCAAACGAAGTCCCCACCTGCTGCGCCACACCTTCGCTACTCACTTGCTCAACAAGGGGGCAGACCTCAATGCAGTGAAAGATTTGCTCGGCCATGCCAACCTGGCCGCCACCCAAGTATATACCCACAACTCCATGGAAAAACTCAAGGCCGTGTTTGAACAAGCACACCCGAAAGCATAAGTATTCACATGTTTAACCCTTAAATCCCCTCACGATGAAACTACAGATGCATTCCATTCACTTCGATGCGGATCAAAAATTGATCGATTTTATTCAGAAGAAGGCTGACAAACTAGACACATTCTTCGACAGCATTTTGGATGGGGAAGTGTTTTTGAGACTGGATAAAAATGAAAAAAATCAGAATAAACTTGTAGAAATCAAGCTAAACGTGCCTAAAAAGCAGTTTTTTGCCAAAAATCAAGACGATTCCTTTGAGGCAGCTGCGGACGAGGCAGTAGAAGGGTTACGACGGCAGCTGGAAAAGTACAAAGAGAAAAATGGCTAATCTAATCCAATCCCAAACCCGAAGGGTTTTCCTTCGGGTTTATTTTTTCTGAAGGAAATAATACCTTTTTCCCTGCTTTACCCGCAACTCCTCACGCGCAGCGGTACTGCTGGCGCGCAGAAAATCAGGAATTGCTTTGGAGTCTAAATGAGTACTCGCTACGCGCACTTCATAGCCTACCGTATCCCATTCGGACAGCAGCCGGTCTTCCAAGATCAAATAGGTGTAGCTTTTGGCTTCCTCCTTCCATCCTTCCCTGGACAAGTCAACCAAATCGTAAGCGGTACCCAAACTCATCCGAATTTTTGACCCCTCATGCAAGTTGCCCGCAAAGCCAATAGGTCCACCTACTCCCATCTCCTCCACAACGGCTGCCGCCTGAACCCCTTGATGTGGCAAAGAAATCAATCTCGTAATGCCTGTCACCTGAAAGAACAAAAACAAGATGGAAAGCGCAAGCAGCTTTGGAGGAAGGACAGCAGACCGAAGGAATGCCCTTATGCCGTATCCTAAAAATAGGATCCCCAATCCAACATAGACAAACGACAACCCTCCACTTGACCCAGTAACCAAGATCCAAGTGTTCACCCCGACCACAAGCGACACCAAAGAAAGGAGGAGCACAGCGGCTACCTTCAGCCCTTTGGCACGTTCCAAGCCACCTCCACGAACGAGTATCCACGCAAGCCAAAGGGCCAACACGGGGGCCACGGGCAGCAGGTAGCGCTCGTAAAATTTACTTGTAAGTGCACCCATGCCCAGGATCGCCAGTCCCCAGAGAAGCGCAAAGGCGAAAAATTGAGGATTTTCCTTCAAGGCTTTTACTAGGGTGTCCTTCGCCTTGGGGATCGCCAAAGCTACCCAAGGGAGAAACATGCCTACCAATAGCAGAGCCGCTACAGCTCCATTTTGAAGCACCAACAACAGGCGGGAAGTCACCCGCGTACCCACTTGGTCTTCCAAAAAACTATCCAAAAACGCAGGGCCATGCAGCTGCCACATGGCCACAAACCAGAATACGGCAATTCCTAAGGCCACAAGAAGGGCGGGGAGGTACAGCAGTTTTTTCCAGGAAACCCGCTGCCAGGGATTGAATCGTAGGTACACGATGCCTATACCTCCCAGAGCCACGGCTGGAAGCCCCTTCACTTCGAAGGCCAAAGCCAATCCCAAGTACAGCAGCCAAAGAAACTTTTTCTTTGCCTGCTCTCCATCTCGGAGAAGCCCAGCAAAACCTAGCGCACTACCCGTCATCGTCAACACCAAAAGCACATCTGGAATGGAGCGCGTAGAAGCAAAAATTAAAATGGGGTTGGAAGCAGCGATCAAGGCTGCGACTCCTGCAATTTTCCGATCCCCAAATACAGTTTTTCCAAGGAGGTAGGTTAGCCCAACTGTAGCTGCCCCTGCCAACAAAAAAAAGACCCGTGAACCAAAGGCATGTACTCCAAAGAGTTTGAATCCTGCGAGCACCGCCCAATAGGTAAGGATAGGTTTCTTGAAGCGCAGCTCCCCCGAACCCAAATAGGTGGTCAAGTAATCCCCTATCTGCAGCATCTTGACCGCCGCATCTCGGTAGTAGATTTCGTCGGGATAATGCAGGTGAAAATCCAGGGCAAAAGGCCCCACCAAAACACAAAAAAGGAGTAGCAGCACCCAAGGATTGGCTATCACATCAGAAGGTTGAGCAGTGCGCATCCCCAAAGATACAGCAGGTAGCTGGAATTTTTGGAGGGATTTGATGCAAAAACAGGAAGCTTTTTGACCAAATGCAGTTAAAAAGGTACTTTTGAGGAATCTTTCCCTCCCATGAACAAGCCACTTTTAACCGTCGTCATCACTGTCTACAACGAAGAAGATAATATCCAGCCCCTCCTGCAGGCTACCTATGCCGCACTCTCAGGGATGGACTACGAATTAATCCTGGTGGAAGATGGCAGCACCGATCGCACAGTGGCTGAAGTAAAAAAATACGCGAATACCCGTACCAAGCTCGTGATTTTCAACCGCAACTACGGGCAAACCACCGCGCTGGCAGCAGGCATTGATCAGGCCACAGGGGAATACATTGCTACCATGGATGGGGATTTACAAAACGACCCAACTGATCTTCCTAGCATGCTCCAAAAAGCAATCGACCAGGAATGGGATGTGGTGGCAGGGCGCAGAGCCAACCGGAAAGATGGATTTGTCCTCCGGAAAATCCCTTCCAAAATCGCCAACTGGATCATTCGAAATTCCACAAACGTCCACCTCAAGGACTACGGCTGCACGCTGCGGGTGTACAAGGCCGAGATCGCCCAAAACATGGGGCTTTATGGGGAACTTCACCGTTTTATCCCTGTACTTGCCAAGCAAGAGGGCGCCAAGATGACTGAAGTGGATGTCAAGCACCACCCTCGAATTCACGGTACCTCCAAGTACGGACTAAGTCGCACCTTCAAAGTGATGGCGGATTTGATCCTCATGCTGTTTTTTCAAAAATATTTCCAGCGCCCTATCCACCTGTTTGGTGGGCTTGGGCTTCTTGCCTTCCTCTTGGGAGGCATCATCAATGTATACCTCTTGGTTCTAAAAATTCTAGGGGAGGACATCTGGGGACGTCCAATTCTGATCCTGGGATTCATGTTGATCCTGGGAGGCATCCAACTGATCACTACGGGGATAATTGCGGAGATCATAGTCCGCACCTATTTTGAATCTCAGGACAAGAAAACTTACCGCGTCAAGGCCCTCTACACTGGGGAGCAGGAAGTGCAAACGTCCAACTAAGGGTTCCATGTCCACCCTCAAAAACCAGTTAAAAACTGCCCTTAAAATTCTCCTAACTGGAGGGGCTTTGTACCTGGTTTTTCAGAAAATCGATACCGCACAGCTTCTCCAGCTTTCCAAAAATTTGTCTTGGCCCTGGCTACTCCCTGCCATTGCGCTCTTTATCGGCAGTAAGGTAGCCACAGCTATTCGTCTCAACCATTACTTTGCCAACATCCAACTCGTGCTCAGCACTTGGGAAAATTGGCGCCTTTACCTTATCGGTATGTTTTACAACCTATTTCTTCCTGGTGGAATAGGTGGCGACGGATACAAGGTGTACCTCTTGAATAAAGCATTCAAAACCCCCGTCAAACAGCTGCTCAAAGCCAGCCTTCTGGACCGGCTTGGGGGTTTGGTGGCGATCGTTGCACTACTACTTGCATTAGTGGGGCTGATCGAACTCCCTTGGAAGTGGTTCGAGACATGGACCACCAAGGTCCTCCTGCTTGCGGCTGCTTTGGGAGTCGTGCCGGCCTTTTGGCTGCTTCAAAAAGTACTTTTTCCCAACTTTCTCCCATCTTTTTGGCAAGGAATCATCTGGTCCTTGGTTGGCCAGCTTGCCCAAATGGCTTCAGTCTTTTGCTTGTTACTCGCCTTGGGAGTGCAGGATAAATTCCTGGCCTACCAGGCTGTATTTTTGCTCTCCTCGATTGTGGCGGTATTGCCGCTGACCATCGGAGGGGTAGGAGCTCGAGAGCTCGTCGTGGTCTATGCCCACTCCTATGCAGGGATCCAAGAGACCGAAGCGGTGGCATTTAGCTTGCTCTTTTTCCTGATTTCCGCCGCGGTATCCCTCTCAGGGGCATGGGTCAAGTGGAAAAGAGAATAAATCTCTACCTTTACGCATATTCTTCCCGCCCATGACCCGAGCCGAGCTTTTTGCCCAGATCCAACAAAAATCCTCCTTTCTCTGTGTAGGATTGGATCCAGACCTTGACAAAATCCCTGACCACCTAAAAAGTGAGGCCGATCCGATTTTCTCTTTCTGCCAGCAAATCATCGAGGAGACGGCAGACTTTGCGGTAGCCTACAAGCCAAACACTGCTTTTTTTGAAGCGCATGGAGCCAAAGGCTGGGAAACCCTCGCCAAGGTCGAAGCGCTAATCCCGAAGCACATCTTCTCCATCGCAGATGCCAAGCGGGGAGACATTGGTAATACGGCCACGCGCTATGCGGAAGCATTTTTTAAAAATATGAACTTCGATTCCATCACCGTTGCTCCCTACATGGGCAAGGATTCGGTCACTCCCTTTTTGGAATTTGAAGGCAAGTGGGCGATTGTATTGGCCTTGACCTCCAACCCCGGTTCGCTGGACTTTCAGCTCCTGGAAGACGCCTCTGGAAAAGCACTCTACCAGTCCGTATTGGAAAAAAGCCAAACCTGGGGAAGCACCGAAAATCTAATGTATGTCGTTGGTGCTACGCGCGGGGAACTTATCGGAGAGGTGCGGAAAACAGTACCCGAACACTTCTTGCTCGTGCCAGGCGTAGGCGCTCAAGGAGGTAGTTTGGCCGATGTGGCCCGCTTCGGCATGAATAGCAGTTGTGGCCTACTTGTCAACTCCAGCCGAGGCATCACCTATGCTTCCAAGGAAAAGGATTTTGCCAAAGTTGCCCGGCAAGAAGCCCAAAAGCTCCAGCTCGAAATGAAGGAACTCTTGGATCAGTACCTGAAGTAAGCCAGACCTAGTTTCGTTTCACCCCGATTTTTTTAAAGTAGTCTCTGACCCCTTGCATAGGGATCGGTTTTTGACTACATTCAATTTACTTTTTAGACTTATTTTTTATGGATTTTAAAGAAGACTTTTTACAGTTGGTATGGAAATACCAGTACTTCGATCGCAAAGATCTCCTCACCACAGCTGGAGAGGAACTCCAAATCTTGCAGGTTGGCCATCACAACTCCCTTGAAGGCCCTGACTTTCAAAACGCAGCCCTCATTATTGGGGGCATCAGGCTTCATGGCCATGTGGAAGTGCACCGGAGATCCTCAGAATGGGTTCAGCATGCGCACGATACAGACATGGGCTACAATGCCGTGGTATTGCATTTGGTCTGGGAAAATGACCGGCAAGTCTACCGTCAAGACGGTACTCCCATGCCCACCGTGGAGCTGAACGGCAAGATCTACCTGGACATTTGGCGCAACTACGAACAGCTACTCAATTTTCAACTAGACCTGCCTTGTGCACATGCGCTGGCTACCGTCCCAGAAATCCTTCGCTTTTCCGCTTCGGAAAAAGCATTGGTCGAACGCCTCCACGAAAAGTCCCAGGGGGTGCTTACCATCCTTCAGGCTACGCAAGGGAATTGGGAAGAAACTGCCTACCGTTGGCTTTTTAAGTGTTTTGGCTACCATACCAACCGCCTGCCCATGGAGGAGTTGGGGCAGCTTCTGCCCTACACCTTGCTCAAACGGCACCGAGAGCAGCTGCAACACTTGGAGGCCATGCTCTTGGGACAGGCAGGCTTGCTCCCGGAGGATTCGGAAGATCCCTATGTCCTGCAACTCAAAAAAGACCATGATTTTTATCAGAAAAAATACGGCTGGACCCACGGGCTTACCCGACAGCATTGGACTTTTTTGGGTGCACGTCCGGCCAACTTTCCAACCCTTCGGCTCGCGCAGCTAGCAACGGTCCTCGTACAAGCTCCACACCTGCTTTCCAGCCTTTTGGAAGAATCTGGAGACCTAACTTCCTTCAAAAAAATCTTTCAAACGCCGCCTTCGCCCTATTGGCGGCAGCATTACACCTTTGGAAAACCCAGCAGCAAAACCACTTCAAATGGCCTATCTGAGCAAAGCATGCAACTTTTACTGATCAATTTTGTGCTGCCCATCTGGTTTGCCTATGGGGAATTCAACGACCAAGAGGAATGGAAAGACCGTTGCTTTTCCCTACTTCAAAGCCTCCCTGCCGAGCAAAATTATGTGCTCCGAAAGTTTGTGAGCCATGCTTGGATTCCAAAAACAGCCTTTGACTCCCAAGGCATGCTTGAGCTCTACCGAAGGTATTGCAGTGCACAAAAATGCCTTTCCTGCAAAATCGGACAAAGCCTACTTCGGGGGCATCCCAAATGAATCGTTGTGCAAACGCCACAATTCCTGTATTTTTGCAACTCAACCCACACCCCATGGAAAAACCTGTGATCATACTCGGCGCAAAAGGCATTGCCCATCCTGCGCTCGAGATCTTCAATAGCAACCAGGTCATCGTCTTCGGATTACTAGATGAAGACGTGAAGCTACATGGCACAGAGATCAACAATATCCCTGTGCTTGGTGGTACTGAGGACGAGGGGTTTTTGAAGTTGATCGGTAAAAAAACCGAGGCCTTTGTGGCGGTTGACGATACCAAATACCGCAAGTTTTTGGTGGAGCTTCTTCTGGAAAATAGAAAAATGCAGCCGATCAATGCCATCCACGAACGTGCCTACATTGCTACGGATGCCGCTCTTGGGCATGGCAACTTTATCAATGCCCAGGTGACGGTAGGAGCAGGAGCAACTGTGGGTAGCCATTGTATTTTCCATACTGGGGTCATCATCGATCACCATGTGACCGTGGAAGATTACGTGCAAATTGGTACCGGCACCATCATCAACACCGAAGTCATTATCGAGGAAGGAGCATTTATCGGTTCGGGCGTCACCATCGTCTCTGGTGTTCGCATCGGCAAAGGTGCCCGTGTGGGAGCCGGATCAGTGGTCATCTCCTCGGTGGAAAAAAATGAAACGGTATTTGGTAATCCGGCGGCGAAAATAAAATAGAAACACGAAATTGTACCATGTACCAAGTACCAGGTACTAAGTATGGACTATAATTCTTTTCCCGTCTTGATACTTGATACTAACTACTTGATACTGGCTTAGTCTCGTTTCTTGGCTCTTGTGTCTTGTTTCTGAGTCTACTTGGTACATTGTACTTGGTACTTGGTACTTAGTACATTAGTATTACATTTTAATAAGAATACGATTCCCCACCCAAACACCCTGCCGAAACAGGGCATTAGTTATGGAAAACACAAACAAACCCTACCGAATTCTGCTGTACTACTGCTACGCGGAAATTTGCAACCCGGAAGAATACCGGGAAGAACACCATCTTTTTTGTGTGCAAAACAATATCCGAGGCCGAATCATCATCTCTGACGAAGGGCTAAATGGAACCATCTCTGGCCTAGCCGAGGACTGCAACACCTACATGGCTTACGTAAAAGCGGACCCGCGCTTTGCCAAGACAGAATTCAAAATCGATTCCCACGAGAGCCATGCGTTTGCAAAGATTCATGTGCGCTACAAACCGGAAATCGTGCATTCCTCGCTCCGCCACCTGGACCCCAATGTGAAAACAGGGAAGCACCTGGAGCCGGAAGAATTCAAAAAAATGAAGAACGAAGAGGATGTGGTGATCCTCGACGTGCGCTCCAAGTACGAACACGACCTGGGTCACTTCAAAAATGCGATCACGGTAGACATCGACAACTTCCGAGAGTTTCCCGAACGTGTCAAAGAACTTGCTCACCTCAAAGACAAAAAAGTGCTCACCTACTGCACTGGAGGAATCAAGTGTGAAAAAGCTTCTGCCTACCTGTTGGAACAAGGATTTGAAGATGTCTACCAGCTGCATGGCGGCATCATCAAGTACGGCATGGAAGTAGGAGGGGAAGATTTTGAAGGCAAATGCTACGTCTTTGACAACCGCATCGCGGTGGCTGTTAACCAAGTGAACCCTTCGGTTGTGTCGGCCTGCCACTGCTGCAACAGCCCCAGTGACCGCATGGTCAACTGTGCCAACCCAAGTTGCAACGACCACTTGGCCATCTGCGAAGCTTGCGGATGGGCCCTCGATGGAGCCTGCTCCCCCGCCTGCCAAGCACATCCCGACAAACGGCACTACGACGGCACGGGCTACTACCAAAAAAATACAAACGGCTACAACCCCTTCAAAGGGCTACACCGCAGTCCTTCCAAAGAACTGATGCAAAAAGTTTCTGGAGATGCGTCAAATTCCTGAAACAGAACTTATCCTCCACCCAGACGGTAGCGTCTACCATTTGCGCCTTCGGCCAGAGCAGCTGGGCAACTTAGTGTTCACGGTAGGTGATCCAGATCGAGTGCCCACGGTATCTCAGCACTTGGACCAGATTGACTTCAAACTCCAAAACCGAGAGTTCATCACGCATACAGGTTGGAAGAATGGGCATCGGGTATCTGTCATCAGCACAGGCATGGGCACGGACAACATTGAAATCCTGATGACTGAACTGGATGCACTGGTCAATGTAGACCTGCAGACGCGCCAAGTCAAATCACAAAAAACCAGTTTACAAATCATCCGTATCGGCACCTCGGGGAGCCTGCAAGAAGACATCCCAACGGGCAGCTTGCTCGCTTCCCAACTGGCAATAGGCATGGATACGCTGATGGCCTACTACCCTCCGCTATCCGGAAATCAAGACCTTGCTCAAGCAATACAAGCCGAGCTCGGACTTACTTTTCGGCCGTATCAAGCAGCCGCTTCTACGCTATTGTTAGACAAACTTGACCCAGCGATCCTGCGTGGGGTGACGCTTACCTGTCCGGGATTTTATGCGCCTCAAGGCCGTGAAGTACGACTGAAGCCCCGTTTTGAACACATGATCGAGCGCCTTGCCGCGCTTCGCGTGCAGGGCCGCTACTTGACCAACTTTGAGATGGAGACCGCAGGCTACTATGCCCTAGGAGAGCTGCTGGGCCACGAGGTACTCAGCCTCAACGCCATCCTTGTGAACAGACCGCTCAAAAAATTCGATGCTGCTGGCGAAGAAACGGTAGAAAGAGCCATTGAAACTGCATTGGCCACCTTTACAAAATGAGTACTTTTTGTGAACAGATTCTTTTAAGCCTGCAGCAAAAGGCCTAAATTCAATAAGTTTATATTTTTTTAATCATTCATTTTTTAAACTATGGAAAATTACCTTTCTAAAATCGTCGTAGACACCTGTTATCAGGTGCATATTGGGTTGGGTCCAGGCTTGTTTGAATCCGTGTATGAAGAAGTGCTACACTATGAATTGTGTCGGCAGGGCTTACAAGTAAAGCGCCAATCTCCTGTGCCAATTATGTGGCGTGGGGTGGAGATGAAACTAGGCTTCCGCGCAGATTTGATTGTTGAAGACTTGGTTTTAATCGAGATCAAGTCGGTAAAGTCGCTTGAGCTTGTCCACAAAAACCAGCTAATGACCTATTTGAAACTGACTGGGTTCAAGTTAGGGCTACTGGTTAACTTCAATGAAGCGTTGATAAAAAATGGAATAGTTCGGATTGTAAATAACCTGTAAGGCTATTCTTTAAAAAAGGGGTTATCGCGCAAAGGCGCAGAGACGCAAAGAAATAAAGGGTTGCCGCACGAAGACGTGAAGCCTGCCTACGGTAGCAAACTCTTTGCGGCTTGGCGGCTTTGCGTGAAGAAAAAAAAGCCAGCGCGGATTAATGCTTCTTAAATGTGGACTGATGACTTTACGAGAAAAAAAGGGTGGGCGCGCAAAGGCGCAGAGACGCAAAGAAATAAAGAGTGACCTCACAAAGATGCGAAAGTGCAAAGAAAAATCTCTTTGCGTCTTGGCGACTTTGCGAGAAGAAAAATCCGCCGCTGCGGACCCGCAATGCTGCGGGCCAGGCAGCATAGGCGCAGAGACGCAAAGAAATAAAGGGGTATCGCACAAAGGCGAAGAGGCGCAAAGAAAAACCCCTTTGCGTCTTGGCGGCTTTGCGAGATAAAAAAAATAGCGCACGAAAGACAAAAAAAGATATGGCGCGCAAAGGCGCAGAGACGCAAAGAATTAAAGCCTACCGCAGGCAGGCTTGGTGCCTACGCGAGAACCCTTAAATCAATCGGCGATACCGTCGAGTTCGCTGAGTTCGAGCCAAGACAATTCCAGTTCTTCCAATTCTCCATCAATCACCTGAAGCCTTGTTGTCCAGGTGAGTAACTGGCTTACATCAGCAGTCCCCACGGTGATCTGCTCCGTAACCGTTGCCTTCTCGGCTTCCAGTTTGGCAATGGTTTCGTTGAGTTGCTTGAACTCCTGCTTTTGCTTGTAGCTCGCCTTGACCTTTGCGGGAGAATAGCTGCTGGCAGAGGCTGGGGCAGCACTAGGGAGTTCCTTCTCCTGCTTTTTTTCTGGTTCGGCAAGCTTTCTTTCTTCATCCCACTCACGGAAATCCGTATAGTTTCCTGGGAAATCGCGAATCGCCCCTTCGCCTTCAAACACAAACAAGTGCTCCACCAAGCGATCCATAAAGTAGCGATCGTGAGACACGATGATCAGGCAACCGGGGAAGCTATCCAAGAATTCCTCCAGGATATTCAAGGTCATCAAATCCAGGTCGTTTGTGGGTTCGTCGAGGATCAGGAAGTTTGGGTTCTTGATTAGCACGAGGAGCAGCTGCAGACGTCTGCGCTCGCCGCCGCTCATCTTTCCGATAGGGGTAAACTGCTGCTTGGGAGGGAATCCAAACTGGGTCAAAAATTGGCTTACGGATATCGTCTGACCCTTATCAAGGACAACGACTTCGGCGATTTCTTTGACCAAGTCAAGTAAGCGCTTTTCTTCATCAAAGCGGTCCTCTTCCTGACGGTAGTACCCAAAGGCAGTAGTCTGACCTGCCGTCACCTTCCCTTGATCGGGATCGAGAAGGCCCGTGATCATTTTTAGGAAGGTCGTCTTTCCCGCCCCATTGGGGCCGATGATACCGATACGATCCTTCTTTTTGAAGACGTAGGAGAAGTCTTTGATTAGGGTTTTGTCGTCAAAGGCCTTCGTGATTTTTTCAATTTCTAGGATTTTGTTTCCTAGGCGCTGCGTGGAAACCGTCAACTCGATATCTCGCTCTTCTCGCTTGGTAAAGGCTTTTTCTTTGGTTTCCTCAAAGGCATCCACACGGTACTTGGCTTTGGTGCCTCGGGCTTTGGGCTGTCGACGGATCCAGTCCAGCTCCTTTTTGTAGAGACTTTTGGCTTTCTCAATCTCGATGTCCTCGATCTGCATGCGCTCCGCCTTTTTGTCAAGGAAGTAGCCGTAGTTGCCTTGGTAGCGATGGATCTTCCCTTGGTCCAGTTCCAAGATTTCGTTGGTCACTGTTTCCAGGAAGTAGCGGTCGTGGGTAACCATGAATAGGGCCAGGTTGGCCTTGGAAAGGTACTCTTCCAGCCATTCAATGGTCTCCAAATCCAGATGGTTGGTGGGCTCATCTAAGAGCAGAAGGTCAGGCTTCTCCAAGATCGCTTTGGCGAGGGCTACTCGCTTACGCTGTCCTCCGGAGAGGTTGCCTACGGGCAATTCGGTATCGTGAAGTCCGAGTTTGCCGAGCACCTCTTTAACTTGGTATTCAAAGTCCCAGGCCTGGAGGGCATCCATTTTTTCAAACAGTTTGGACATCTGATCCGAGTTGTCCACACCTCGCTCCGCATCAAGCATGGCCTTGTGATAGGCTTCAATGACTTGGAGGATTTCCGAATTACTTTGGTCGAAGATGGTTTGGTAGATGCTTAGGTTGCTTTCGAACACCGGATTTTGGTGCACATAGGCAATTTTCACCGATTGGTTGAGGGCTACTTGACCCGTATCGGGAATTTCTTGTCCCATGATGATCTTCATCAAGGTAGACTTGCCTGCGCCGTTGATGCCCACGAGGGCTATTTTTTGTCCTTGGGCGATGCCGAAGGAGATGTTGGAAAAAAGTTTGCGCTCGCCAAAGGCCTTGCTGAGGTTCTCAACGGATAAGTAATTCATGGCGCAAAAGTAAGGGAAAAATAGGGGCTTAGGGAAATACGGTGGAAATAAGAACAGATGTACCAAGTACGAAGTACAAAGTACCAAGAGGGTACCAATTAGAATTCTGCTACTATTTAGTACTTCGTACACTATTCCACTTTAACATTCTGCACTCGGCATTCGGAGTTCGACATTAAATAAGTAGCAAGTAGTTAGTATCAAGTATCAAGACGCGAAAAGAATTCTAGTCCATACTTGGCCTGCCCGCCGCGGCGGGTACCTCGTACTTCCTACTTAGTACACTGTTGTCAATTCTTAATGCAACGAACAGAACCTCCGTTTGCCCGACCGTTGGGGCTGATGGGGGTGCTCATGGTGTCGAAACTGAAGGTGAGGGCGAGCGAAGAGGTGCCACTAACCGTACTGCTCCAATAGAAGCCCGTGGTATTCTCAGGGTAGAGGCTACCAAAGTAAAAGCGACGGCCAGCCATGGGCAATTTAAGGGGCGATGCAAAAGCACCTGCTCGATCGCTACTGCTCCAGCTAGCGAGCTCTGCCGCCAATTCTAGATCTGTTGGCAAACGATACCCACTTGGGCAGGGGTTGTTTGTGCCGCTTACGCCCTGCCATAAATTGGCATTTTGGCCGCTGCGCCAATCGTAAGGAGAATCTGGTGCTGATATAAAGTTGGCATTTGCTGGTTGATCTAAGCTACTTTGGTTAGGGGTTGTCAGAGAGGTTCGTATCTGGTGTCCATCCGTCCTTCTTCCCCACTGAAATAAATCACCATAAGCCGCTGCATCAGTACTGCTCGTTGCTACCTGCGTGGCCCCTAAGTTTCGATCCATCCAGATTTTGCCTGTTTTTGGATTTAACACTGTGTTTGCATAGGCTGTTGCTCCTGCGTATGAGTAGGATAAAACTCCAACCCAAATAGGGACACCATTGTAAAAAGTAAGGTTCTGCCCATTTGAACCTGCCGAGACTTTTACCCATGCCGTTCCATCCCAAAAGAGCATGTCGCCGGCTGTATTTCCTGAGCTAGGGAGCCCAGTAGCTGGGGTAGTCCAGCTAGCCACTCCTGAGGCATTCGTTGTCAATACCTGTCCTGCAATTGTGTTGTGCACGTTAGGATAGGTGACCGTACCAGCAGTTAGCGTGCCTGAAGTTATCACCTTCGTTACACTCGTATTTCCCAATTGAATGGTATTACTCGCAAGAACTTTAGCGCCAGCTCCGATGGCTGTGGCATTGGTTAAGGCACCAGATCCAACATCTGCCTGATCTCCAATTGCTGTGTTATTAGAACCTGTGGTGTTTTCTGATAGTGCGTAATTCCCGCTTGCCGTGTTATTAGAACCTGTGGTGTTAACATTAAGTGCAGATTGCCCACTTGCCGTATTCAAAGAACCTGTGGTGTTACTTACAAGAGCTTCATTACCAGTTGCCGTGTTAAAATTACCTGTGGTGTTAGTATAAAGTGCTGCTTGCCCGCTTGCCGTGTTAAAAGAACCTGTGGTGTTGCTAGCAAGTGCTTCATTTCCAGTTGCAGTATTTGATTCTTCATTTCCCTTACCACGCCCAACTGTCACTCCATTCACTTTCAAATCATAGGCCCCAAGGTCAACTGCTTTCGTAGCTCCTGTGTAGGGAACTCCACCAGAAGGCGTTGCCCAAGTCAATGTTCCAGTTCCTGAGGTAGTCAAAACTTGATTAGCTGCCCCATGTGCACTCGGATAGGTAACCGTACCAGCAGTTAGCGTGCCTGAGGTTATCACTTTCTCTACATTCATATTTCCCAATTGAATGGTATTACTTGCATTAACCTTAGCGCCTGATCCTATGGCTGTGGCATTGGTCAAGGCACCCGATTCAACATCTGCCTGATTTCCAATTGCCGTGTTTTCAGAACCTGTGGTGTTGCTAACAAGAGCGGAATTCCCACTTGCCGTGTTTGTAGCTATATTTCCACTACCACGCCCAACTGTCAATCCATTCACTTTCAAATCATAGGCCCCAAGGTCAACTGCTCGCGTAGCTCCTGTATAGGGTACTCCACCAGAAGGCGTTGCCCAGGTCAATGTTCCAGTTCCTGAGGTAGTCAACACTTGATTAGCTGCCCCATGTGCCCTCGGATAGGTAACCGTACCTGCAGTTAGCGTACCCGAAGTTATCACCTTCGTTACACTCGTATTTCCCAATTGAATGGTATTACTCGCATCAACTAGAGCGCTAGCTCCGATGGCTGTGGCATTGGTTAAGGCACCAGACCCAACATCTGCCTGATTTCCAATTGCTGTGTTATTAGAACCTGTGTTATTAGAAAAAAGTGCTGCATACCCACTTGCAGTGTTAGAAGAACCTGTGGTGTTTTGAAAAAGCACAGCATATCCGCTTGCTGTGTTATTAGAACCTGTGGTGTTTTGATAAAGTGCATATGAACCACTTGCCGTGTTACCATATCCTGTGTTGTTATCAGCTAGTGCATTTAACCCGGTTGCAGTGTTATTAGCACCTGTGGTGTTATAAGCAAGTGCATTTACCCCGTTTGCCGTGTTTGTAGCTATATTTCCTTTACCACGACCAACTGTCAATCCATTCACACTCAAATCATAGGCCCCTAGGTCAACTGCTTTCGTAGCTCCTGTGTAGGGAACTGATCCAGTAGCGGGAATCGTCACATTTGAAGAGCCATCAAATGCAACTCCATTGATGGTGACCGCACGTTGTAACTTTGTAGCATTGGCTGCATTCAAGGCATTCAAGGCATAGGGCACGCTATTTAAGGCTGCTATCCCTGGAATGCTGTAATTGGTTCCTCCTGTAGGATCCGTTTCCGTTTGGATCAGGTAAGCGCCATTGGACCAGTCGATGCCTGCAAAAGTGCCTGAAAGCACCGTGCCTGTGCCAATCTCCAAGCTCACCAGTCCATTCGCATTGGTCGTGCTGGCATGAGTCTCTACATACACTGCAGGGCCAGTGGCCGTTCCTTGCAGCAAGGAGATTTTAATGCCTACAGGTGAAGAGGCAACCACCACCTTGTTTGCATCCCGGATGATGGATTGGTAGCTGATCCGTTGTGGAGCTTGAGCCATCAGTGTTGCTGTGGTCAGGAGGGTGAGAAGGGTAAGAATTAGGGTTTTCATTTATAGTATTAAGTAGCTAGTATCAAGTATCAAGACTTATTTAGTGGCGACACGAGATTCTTATGACTCACGAATTCCCACTTCTTTATTCTTCAATCGGTGTTCGGCATTCGACATTTTCTTAAGTAGCAAGTAGCTAGTATCAAGTAGCAAGACGCTTTGAGAGGCAAGAGCCAAGAAACGAGACTTTATTCGTGTTGATTCGAATTTCATATGTTCTACGATTTTCTACTTGGTACTTCGTACACTATCCCACTTCTTCATTCTGCACTCGGCGTTCAGTGTTCGACATTTTCTTAAGTAGCAAGTAGCTAGTATCAAGTAGCAAGACGGGAAAAGAATTCTAGTCCATACTTTGCCCGGCAGCTAGGTTGTTAAAAAGCCCTTACTCCACGCACGGTGTAAGGACCGGTCTTACCATTGGTGTTGACGACATCATTACTGAAGCTTAAGACGTACGCACTGTTAGCGTCATACTCGGTACTGCTCGAATAGGTAGCTGTTGAAAGTGGCGTGTTGCCGCCTGTACGTAAGCCTTTTTGGGCACTGTAACGGTTGTTATACAATAAACCTAATTCATCAATACTTGGTAAATACCAACCTGTACCTAATGATGCGATATAATCTTTCGCAGGGCTACCTGTCATTAAATTTGTATTGTAAGCACCATCTTCAGTACGATTGGCATTTACTAATGTGCCAGTTGTTTGCCATTTATCTGTGCTTTCGGTAAGTGCTACAATAAGGCCATGTTCTAAACCATCGCCTCCTTTGTAAAGGTAAAAAATAATGCCCCCGTTAAAGGCTTCGCCAAGGTAGTGTGTAAAACCGCCAACAGCTGGGGTAGTCCAGCTTGCCACTCCTGACACATTCGTTGTCAATACCTGTCCTGCAGTTATGTTGTGGGCGTTAGGATAAGTGACCGTACCTGCAGTTAGCGTGCCCGAGGTTATCACCTTCGCTACATACGCATCTCCCAATTGAATGGTATTACTCGCATTAACTGTAGCGCCATTTCCTATTGCCGTCGCATTGGTTAAGGCAGCAGATCCAACATTTGCATAGTATCCTATTGCAGTGTTATTAGAACCTGTGGTGTTCGCATCAAGTGCATTATATCCGCTTGCTGTGTTGTTACTACCTGTGGTGTTTGCTCTGAGTGCAGAATATCCGCTTGCTGAGTTAGTATTACCTGTGGTGTTACCAGTAAGTGCATAATTTCCACTTGCCTGGTTACCAAGTCCTGTGGTGTTACTTGCAAGTGCAACATATCCGGTTGCAGTATTATAAACACCTTCAGTGTTGGAAGAAAGTGCCCCCAATCCGGTTGCAGTGTTGTAAGCACCTGTGGTGTTCGAATAAAGTGCACCCCGTCCGTTTGCCGTGTTATCAGTTCCTGTAGTGTTATTATATAGTGCAATGTATCCAGTTGCTGTGTTAGCAGCACCTATGGTGTTACTATAAAGTGCACCCAATCCGGTTGCCGTGTTATAAGCACCTGTAGTGTTACTAGCAAGTGTGTAATTCCCGCTTGCTATGTTGGAACTACCCGTGGTGTTTGATTGGAGTGCAGCATATCCGCTTGCTGTGTTACCATCTCCTGTGGTGTTTTGATAAAGTGCACCATATCCGCTTGCAGTGTTATAAGCACCTGTGGTGTTGGAAGAAAGTGTCCCCTCTCCACTTGCCGTATTTGAATCTTTATTTCCATTTCCACGCCCAACTGTCAACCCATTCACTTTCAAATCAAAGGCACCTAGATCCACTGCTTGCGTAGCTCCTGTGTAGGGTACTCCACCAGAAGGCGTTGACCAGGTCAATGTTCCAGTTCCTGTGGTAGTCAAGACTTGATTGGCTGCCCCGTGGGTCTTTGGATAGGTAACAGCTCCAGCTGTAATAGTACCACTTGTCTTTACATTGGTGACAGCAGTAATCCCGTTTGTACCATCCGCTCCCAATTGAATGGTATTACTTGTAGTAACAATTGCACCATTTCCTATTGCTGTGGCATTGGTTAAGGCACCTGATGCAACATCAGCATTATATCCAAGGGCAGTATTATTAGATCCAGTCACGTTACTTATAAGCGCATACAAACCAGATGCCGTATTGTAATTACCTACCGTATTTGCGAAAAGTGCATCTACCCCAGTTGCCGTATTGAATTGACCTCCCGTGTTTCCTCCAAGCGAACCCAACCCACTGGCGGTATTGTAGTTTCCTGTCAGGTTAGCAAAAAGTGCATCTCTACCCGATGCAGTATTGAAATTGCCAGTTGTATTACTGTAAAGCACATTTACACCAGTTGCTGTATTGTATGATCCAGTTGTATTGCTTCTAAGGGCGCTTTTGCCCATTACTGTATTGTCGCTTCCACTTACATTGACATTTAATGCGTTGTTTCCCAAAACTGTATTTGAAGAAATAGCATTTGGTCCTAGCCCGACTACTACTCCATTGACGGTGATGTCTGAACCAAATGTCTTAGCTCCAGCAACGGTCTGGTTGGTGGTTACGTCCACAAAATCTGCTGAAGAAACAGACAGGCCATTGGCTCCTGCGGGACCCTGGGGGCCGATTGCTCCTTGAAGACCAGTTGGTCCTGTCGCACCTGCTGTGCCTGCTAAACCATTTGTTCCGTTGGTTCCTGCTGTGCCTGCTAAACCATTTGTTCCGTTGGTTCCTGCTGCTCCCATTGCTCCTGTATCCCCTTTTGGACCTGGGGTGCCATTGGCAGAAAATAAGGCATAAGGCACGCTATTTAAGGCCGCAATCCCTGGAATGCTGTAATTGGTCCCTCCTGTAGGATCAGTTTCGGTTTGAATCAGGTAAGGGCCAGTGGACCAGTCGATGCCTACAAAAGTGCCTGAAAGCACCGTGCCTGTGCCAATTTCCAAACTCACCAGTCCATTCGCATTGGTCGTGCTGCGATGAGTCTCTACATACACTGCAGGGCCAGTGGCCGTTCCTTGCAGCAAGGAGATTTTAATGCCTACAGGTGAAGAGGCAACTACCACCTTGTTTGCATCACGGATGATGGATTGGTAGCTGATCCGTTGTGGCGCTTGCGCCATCAGTGCTGTAAATGTCAGCAGGAAGAATAGGGATAAAAGGATTTTTTTCATAGGTGTATTATTAAGGTAGTATCAAGTAGCTAGTATCAAGTAGCAAGACTTGTTTCGTGGCGTTACGTGATTCGTTTGATTCACAAATTCCCACTTCTTCATTCAACATTAGAAGTAGTATCAATTAGTTAGTATCAAGTAGTTAGTATCAAGTATCAAGACTTTATTCGTGGCGACACGAGGTCCGTATAATTCACGAATTCCCACTTCTTCATTCAATATTCAGCGTTCGGTGTTCGACATTTTCTTAAGTATCAAGTAGCTAGTATCAAGTAGCAAAACGCTATATGAATTCGAATCCATACTTCGCCTGCCCGCCGCGGTGGGTATCTCGTAATTCCTACTTCATTCCTACCAAATCGTTGCATTCCCCCCAAACAAGCGCATACTCACCATAAACTCATGCGTTTGGTTGGGTAGCAGGTAGCTTTGTAGCATCGGCCACTCGTACACGTAGCCAAAGCGTAGCTTGCCCATCAATACGCCTACTTGTGCATTGTTGGCATAATCTACTCGGTGGCCGCCGCCTACCCAGAACTTGTCCTTAAACAAGAACTTTAGGTTGAACTCCACGTTCGCTGGCAAGTCCGCCTGCGTTCTCCACATTGCGTTGGTGATGAGTGTCAAGCTTTCAGAGAAGCGGCTGCGGTAGCCTGCCTGCGCGATGCTTACCCGTGGCTTCTTGTCCATAAACACGTCGCCACTGCTGATGCTTCCCTCGTTGATGTTATTCACCCCATAAGAAATGTAGTAGTTCGGGTGAGTGATGGACATGCCGATGTTTAGGTCCAGCACATTCATGTCGGCAAAGCCGCCTACATACTGGGCTAGCGTAGGGTCATTTGCTTGTTCTGTTGTCAATCTAGTGCCGTCTAGGCGGATGCTGTTGATATTCAATCCTGCGCCCATGCGTAGGCCTGCTTTCTCACTTACTTGGATACGGGTCGCGTAGCTCAAGATCAATTCGGATTCGGTAAAGGCACCGTACTCGTCATTGAGCAGGTTGATTCCAACAGCATTTTTGCCTGCGTCAGAGGAACCGCCAAGATTAGCAAGGTCGAGTTCAGCAGATACAAAGTAGGACTTGGGTGCTCCCTCCCAGCCTGCCCATTGGTTGCGAACAAGCCCTTTAACCATCGAACCTTCGTAGGCTGTCAAGGCAGGGTTGAAGTAGCCTTGCAAGTGGCTAAACTGGGACATGTATTTGCGGGATTGTGCAAATGTTCCAACTGAAATTAGTAGGGTAAGGAGGAGTATGGATATCTTTTTCATATGAGTTTTTTTGTACCAAGTACGAAGTACTAAGTACCAAGAGGATAAGAATTCTGCTCCTACTTTGTACTTCGTACTTGGTACATTGTACATCCCTTTATTTTCGTATCAAATTCAGCACTCCTCTTCGCACTTCATCTGTTTCCCGGATCTGGATTACCCAGTAATAAGCGCCCACAGGTAATTCTTTACCTTCAAAGGTCCCGTCCCAACGGATATCTGGATCTTCGGTATAGAATAAGGGCTGGTTCCCACCATCATAGATTAGAATCCTAACATCTTGGTAGAACCTCAACCCCGGTACCCCCCAGGTATCGTTGAATCGATCTCCATTTGGAGAGAAGGAATTGGTAATGATTAGAGAAGTGAAGTCTGGTCTAGTTCTAACAATGTCGAAGTCCTTATCTAGCGTATTGCCATCTCTGTCGGTTACGCGGACAATGATCTTGAAGGTGGTCTTACCTGGAGCACGGGCTGCACTGCTCCAGAATAGGATATTGCTCTTGATTTCGAAGTACTTGTTGTCGTAGCCATCTCCAAGCAAGCTCACCACGTGAATGTTATCCACCGGATCCTCCACCAAGAAGTCCCCAACAGGAATAAAGAATACGCTGGTGCTCCCTTCAAAGACATTGTTGGTTAGGGTTACTCCAACCGGAGGTACTTTGGGTAATACCTGAACTAGGATCTTTGCACGTACCTGATTCGAATTTCCTATGTAATTAGGAAGACTTATCGTGCCAAAAAGGGTGTAGGTCCCCCTTGCAAAAAGGTTTAAGGGAGACTTATCCCAGGTCACCCCCACTTGAAAGGACTGCCCCTCAGAGAGTATAATTTGGACCTGAGTAGGAAGGATAGGGTCTATGGACCAATTCGTTTGTATTAGTGGAAATTCAGTAGCAGATTTTACTTGAACAAGTTCGTATCGCTGCTGCACCCCTTGCCCTTCAGTCCCCGTCACGGCGGTGTAGGAACTGTAAGCCACTTGGCCAATACTGAAGGCCACCGAACCCTTAGTTGATGCGCCATCACCTCCACTGGAGTGAGCTGACTGCTGGGCATGAACCAATAAGGGAGAAAAAATCAAACTAAAAAAAAGGGCCTTAAGAGGTTTACACATAAATAAAAACGGTTTTATTTAAACAGATGTGTAAACCAACTCATTAAGCAGGTCAAAAAATGTACTCTAAGGTTAGCTCTTGTCCAATTATTTTTTTTATGGACAAGAATTTGTGGACAACTATCAATAGGTAATGGACTGATAAATAATTTTTATGGTCAAATAAAACTTACCTTTAAAGCGCATGTTGTTCGCTTCGGTAATCCTAGTCTTCCTTGTTTCGAGTATCTTGCTGATTCGTCATTGGTCACAAAACAAGGGCATTGTCTACCTCGTAGCGATTATTATTTTTTTAAACATCAGGCAAATCACTATCCTCTTTGCCAATAGTGATGGTTACGAGACGCTTGTATCTTTCCTGCACATCCATTTTGATCCCTTAACTTTCTTGATGGGGCCTTTTTTGCTTTATTACCTCAAAAGCCAAATACAAGGAAAAATTGTTTTCGATAAGTACTTGCTCCTCCACGCGATTCCAGCACTACTTGCCTTGATTAACACGCTTCCCTATTACAGCTATCCATTTGAGAGCAAAGTCGCTTATTTTTCCATGGTGCAAGAAACTTTCTTGTTTAACCCAAGCAACTTTCCTTACCTCATCCTTCCTTTAAAGTGCCAAGGATTGGGTACGTTCGTCTTCAATATCTCCTACGCACTTTTTTGCATTGCTTACCTAGTCCGATTGAAAAAAAACAGCCCAATTTCCCTTAAGAAAAAGCTTTCCCTTATACTTCAACGAATTTTTGCATTCTTCCTTATATCCATCATTAACGGTTTGATTTTGATCATTTTTATTGGTGTAAATTCCCAACAAACAGGTAGCTGGAATTATCGAAACCCCGCATTTGAAGGAAGTGAGTATTTGTTTTTTATGGCCCTAGTGCTCCCGATGTTCTTTTTCTTAACACCAAGCTGGTTGTACAATGAACAGCAGAGATTGAATGTTTTCGATGCTATTCGACTCTTCCTAACTAGATTCAAGCAACCGGTAGCAGGACCTCTAGTGGCTCCTCCGAATGAAAACTTATCGGATATAGAGCGGATCGTCAGCCATATAGAAAAGGAAAAGCCCTATCTACAAGTCAACTTTTCCACGCATGATATCTCTCAAGTGCTCAATATCTCACACATCCGGGTTTCCAATGCCTTCAACCAGCAATTGAATACCTCCTTCCCTGTTTACCGAAATAAATTGCGCCTGGCTCATGCTGTCTCAATGATGCGCGAAGGCGCTCACTTAACTTACTCCATTGAAGGCATTGCGGCCCGATCTGGATTCAAAAGCAGGTCAATCTTCTATTTGGCCTTCAAGGAGGAGCATGGAATGACCCCTACCGAGTGGATTAAGAAAAATTTGTAGAGGCCCTTTCTAGTACAAATGGAATGTGCTAGGAGGTGATTTTTGTGCAAATCGTGTGCAAATGAAAAATGCAAGAAAGGCTGTACGAAGTACCAAGTATAAGGTACCAAGTAGGCTCAGAAGTAAAAGTGTTGAAATACAGTAGAAATACCATAGAAATAAACCGAGCCAGAGGCTCGGTGAAATAGTAAATTTTGCTGCTAGTTCAACCTATTTCACAGAGCTACCCGCTGCGGCGGGTATTTCTATCGTATTTCCCTTTAATTATTTCACGAAGCGAAGCGGAGTGTATTTCTATTCTATTTCCACTTTATTTCACTTAATTATTTCACGGAGCTGGCCCGCCGCGGCGGGTATTTCTACCGTATTTCTACTATATTTCTATTTGAAATAATAAATGTGAAAACCATTCACGACATCCTCAAATTAGGGGATCCCAGACTCTACGAGGTGTGTACTCCTGTACTTCGGGAGGAACTGGCAGAAGTGCCTGGCTGGATACAGCAGCTCCACGAGGCCATGGAAGATGTGCGTCGGGTGTATGGCTTTGGAAGAGGAATAGCGGCGCCTCAGCTCGGGATCATGAAACGCCTATTCTACCTACAGCTCGACCGTCCCTATATAGTGATCAACCCCGAATTAAAGGGGTTGAGCGACGAGGAGTTTGAGTTGTGGGACGACTGCATGAGCTTTCCCAACCTACTTGTACGAGTGAAGCGTCACCAGTCCCTCAGCCTCCACTACTTGGACGAGCAGTGGCAACCGCAAGTGTGGAAGGTAGAAGGAGCCATTTCCGAACTCATCCAGCACGAATACGATCACCTCGACGGGGTGCTTTGCACGATGCGGGCTGTGGATGAGAAATCGTATAGGTGGAAGGAATGAAATTTTTGTACCAAGTACCAAGTACAAGGTACCAAGATCCCTCAGTACCAGAATTCCAGTTCTAATGCGAATCCCTACTTTGTACTTTGTACTTCGTACCTTGTACAACAATTTATTTACCCCATGAACTTCCCCAGCCTCTCCGATATCTCTGCGGCACATGCACGCATCCAGCCATTTATCCACCGTACGCCTATCCTAACCTCGGAAGCCATCGATGCGATAGCAGGATGCAGCATCTACTTTAAGTGTGAAAACTTTCAAAAAGTAGGAGCCTTCAAGGCTCGAGGCGCAGCCAATGCGGTCATGAAACTAACCGACGCACAGCGGGCCAAAGGCGTGGCAACGCACAGTTCGGGCAATCATGCCGCTGCACTTGCTCGAGCAGCAACGGTAGCAGGAATCCCTTCCTACATCGTCATGCCCTCCAATGCCCCCGAAATCAAAAAGAAAGCAGTAAAAGGCTATGGCGGAGAAATCATCGAATGCGAACCCAACCTCAAAGCCCGTGAAATCAGTTTGGAGGCGGTAGTAGCCCGTACCGGAGCTGCTTTTATTCCTCCCTACGATCACCTAGACGTCATTGAAGGGCAGGCAACTTGCGCGCTAGAGTTTATAGAAGACCAGCCCAACTTGGATATCCTAATGGCGCCTGTTGGCGGGGGGGGACTGTTGGGCGGCACGGCATTGGTTGCTCATTGCCTGAATCCCAACATCGAGATCATCGCAGGAGAACCTGCCGGGGCGGACGATGCCTATCGCTCCTTTCATGCGGGCTACATCATTCCACAAACAGGCCCAACTACCATCGCCGATGGCTTACTGACCTCCCTGGGAACCCTCAATTTTGCTTTGATTCAGACCCATGTGCGTGATATTTTACTCGCCACAGATCCACAGATCATCGAGGCCATGCGCCTGGTGTACGAACGCATGAAAATCATCATCGAGCCCTCCTGTGCAGTACCCTTGGCTGCCCTACTGGCAAACAAGGAGCGCTTTGCTGGAAAAAAAGTGGGCATCATTCTCTCCGGAGGAAATGTGGATTTGGGGAAGTTGCCTTTTTAAGTGGCAAAAAAAATACGCACAAAAAAACCCGAATCAATACTGATTCGGGTTTTTTTGTGCTGTCTATACTCCTTACTTCTTCTTGCTCTCCGCTACCGCATGGTGCGCAGCGCGAGCTGCAAAGGCCATGTAGGTCAAGGAAGGGTTTTGGGTAGAAGTAGAGGTCATGGATGATCCGTCGGTCACGTACACGTTTGGCACGGCGTGCAATTGGTGGTTGGCATTCAACATGGAGGTTTTTGGATCCTTACCCATGCGTACCCCGCCCATCTCGTGGATATCCAAGCCTGGCGCCTGCTTGCTGTCGGAAGTTTGGATGTTGGTAAAGCCCGCTTTGGTAAACATCTCCGTCATCTGCTCGAGATAGTCTTTCACCATCTTCTCGTCGTTGTCGTCGTAGTCCATGCTGACCTTGAGCTGGGGAATGCCCCACTCGTCTTTCAGACTCCCATCTAGCGCTACGTAATTGCTTTCCTTCGGCAAGGTCTCTCCCATCATGTGGGAACCCACGTGCCAAGGTCCATAGTTCGCTGGATTGAGGAGGTTGTTTTTCAAGTCCATCCCGATGCCACTCGTATCTGGTCCTGAGCCACGGCCAGCAGAGAAGCCCGCCGCATAGCCCCGAAGGAAGTCGGTTTCTTGTTTGTACACATTTCGGAACCGTGGGAAATACCCACTGGTAGGTCTTCCTCCAGAGGTGGTGTACTCGGCATGACCTTCGTGTTCCCCGGACACGCGAGCCCGGTAATTGTGGAAGGCTACGTACTTGCCCAATACCCCGCTGTCGTTCCCCAATCCATTCGGGAAGCGGCTGGAGGTGGAATTCAACAAAATCGCATTCGTATTGAGTGCTGCTGCATTGATAAAGAGCACATCCGCGTAAAATTCTTCGACTTCTTTGGTCAAGCGATCGATGATGCGAACGCCTGTGGCTTTGCCTTTGGCCTCGTCGTAGATCACAGAATGCACCACCGCATCCGGTCGCATGGTCAGGTTGCCCGTCTTCAGCGCCCAAGGGATGGTGGAGGAGTTGGAACTGAAGTAGCCCCCAAACGGACAGCCTCGCTGGCATAAGTTGCGATTTTGGCAGGAACCTCTGCCTTGCGCGGCAAAAGCCTCTGCACTTCCATGGATGTGCGCACAGCGTGCCGAAATCACGTGGCGCTCCCCGCCATACTGCTTCTTCATGGTCTCCGCAAAGTACATCTCGACCACATTGAGATCGTAGCCGGGAAGAAATTCTCCATCCGGCAAGTGAGCGATACCGTCCTTAAAGCCGGATACGCCGGCAAATTTCTCGACATGGCTGTACCATTTTTCGATGTCCTTGTAGCGAATCGGCCAATCCACCGCAAATCCATCTCTCGCAGGACCTTCAAAGTCAAAGTCAGACCAGCGCTGCACCTGTCGCGCCCACATGAGGGATTTTCCCCCTACCTGATAGCCTCTAATCCAGTCAAAGGGCTTTTCTTGCACGTAGGGATGCTCCGCGTCCTTCACAAAGAAGTGCATGGCATCTTCTCGGAAGGCATAGCACTTGCTGATAACCGGGTTTTCCTCCTTAATCTTATCGGTAAGCTGCCCTCTGTGGGGAAATTCATGCGGGAGCATGTTGGTGGTCGGGTAGTCCTTGAGGTGTTTGACATCAGGACCGCGCTCGATCATGAGGGTTTTTACCCCGAGGTCACATAATTCTTTTGCTGCCCAGGCACCACTGATGCCTGAACCGACCACAATGGCCTGATACGTACGCTCCTGCGTACTGCGTAAATTAAGATTAGCCATTTACTCGTGTTTTTTGAATATCTGCAATTAGGACTGCCCCATTGTATTCACCAGGAATCAAGGAGTAGGGAATAATTTCGGTTTGAATGTATTCAGAGACCATGTAACCCTGAATGGTAAAGCGTTTGGTGCTGCTCAAGAAATAGCCCACTTGGGCAAGGACAGTTCCCTCGGGGTTTTCATCCCCAGTAAGTGCGAGCCCTTGAAGCAAAAAGGTTTCTTTTTCCTTGGTGCTTAAGTCTGCAAATTTCTTTCCGGCAGTTTTTTCTGCATACTCAGGGAATGCTTCTAATCCAGCCGTGAACTTCTCTTGATTTTCTTTGGTAAAGCAATCGTTCACCATCACGAGGATAAAATCAGGCACGGCTAGGTCCAAGGCGCCTTTGATCTCTCCGGCAGGAATGATGCTGTCGGAAATAGATGCAATGAGGGCTTTTTGTGTGGCCGTGATTTTGAGGTTTTCGTAGGCGGAAAGGATGTCTTCCTTGCTAAAATCGCAGGAGGGGATCAGTGCTAGCCCTCCAGAAATCAGGGCGATATGCCGTAACGCATGACGTCTGTTCATAGAAATAGGTTAAAATTTGGGTTGGGGTAATTGAAAAATTAAAGTAGGTATTTTTTTTCAAGAAAAGCTACCAGAAATCCAGAAAGGGTCAACTTATCGGGTGATGGTACCCAGTTCCCCGAAGGTAGCGGCATTGCCATCTACCGTACGAACTGCCTTCAATCTTACATAACGAACTTGCTGAGGTGCAAATCGAATGAGCTGCTCAACCGGGCTATTTTGAATATTGGCAAACTCCCCTCGGGCAAGTTCTTGCCAACTGCTGCCCTCTAGGCTGCCTTCCAAAACATAGTCGGCAATAAATCCACTCGGGTAGCGAGCCTGCATGGGCAGATAGGTGATCCCTTTGAGGAGCACCTCGGTTCCCAAGTCAAGCTCCAACATCCCTGCAGCCGATGTCCAATAGGTATTGGTCTGCTCATCAATCGCCAATTGGGCCTTGGGTTCGGCGGAGATTACCTTCCAGCCCGCTTTGACCAAGTCCAATTCTTTTCTTGCCGATGCTGAGGATTGGCCTGTTTTCGGATCGTAGACGAGCGCCTGAACAGTCACTGGATGCAATACTTCCAGCGGATCTGTGTATCGGGAACCGCCTACTTTTGGCTGGCTGCCGTCCAAACTGAAGTAAAATTCCAGCCCTTTTTCCACCCCCGTCAGGGAGATTTTTCCTTCTTTCGATCGCGAAATTTTTGGAGGCAGGAGCAGCGGAGGAGCAAAATAGACCCCCAGTTCCGAAATCACCGGCAGGCCTTTTCCCTCCTTGAAATGAATTCGTATCCGCTGGGTTTCGGTGTCGGCTACGCGCAAGATGCGCTTGTAACCAAGGGTAGTGCCTTCAGCTAAAGGTACCCAAACACCATTCACCTCTTTTTCGATGGAAAATGCACTTACCCGCTGCCCTAGATTGACATATTCCTGAAGGAGCAGGCGGTTGAACTCAATTTTTTTACCAAAGTCTACCTCCACCGTGGCGGCCTGCTGATTTCCTGCTGGGGTCCAATAGCTGTTGTAGTTCTGGTCGAGCAAGTGAGAGACAGAAAAAGCTTCTCCTCGGATACTGCTCGCCTTGAGGATCGCTCCTGAGGCCAAATTGGTGGAAAAGTCTTGCTTTATTTTAGCTGCCAGCTCTTGGATGACTTCCACATCCGAATCCGGAATCAGCCCTCGGGTATCCACCGGAAAATTGATCAGCAAAGAGCTATTCTGCCCTATGCTTTGGTAGTAGATTTCGAGGAGTTCGGGCAGCGTTTTAACCTTATGATCTTCGTAGGCATGGTAGTACCAACCTGGACGGATGCTCACATCCGCCTCGGCAGGCACCCAATGGCTGCCATTGGGCTGTCCTGTGGCCCATTTGTCTGAATACTCGGGCATGCCGGCGTAGACGGAATCCCGCATGAGATTGGACCAAGTGGTCGGATAGGCAAATCCATGCTCGTTACCCACCCAGCGTACATCTGGACCTGCATCGGAAAATAGCATGGCCCCAGGCTGCAGCTCTCGCACCAGCGCATGCATGCTTGGCCAGTTGTAGTAGGTCAACTTGTCCACTACCCGCTCCTCGTTGGCGCCTCCGTACCAGCCGGTGCCTCCATTGGCACCGTCAAACCAGACCTCAAAGAGTTCCCCATAATTGCTCATCAACTCGGTGAGTTGATTCCGCATGTAGGTGATGTATTCCGGCTTGCCGTAGTCGGGGTGGTTGCGGTCCCAAGGGGAATAGTAGATTCCTACTTTCAGCCCATATTCCCGACACGCATCCACAAACTCACGGATCAAGTCTCCTTTTCCATCTCTCCAAGGACTGTTTTTGACCGAGTGCTCCGTGTAGGCCGATGGCCAGAGCACAAAGCCATCGTGGTGCTTGGCCGTGATGATGAGACCTTTCATGCCTGCTTCTTTGGCGACGCGGGCCCACTGCCGTGCATCCAGAGCGCTGGGTGCAAACTGGGCCGGCTTCTCGTCTCCAAAGCCCCACTCCCGATCGGAGAAGGTGTTCATGTTGAAATGCACAAAGCCATAGTACTGCAAGTCCTGCCAAGCGATTTGCCGCGCCTCCGGAATGGGGTAGACTGGGGCTGGAGGAATGCTTTGAGCCAAGGCAAACACCGGAAGAAAAAATAGAAGCAAGAAGGATCTCATGGGTTTAATTTTTTGAAAACCTAGCCATTTTGCCCCACATCTAAAAACAAAATGCGATCGATCTTCCCATTTGGAAACCTTTGCTCCCAAATCCTACTTATGGAAGTATCTTTTCCCCTATGTTCGCAGTATGAAAACACCGCTTTCCTTTTTGCTTTTTCTAATTAGTATCGGCTTGCAGGCCCAGATCCAACTGAAAGTTAGCGATCAGCTCACTGGACTTCCCTTGGAAAATGTCCGGGTGAGTTCAGGCACCTCTGTGCAAACAAGCAGCGCTTCCGGTTCGGTTACTTTTTCGGGAGAAAACCTGCGCCTCGTCTTCTTATTGGAAGGGTACGAACGATTGGAAAAAGTGTTCCCCGCGGGAGAATTTTCCGTACAACTTGTTCCAAGCATGTTTAACCTCTCTGGGGTCACGGTCAGCGCATTTGATTCGGAGCGTCCCCTCCTGCAGCAGGCGGCTAGCGTATCGCGAGTGACGGAGCAAGACCTGATGCGCTTCAATGAGAGTTCGCCCGTATTGGCCTTCAACCAAAAAGCGGGCATCCGCATCGAGGAACGGGCTCCCGCGAGTTACCGCATCTCCATCCGTGGCAGTTCGCTCCGCTCTCCATTCGGCGTGCGTAATGTAAAAGTATACTGGAATGAGGTTCCCTTCACTGCTCCTGACGGCACTACTGCGCTAAACTTGCTGGACTTGAGTAACATCCGAACTGCTGAAGTCATCAAAGGCCCTTCCGGAAGTGTCTATGGTGCAGGAAATGGCGGCGCCATCTCCTTATTTAGCCAGGCCCAAGTGGATGAAAATCGAATTTCCACAGAATACCTCATGGGCGATTTTGGACTTTCTCGCTACCGCTTGGGCATTTCCCAGAAACTGGGAGACAGTGGAATCGAAGCCTCTTATGTTCGTCAAGAATCGGATGGCTACCGGGAACATTCGGGAGTCAAGCGCCAAGTATTCCAGATGAGTGGCTATTTTCCCGTTTCCGAAAAGCAGGAACTTCGTACCCAGCTCCTGGTGTCCGACCTGCAATACCAAATTCCGGGGGCCTTGACTGCTGCGCAGCTGGCGAGTAATCCCAAGCAGGCTCGACCCGGATCGGTGGGACAAAACAGTTCCATCGACCAGCAATCCCTTCTTCTTTCCCTGGGGCATACCTACCGCCATTCGGATCAATTGAGTAGCAACACGACGGTATACCTGAATACAAATGCCTTTGAGAATCCCTTTATTCTGGACTACAAAAAGGAGTTGGGCTTCGGCTACGGAACCCGCACCAAGATCAGCTACAACACCCAGTTGGGCGGCAAATCCCTCCGCCTGCTTGCGGGAGGAGAATGGCAGCAGAGCCAAACCCAAGCGCAAAATTTTGGCAATCGGGCAGGCAAGGCCGATACCATCCGATTTGCAGACCAGTTGACCGCCTCCCAAAGCTTTCTATTTCAGCAAGCAGAGCTGCAGTACAACTCCAAGCTCCTGTTCACCTTGGGCTTGAGTGAAAACTTTTCAAGCTTTCAAATCGACCGGCAGGTAGCTGCTGGAGGAGGAAAGAAAGGGCTTCAAACCCGTACTTTCGAGCCCATCCTAGTGCCTCGCGTAGCGCTCAACTACCAGTTC
Organism: Bacteroidia bacterium; assembly: GCA_964202605.1. GTDB lineage: Bacteria > Bacteroidota > Bacteroidia > Cytophagales > Cyclobacteriaceae > Algoriphagus. The sequence continues at coordinate 57,462 of CAXNJN010000001.1, read as the reverse complement.
AATCCAAGCATGTCCGTGTATGGATCCATCAGCTCGGGCTTTTCACCGCCGACCATCGATGAAGTACGCACCAACGAGGGGAGCGTCAACCTGGACCTAGAAGCAGAAAAGGGCATCAATTACGAAGTTGGGTACCGCTTGGGCAAGGAGCGCTTCACGATGGAAGTGATCGCCTACTACTTCAAGCTTCAGGAGACCATCACCACCTATGCCAATGCAAATGGGGTGGTGCTCTTTCAAAATGCCGGTGCCACAGACCAAAAAGGAATTGAGACCAGCATAGATTATGCTGTGCTTCGAAATTCGAAGGGCTTTGTGCGGGATTTGTTGTTTGGCACCGCCTACACGGGTCAGTTTTTCACCTTTGAAAATTACCAGAAGCGGGGGCAAGATTTCTCGGGCAATGCCTTGACGGGTGTTCCAAAGCACAACCTGGTGAGCCGAATGGATGTGCGCACAAGAGTAGGACTTTACCTCAATTTCACCCATCAGGTTACGGAAGAAATTCCCCTCGACGATGCGAATACCGTCTACCAAGACGCCTATTCTTTAGTGAATCTGCGGCTCGGTTGGGTGAAGCAGCATGGCAACTGGAACCTGGAGATTTTTGCAGGAGTAGACAACCTGCTGGATGCCACTTATTCTTTGGGCAACGATCTGAATGCTTTTGCAGGGCGATTTTACCAGCCCGCTCCCACGCGCAATGGGTATGGAGGAGTGAAGGTGGGGTGGCGATATTAAATAGAAATACGAAGTACGAAATACGAAACTTAAGCTAACGCCGAATGTTGAACGCCCAATTCTGAATGTTGAAGTGGGAAAACTAGATCCTAGTGTTAGCAGGCATACTAGTCTTGGCTTTTGCCTGCCTGCCGCGGCGGGCTTCGTGAAATAGATGGAGACCTATTCAAGAGTCTATTTCCCCGAGCCTGCTCGGGCTATTTCTACTTTATTTCTACTTTATTTCCACTGTATTATTCTATAACCCCCTTTGCGTCTTGGCGCCTTTGCGTGACAAAACAAGACCGGAATACACTTCGCAGCGTGAGATAGGGAAAAGATATATAGTGGAAATACGATGGAAATAGACTACGCTACGCTTCGTGAAATAGGTTGAATTATTCGCGGAGCCATTATTTCCCCGAGCCTGCTCGGGCTATTTCTATTGTATTTCAATCGTATTTCCGATTGATTTCCACTATATTTCTGATTCCATCCCATCAAATTATGAAAACCCTTTTCCTCTCAATCCTTGCTTTTTTTATTGCATTTTCTGCCTTTTCCCAAGAGGAAGCAGCCGAATCCAAGTGGGTGCCTCGGGAACCTAAAAAATTCGAATCCACGCATTCGGGAACCTTCAATGGACAAAAAATTAGCTACAAAGCCGTAGTCGGGGAGACCTTCCTAAAGAATGCTGCAGGAGAAGTGACCGGCGGACTTTGGTCCACCGCCTACCTCCGCGAGGGAGTATTAGACCCTTCCAAAAGACCCGTGCTTTTTATCTTCAATGGAGGACCTGGATCCGCAAGCGTTTGGCTGCATGTGGGATTCTTCGGCCCCAAAGTGGTGAAAACCGACTCTGGAGCAAGCAAGGACGATGGTGCCGCTCCCTATCTGGTGGAAGAAAACAAGCAGGCTTTGCTTGACCTAACCGATTTGGTATTTATCGATCCCATCGGGACTGGGTTTAGCCAGGTGGAAGGAAAGGGCAAAACCTCAGACTTCTGGGGACTCAACGAAGACGCTTCCTCGATTGCACAATTTATCCGTACCTGGGTGACGCAGCAGGGCAGGTGGCAAGCACCCAAGTTTATTGCAGGAGAAAGCTTTGGCACCACCCGAGCTGCCAAAGTAGCCGAAGTACTCGAAGAGGGCGGACAAAGCATGGCCTTGAATGGTCTTGTCTTGATTTCTCAAGCCTTGGACTATGCAGGTTCGTCCAGCTGGGGGGATAACCTCACTTCATTTTTCACTTACCTCCCTTCCCAAGCGGCCACCGCCTGGTACCATGGAAAGGCCGGACAAGGGAAAAGCTTAGCCGCCTTTACCCAGGAAGCAAGAGAATTTGCCTACGGGGACTATCTGACCTCCTTGTTTATGGGGGAAAAACAAACAGAAGCCCAGAAAGAAGCGATCGCAGCCAAGTTGGCCTACTTTACTGGCTTGGATAAAGCCTATATTCTTCGTTCCGACAATCAGGTCTTGATGCACCGCTTCAAGAAAGAATTGCTCCGTGCAGACGGCAAGGCTATTGGCACCTTGGATGGGCGGTATTTGGCTCGGGAAACCGACAAATCCTCCGAAGGACCGGTGCTTGGAGATCCAGCGAGCTATATGACTGGATCTGCATACACGGCTGTTTTCAACGACTACTTGATGCGGGACTTGAAGGTAACTATGGACCGCCCTTACTTCACCTCCGCTAGCGGGATGGGTGGAAGTTGGAACTGGAAACCCGTTCCCGATGGGGCCTACTACGAGCCGAGCTATGTAAGTACCGCACGGGCGTTAAGCGAAGTCATGCACCGAAATACGCAAATGCAGGTGATGGTGGCCAATGGGTACTATGACCTAATCACCCCCTTCTTTGATGCAGAGTATACCTTCGCCAGACACAATTTCCCACAAGACCGTGTGGCCATGACTTACTACGAGGCAGGGCACATGATGTACAACCGACAGGAAGATTTTGATGCCTTGGCAAAAGATGTTCGGAAGTTTTTGGAAGGGATTTTGAAGAAATAGATGGCTGCTAACTACACAAAATATATTGCAATTGATCCAGGAATTCGATTTGGCAAACCCTATCTCAAGGACACACGAATCACTGTGGCAGATGTGTTGGGTTGGATGGCATCGGGAATGAGTTCGGAGGAAATCCTAGCAGATTTTCCTGAATTGATTCTAGAACAAGTGGCTGCATGTTTGGACTATGCAGCAGATCAATCCCAGAATTAGGCTTAGGTTATACATTTTGGAGGCCTCCCTGCGGTAGGCAGGCCTGCCTACCGCAGGGAGGCTTGGCGTGAAAAAAAAGCGCGCGAAGACGCAGAGACGCAAAGAAAAAATTGATCCCTTTGCGACCTGCCTTCCGCAGGCTTGGCGCCTTTGCACCTTTGCGACTTTGCGAGAAAAAAAAGTTAACCTGCCATAGGCAGAGCGTTAAGGAAAATACCTCCTCTTTTTTACTGAAAGGAACCCTACTTTTAATTTTTGCATTATACCCTTGTAACCCCATTTTCCACTTACTTATTTAGTAGACAAATCAACAACTCATGCAAACACCCAAATTCAATCCAGAAGCAGTTACTCAAATTATACGTGAACGCAGGTCCATGTTTCCTGCGCAGTTTAAAGAAAACGACCCGGTAGCCGATTCCATCATCGAGGAGATCCTAGAAAATGCCAATTGGGCACCTACCCACAAACTCACTCAACCTTGGCGCTTTATTGTGTACACAGGAGCAGGACTTAAGACCTTTGGAGATTACCAGGCGGAGATGTACAAGATGCGGGCAGAAAAAAATGGAACTCCCTTCCTAGAAGGAACCTACCAAAAATTTAAGGATACGCCGAGCAAGGCCTCTCATGTCATCGCCCTGCTAATGAAGCGTACCGAAGGTTCGGGCATTCCGGTGATGGAAGAGATTTCAGCCGTTGCGATGGCGGTGCAGAACATGTACTTGACGGCCTGTGCGCATGGACTCGCTTGCTACTGGGGCACCGGCGGACCTACCTTCTGGGCAGAAGCACGGGAAGATTTTGGACTCGAAGGCGAGGACATGCTGATGGGCTTTTTCTATGTAGCCAAGCCTGCTACTGATACTTGGCCAGCAGGAAAGCGCGAGCCGATTGGGGAGAAGGTGAGTTGGGTACGGGAGTAATCCTTCTTTTAAATGCTTTACTAAAATGCCAAACATTGGGCCAGTTGAACTAGCCGGATGTTTGGCATTCTTTTTTCATAGAAAAGATCTTTTTCTGGTATTAAATATGTAACTTATAAGTTACTATGAAAACTACATCCTGGGAAGAAATCAAAGACAAGGTCTACGGGGAAAAAGGCAGCCCGCGCCGCGATGACCTTGAACGAGAAACGGCCCCCTTCAAAATTGGTCTTCTTCTAAAAAAAGCACGCGAAGAAAGACTCCTTACCCAAGAGCAGTTGGCTCAACTTGTGGATAAAAAAAGAACCTACATCTCTAGAGTGGAAAATGACGGCGCCAACATGACCCTAAAAACCCTCTATGAAATTGTAGAAAAAGGTCTCGGAGGTAAAGTACAGATCAAGATTGACTTGTAAAAAAAGTCCCAAACTTTACCAATCCGCTGGCCTTCTGGCCTGATACGCGGCCATCTGATCCAAAAGATCAGCTGGGTCATCGGAAATGATTAGCATCTCTTCCTGCTCAGGATAGAGAAACCCCTCCTGCATCGCATGGTTGAGGAAGTCAATTAACTTATCGTAGTAACCATGCACATTGTAAAGCGCCAAAGGCTTTTGAATGTAGTGTAGCTGGTTCAAAGTCATGATTTCAAAAAGTTCCTCCAGCGTGCCAATCCCTCCCGGCATGGCGATAAAGCCGTCCCCTTTTTCGGCCATCAACCACTTTCGGTCCCGCATGGTCTCTACGATGATCAACTCTGTACAGCCTTTGTGTGCCACTTCCCGGTCCACCAACTTTTGAGGAATGATTCCGATCACTTCCTTCCCTGCAGCGAGTAGCTCATCCGCAATCACTCCCATCAATCCCACATGGCCCGCACCATACACGAGGCTATGGTCACGTAAAATCATTTCCTGAGCCAAGGACCTCACCCCGGCTTCATAGATGGAATGGTTGCCTTTCTTGGAACCACAGTAGACGGTTATCTTTTTCATACCCGAAAAATAAAGATTTCACCCGATCTCAAAGCAAGAATTTGCAAGAAGGTTTGCAAGGGCAAATCCTAGCCCCCATTTTTGGGGCTCAAGCCCGCCACCATGAAAATCTGTTTCGCCACCAACAACGCTAAAAAAATCGAAGAGGTCGCCGCTGCGCTGAAAGGGCTTATCGAAATTGTTTCCCTGCAAGAGATTGGCTGCACCGTAGAACTTCCCGAAACAGGGGACACCTTGGAGTACAATGCCTTTGAAAAAGCACGGTATGTCAACCACCATTTTGGGGTAAGCTGCTTTGCGGATGACACCGGCTTAGAAGTAGCGGCCCTAGAAGGGGCTCCTGGTGTGTATTCAGGAAGATTTGCAGGAGAGCCACGCAGTGATGCCCGCAACTTAAGTTTGCTTCTGGAGAAAATGCAGGGCCAGACCAACCGATCCGCACGATTTCGAACCGTCATCGCCCTAATCTTGGATGGAAAAGAATACGAGTTTGAGGGAATCGCCGAAGGAGAAATCACCTCTTCCCCCAGCGGCGAGGGAGGATTTGGCTACGATCCCATCTTCCAAGCCCTTGGATTTGATCGCACCTTTGCTTCACTCAGCCTAGCAGAGAAAAACGAAATTTCGCATCGTGGCAAAGCCGTAAAGGCGCTCCTAAATTTTCTCCGTGCCGGAAAATTCTGAGATACGCACAAAAATGACTTAATTTGCCCTTCATGACCAAGCCCTTCATCGTCGGAATCACCGGGGGATCTGCCTCTGGAAAAACCTTGTTTTTGGAACATTTGCTGCGCAGCTTTTCCCCAGAGGAACTGTGTTTAATCTCCCAAGACAACTATTATAAGCCAAAGCACCTGCAGCCTGTGGACGAGCAAGGCATTGCCAATTTTGACACCCCCCATAGCATCGACTTTGAGCAGTATGCCCAAGACATCCGCATCATTCAGGGTGGAGGTACGGTGATCCGAGAGGAGTACACTTTCAATAACGCCAGCAAAAAACCAAAGATGCTCACCTTCGCACCAGCACCCGTAGTGGTAGTAGAAGGAATTTTTGTACTCTACTATCCAGAGCTCGCCGACCTATTAGATTTGAAGATTTTTATAGATGCCAAGGATCACATCAAGCTGAAGCGGCGCATCATCCGTGACAAGGTAGAGCGAGGCTATGACCTTGATGATGTACTGTACCGATACGAGAATCACGTGATGCCGACTTACGAAAAGTACATCAAACCCTTCAAAAGCGAGGCAGACCTCATCATTCCAAACAACCTCAACTTTGATCGGGCCATGGACGTACTCCGTACCTACTTGCGTGCTAAATCCGCCGGACAGGTATAAAAAGCCAAGGTCCAGTACCTAATTTTCAATTAGTTTAATGAGATTTTCCGCTTTTTTAGCCTTACCTAAAGAAAATAAGGTTTGAAGTTCATTTAGGTAAGCTGTGGTCTGTGGAAAGCCCGTGAACCGTGGTTTATCGTCTGCCTGTAGACCGGGGTCTGTCGACGATTATCCGCAGTAATTCAAAAAGATCTTAAGGCCAGGGGTAAGATTGCGGATAATCATATATTTTCTATATTTGTCGGCCATGAAAAATAGGAACACATATTACAGCATCAGCAAGCAGCGATTTTCGTGGGCTTTGGTGATGTTCTTTTGCCTATTTGTATCCAGCATCGAATACTTCCCCTCAGAAGGAAATCAATCCCGAACTGAGCAGTCCTCCGAACAGCCAGGACAGAGCTTCTTGGATGTTGCTGTAGATGCAGTTGTGCCTTTTGCGCTAGAAGTAGCAAACACCGTTTTTTACCTGATTTCCCAGCTTTTTCGAGTTGACTTTTCTTTACACCTACCTCAAGTAACGGCGGCGTCTTTTGTAAACTCATTTACAGAAATCCTTTTTGAACGGATTATTTCCCCGCAAGGGCCTTAAAAATCACCCCCTCATTTCCTTTAATTCCTTCCCTCGTTCCGCGAAGGCAACTAGACCATTAATTAGTATTTCAATTCCTTAAAATTTAACAAAATGCAAAACAAAGGAGCCATTGTGTTTCTGACAGTAATTATTACAGTGCTTTGCCTGTACTACCTGTCATTCACCTTTATATCAAACGGCATTCAAGAAAAGGCGACCACCTATGCAACTGATGCCACCGGCAATATCGACTTTGCCAAGAAAAGAGCTTACCTAGATTCAGTCTGGAGACAGCCTGTGTACAATTTTCTAGGTGCTAGCTACACCTACCAAGAAGTAAAAGAAACCGAGCTTGGACTTGGACTTGACCTTCAAGGAGGCATGCACGTAACCTTGGAGGTTTCTCCCGTAGAAATCGTCAAGGGCATCGCAGGAAATCCTAAAAACGAACTATTCAATGCGGCTGTAGCTGAAGCTAAAGAAGCCTCAAAAACTTCCGATGCTAAGTTTGCAGACTTGTTCTATGCCGCTTGGCAAAAAAATAATCCAGGCAAAACCCTCGGATCTGTATTCGCTACTGCGGCCAACAGAGGGAAAATCTCCTTGGAGTCTACCGATTCTGAAATCCTTGATATTATCGATACGGAAGTTGAAAACGCCATCGGCCGTTCGTTCAACATCCTAAGAACACGTATCGACCGTTTTGGTACTTCACAGCCTAACATCCAGCGTATTGCTGGTTCGGGAAGAATCCAGATCGAACTTCCAGGTGCTGACAACCAGGAGCGTGTGCGCAACTTGCTTCAAGGTGTAGCTAAATTGCAGTTCTGGGAAGTTCTCGAACTAAACGAGTACGGAGGATCCATCGAAGAAGTCAACCAAGCATGGGTGGCTGACCAGAAAAATAAGGTCGGAGACCTAGCTACTTCGGATTCCACCGCTACTGACTCTACCGCTACAGCTACCGATTCCTTGTCTGTTGAAGACTCCTTAAGAAATGTTTTGGAAAAACAGTTGGAGCTGATCGATCCGATGAACAATGCAAATGCGAGCATATCACCACTGATCGCTTTGAGAAAAGTAGACTATGGATTGATTTATGATGTGCGCGACACGGTCATTGTCAATCGAATTCTAAAAAATGAGCGCTACCAGTCCTTCCTTCCAAAAGACCTACGACTACTTTGGGGAGTGAAGCCCACCAAAGCTGAGGATGGAACAGAGATCCTAGAATTGTATGGAATCAAATTGAGAAAAGGTTCTGACCAGGCTCCGCTAGAAGGTGATGTGGTAACAGATGCCCGTCAGACGCTAGACCAAACTTCTCAGCCTGCGGTATCCATGCAAATGAATGCCGATGGAGCTAGAAAATGGAGAAATCTAACCGCTGAAAACGTGGGTAGAAGAATTGCCGTAGTATTGGACGACTACGTGTACACTGCTCCTATGGTAAATGGAGAGATTCCAAATGGTCAGTCTGAAATCTCTGGCAACTTCACCTTGCTTGAAGCACAAGATTTGGCGAATATCTTGAAATCTGGTTCCCTACCTGCTCCTACCCAAATCGTAGAAGAAAGCATCATTGGCCCAACTTTAGGTAAAGAGGCACAAAGCCAAGGCATCATTTCCATGATCGCAGGTCTTGCCTTGGTGGTCTTGTTCATGATTGCCTACTACGCAAAAGGTGGATTAATAGCAGTTGCTGCTTTGGTATTCAACATCTTCTTCATCTTGGGTATTCTTGCCCAGTTGGGTACTGCCTTGACCTTGCCAGGCATCGCCGGTATCGTATTGACCATGGGTATGTCTATTGATGCAAACGTATTGATTTTTGAACGTATCAAGGATGAGCTCCGCAATGGAGTCAACTTGCTATCCGCAATCAACATCGGTTACGAAAAGGCATTCTCCGCGATCTTGGATGGTAACGTGACTACTTTCTTGACCGGTGCGATCTTGTTTGCTTTAGGCCAAGGACCTGTAAAAGGCTTCGCGATCGTATTGATGATTGGTATAGCTTGTTCATTCTTCTCTTCCGTATTCATCACCCGAGTGTTGGTGTCTTGGATGACCAAAAAAGGCGATAAGAGCAGCATTTCTTTCGCGACTCCATTTGCGAAAAACTCGCTTTCTTCCTTGAACATCGACTTCATGAGCAAAAGAAAGTTGGCCTACATTGCATCTACCTCCATCATTGTGATCGGATTGGGGCTTGCGGCAGTCAATGGCTTGAAGTTGGGCGTAGACTTTACTGGTGGACGTTCCTATGTGGTTGCCTTCAACCAACCGGTAGTACCTTCAGAGTTGAAAGTAGGCCTAGATGGTGAGTTTGATGGATCTGTGGAAGTGAAAACTTACGGTTCAAACAACGTCTTGAAAGTCACTACCTCCTACCTCATCAATGAAGATGACGATGCTTCCAACAAAGAGGTAGAAAGCAAAGTGAAGGAAGGCATCACCGCAGTAACTGGATTTACTTTTGTAGAAAATAGTGGGACACCAGGAGACAAGCAATTCTCCATCACTGGCTCTTCCAAAGTAGGTGCTACCGTAGCGAATGACATCAAGTCCTCTTCCTTCCAAGCGATGATTTTGGCTTTGGTTGCCATCTTCTTGTACATTTTGATGCGCTTCCGCAAGTGGCAGTTCTCCTTGGGAGCGATTGTTGCCTTGGCGCACGATGCGCTCTTCGTGATTGCAGCATTTTCGATTGCCGGTACCTTTGGTGCCAACTTCGAGATTGACCAAGTGTTTATTGCGGCTATCTTGACCGTAATCGGTTACTCAATCAACGATACCGTAATTATCTATGACCGTATCCGTGAGAATGTGGAAAATAGAGGATCACGCAAGCTGCTAAAAGTTTTCAACGATTCCATCAACGAAACCTTGAGCCGTACCTTGATCACTTCCTTAACTACTTTGATCGTAGTAGTTGTCCTCCTTTTCTTTGGAGGTGAGGTATTGAGAGGCTTCTCCTTTGCCCTATTTATTGGTATTACTGTGGGTACCTTCTCTTCCATCTACATCGCTACTCCTATCGTCGTCGATTTGATGAAGAAGGAAATCGAAGACGATGGTTCTCAGAAGGAAACCAAAAAAGGCTAATTGGATTATCCGCAATCCTTCCAGAAATTCAATAGGAGTGTTTTCATGCGGATAATCGTCCACAGATGACAGACCACGGTCCACAGCCCACTAAAGAGAACTTCAATCCTTGTTTTATAGGGTTGCTGGTAAAAAGCAGATAATCAAAAAGTCTAAAAATGAATCTTCTTTGACTAGAAAGGGCGGGAAAATTTTCCGCCCTTTTTTTTTGTAGTCCTCGGGTTGCTTACCTTAGTTGAGGCTTCGCCAAAATTGAACCCCAAACTCATCCATGTCTACTACCCTACGTGCAGCCTTAGTTGGCTACGGTTCCGTTGCTGAAAAAATGCATGCCCCCCTCTTGGAAGTTTGCCCTTCCCTGGACTTCGTTGCCGTAGTCGAGCGAAATGGCCTCCGTTGCCAGCAAAAATATCCCAAGGTGCAAACGTACTCGAGTTTGGACGCCTTGTTGGCTGCCGATGCTGCCGACCTGATCTGCATCACCACGCCCAACGAACTCCATTTTTCCATGGCCAAGCAATGCCTCCTTGCAGGCAAGCATGTGGTGGTGGACAAGCCCGTTACGCTAGTGGCCGAAGAGGCAGAGGAGCTAATGGCCCTCGCCGCTTCCAAAGGATTGGTGTGCAGCATTTTTCACAACCGCCGCTACGATGGAGATTTCAAAACCCTTCAAGAGATTGTCGCCAAAAATTTACTCGGCCGACTGGTCTTTCTGGAGTCCCACTTTGATCGCTTCCGCCCACAACTATCGGAAAACTGGAGAGAGAAAGAATGTCCTGGAAATGGCATCACCTACGACCTGGGCTCTCACCTGATCGATCAAGTAGTCCTTCTTTTTGGCAAACCTACCGCCATCTGGGCCGACATTCGCAAGCAGCGAACCGATGCCGTTGCAGACGATTCCTTCGACATCACTTTGGAATACTTGGGTTTTAAAGCAAGGGTAACTGCCGGGGCGATGGTCAATGTGCCCACTCCCAAATTCATGCTTTTGGGCGAAAAAGGCACCTACCAAAAGTTCTTCCTCGATGTGCAGGAACAGGCATTTAAGGACGGAAGAATCCCAGCAGGAGCAGATTGGGGAATGGAGCCCGAAGAACGTTGGGGCAGCATCCATTACGCAGCCGAAACCCAAGCATTTCCTACCCTTCGAGGGGATTACCGCGTGTTTTACGAAAACGTGGCCGATGCCATCTTGGGAAAGGCTTCCCTCTTGGTGACGCTGGAACAAGCAATTCCGGTACTGCGAATTATTCAAGCCGCCTTTTTATCGGCCAAAGAAGGACGAAAAATCAGCCAAGAAGAGGGGAAATGGTAGGCAAACCCTTTTCAATTGAGAAATAAGCCCAGGTCCCGCCCTTCGCAAATCAATTAGATTCCTTAATTTTGCGCCCTATGGCAAAAACAGAAACTCCAGGCGAAAACGCCCAATTGAAAGATATCATCTCCCACGCCAAAGAGTATGGCTTTGTGTACCCAAGTTCCGAAATCTACGACGGCCTACAAGCAGTGTACGACTACGGTGCCTACGGGGTAGAGTTGAAAAATAACCTCAAGCGCCTCTGGTGGGAAAGCATGACCCGCGTGCAAGACAATATCGTCGGCATCGATGCCTCTATATTTATGCACCCCACTACCTGGAAGGCTTCTGGCCACGTGGACTCCTTCAACGATCCGATGATCGACAACAAGGACAGCAAAAAGCGCTACCGTGCTGACGTGCTTGTTGAAGAACATGCAGCTGCCCTTGAAAAAGCTGGCCAAGCCGAAAAAGGCAAGGCCCTGACCGCTGCTCTTGCACGCCTACTCGAGGCCGAAGACCTAGCCGGAGTACGCGACCTCATCACCAACGAGGGTATCAAATGCCCGATCTCTGGTACCTCCAACTGGACCGATGTACGTCAGTTCAACCTCATGTTTTCGACCCAAGTAGGCTCTGTAGCAGAAGACTCCTCCACCATCTACCTTCGTCCGGAGACGGCGCAAGGAATATTTGTCAACTTCCTGAATGTGCAGAAGACCGCCCGCATGAAGGTGCCTTTTGGCATTGCCCAGATCGGCAAAGCCTTCCGCAACGAGATCGTCGCACGGCAGTTTATCTTCCGTATGCGGGAGTTTGAACAGATGGAAATGCAGTTTTTCGTACGCCCTGGCACCGAGTTGGAGTGGTACGAAAAGTGGGCTGCCACCCGAATGGCTTGGCATCTGGCCTTGGGAACCCCTGCAGCCAAGTTGCGCAAGCACCCCCATGAAAAGCTGGCCCACTATGCGAATGCGGCCATGGACATCGAATTCGAGTTTCCTTTTGGATTCAAAGAGGTGGAAGGCATCCACTCCCGTACCGACTTTGACCTTAAATCCCACCAGGAGTTCTCCAAAAAGAAGCAGCAGTACTTTGATCCAGAGATTAACCAGAACTACATCCCTTACGTGATCGAAACCTCCATCGGAGCGGATCGCTTGTTCTTGTTGACGCTTTGCAATGCCTATACCGAAGAAGTTTCTGAGGAAAAGAGCAGAACCTACCTCAAGCTACACCCGGCTATCGCTCCGGTGAAAGCGGCAATTCTTCCCATCATCAAAAAAGATGGCTTGCCCGAAAAAGGGCAGGAGATCTTGGAGCTACTTAGATACGATTTCAACATCATCTACGAAGATTCCGGATCGATCGGCAAGCGTTACACACGCCAGGACCTGATTGGAACTCCTTTCTGTATTGCAGTAGATCACCAGACCTTGGAAGACAACACCGTCACCATCCGCCACCGTGATAGCACCGAGCAGGAACGCGTAGCGATCTCCGAGCTCCATGGCCGCATCACCGAGGCAACGAGCTTTAGAAGGATATTTGAAAAGTTGTAAGGAAGTAAATTGTACTAAGTACCAGGTACCAAGTACGAAGTAGAAATACGAAGTACCCGCCACGGCTGGCCTACCTACCGTAGGCAGGCAGGCGAAATACGGATTGAAAACTAATGTCGAACACCGAACGCCGATCGAAGAATATCGAAGTAGGATTTCGCATTAAAACCTGAATTCTGACTACCTACCGCAGGCAGGCTCCTTAAGAATCTTGGTACATTGTACTTGGTACCTCGTACAATTTTAGTCTAATCTCTTGCGTCTTGATACTAGCTACTTGATACTTGATACTAAAAAATAATGCTGCCCTTCTCCTTCCTTTCCCCTAGCAATAGGCTCTTGGGGGACTTGGAGTTGACATACACATGCACGATGTTTTGCTGCCCTTCGAAGTCTCGAAGCAGCAGCGTGTTTTGTACCTCTACCGATTTGGGCAATGCCGTGGCGGTCGATTCTAGGTAAAACCAGGCGGCATCCTCTTCTACCTCGTAGCCTAGGTAATTCAGAGGAACCAGTTTGCTATTGACCCATACTTGGGTATGCTTTAGCAGGTAGGCCTTGATTTGGGCCTCGAGTTTGGATTTATCCTTTGGATTCAGAAAATCAACAGGTCCACCAGTCTCTTTACTTAGCCCTACTTCCAGGTCGTCCCAAAAAATTTTCTGCGAAACCTCCACCTTTTTGGAAGTTGGATTAAACCGAAGCTCGGTCAATGAAATATAAAAAGGATGAAGGAGAGAAAGGTAGGCCCAAAGTGCCCAAGAAAATACGCTTAGTTGCATTTGCTAATTCAATAGTGCCGTTTGTAGGAATTATACCGTAATATTGAACTTAATTTATTTCTTTTCGAAGTATTTCTACGAATATGACTTCATTTGAACTCTATTTTAAGCTTGGATTACAACATATTTTAGACCTCCAGGGGTTTGATCATATCTTGTTTATCCTTGCACTTTGCGCAGTTTATGTGGCTCGAGATTGGGTAAAAATCCTCCTGCTCGTCACCGCATTTACCCTCGGACATTCATTGACCTTGGCACTAGCCACATTTGAGGTGGTCCAGATCCGATCTGAAGTGATCGAGTTTTTGATCCCAGTTACCATTGCATTAACGGCCCTTATTACCCTCATCAAACCCAAGCCAAATTCCGGCAAGGGAATCCAGCTCAACTACCTGCTTGCACTTTTATTTGGCTTAATTCACGGAATGGGCTTTGCCAATTACCTTCGCTCGCTACTCGGAAAGGAAGCCTCCATTTGGCAGCCACTACTCGCTTTTAATGTGGGTTTGGAAGTTGGACAACTCGTCATTGTCGCTGCCTTTTTGCTCATCACCTCCTTAGTCCATCTGGTAGGAATGAACCGCAAGGAATGGACTTTGATTGTTTCTGCATTTGTGTTGGGCGTCGCCTGCATGCTTATGCTCCAAACCAAATTTTGGTAAGCCCACACATTTCCTTTCTTTTTAGAAATCAGTACCTTTCCTTTCTGAACTTAGAATATCCCCGCAGATGAAAAAAATACTTGCCCTCGCCCTTCTCGCTTGCGCAGCAGCTTTTCCAGCGCTAGCACAGCATACCGAGCAAAACCATGCCGTCCGATTTGAACAATTGGGCCCCATGCTCCGCACACCCAACGTCTACCGTACAGCCTCCGGAGCCCCAGGTCACCTGTACTGGCAGCAGCAGGCCAACTATGTCATTGACGTAGAACTGGACGATGCCAACCAATCCATCAAAGGCAAGGAGACCGTCACCTACATCAACAACTCTCCTGATGCACTGACCTACCTCTGGCTACAGCTAGACCAAAATAACCGAGGTAAAGACTCGGACACCCCAAAAGTGACCGAATCCAGCATAACCCCAAAAATGTCTTTGCGCACCTTGGAAGGCATCCTCTGGCACTCAGACGACTACGACGTCAAGATCCTTTCCATCCAAGATGAGTCAGGCAAGCCGCTCAACGTGGCCATCAACAAGACCATGATGCGCATCGATCTCCCAAAGCCACTGAAGGCGGGAGAGACCGTTCGCTTTTCCATTGATTGGAGCTTCAACATCACCGACCGCGTAGGCTACATCGGTGGCCGACCAGGATACGAGTATTTCCCGAAGGATGGCAACTACCTCTACACGATGGCCGAGTGGTTTCCACGCATGGCGGTCTACTCTGACTTCCAGGGATGGCAAAACAAGCAGTTCCTAGGTCAAGGAGAATTTGCACTCACCTTCGGCAACTACGAAGTGCGCATCACTGTGCCTGCAGACCACATGGTCGGCGCGACAGGTGTACTTCAAAACCCAGAGGAGGTGCTTTCAGCTACCGAATTACAGCGTTGGAATAAGGCCAAGCAAACCTACGATGCCCCAGTCGTCATCCGTACACAAGCAGAGGCTGAAGCCTTAGAAAAGAAAAAAGCACCCGGAAAGAAGACCTGGGTATTCAAGGCAGAAAATGTCCGTGACTTTGCCTGGACCTCTTCCCGTAAATTCATCTGGGATGCCATGGCTGTAAAGCAAGGCGGAAAAGATGTCATGGCCATGTCCTACTACGGCAAGGAAGGCAATCCACTTTGGGAGCAATATTCCACCCGCGTAGTGGCACATACCTTGAAGTCTTACTCCTCTCATACCTTTGACTATCCTTACCCAACGGCCATTTCTGTAGAAGGCAGCAACGGCATGGAGTACCCAATGATCTGCTTCAACTACGGAAGACCGGATGCAGACGGCACCTATTCGGACGCCATCAAATACGGCATGATCTCCGTGATCATCCATGAGGTAGGGCACAACTACTTTCCGATGATTGTCAACTCAGACGAGCGTCAGTGGACCTGGATGGACGAGGGATTGAATACCTTCATGCAGTTTATGGCTGAGCAGGAGTGGGATCGAAACTATCCATCACGTCGTGGCCCTGCACACAAAATCGTGCCTTACATGAAGAGCGAAAAGCATTTGCTCGAGCCGATCATGACCAACTCAGAGAACATCATCCAGTTTGGCCCCAATGCCTACGCCAAGCCGGCTACTGCCTTGAACATCCTTCGCGAGACGGTGATGGGCAGGGACTTGTTTGACTTTGCCTTCCAGGAGTATTCCAGAAGATGGATGTTTAAGCATCCGACCCCAGATGACTTGTTCCGTACTTTGGAAGATGCATCAGCAGTGGACTTGGATTGGTTCTGGAGAGGCTGGTTCTACGGAACAGAGCCTGTGGATATTTCCATTGAAAATGTGGCTTGGTACAAGATGGACAACCGAACTCCTGCACAGAAAAAAATGGATGCGAAAGTTAGTTTCGACCGCGAAGAAGCTTCGGTATCCAAAGATGCCAATGTGAAGGGCGTACCCACTACTGTAGTGGAAGCAGATCCTGCTACACGCGATTTCTACAATAGCTACAATCCATTCTCTGTGACTCCGGAAGATGAAGCGGCCTACAAAACTTTCTTGGGCAGCCTATCTGAGCAGGAGAAGAGCTTGTTGAACAGCAATAGGAACTTCTATGAAATGACCTTCCGCAACATTGGAGGTCTAGTGATGCCGCTGATCGTAGAGTTCCACTATGCCGACGGCAGCAAGGAAACAGAACACATTCCTGCCGAAATCTGGAGAAAGAATGAATCACAGGTCACCAAGGTGTTTGTGAAGGAAAAGGAAGTGGTGAAATTCGTATTAGATCCCAAGCGTGAAACTGCCGATATCGACGAAAGCAGCAACTACTGGCCTAGACAATACCAACCTACCCGATTTGAATTGTTCAAGGGTGGTTCCGCAGTGCGAGGAGCCGCTCAAGGTGACAATCCGATGAAGAAGGCGAGTAAAAAATAGAGTTGGTCAACAGTTGACGGTCAACGGTCGACAGCAGATTGAAACCGACTACAGTTCTTGTTCCTAATTGGAACAAAAAGATTTAGAAAATACTAGTAGAAGAAGAGGCTGTCCCGAAAGGAGACAGCCTCTTTTTTGATTCCACCTGGATTAGATAATTAGCCGCATCTACCTATACGAGAAGAAAATAATGCATGAAGTTCGATTCAGTGAGCCGTGGACCGTGGACTGTTAGCCGTTGATTATTTCCCCGAACCAAACTGGTAGCCTAGCCATGCTCCGCCAGCCATTAGCACCAGTGTGAGGGCCAGTAGAAGCACTAGAGTAGACAGGGGCATTTCCCAGTCTACGTCTCCAATTTTAAATTTGACAAGCTTATTCCAGTTCATCTGAGCAACAAAACGCGTGAAGGGAAACTTATTTTTTTAAAGCGCTCTTCCAGCCTGACTTTTCGAGCTGAACAGCAGATTCCTCCACCTTTTCCCGAAGACCTTTCTTAAAGTCATCCATCTTTTGTCCTACCTCGGCATCGTAAGCCCCCAGGATAGAAGCAGCGAGAATACCCGCATTTTTGCCTCCGTTGAGGGCTACCGTGGCCACAGGAATGCCACTTGGCATCTGCAAAATCGATAGGATACTATCCCAGCCATCAATCGAGTTGGAGCTGTGAACCGGTACGCCAATCACCGGTAGGCTAGTTAGCGAAGCCACCATCCCCGGCAAGTGAGCCGCACCACCAGCGCCTGCTACGATTACCTTGATACCACGCTCGCGGGCAGATTCTGCGTAGTCAATCATCCGCTTGGGAGTACGGTGTGCACTCACTACAGTGAGTTCAAAGGCAATGCCCATGTCTTCCAGAAACTGGGCCGCTTCGGCCATGACAGGAAGATCCGATTGACTTCCCATGATTATTCCTACCTGTGGATTCATAGCTTCGATTTGATTTTGATGAGTTCCTTGATTCGTTGCGCTTTGGCTTTTACTTCCTGAATATCCTCGCCCAAAAGGGTCACGTGGCCCATCTTCCGGAAAGGTTTGGTGTATTTTTTTCCATAGAGGTGCAGGTAAACTCCTGACTCGGATAGGGCCTCAGCCAATCCCTCCACCACTGCAGGTCCTTCGTGGCCTGGTTCACCCAGCAAGTTGATCATGGCTGCCGGGCAGCGTAAGCCCGGATTGCCTAAAGGCCAGTTCATCACGGCACGAAGGTGCTGCTCAAACTGGGAAGTAAAGTTGGCTTCGATGGTATGGTGCCCACTATTGTGTGGACGGGGGGCGATTTCATTCACGAGCACCTCGCCAGTACGGGTCACAAAAAGTTCTACGGCAAGGATGCCCACCAGGTCCAACTTTAGGATAAGGTCCTTGGCGATGGCTTGCGCCTTTTTTTCAATTTCTGGGGAAATGGCTGCTGGCGCAAAAAGAAACTCTACCAGGTTGGCGGTGGGATGGAAAGCGCATTCCACAGCAGGATAGGCAATGACCTCTCCCTGCTCGTTGCGGGCTACGGTCACGGCAATTTCCTTTTCAAAGTCAATCAGCTTTTCCAGGAGACCTGGGGCATCAAAGGCCAGGTCCAGATCTGATTCGCTACGAAGCACCTGCACCCCTCTGCCGTCGTAACCTTCTTTTCCAAGCTTGTTGACGGCAGGTAAAAAGGAAGCATTCGCGAGGACATCTGCCTTGTTCTCGGTGAGAATAAAGTCTGCCGTAGGAATGCCATTTTCTAGGTAAAACTGCTTTTGTTTGCGCTTGTCTTGAATCAAAGCGAGCAAATGGGGTTGGGGGAATACTTTCTTTCCCTCAGCTGCAAGCTGCTGTAGCGCTTCCGGATTCACTGCTTCAATCTCTACGGTGATCACGTCGCAATCTTTGCCGAAGGCATAGACAGCCGCATAATCCTTCAATGATCCGACCACAAACTTTTGGGCAATGTCCTTGCAGGGAGCATTGGGATCGGGATCGAGAATGTGAATGTCTTGGTTGTAGGTGATGGCAGACTGAATCAGCATGCGGCCGAGTTGGCCGCCTCCGAGTACACCTAAGATTGGATTGGGATGGGTTGAGTCCATAGATCAATCAAAATTAACAGATTAAACCTGAAATCGGAGCTATCCCACACTAGAAAGCAGTAGGGTCTCTAAAAATAGATTTGGAATGGTCCCAAACAGGGCCTAATCCTTGGGTTTACGATCCTTATCGGATTCTATAAACTTGATTCCCATCAGCTCCATCAGTTTGTGTGCATTGAAACTTGGGCAGGCCCCTTCTTTCAATCGATAGTCAAAAAGAATCTCTTGATCCAGGATCTCAGAGTGGAAGGAATAGTTCTGCACGCGCGCTTCTTTCTCACCCAAGGCTGCCAATTCAATGTCGTGGGTACTGATCAGTCCGAGACCTTGAGAAGGTAGGAGTTGGGCAACAAGCGCTTCCGAACCGGAAATTCGGTCTTGCGTATTGGTGCCTTTCAAGATTTCATCCAGGAGAAAAAAGATAGCTTCCCCCTGTTCCAAGCGCTGCAGGAGCGTACGAATTCGAAATAACTCCGCATAAAAAGAACTCACGCTTTCCCCGAGGTTGTCGGTATTCCGCATGCTCGTAAATAGCTGCAGTGATCCTAGGGTCATGCGCTCCGCAAAGGGTCGAAGTCCCAAGTTAACCAGAACTGCATTGATGCCTAGCGTGCGCATAAAAGTAGTCTTGCCACTCATGTTGGATCCGGTGAGCAGCACGAGCTTGCGGTCCGCATTCAAGGTAATCGAATTCGCAACGGCCTTGGAGGGGAGCAGAAGCGGGTGGAATACATTTTCGGCTTCCAGAATGGGGGCTTGACTCCAAGCGGGGATTCCAGGATGACCGACCTCCACTTCAAAACTTCCTAGGGAAACCCATACTTCCCAACTTTCGAGGGTTTCAGGTAGCTGGTGGAGGGTGCTGCTAACACGTTTTTTCCAATTGGCCAGCCAAATAAAAAGTGCAAAATCCGTCCAAAAGAGCAGATTGATGGGAAGGTAAAGCAGGTTGAGCCGGTTTTGGGTCCAAAGGCCTAGCCGATCCAATTCTTGCAGTTGCTTGGAGGCCGGACTGCTGCCTGCCTGAAGACTAGCCTGCTCGTGACGTAGAAGATCCGATTCGAAAGAATTCCCTTCAATTTGTGCTGCTCTCAAACGCAAGGAATTGAAATGTGAAGCAACTGGGATGGCTTCGGCAGCACGCTTGAGCGGCACAAACACCATCGCGAGCAAGAGAATTCCAACCAGAAACCAAAGTCCCAGAATGGCTTGCGGGAGAATCCCCTGGGTAGTCAATAGTAGAACGAGTACACCTCCTACCGGGCCCAGAATGGCTAGTAGCCAATGGAAGAGATTGGGTTGAGTTTCTTGCAGCTCCAGCCACTGCTTCCAAGGGCCGACTTTTCCTTGCGGGAAGGCGATTCCAATTGCCTCCATGGCGCGAAGAAAATCTGGCTTTTGTTGGAGTTCAGCAGCTGCTTCCCTACGTTGCTGGGCTGCCTTCGGATCGACTAAACTCTTCAGGAGGGTAGCAAGTTGTTGTTTCCCCCCAGCGGAGGTGCAGTGATTTAGAAGTTGAAAAAGGGAGTGGGAGCCAAACAAATCCAGGTCCCCTGCAAAAGGATGTTCCTTGTCTGCAAATTCAATTCCCGCATCCAAATCGCCTAGTTTCCGTTCCTGACGTGCCTGTTTTTGAGTTTGAAGTTGCTGCAAGGCCAGGTAAATTCGTTCCTGATCTCTGAGATGGTTGAAGCGATTGATGAGCCGAACAAAGAGAAAAAAACAAATCAGGCTGGGAAGAATCCATCCCCAGTGCTCAGAGAGGGTCAAAATAAGGGTGGCCCCCAATGCAAAAAAGGAAAAAATACGAAGGATGCTCAGTTGAGTCACGCTTCGCTTGATTGTCTTTTGCTTGAGTTCCAGCTGCTCTGGAGAAAAATCAAATGGATTCATACTTCCCAAAGATAGGCATTCCGAGAAGTGGTTGGTGCCTCGAACTTCATTTTGCCTTAGTTTTTGTAGCTTTAGTCAACCCAAGTCTTGGCATTGGGGCTTCGCTAAATTTTTGAACGGTCCCTATGAAACCAAAACTTTCCAAAAAACTTCCTCCCGAACCCGTAGAATGGGATTTAAGTGAATCCTTTGGAGTTCTTCCTCCAGACCTTCCCCTGAATCACAACTTGGGCTGCGTGCGGACTCCTTCCTCGAAAAAGCAGGCAGATAAACCTCAGCCAGCGGATCCTTCCGCCAAAAAATAAAGATAAACGCTGACTAGCTCAGACATACACACAGATCTGCCAGCGAAAGGCCCAGCGCCAGTGAATTTCTACTTGGTCAAGACCTGCCTGCGCAAAAATCGAGTTCCAATCCCTCCGTTTGAAGCTCCGCAACACAGAAAGTGCAGCATCGTGCTGCACCATCGGTGACTTGCTAAACCAGCGCGTCAGCCATTTGATGGAGTAGTAGGCAAGGGGATGCCGGTGTAGGTCGTTGATCACAATGGCCAGGCGCACCTTTCTTTTTAATCCCTGAAAAAGCTGCACAAGCTCCTCGTCGGTAAAATGGTGTGTAAACAACGTGCAGGTAGCAATATCCACTTGTTCGTCCAAAAATCCCGGATCAAAAACGTTGGCTACTTGCCAGTGGATTCCCTTTAGGTTAGCCTGCCGCTCCTTGGCTAGCGCAATGGTGTTCGCATTGGCATCTGCTCCGATAAACTGAATTGGAATATGTTTTTTGGAAGCCCAAGCCTGCATCACCGCGATCATGTCTCCTCCACCACAACCCAGATCAACCACGCAGTACTGATCCTGTGGAAAGCGCCGCACTACTTCACTTAGTCCTCTATTCGTGACGCCATTGCCGCCTAGCAATCGGTTGATGGTCTTCAGCTCCCGAAGGGTTTGCTCCAAGACAGGACCTGAACAGTCCAGGTCGTCCATGATTTCTTTTTCGCGGGAGCGCTGTGCAAACTGACTCATCGCTTCTCGTAGTGGGTAGTTTCCAAAGTCAGCCCGGGCCCGAAGCCCAAAGCGAGGATATCGCCTTGAATGGTCGGATCCTTCAGCATGCGCTCCAAGACAAATAAAATGCTGGCAGAGGACATGTTGCCGCAGGTGCGTAGCACTTCAAGTGCATGGCGATTCACATCGGGTGACAAGCCAAAAGCCTCCTGCACCTGGATCAAAATCTGCTTTCCACCCGGATGTATGGCAAAATGCTGCACCTGGGAAAAATTAAACTTTTCTTCAAACAGGTTGCGCAACTTTCGTATCCCTTGGTTGAGCAGCGAAGGAATGTATTGGGTCAATCGCATTTCAAATCCAAAGTCTCCAATTTTCCAGGCCATGTCTTTTTCTCCTTCCCAAAGAACTTCACTTAAGTAATTTTTAATCTGAAGCCCTTTCTCGGACTGCATCACCAAGGCCGCGGCTGCCCCATCCCCGAATAGGGAATTGGCTAGCAAATTGTCCTCGTTGTATTCTTTTTGAAAATGCAACGTGCATAGTTCTACCGATACCACCAACACCCTGGATTCAGGATTGGCCTTCACCAGCTGATCTGCCAGTCTCAGACCCGTAAAGGCAGCGTAGCAACCCATAAAATGGATGCAATAGCGCTCCACCGAACTAGGGATCCCCAACCGCCGCATCAACTCCAATTCTACCCCAGGAGCGACCATGCCCGTACAGGAAACCAGAACGAGGTGAGTAAGGGAGAATGCCTCGATCTGGGCTTGCTGTAAGGCATTTTGAACTGCCTGCTCTGCCAGTCCTGCTGCCTCCGCTTCAAATACGTTCATCCGTGTCGACGTGCTGGGAAAGGGATGGAGAGCTGCATTGTTTGGAAAAAAAGTAAACTGCGTATAATCCTCTTTTTGAAAATCATCCAAAACACTGTGACGAAAATCAATCCCTGACTTTCGATATAAAAAATCAAGCTTTCTTCGCTCTTGACCATCCAGCTGGTGAGCCAACTGCATGAAGCGCGCAATTTCCGCTTGTGGTATAGGCGATCCTGGGTTGGAAAGGCCTATACTGACGATACTAGAATTCATCCACTCAAGTTACCAAAATAGTTCTAATTTAGATTGTCGAAGGACCTTTTTCGAAATAGCTGTACCTTGGCCCTGAAGAACCATATCTCATGATCACACGCTCCACACTCCTGCACCTCCGCATCCCCTTTTCGTTTTTTTTGATGCCTGTTTTTCTCTTCGCTTTGGCATTGACGCCCAATCACAACGAAGTACGGATGCTGCTTGTTTTTTTGAGCCTTCACCTTTTTCTCTACCCCAGCAGCAATGGCTACAACAGTTACTTTGACAAGGATGAAGAAAGTATTGGTGGCTTAAAACATCCGCCAAAAGTGACCAAGAATCTATACCTCTGGTCCTTGGTATTTTTTGTGGTAGCGCTCGCACTTGGAGCCTGGATCAACTGGGAGTTTGCCAGCATGATTGGGGTCTACGGTCTGGTGAGCATGGCCTACAGCCACCCGGCGATCCGCTTGAAAAAATACGCCTGGACCAGTTGGGTGATTGCCGGTCTGTTTCAAGGTTATTTCACCTTTGCCATGGCCTATGCAGGGCTGAGCAACCTAGGTTGGGAGGTAATCTTCAAGCCACATGTGCTCCTTCCAGGATTACTTACTAGCCTGATGCTCTGGGGCAATTACCCCCTAACCCAAGTATACCAGCACGGAGAAGATTCGCGAAGAGGAGACCGCACCCTGAGCCTGCTTCTTGGCATCAAGGGCACCTTTGCTTTTTCTGCGGTATTTTTTGCGCTGACTGCCTCCGCTTTTGCCTGGTATTTTGTGGACAAAGGTCAAACGCCTATCGTCGGATACTACTTGGCCGCTATGGCACCTATTGCAGTCTTCTTTCTGATTTGGATGGCACTGATCTTTCGAGAGCCCAAAAAATACGCTACCTATAGCTGGGCCATGGGCATGAATTTCCTATCAGCAATCTCCCTGAATGCCTTTTTCATTTACTATTTTCTGGAAAATACCCAGATTTTGCAGGTGTTTAATTGAGGTTTAGAAAGACTTTCCGTGCGTATTTTTAAGTAGGGTACGCGCCACAAAAGGGACATGGGCAATCAGATTTCTAGCGATCACAGACCCTCTGCCTGAACCAAAAAGCCCTTGTATGGCTCTTCCTACGCCCAGGCGCTGGTAAAACTGTTCATTCCAGCTACGGGCATAAACCTCCTCCACCTCTTGGCGTGTTTTTCCACTTTGAAGGGCCTCACAAGCAAGTTTGGCGGAGTGGATAGCCATGGCCATTCCATTGCCACACAGTGGAGTGATCAGACCAGCAGCATCTCCCAACAGGAGCAGGTGATTTTCTACGGGTAGCTTCCGTTCAAAATTAATTTCTGTAATCACCTCGGGCTTTTCCCATAAAAAGTCACTTTCTTGAAAAATCCGATGAAGGATGGGGTTTTTCCAAAGCACATTTTTTTCCATCTCTGGGATGGAGCCATACTGCCGAAGCTGCTCACGGCTACCGAGGTAGCAGAGGTTGAAGGTGTCCCCTTCAATCGCATTGATGCCGCAGTAGCCTCCATCAAAATTATGTAGTGCCACCGTATTCCTTGAGCCCTGAGTTTTGATGTGGTACTTGACCCCGATGTAGGGGCTACGTTTTGAGAAAAAAGGGCGGTCTAACACCTGATCTAACTTACTTCGCTTGCCAAAGGCTCCAAGCACAAAGTAGGCTTCCCGATACGAAAAATCAGAGAGCTCCACCCGAAAGCGATCTTCCACAGAATCAAAATGAAGGTCAGTCACTTGTATGCCCGTGATCACTTCTACACCTCGCTCACAGGCGAGACGGTAGAGCCAGTTGTCAAGGAGGTACCTGCTGATGCCAAAGCCGCCTAAATCCAATGGAAGGCTTACGGAGCTACCACGTGTATCTGAAAATTCAAAGGTGTCGATGTTTGGAAGTTCCAGCCCATCTGGATACAAGCCATTCCGTTTTAAAAAGTCGAGCACCTCATTGGATACATATTCACCACAGACCCGATGAAAGGGGTATATTTTTTTTTCAATAAGGGTGACAGGGTGTCCCTGCTCAACCAAAAGCAACGCGGCAACTAAGCCTCCAAGCCCTCCTCCAACGATTACAACGTCCTTTTTACTAGTTTTCAAGGCCTCTAATTTTAGGATTAAACCGCCTATCAAAAAATATGTTTTTTTCCAGAGTTATCATCATCCTTTGGAAGTTAGTATATTTTCGAAAAATTATAATCAAGCTATGAATACACCCTTCCCCAAGTTGCTGAGGAGAACAGCCTTTGTGCTAGGCCTCATGGGCGCCTTGTTACAAGCAGAGGACTCCTTTGCACAGCGAAAAAAGAAAAAAGATGAAGCTACTCCCGCGCCTGCTGCTCCAGCACTGGGAAGACCTGGTGCTCCAGGCGCTCCAGGTGCTCCTGCCAATGGCCCAAAACCCTACAAAGAAGTCATTACCGCCAAGGCAAAAACCAAGGCTGGACTTTTTAAAGTTCACCAAGTAGAAGACAAGTATTTCTACGAAATTGCAGACTCCCTTCTCGGTAGAGATATGCTAATGGTCGTGCGTATTGCAAAAACTGCAGACGGTATCGGCTATGGTGGAGAAAACACCACCAACATGATGGTTCGCTGGGAAAAAAACCAGGACGACATCTTGTTAAAGGTCGTTTCTCTCAACAACTACGCTGCCGATTCCTTACCGATTGCGAAGGCAGTTGAGGCCTCTAACCTAGAGCCTATCCTTCAGAAGTTTCCCATCAAATCAAGAAAAACAGATTCTACAGGAATCGTGATTGATGCCACAGACCTCTTTACGAAGGACAACCAAGCTTTGGGCATGGAGCGAAATCGAAGAACCCAGTATCGGGTAACTCGACTAGACAACGAGCGCTCCTACATTCAGCACATCAATAGCTACCCAATCAACATTGAGGCGCGCTATGTGCTTACCTATGCGGCAGCTGAGCCCCCTTCAAACAGTGTAACTGGATTGATTACTTTGGAGATGAATACCTCCATGATCCTTCTTCCAAAGGTGCCGATGCAGCAGCGACTTGCTGATCAGCGTGTAGGCTGGTTTGCCCGTTCTTATGTAGACTACGGTGCCGACGAGCAGCGTGCTACTTCTAGAAGATACCTCGATCGTTGGAGATTGGAAGTGAAGCCAGAGGACAGAGAGAAGTTTGCTCGTGGTGAATTGGTAGAGCCTGTCAAGCCTATCGTGTACTACATCGATCCAGCTACCCCTACCAAATGGGTTCCTTACTTGAAGCAAGGCGTAGAAGATTGGCAGAAAGGTTTTGAAGCTGCAGGTTTCAAAAATGCGATTCTTGCCAAGGAAGCTCCAACCCCAGCAGAAGATCCTACCTGGAGTCCAGAAGATGCGCGTTACTCTGTAATCCGCTACTTTGCTTCTGACATTCAGAACGCATACGGACCACACGTATCGGATCCGCGTTCGGGAGAAATCTTGGAATCCGATATCGGATGGTACCACAACGTGATGAACCTCTTGAGAAACTGGTTCTTTATCCAAACTGCTGCCATCAACCCTGATGCGCGTTCTGTCAAATTTGAAGATGAAGTGATGGGGCGATTGATTCGATTTGTGTCGTCACACGAGGTGGGTCACACCTTGGGTATGCCGCACAACTTTGCTTCTTCTGTCGGCTATCCAGTTGAAAAACTACGGGATGCCACCTTCACCAAGGAGTTTGGAACAGCTCCATCCATCATGGACTATGCGCGATTCAACTATATCGCACAGCCTGAAGACAAGGGTGTAAGCTTGATGCCAGAGGTAGGACCTTACGATAAGTATGCCATCATGTGGGGTTACAGGCCTATCCTGGATGCGAACAGCCCAGAAGAGGAACTTGCTACTTTGAACCAGTGGATCCTTGACAAAAAAGGTGATCCTGTGTATCGTTACGGACGTCAAGGCAATAGCTACGACCCTACTACCCAGTCGGAAGATTTGGGAGACAACTCCGTCACTGCTTCTGAGTATGGAATCAAGAACTTGAAGCGTATCCTTCCCAACTTGATTGAGTGGACAGCTGAGAAGGAAAAGCCCTCCAAAAATTACGACGACCTAGAAGAAATGTATGGTCAGGTAATCGGTCAGTTTAACCGCTACATGGGCCACGTGCGCAATCACGTAGGTGGTGTAATGGAAGTCTACAAGTCAGCAGGTCAAGGAGAAGCAGTTTATACACACCAGACCAAAGAAATGCAGAAGGCTGCGGTTGCTTTTGTTAACCAGCAGCTATTCACCACCCCAAGCTGGTTGATGGACGAAGCCATCATCGCCAGAACAGAAGACTTCGGTGCACTAGAGCGTATTCGTGGTATCCAAGTAGGAACCCTCAATGGAATCTTGGAGTGGGGTAGACTGGGTAGAGTGATCGAAAACGAAGCGCTCAATGGAGCTCAGGCTTACAAAATGACTGAATTATTCGATGACTTAAGAAAAGGTATTTGGACAGAATTGGCGACTGGAAAAACCATCGACGTGCACCGCAGAGCCTTGCAGCGCGCGCATATCGAGCGCCTAGAACTCTTATTGACAGGATCGGTAGCTCCGCTTCCTGCACAGTTTAGAGCTTTTTCAGGACCACAAATCAATGCCTCCCAATCGGACATTCGTCCAATGGCTAGAGGGGAATTGAAAACGCTTCAAAGCCAAATTCGATCCGCAATCGGCAAAACATCCGACCGCATGAGCAAGCTTCACTTGGAAGATGCTGCAGAGCGAATCAACAAAGTTCTGAAGGAATCTTCAGGAGAATAAAAGAAAAGGGGGTCAAAATTTGACCCCCTTTTCTTTACCCCATCTCATTTTTTTGTTACTTTGAATTTATCTATTTCGTCTATGTCCTCTCCTCACTCAATTTTACAGGCACACCACTTACGGATTACCGACTGCCGCATCGCCATCATCCGTGAGTTTTTGGATAAAAGCATTGCCCTATCCCATTCGGATTTGGAGGACACGTTAAACAAAGAATTTGACCGCGTTACCATCTATCGCACGCTTAAAACTTTTTTGGAGAAAGACCTTATCCACAAGGTACTTGACGATAGTGGGGCTACGAAGTATGCTTTTTGTACCCACGGAGAGGAAGCACATGAACATAATCACGAGCATGTCCATTTCAAATGCGAAAAATGTGAAGAAACCATCTGCCTAGAAGATATCTCCTTGCCTGCAATCCCTCTGCCTAAGGGATTTGTGAAAAAAGAGATGAACTTACTTGTGCAGGGGATTTGCGAAAAATGTCATTGAAGAAATTCTGAATCTACTGCTTCTTCTTCAGGCCAAGTGACCCCAGGGGGCAAATCAAGCACTGGAGGTTGCTGCTCAAATTCCCCTCCGGCTGAGTCATCTGAATTCCAAGATTGTCCACGGCGAGACTTGGTCCATACCCCTAAGAAATAACTGATCACGATGTAGGCTAATCCGCAAAGAAGAAGATCAATTAGGTTCGGGCTCATTCTATTTTTTTTGAAAAGATACGGGATAGTCTAAAAAAATCAAGGCCCCAATCAGGGAAGAATTGAGTTTGAGCGGGATGTATTTGCTTAATCAACGGGATAGGTGGATATTTGCTCGCGAAACATTCGATGCCATGATTATCAAAACCAAAAAATACCAACTCCCCACTGGAACTTATATCAAAATGGGATTAGTATCCATCCTCAAAGAACAGTGGTGGGTCATTTTGATTGCCTTGGCTATTTGCTGTGGCTATTTCTGGATTGCTTCTTTCTGGTGGTTTGTTGGCGCACTGATCGCTTATGCCTTGTACGTGTTATTTTGGGCGATCCAGTTTACGGGAGTTACCCAAATGGAACAAAACAAGCCCATCTTTCAAAAGATGTCCTACGAGATTGACAGCCGACAAATCCTGATGAAGGTAAATGTCAAGGAAGGCATGCCAGTACAGTGGAATATGATCAAGCGTGTGGAGGTGTCCAAGGATGCGTATATCCTCTACCTTTCAAAGGCACAGTTTATTCATCTTCCCTACAAAATCTTCAACTCCGACAACGATAAAAAATTCCTTGAGGCGATCCTAAAACGAAAAGAGCTCCTCAAGTAATCGAAAGCTGGCCCGTATGAGCCAGCTTTTTTTTCCACCATTTTTTAATATCCCACATTCAACGACCCACATGCTATGCAAATCAAACTTCTAGCGCTAGGAAAAACAGATAACAAAGCAATTCAAGACTTGATTGACGATTACAGCAGTCGGCTCGGGCATTACATTCGCTTTGAATTGGAGGTAATTCCAGACCTGAAGCAGAGCAAGTCCCTCTCTGAAGCACTCCAAAAAGAAAAAGAAGGGGAGTTGATTCTCAAAAAGCTAAGTTCCTCCGAGGAGCTTATCCTCCTCGATGAGCGAGGAAAAACCTACTCTTCCTTAGAATTTTCGGATTACTTACAAAAGAAAATGAACAGTGGGCTTAAGCAACTCGTACTTGTCATTGGAGGACCTTATGGCTTCTCAGAGGCTGTCTATGTCAGAGCAAATGGAAAGATCTCACTTTCCAAAATGACTTTTTCCCACCAAATGATTCGTCCTTTTGTGGTCGAGCAACTCTACCGCGCCATGACCATTTTACGCAACGAACCTTACCACCACGAGTAAGTATCAGATTACCCCTATGTTAATTTTTTTCATTATTTATTGTTCAATGTTAATTAATTGTTAACTTTCTTCCATTCAGTTAACATTAGCTTGATGGACTATGAAAAAAATACTCCCTTTCTTGCTCTTCTTTGTAGGAATTGCTACCCATGGCATTTGCCAAGAAAACGCGGTTAAAGCGGCTACTTCTAACTTTTCCGAATCAGAAAAGTCCTCCTATTCTCTATTCTTGGATGAATCCGAGGCATTGGCTCCACCAGCAAACTGGGAAGCACTACAGCTGGAGCTGGATAAAAAAGCTGCCAAAAAAATGGACTCCCTAGCGCTTCTTCGTGTTATTTTCCAAAAAACACACCAGCGCCTCTTAAAAGATTACCGTCAGCACTCCAGCTTCAGCAACATGCTGGGCCAGGGTGCCTACGACTGTGTGAGTGGGTCTGCCGCTCTTGGTCTTCTATTGGACCGTTATGGCTACGCTTTTGATGTGGTAGAAACGGATTACCATGTTTTCATTCAAGTTTACCTCGGTGGGAAAACCATTATTCTGGAAAGCACCCTTCCTGTAGGCGGCATGATCACCGCTCCTTCTGCAGTAAGCAATTACTTGGCCGCATACCTCAACGAGGGTGCACCCGTAGCACGAGATATCAGCGAAGGTCTGGCAGGAACAAAAGTAAACCCCTTAGACAATACCATTTTCCGAAAAGTTACCCTAAGCGAGTTGGCAGGCTTGCAGCATTACAACGAGGCGATTGTGCACTTCAATACTCAAAATTACAAGGAGGCCATTGACTTGCTTTCCAAAGCTTACACCCGTTATCCTTCGGAACGCATCGAGGGTCTAAAAGCGCTAAGCATCGACCTAGCCTACCATAGCTATGGTGTGGACATCCGAAAATAGGTTCAAATTGGAGAGCTTAGTGGTGGTGGTGTCCTTCCGGCCCATGCGCGTGACCATGCTCTAATTCTACAGGTAACGCCTCTCGGATAATTTCGATTTTACCTTCAAACTGCAGATCTAGACCTGCAAGTGGGGAGTTGAAATCCAAGTGCACACCCATGTAATCTACCTTGAGCACTTCCCCTCTCATTTGGTTCCCCTTATCGTCCTGCATCGGAATTACATTTCCTACTCGTAGCAGGTCTCTATTTTTATTGCCTTCCTCTTTAAAATTGGCCTTGGGAATAATCACTCGCTTGGCATCGTCGTAATCCCCATACCCATTTTCAAAGTCAATAAATACCGAAAAAGAATCACCTATAGATTTACCTTCCAAGGCCTGCTCTAAAGCAGGAAGTAGGTTGCGGTGACCAAATAGAAAATAAAAAGGCTCTTCCGCAGTCACAGTCTCGTACCAGCGCATGCCTGTTTCCCCATCATCAACCGTCAAGGTATAAGAAACAGCGACGACCTTATCATTAGTAGCAATCATGGATAGAACGTATAGGAATTAACGAAACAGGTAGGTAACTGCAAGTTGCCCGACAAAATTAGTACGGTCATAGCCAGGTATAAACCATTTTTCAGGTTTGTTTTTCAAGTACCACTTGTAATTGAGGGTGTTGACGTATTGAAATTTGCCAGAAAGGAGCAGGTTGCCGAATTTCCATTCTGGGGCGAGAGAAAAGACCAGATCCACGTATTTGTTACGGAAATCCTTCACCTCCTCGTAGCGGTAGTAGTAAAAGTCATTGTTGTACTCGATCCGCTCCAGCTCGATCCCAATTTTTTTCATTCCCTCAATCCAGGCGATTCCAGCAAAAATCTGGTTGCTAGCAGGTCCATTTCCCAGACCAAGCATCTGCCCTCGGTGCGTGTACCCGTGTCGTACGTGGTCATGGATGTACCAGGTTTTGAGTTGTCGAATATTCTCTCGAATCGTCTGTCCCGAAAAAGTCATCTCAGAGCTCAACTCCAAAAAGCGATTCTCTTTCTTCAGGTCCATCAAATGCGAAAATCCGAAGGTAAAAGCTCTACCTGATTCAGGGGTAGTGATGAAATCAATAAAGGGGCGGTCGTTGTCACGGGTACCAAATTCTCCATAAAACTCAAACCGGCCATTGGGATCCATCCATCGGAAAAAGCCGGCGCTAAACTGCTGCCGCTTGGATTGTATGGTATCGAGCACCTGTTGGTTTTTCTTTCTTCCATTAAAAACGGGCAGCACATCCTCTAAATCGGATACTTCGGAGCGGTACACATTGTTGGTGGAGCCATAACCAAAAAATAAGCCTGGCACCCACTTGGGTTGGTAGGTGAATATCACCCCTGAAAGCTGACGTGCTCCATCTTCTTTTTTTGGATAGTAAACATCCATCTGCTGAAAGTTGTAATCCGAATGTGGAGGTAGAAAATTAGATGCTTTAAGCCTTCCAGTCATGACCTGCGCTTCAAATGACCCGATAGCCGACTTGATCGGTCGACGAGTATTCATCGTGTAGTGCAAAAAGCCAGGGGCAGAATTCCCCATCAATAAGGAATTTCGTCTTCCCGGTCCCCACCAGAGATTCTCGGTAGATACCCCCAAGGATACGGCATCCAAATTCAGCCTGAAGCTAGATTGTCCTGGTACCAATTTTTGGTAGGAACTCTCCCCAAAGCGCTCGGGTAGGTCAATCCGATTCAGGTATTCATAATAAAAAAGGATCGTAGATTGCTGCTCAATAGGAAACCCAATAAACTCTTTGTTTTGGGCCATAATCAGTTCAGGCTGCAACTGCAAGCTGAATTTCCACCATTCCACAAACGCCCCAATGCTAAATACCTGTTGAAGCCCTCGATTAGGAATCATGGCGCCATCATTGGTAGCAAAGGGATAATTCGAGGTATATTGACTTTTATACAAGGCGGGAAGGAATAAAAATTTGCCTCGCTTTCCAATACGTTGATGGTAACTGGAAGAGTCCAAATCCACCAAGCCTCCATCCAAGTCGAAGCCATGTGCCAAGCCAAAAGCAGCTGTAGGAATCAAGGGCCGAATCATAAAGGAGGAAGCTGAATCAACCTTACCCGTAAGCTGAAGCCTCCGTAGGTAATCCTCCAAAGAAGGGGCGCCAACAGCAATACTTTGAGCCCTAGCCCCCTGACTGAATGCAAGCATCCCAAATAATCCAATCGTAGCTATAAGTATCCGTGTTCTCATTTGGAATTGGTTTGGATAGCTAAAATGGAAATTTTTGCAATTGACCAAGACTCATCGCACTTGGGCGAAGGGCTATTGGTTTGCTTCAATTCATCCCGCATGTGAAATCGAATGGAGTCCACATCGGTATGTTCAATGAGCCTCTCTACTCGGTACCGGCTGGTGGAAGTAAAAGATCCAAGGCACAAGCTTGGCATATTGGTTTCAATCGCTCCTGTTTTTGGAGTATTTTGTCTAAAAAAATCATTGGGAAAAGACTGGTACAAGCAATAAGACGACACACAAGGACTATTCGAAAAAGTGGTTCGGACTACATCTACACTATCAATTCCCATAAACCAGTAATCGGGTCCAGAAATCCCATCATTCCAGTTGCCGTCCCAGCTATCGTGAATTAGCAGCTCTACGGAAAGCTTGAGGTAATTGTGTTTGGGCAGGTCATAGAGTGTCACTGCCACTTCCTCATTGTTGTAATACCCTGCAATGGTATCGTTTCGCCAGATAAATAGACGCCCATTTTCGAAGTTGGCGAGGTCCAATTTTGAAAAATTATTGTTGTAGAGTTGAACTTGGTTTTCAACAGACTCCACACAGGAGACCGTTCCCAAAAGCAGAAAAAAAGCAAAAAGGCGTAAACTAAGTAGCAACTTTCCCATGGAAAAAGGGGGGATTAAAAATAGTATTTAACAAAGAAACAAAAAACAAGGCACTTCTTCCAATTTAAGTGAGACATTGTCAAGCCTATGCCAGTGAAAAATGCTTGATTTTGACCTAACTAGAAAAAAAGAAGCCTTTATCCTAGAAATTATCCCTCCCTCTTTTTGAATCAAAAAATAGGGGATAATCCCTTACTTTTACTTGTTCATTCGATATTGCTATGCCTCTTTTTACACTTGTAGCCGGTGCTCGGCCCAACTTTATGAAAATCGCTCCTCTGGTGCATGCGATTCAAAAAAAGCAAACTGAAGGGGTAGCCGTAGATTTTCGGCTAGTGCACACCGGGCAGCATTACGACAAAAACATGTCGGGCGATTTTTTTGAGCAACTCCATATCCCAGCTCCTCATGCCAACTTGGGTGGGGGTGGAGGAACTCAGGCAGAGCAAACTGCAGCGATATTGGTAGCTTTCGAACAGGAATTGATGGCATATCGCCCAGACCTGGTACTAGTCGTTGGAGATGTCACAAGCACTTTGGCCTGCTCCATTTCTGCCAAAAAATTACAAATAGACGTAGCTCACGTAGAGGCGGGTATCCGATCAGGAGACTTGAGCATGCCCGAAGAGATTAACCGCATGGTGACCGACTCGATCACAGATCACTTTTTTACCACCTCTGAGATTGCAAATACGAACTTGCGGAAATTAGGCGTGGCCGATGAAAAAATTCACTTCGTCGGAAACACCATGATCGATACCCTACTGGCGCAGATGCCCAACTTCAAAAAGCCAGAAGGAAAGCCTTTCGATCAGTTGCAAACAGGCGAATACTTTGTGATGACACTGCATCGGCCAGCGAATGTGGACCAAGAAGAGTCCTTACGGGAGTTGATGGAAGCTATTCTAGAAGGGACTGCAGGATTGCCAATAGTGTTCCCTGTTCACCCTCGAACTGCCAAAAACCTCGAGAGGCTAGGAATTGTTGCACCAAACCTCCACTTGATTAGTCCCTTGGGCTACTTAGAGTTTAACCACCTCGTGCAGCACGCCAAGGGGATCATCACCGACTCGGGTGGGGTGACGGAAGAAGCATCTGTGATGAATGTTCCTTGCCTTACGTTACGGGACAGCACTGAGCGCGCCGAGACGATCCATTTGGGAACCAACGAACTGGTCGGCACCGATCCCAAAAATCTGAAACCTTACTTGGATAAAATTCTACGAGGAGAATGGAAACAGTACCAAGGTATCCCACTTTGGGACGGCAAGACCGCCGAGCGCATTGTGGATATACTCCTTCAACATTACCGTTAAAAAAAGTAACCGCTCGCAAAGGCGCAGAGACGCAAAGAAATTGGAGAGGACTTTAGAGAACAACCTAAAGTAGGCAAGCTTGGAACCTTTGTTTATTTAGCGCGCAAAGACGCAGAGGCGCAAAGAAAAAACTCTTTGCGGCTTGGCGTCTTTGCGCGCTAACTTTTTTTTCCCAGAGGAGCAAAGAGATTAAACCCTTTGCATCCTGCCTGCCTCCGGTAGGTAAGCCTACCGGAGGCAGGCTTTACACCAATTTTTTGTTTGTCGCGCAAAGGCGCAGAGACGCAAAGAAATTGGAGAGAACCTCAGCGACCTACCTGAAGCAGGCAGGCTTTTCGTTAAATTATTTTTTGGAGTGCAAAGAAAAACCCTTTGCGTCTTCGCGTCTTTGCGCGCTAACTTCTTTTTTTTCTCGCAAAGCAGGAAAGGCGCAAAGGAATTAGATAAGCCCTTAGCGCTTTGGTGTGAGTTATTTGTTTTTTTGGCGCGCAAAGGCGCAGAGACGCAAAGAAATTGGAGAGGACTTTAGCGACCTACCTGAAGTAGGCAGGCTTTTCGTTAATTTATTTTTTGGAGTGCAGAGAAAAACCCTTCGCGTCTTTGCGTCTTTGCGCGATAACTTCTTTTTTTTTCGCACCGACGAGGAGCCTGCGGTAGGCAGGCTTTGCGAGAGTCTAAGCCATCAATCAACCCAGCCCCAGGGGGCAGGAGGAGTATCGATAGGTTTGGTCAGATCAAATCGTACCGAGAATAGCGTAGCAGATCCAAGTCTCCTCAAGTTGTAGGTAAAGGAAGTTTCGTCTACGGAAATAAACCATACATTTCCTACCGCTGCAGGAAGCATAGCCGCCGTAAACGAATCAGCTGGAAAAAACTGCGTGCTCGATGAGCCTGTATTAGTCGCCTTTCCACCGTATTGGGTTACTGCATCCTCCGAACCGTCAGCATGCCGGTGGTCGTGCTTCAACTGAATCAACTGCTGCTCATCCATAGTAAGTACCCATGTACGGGAGAGATCCTCCCCTACAAAAAAAGGAATCCGCAACCGCCCTTCCTCACAACTTCTCACATGCATCACCAGCTTGCCAGCAAAGCGTGGATCAGATTCGGGAGACACCAACTTGCCCTCATAGGCTTTGCCACAATGCGTTGCGAGCAGATCCCAAAACTGTTGGGAAGGAGCCTTCACTTGGGCAAAAGAAAAGGTGGTAGTACAAATCGTAAGTAGGAGTAAGAAGCAGTATTTTTTCATAGTGTACAAAGTAATCGATTTTGTTGGAAGGATAATCACCCCAATGTCTTGGCATAAAAAAAGCCACCCCGAAGGATGGCTTTTTTTGAATTTGATTGCGGTAGATTAGAAGGAGAACCCTAAGCTAAAGTTAGCTCGAACACCTGGAGCAAGCTGTGTAAAAAACTGATCTTGAGCTCCATAAGAGCTGAAGATAAATTCACGCTTGTCGTTTAGTAGGTTTTGAACACCAAAGCTTGCACGAATGCGCTCATCTGCACCAAATGTTTTGTTGATGTTCAAGTTCAAGGAATTGAACGGAACTGCATAAGTATCGGTACGGTTACCAAAACCTACAAAGTTAAGCGTTGGGCCCTGTACATTGTAATAAACACCTGCTTCCCAACCTGTATTGAAGTCAGAGTAGGCAATACCGGTGTTGATAATGTAGGGAGCTTGACCAGACATGTCTCGAGTAGTACCAATTTTTTCACCTTCACGAGCGGTGAGCTTTCTAGAGCGTTGTTCCGTTGCCGACATGGTAATTTGAGATTCAGTCAGCGTCACGTTGGTATTCCACTGGAATTTTTCAAGGCTAGGGCTGACAAACTTCAATGACTTTCTGAATTCCAATTCCACACCCAAAACGGTACCATTTCCTACGTTTCTTGGCTGGAAGGCTCCTGCGTCAGAAAGGAACTGTACAATTTCGATTGGGTTCTCAAAGGTCTTGTAAAATGCTCCCAAAGACCACATTTCTCCTTTAGGTTGGAACATCTCCCAACGCACATCAAAATTGTTGATGTTGGTCGACACCAAGTTACCATCCCAAAGAACTTCGGTACCCGCATTGGTGGTTTCTTTAAAAAGACCCCCTACAAAAGTTCTTCCCGAGATTGGATCGATGATTTCAGCGAAAGAAAGCTCCTTAAAGGAAGGTCTTGCGATTGTTCTTGCCACAGAAAAACGAAGATTCTGTGCTTCCTTAATGTTCATGACAAGGTTGAGCGTCGGGAAAAAGTCTAGGTCATCCAGTACCTTCTCCTCGTTGAAAATAATGGTTGAATTCTGGTTAGTACCCGTATAAAACTGAGTATATTTTTCTACTCGTAACCCCATAATTGCTTTCACCTTTGGCAAAGGATTGGCTTCCACACTGGCATAACCACCCATATTAGTTAGGGAGGATTGGAAACTATTCGGGTTGTTTGGAATAAAATCTGGGTTGAAACGAACCCCATTTCTATTCGTTGAAGAGAATAGATTACTTTCCTGTAAAACCGCGTTGGGATTTCCGTCTAGAGAAGTCGTTCCAGTAGCGAATTGAAAAGATTGGATTTCAAAATCACGCTCTTTGAACGTGTAAGAACCACCGAATTTAAACTTGGCATCTTGGTTCCAAAGGCTCATATTTTTAGTAAGGTCTAACTTGCCTACCAAGTTGTTTTCTTGCAAATCTCTCCAAATACGAGCAGGCAAGCCTACTTCTGGAGAGATGGTATTGTTTGGCAGTCTAAATCGGGTAAAGCGGATATCTGGATCTTCAATGGAAGAGCGCGTAGGTGCCAGCTTCCAGTTGATTTCCCAAGCATTCCCTTTAATAAAGTGACTTCCAGAAAATAGAACGCTTGTTAGGGCGCGCTGGCTGTATTCTAGGTTGTACTGCTTGGCCTCGTAGTTGGCTCCCAAGTTGGAGTTTTCGTAGTCGAAAATACCTGATTTGGATTCCCCGTTTTGAAGATGTAAAAAGTTGAGTTTGAATTTGGAACTCTTTGTTTTCATCGCAATACCCGCTAAGCCTCCAAGAAGGACGCTGTTTACGCCATAGTCACCAGTCTGTATTTGAAGCGCTTCCAGATCATTTTTGTTGGCATCAATAGGTTTTGCATACAAGTTGAACTGGGCATCCTGGTAAAACTCCGTATCGTTTTTGTAGGTCAGAGCTGCATTGTATCCCCAAGTAACCTTTGGTCTTGCGATTTGATTACCAAAAGAAAGGCTCAATCCATAATCCATGAACGATGTCTGCTTGGTGGCACCCAAAGTCTTATTAAACCCTCTCAAAAGGGATTGAAATTCCTGGCCTTTAGCCCCATTTGGGTTACCAATCACGTCCCCAAATTGAGGAACGTCTGTTCTTCCGGCAGTTGGACTGGCGCGGGTACCGTCATCATATCCCAACCAGTCGGTTTTTCCACCTTGATAGGTCAGGTAATTCTTGTTGAAGTGCATGGAAGGATTTACACCTCCCGATAAACTTAATCGGAAGGTTTTCTCCTCCGGAAAATCTTTGGTTTCAATGTCTACGACTCCACCTGTGAAATCTGCAGGTAGCTCAGCCGTAAATGATTTGGATACAACAATGTTGTCAATCACATTGGTTGGAAAAATATCCATTTGGATGGTATTTCGATCTGGATCCAATCCAGGAATATCCACACCGTTCAAAACTGTTTTGGTGTAGCGATCTCCTAGACCACGTACGTACACGTATTTACCACCTTCAATAGAGACACCCGTAACGCGCTTTACAGCTGAAGCAGCATCGCCATCACCGATTTGTCGGAAGGTGCTCGCAGAAATTCCATCCAATAAATTAGGTGCATTCCGCTTCACAGACATCAAGGCAGATTCCGTGGTACGGATCGCGGCAGCAGAGACCGTTACCGTTTCCAATTCAGACTCTTCGGTCTTCATGAGCACATCGGAAAGCACGTTTACTTTTCCAGCTTCTACGATTACCTCGGTCAAATTGACCGTAGAAAAAGAGATATAGGAAATCTGAAGGGTGTAGGATCCAGGGGCTACCTGAATTTCAAATTTTCCATCAAAATCGGTTACTGCACCCGTAGATGTTTCTTTCACCAATACCGAAACTCCATAGAGTGCCTCACCGGTAGATTCATCAAAAATGGCGCCACGAATGGTGCCATTTTGGGCAAAAACAAAGCTAGTAATCAATTGAAATGCAATGGTAAAGATTAGAATTGCCAAGGGTTTGGTAGGCAATTTCTGAGATTTCTTGTTCATACAGCGGGTAATAAAATTCAGGTTAAACGAATAAAAAGGAAAGGAGGGATCCTTGCAAGACCCTCCTTCCCTTTAGAAGAAATGTTAATTATTTGAAGTCAGCTAGTTGACCTTTTTTGTCAGCCCAAGTCCAGCCTACAAAAGCTGCTTTAGTTGCACCAACAGTGTTTGCTTTCAAAGCTACTTCAGCAGCGTAAACGTCTGTTCCATTGCGGAAAGCAGTTGTCAAGGTTACACCTGTCTTAAGCGTTGCTTCCAATTTTTTGAAAACAAGAGGACCAGTTGTTCCAGTGAAGTTAGGTAGTGTAGCTGTATCAAGACCGAAGTCACCTCTACCTGCGTTGGCTACACCGTTATAGGTGTCAGCAGGAGCAGGGAAGTTGAAGAAGTACATGTTTTCGAATGTTCCTCTTGCCTTAGATCTGAAATCTCCCATCTCAGTAGCTGGGTGACCTTTGATAGAACCATTCTTAACAGTATGAGCTGCATTGTATGCGCCTTCTGGACCGTCGATTTCAAGTGCGTGGTCAGTGTTGATACCAGAGATGATGATAAAGTTATCTAGAGTACCTGCCCAAGACTGATCAGTATCAACTGCATCATCACCAGAGTTCCAGATCAATGCGTTCTTTACAGATACTGTTCCACCAAACCATTCGATTCCATCGTCTTGGTTAGCTACTACTTCTACGTTTTCGATTACAGTTCCAGAACCTACACCACCTAAAGTCAAACCGTTGATCTCGTTACTTGCTCCGATCAAAGAACCACCATGACGGATAGAGATGAATTTGATAATACCAGAGTTGTCAGCATCGTTTGTTCCACCATAAAGACCGTTGGTATCAGTAGCTGGAATACCTTCAATTGCTAGTTCAGTTACGTCACCTGCAAAAGAACACTTCGCTCTTCCAAGAACGATTAAACCACCCCAAAGACCTT
This sequence comes from Bacteroidia bacterium, assembly GCA_964202605.1. Lineage (GTDB taxonomy): Bacteria > Bacteroidota > Bacteroidia > Cytophagales > Cyclobacteriaceae > Algoriphagus. Next base: position 17,842 of record CAXNJN010000001.1, on the reverse strand, counting down.
CTACCGTTGGGTCCATGTTTGGAGAATCAATCTGACCTGGAGCGATTTCGTCTGCAACAGATGTGAAAATGATTGGCTCAGTAGCAGTACCCTGTGCATCGATTTGTGCGCCTCTAGCGACAACCAATGCAGTAGCGTTAGCTCCAGTACCAGCTTCACCTTTAATGATTACCCCTTTTTGGATAGTCAATTTAGCTGGAGAAACGACAAAAATTCTAGCTCCTAAGATGTAAGTTTTTCCAGTTACCCAAGTAGTGTTGGCAGTGATGTTTCCAGTTACACGGATGGTAGTTGGCTCAGCACCTACAGACAATACGTGTGTAGCTTTAGCTACGTCACCGTCAGCATCAGTTACTGTAAATTCAAAAACTAAGTTCTTTCCAGCATCAGCTGCAATTGCTGTGTACTCGAAAGGAAAAGTTGCGGTTGTACCAGTCAATGGCAAAGTAGATAGCGGAGCGCCATCTTTAGTGATTGAAAGCGATACAAGACCGTCAAGGCCTTCAGCAGAACCGGTTACCGGACCTAATTTTGCACCTGCGTCAATTTTAGCAGTTGCAGGAATACCAGAAATGGTCACGCCATTGTCCGGCTCCTCTTCTGTACAGCTGGAGAACACCAGTGTAAAGGCAGTTAATAAAGAGAGGATGTACGAAAAATTTTTCATCTGTTGTTTGTAATTAAAGTTTTACGAGTTGATTACAACACAAAGGTGAACCCTAATTATTGCCCAAAAGAAAAAATAGAATTATGCTTAGTTTAAAAAATTAGACTGCAATTAACTTGTAATTAACGAGCAGCGCATAAAAAAAGGCTTTTCTATCGAAAAGCCTTTTAAATCGGGTTTTGATGTTACTTCAATGTTACGGACTTATTAATGGGCACTTTTTCGAGTAAAGTTTTTACCAAGTCTCGTGTGCTAATGCGATCCGCCTCAGCTTCGTAATTGAGCAAAATTCGGTGATTAAGCACATCCTCGGCAATTTCTTTGATGTCCTCAGGCAATACATAATCTCGCCCATCCATAAAGGCAACCGCCTTCGCGGCCAAGTTCAAATTGATGCTTGCTCGTGGAGAAACTCCATAGAGGATGTATTTGGCTTCGTCTTTCAGCCCATAGTCTTTTGGAAAGCGGGTAGCAAAGACCAACTCGATGATGTAGTGCTCCAGTGGCTCTGCCATCTTTACGGCATTGATCTGATCACGAATCGCAAAAATGTCTTCTTTGGAAAGGATTGGCTTTACTTCGGCGGAATACTGCATGTTGGACATTCGGCGCATCACTTCCATCTCGTCGGTTTTACTCGGATAGTCAATGTGCACCTTCATCATAAAACGGTCGACCTGCGCTTCTGGAAGTGGATAGGTTCCCTCTTGGTCCACTGGGTTTTGCGTAGCCAAAACCAAGAACGGCCGATCCAAGGTATAGGTCGTCTCCCCGATTGTCACCTGCTTTTCTTGCATCGCTTCCAAAAGTGCAGATTGCACCTTAGCCGGAGATCGGTTGACCTCATCCGCCAAGATCACATTTGAAAAAATAGGCCCCTTCTTCACCTCAAAATTGGAGGTCTGCTGGTTGTAAATCATCGTACCAATCAAGTCCGAAGGCAACAAATCGGGGGTAAACTGAATGCGTTTAAAATCCAAATGCAAGACCTTCGCAAGCGTATTTACCGTCAAGGTCTTGGCAAGTCCTGGTACACCTTCCAATAGGATGTGCCCATTGGTAAACAAGCCGATCAACAAGCGATTGATCATCTTGTCTTGGCCTACCACTACTTTCTTCACTTCCTGAATGACTTCAGCAATTTTTTCCTGATGCATGTGACTCGTCTTTAATGTATACTTTTTGGAGGGACTAAATTAGGGGAAATTGTTCCAATCCCCAATCTTACAGTTTCCCGAGCGCAATCCCGAGCCTCCCGCTGATTTTTAGGAATTTTTAAGAGCTACCTGGATTTTTTTATTCCTGCACGAGGTGCGGCAAATCCGGTCAATCCTAGAGCGCGGTACACCAGCTCCTGGCTGAGCTCTCGAACTTCTGCTGACTCCATTCCATCCAAAGTGATTTTTTCCATGGAAAAGCGAACTAGTCTTAAGGTTGGAAAACCTACCGCTGCGGTCATCTTCCGCACCTGACGATTTTTGCCTTCAATCAAGGTAAGCGCCAACCAGCGATCTGGGATAGAGGCACGGTAACGAATTGGAGGGTTCCGCTCGGGTAGCGTAGGGGCCAGATCCAGTAGCTTAACTAAGGCAGGCTTGGTGCGATACGGCTTTCCATCCACCTGAATGATGACTCCTGCTTGAAGTTGGGCCAAGGCTTCGGCGGTGGGGGTCCCCTCCACTTGCACATAGTAGGTTCGCTGGTGGCCAAATCTAGGATTCAGCAGTTGGTGATTCAGCCCTTTATCGTCTGTGAGGAGTAGCAATCCCTCGCTATCCTTGTCTAGTCGACCTACAGGATATACCTCCTTAGGAAAATCGCCCAAGGAAGCCAGGGTAAACTCTTCCCCACTAAACTGTGTGAGCATCCCGAAGGGTTTGTAAGCAATATAATATTGATACACGGTAGGATTGCTGCTTAGCTTCCGCAGCCCACGCAATCAAAATGCGAGTCTAAAGGCTTTACTCCCTTCAATTGCATTTCTAGGTTATGGATTTCGTCTCGGACTTCCATGTCAGCAAACATATTGCCGGTTAGTTTTTCTTTCAAAGCTGAAATTGCTTCCTCCAGGGCAAGTAATTGTTGTTCGGTCATCGCAGTGGTTTTTTTGGGGTGAAAAATGAGGTTCAGAACACAAATTTTTTTCCTCTCCACACTAACTCAAAAATGAGGCCAATTGAGTCAAATTCGCAATGAGCCAAGAGAATAAAAATTCATCTTGCTCACTGCCTCGATCAAAATCCAACTCGAAGTCTAATGAACTCCAAAGGGATGAGAATCTAAACATGACTTTACCCCCAGTAATCCTCCCTTCATTTTCTTTCGGAGAACGCCCATTTGTTCTATCTTTGTGCCTTGTTTTGAGCAAGATGCCTAGCCTTGAAGGCTATACTTGACCCAACAATTGTTAGTAGAAATCCGCTCTTAGCATTCTTTTCTTCAAGTTCACCAGAATAGACGCAGTGAAAACGTACCAGGAATTTAAGCAGGTAGACTACCCCCACATCGGGGAGTCTGTCCTTCAGTATTGGAAAGAAAACCAGATTTTCGAAAAATCCATCTCCAACCGAGAAGGAGCAAAGACCTTTACTTTTTTTGAAGGCCCTCCTTCTGCCAATGGTACGCCGGGGATTCACCACGTGATGGCCCGCACACTGAAGGACATCTTTTGTCGATACAAGACCCTGCGTGGCTTCCAAGTGAAACGAAAAGGAGGTTGGGATACACACGGACTACCTGTAGAGCTGCAAGTTGAAAAGGAACTGGGCATCACCAAAGAGGACATTGGAAAGACCATATCCGTAGCCGAGTACAACAAAAAGTGCCGAGAAACGGTGATGCGCTTCAAAAACGAATGGGACGAACTCACTGAGAAAATCGGTTACTGGGTAGACCTAGAAGACCCCTACATCACCTTCGATTCCAATTACATCGAGTCGCTGTGGTACCTACTCAAGCAGCTCTACGACAAAGATCTCTTGTACAAAGGCTACACCATACAACCCTTCTCTCCGGCCGCAGGTACAGGACTCAGTTCCCACGAACTAAACCAGCCTGGCTGCTACAGGGAGGTAAAAGACACTTCCATCACGGGTCAGTTTAAACTAAAAAACCAACCCAATACCTACATCTTAGCCTGGACGACTACGCCCTGGACCTTGCCTTCCAACTCAGCCCTAGCAATTGGAGAGAAGTTGGACTACATCAAGGTACGTAGCTTCAATCCCTACACCCACCTCCCTGTGGATGTGATTTTGGCCAAAGCACGCCTATCGGCTTACTTTTCACCCAAAGCTTCCGAACTCTCTCTCGAAGCCTACCATCCCGGTGACAAACTGATTCCTTACCAGGTGCTAGAAGAGTTTAAAGGAAAAACCATGATCGGATGGGAATACGAGCAGCTGCTCCCTATCCCAGGCTTGTCCCTCCCACACCCAGCCTTCACCGTCGTAGCCGGAGACTACGTGACCACCGAAGACGGTACGGGTATCGTACACCTTGCCAAGGCCTTTGGTGCGGATGACTTTAGAACCCTAGTACAACAAAATGTACCCGGCATCTTCGTCCAAGACGAATTAGGCAACGAGGTACCTGTAGTCGATCGCCAAGGTAAATTCCTGCCCATCGTCGGAGATTACCTCGTGGCCAAGATGCAGGAACATGGAATCAGCGCCCACAAGACCTTTGGTTCCAATGATTTCTACGTCAAAAACTACACGCAAGACGACGAGTCGGCGGCGGATTACAAAAACACGGATGTGATCCTGTCCATCCTCCTCAAAAATGAAAACAAGGCCTTCAAGGTCGAAAAATACGAGCACAGCTACCCGCATTGCTGGAGAACAGACAAGCCGATCTTGTACTATCCACTTGAAAGCTGGTTTATTAAAACCACTGCCTACAAGGACCGCATGGTGGCACTGAACAAAACCATCCAATGGAAGCCCGAGGCAACTGGAACAGGAAGGTTTGGCAACTGGCTGGAAAACTTGGTGGACTGGAACCTCAGCCGCTCTCGGTTTTGGGGCACCCCCCTTCCCATCTGGAGAACTAGCGACGGTACGGAAGAAAAGTGCATCGGTTCTATCGCCGAGCTGCAGACCGAAATCGACAAATCCGTGGCAGCAGGCCTGATGACTGCCTCCCCTTATGCGGGCAAGGAACTGGACCTCCACCGCCCTTATGTGGATGAGGTGATTTTGATCTCCAATACGGGACAAAAAATGTTCCGAGAGGCCGACTTGATTGACGTGTGGTTTGACTCCGGTGCGATGCCTTATGCCCAGTGGCACTATCCTTTTGAAAACCAAGACATCTTTGCAGCCAACTTCCCCGCGGATTACATTGCAGAGGGAGTGGACCAGACACGTGGTTGGTTTTTTACGCTTCACGCCTTGTCCGTGATGCTATTTGATAGCGTGGCGTTCAAAAATGTCATTGCAAATGGCCTAGTGCTAGACAAAAATGGCAACAAGATGTCCAAGCGCTTGGGCAATGCCGTCGACCCCTTCAAGGCTCTAAAGGAATACGGCCCCGATGCCTTGCGCTGGTACCTACTCAGTAATGCCAACCCTTGGGACAACCTAAAATTCAATGTCGACGGGGTCACCGAAGTGCTGCGGCGCTTCTTTGGTACACTTCAAAATACGTACAACTTCTTTGCCTTGTATGCCAATCTCGATGCGTTTGTATACCAAAAGGAAAAAGCCATTCCAGTACAGGAGCGGGCAGAGCTGGATCAATGGATCCTATCCAAGTTGCAATCACTCATTCTAGAAGTAGAAGGAGCCATGGACGGTTACGATGCCACCAAGGCAACTCGCGCCATTCAGAACTTCACCGTAGACCAGCTTTCCAACTGGTATGTGCGACTCGCGAGGAAGCGATTCTGGAGAGGAGACATGCAGGCAGACAAGCAGGCAGCTTACGAGACCCTGTATGAGTGCCTCTTTACACTCAGCCAACTGATGTCTTCCTTTGCTCCCTTCTATGCGGACTGGTTGTACAAAAACCTAACCGAAGCGGGAGAGCTTGCCTTGGAATCTGTGCATTTGACAGATTGGAACTCTGCCAAGCAGTCGCTCATTAATCCTGACTTGGAAACGAGCATGGACCTAGCACAGACCATTTCTTCCCTGGTTCACTCCTTGCGAAAGAAGGAAAAAATGAAGGTTCGTCAGCCTCTGCAGCGCATCCTTGTGCCGGTACTCTCTGAAAAATTCAAGGCACAGGTAGCCCATGTAGCGGAGTTGATCAAAACAGAAGTAAATATAAAAGAGATCGAATACCTGGATGATGCATCCGGTATCTTGGTGAAGCAAATCAAACCAAACTTGCCCCTCTTGGGTAAGAAATTGGGTCCAAAAATGCGGTTCGTGGTAGCTGCCCTCCAAAGTTGGGGGTCAGCAGAAATTGGGCATATAGAACGTGAGGGGCACTTCAAACTGGCTGTAGAAGGAGAAGAGATTGACCTACTGCTGGAAGAAGTATTGATCAGTTCCCAGGATATTCCGGGCTGGTCCGTAGCATCGGATCAGGGAGTGACGGTAGCACTGGATGTAACGCTTACAGAAGAGTTGAAGCAGGAAGGAATAGCTAGAGATATCGTCAACCGCATCCAAAACCTCCGAAAGGACCTAGGGCTTGAGGTGCAGGATAAGATCAAGCTGCTCGTAGCAGATTCCAATGCAGAAGTGAATGCAGCTATTGCTTTATTTGGATCTTATATTCAAGAAGAAACTCAGGCAATCTCCCTTTCCGTGGGCACACTTGAAGGAGAGGCAACTGTTTTGGACATGGATGATTTTGAATTGGCTGTACGACTCGTTAAGGCATAACCTTTAAGATATGAACAACTACCTCAAGTATTTCGGAATTGCGCTCCTGGTGATTGCCCTCGATCAGGCGACCAAAATGTGGGTGCACTTCCAAATGGACTTTGGAAGCCCTGGGCAAATTCAAATTTTCGGTGACTGGTTTAAGCTGCACTACACCACTAACCCAGGGATGGCTTTTGGGATGGAGCTTGGAACGGAGTATGGAAAAATGATCCTTACCTCCTTTCGTTTGGTGGCAATGGTTGGTATAGGCTATTACCTACACTATCTAATTCAAAAAAGAAGCGCTGTAGGCTACACCTTTTGTATTGCCCTGATTTTGGGTGGAGCAGTTGGTAATTTGGTGGATTCCGTGTTTTATGGAGTATGGCTTGACAACGCCCCCTACAATGCCCCAACACCATGGCTTCATGGGCAGGTAGTGGACATGTTTTATTTTGATATATGGGAAGGCTATATCCCAGATTGGGTGCCGCTGTGGGGAGGAGGATATACCGCTTTATGGCCTATCTTCAATGTAGCGGATGCCTCCATATTTATCGGAGTGGGAATCATCCTTGTTTTTCAAAATCGGTTTTTTCCTGATGTTAAAGCTGAAATCCCAGCTAAGGATCACGAAGAGATGGAAGACTAACTCCTATTAAGTACTTAATTATTGGAAAGAGAGGCCTCGAGGCCTCTCTTTTTTTTGCAAAAAAATAGATGAAAATGACAAATTATTCTCTTTTTATCCGTAATTTTCCTTTTCGTGTATCTAAAAAGTATCCCTTGTTCAATGAAAAAGAAGCCTCAATTAGTTAATAATATATATACTAGATTTTTTACTTCAGATGATTGTTGATCCGGATCAGCCTTTTCAGCTTATCTATTCCATTTTTAGTCACGAATATTTGGGATTTGTTTTTCAATCCTATGTAATTCCTCTGGATGATAAAGGAAGGCTTACCTATGCGTATCAAAATATAAGTTCTGCCAATGCCAAAGAATTTGATTCGGGCCTTGATGCACAAGACTACGAATTGATCCGGCTGATGGATAGCATGCAGCAAGATGTATTGGTCAAGCCTTACATGAAAAAAGGAAATCTAAAACCAAAGGATTTTCTCCAAAAAATCTTTGACCCCAAGACGGCTGACCCATCTACTCAAGAACTACTCTTCAAAAACCTAGAGATCAAACGCGCCAAAATTCTATCCCTCCTAGCAGGAAAGCGCCTGTTTGAAACCTCCTCCGATGGCAACCCCTCCAGTAGAGAAATTAGTATTCAAACCGAACCAGCAACCATTCAATTTCACTTCGACAAGGGAGAGTTCAATACCCAGTATTATCCGCTTATAAAATTTCAGGGGCAAAAACTAGCCTGGCAACACAAAGGGGGCTACTTGATTTGCAAGGACCCTGCATGGTTGATTGTCAACCAACAGCTGTTTCATTTTGAAAAGGGAATTGACGGTAAAAAATTACAGCCCTTCCTCACTAAAAATGCAATCCTAATTGAGCGGAAATTCGAACCAGAATATTACCGCAAATTTGTCAACTCCTTGATTACTCAATTTGAGGTAGTCGCCAAAGGGTTTGACATACACACCGAACAGGGTACTCCGGAAGCACTTTTAACGGTCAGCGGCTTACCGGGTGGCGTATCGGTAGAAACCTTATTTGGAGAGGAAATTTCCACTTCCTCAGAAGATATAATTGTCTTGGAGCCTCGGTTTAAGTATGGAGAGTTTGATTTTGGAACCCTCCTTCATGCTGGAGATGGCAGCGGCAACTCCTGTCGCTATGAGGAAAAGGACGGGAACTTTACTTTTTTTAAAACGGTCCGCACCACCAAATTGGAGGAGCGCTACCTGACAATACTGAAGAAAAAAGGATTGGAGTTTATCCATGGCAAGACTGCGCTGCCCAAAACACAAGCTTTTGAGTGGCTAGGAAATCAGGAGGACTACCTTCGTGAAAATAAAATCAAAATCGTTCAAAAAGGAGGCCTAAACGGGAAGACTTACCACATTGGCAAAGCCCAAATTACGATTGAAGTCAATGAAAATATCGATTGGTTTGATGTCAAGGCCCTCATCAAGTTCGGCATTTACCTCGTCCCATTTGCCAAACTACGAAAGCTCCTCATCCAAGGAAAGCATGAGTTTGAGCTTCCAAACGGAGAAATCGCGGTTATCCCAGCTTCTTGGTTTGTCAACTATTCAGAGCTTTTTAACTTTATCGAAGAGCGCAGCGCAGAGGAATTGGTCCTACGAAAACACCACCTGGCCTTTGCTCGGGAGCTACAAAACGGGGAGCTAATTCGTCTCAATCTAAGCTTGAAGCTGGAGCGCCTCCGTAACTTTGATGCTATTGATGACTATGCACTTCCCAATACCTTTAAAGGTTCCCTACGCCCTTACCAGAACGCAGGCTACAATTGGCTCAGATTCCTGAACGAATACCAGTTTGGAGGATGTCTTGCCGACGACATGGGTTTAGGTAAAACGGTACAAACGCTTGCGCTCCTCGCCTATGAAAAAGAGGAAAACCCAGGTTTTGCCTCCCTTTTGGTGATGCCCACCTCCTTGATTTACAACTGGGAGTTGGAAGCAAAGAAATTTGCCCCTGATCTAAATATATTGGTGTATTCAGGAACCCAGCGCAACAAGGATCCATGGAAATTTCGAGGCTACGATGTAGTGCTCACTTCCTATGGAATCGTGCGAATGGACATTGATCAGCTGAGCGAGTTTTACTTCAACTATGTCATATTGGATGAGTCGCAGGCGATCAAAAACCCGAATTCCAATATTGCAACAGCTGTCAATAAACTGAAAAGTAAGCGCCGACTGATTCTTACTGGTACCCCAGTGGAAAACGGAACAATGGACCTTTGGTCTCAGATGAACTTTGTAAATCCAGGGCTTTTGGGCAACCAACTGATATTCAAAAAACAGTTTCTCCATCCCATCGAAAAGCAGCATGACAAGGAGAAGGCCTCCCGCTTGCATGCGATGATCAAGCCCTTTATCCTCCGCCGACTAAAATCTCAGGTGGCTAAAGATCTGCCCGAAAAAATCACCAACATCAAATACTCGGACATGACGGCCGCACAGGAAAAAGTGTACGAAGAGGTAAAAAGCTATTACCGAGAAAAAATCATTGGAGAACTTGCAGGTACAGGGAGAGGTAGCCAGCAATTTACCCTCCTTCGTGGTTTAACTCAACTTCGGCAGATCGCCAATCATCCAAAGCTTGTTCGCGAAGATTATACTGGGGAATCTGGAAAGCTAGAGGACATTACCTACATGCTTCAGGAAACCATTTCAGAAAATCATAAGGTTCTCGTTTTTAGCCAGTTTGTTCGCCACCTTTCCATTGTTCGGGAATTTCTAGATCGGGAAAACATCCCCTACGCCTACCTAGATGGCGCGACTCGAGACCGACAGGCGCAGGTAGAAAAATTCCAAACAGACGACAGCTGCAAGGTGTTTTTAATCTCTCTCAAAGCGGGTGGCGTCGGGCTCAACTTGACCAAGGCTGAATATGTATTTCTTCTGGATCCCTGGTGGAATCCTGCCGTCGAAGCTCAGGCCATCGACCGGGCACACCGAATTGGCCAAGAAAACAAGGTCATCATCTACAAGTTTATCAGCCGTGGATCAGTAGAAGAAAAAATTATGGCTCTTCAAGACCGCAAACTTGCCCTTGCAGGAGAGCTAATCAACAATGAAGAAGGCTTTATCAAGAGCCTCGGCAACGACGATATCCGGGCCTTACTCGATTAATCGCTAAACCTTGGTTTTTTTCGTCAACGGTTGACAGTCCACAGACGACAGCCAATTGAATTTTGTCAACGGTTCACAGTCGGCAGCCAATGGTAATTAATGAGTCAAATCGTATTAAGACTACGATCAGCGGTGGACTGTGGTCTGTTAGCGGTGGACCATTTTTCTGCCAACGATTGATTATTCAATTGATAATCAATAAGGTAACCAAAGCTGCCAATTTCTTAACTTTAATTTATTATACAAATTGGCGGAGAGCTGGGGATATTTTTCTAAATTTTATCAGCAATCACCCCTATTCTTTTCCTGCAGATGCCTAAAGCCAAATCCGATAAAGATCGGAAAATCTTTGTTCTAGATACTTCCGTTATCCTATACACCCACAACTCCATCATGAACTTTGCCGAGCACGACGTGGTCATCCCGATCACCGTACTTGAGGAGCTGGATCAATTTAAAAAAGGAAACGATACCAAAAATTTTGAGGCCCGAGAGTTTATCCGACTTCTAGATAAACTATCTCAGGATCACATGATCCACGAGTGGACACCCTTAAATGGAAAAACAAAGGGGAACTTCAAGGTCTTGATGAATCCCGACAACAACCTGAATGCCAATATCATTTTTGGGGAGGAAAAGAACGACCACAAGATCCTGAATGCTGCGCTCTACCTCAAGCAGCATGAAAAAGACAGAAAGGTCATTTTAGTTTCCAAGGATATCAACCTCCGACTGAAGGCAAAATCCTTAGATATCCTCGCTGAAGATTACGAAACAGGAAAAATCAAAAACATTGTTGAACTAGAAAATACAGGCAAGTACCTATTAGAAGACTTGAATCCGCTAGCCATCAACACCTTGTATGATCGCGGTTCTATTGAGGCTAAAGAGATTCTTGGAAATCGGAAACGAAAAGCGAATGCCTTTTACATTTTAAAGAGTCAAAAACAATCCGTACTCGCCTACTACAATTCAGATGAAAATGTCCTCAGCCGAGTGGATAAGCAGCTGGCTTACAACATCAAGCCTCGAAATGCAGAACAGACTTTTGCCCTCCATGCCATTCTGAATCCACGAATCAAGCTTGTTTCCATCCAAGGGGTGGCGGGAACAGGAAAAACCCTACTTGCCTTGGCCGGTGCTTTGGAACAACGGCGTGAATACAAACAAATCTTTCTGGCTAGACCAATCGTACCGTTATCCAATAAGGACATTGGCTATTTGCCAGGGGACATCAAGTCCAAACTCAATCCCTACATGGAGCCCCTCTGGGACAACTTGAAGTTTATCCAAAATCAATACAAGGAGACCGATAAAGAATACCAAAAAATCACCGAGCTGGTCAACCAGGAAAAACTGGTCATCCAGCCACTCGCCTACATACGCGGAAGGTCGCTGTCCAATATTTTCTTCATCGTCGATGAGGCTCAAAACCTCACCCCTCACGAAATCAAAACCATTATTTCGAGAGCTGGAGAAAATACAAAGATCGTTTTTACAGGTGATGTGTTCCAGATCGATACCCCCTACTTGGACGCCCAATCCAACGGCCTTTCGTATCTCATCGATCGGGTAAAAGACCATCCGCTCTATGCACACGTGAAACTAGAAAAAGGGGAGCGTTCGGAACTGGCTAACTTGGCGAATGAGCTACTGTAATTGATTCCGAAAGATCTACCCTCATCCCTCAGTTTGCTTCAGTATACTTCTTGTAGTTGTTGAGAATGGTCTGCCAGCCTTGGGCCTGAAGTTCGTGGGGATTCTCATCTTCGGCATCGAAAATTAACTGTACCTGAGTATTACCTTCCTCTTCCAAAAAGTTAACACTGACTTCTCTACCGTCAGACACCTTGTAAGTAAATCCCTCTTGAAGCCTTACCTCGGTGTAGGTGCCACCAAAGTCAAACCCAATCTCCCCGAATTTAGCCTCCAGACGGGTGAAGTATTTTCCTCCAACAACCAGCTCATTGCTGGCTCGGGGACAATGCCATTCGTCAGAGGCAAAATTCCATTTTACAATGTGCTCGGGTAAAGTGTAGTAATCCCAAGCCTTGTTCTTATCTGCTGATATTACTACCTGAATGGTGATTTTAGAGAAAGTCATTGTGAAGAAGATAGGTACTTACTAGATAGTTACAAACTCATCATTTCTTTAAATCGGGCTGCCTGTCTACGGCTTACTTCAATCCGATCACCTCCTTTGAGTGTCACGACCAATCCACCGTTAAACCAGGGCTCAATGGCCTCTACCCAGCCTAGGTTGATGATGTGCTTGCGGCTTGCTCTGAAAAAAGATTTCTCGTCCAACCGCTCATCCAAGGCATTCAAGGACTTGTGAATCATAGGTTTGAAGTTATCAAAATACACCTTGATGTAATTGCCATCCGACTCAAAAAGACGCACATTGGACAGTCGTACAAACCAGCAACGGTCCCCATCCTTTACAAAAACCTGATCTTCTAAGGTTAGTTTCTTCTGGCTACCCAACCCTTCCTGTCCTTCTCGCTTGGCAATGCCATCCATTTTTCCCTGAAGCTTTAAAACTGCATCCTCCAATCGCTTCGGCTCGATGGGCTTGAGTAAATAATCCAGCGCATTCACTTGGAAGGCTTTGAGCGCATACTCGTCGTAAGCAGTAGTAAAGATGACATGTGGAACTTGGTCTAGCTCCTCCAGGAGATCAAAGCCTGTTTTTTCAGGCATTTGAATGTCTAAAAAAATCACATCCGGCTGAAGCTGGTCAATTTTTTCTTTGGCATCTTCCACATTCACTGCTTCGCCTACCACTTCCACCGTTTCCAGTTGATTCAATAAATTGATTAGCTCCTTACGGGCTAAGCGTTCGTCATCAATTACAAGGGCTCTCATATCAATCGAGTTAATTAGTCTAAAGTAAGTCTTTGTTTCGGAATTTTTATTTCTGTAATCACAAATTGGCCACCAGAGTTGAAGATTCTGAAGCTTGCCTGATTGCCGTACAAGAGTGCCAAGCGCTGTTGGGTATTGTCTATCCCATGACCTTCTTCTTCTCTTCGTTTGTTTGCCGGCAAGGGCGCGTATTGTCCACTATTTTTTACTTGAATGTATAGTTCATCTTGCAGGCCTTCTCTACATTTAATTTCAATCAGCCCTCCCTTGACCAAATTGGAAATCCCATGCTTGATAGCATTTTCCACAATGGTCTGCAGCATCATCGGGGGAATTTTATAGCCATAGGCTGCCTCTTCAATCTGGTAATCTACCTGCAGACGTTCTTCAAAACGGATGGACTCCAAGGCTAGATAATCTTTCACCGTGGCCAGCTCATCCGCGAGATCTATCACCTGCTTTTTGTCCAGCATCAGGGAAAAACGAAGCATATTCGAAATTCGGGTAATGGCAGATTTCGCTTTGACAGGATCCTCGTCTACCAAGGCACGAACGGAATTCAAGGCATTGAATATAAAGTGGGGGTTGAGCTGACTCTTCAAATGATTGAGCCGTATCTCACTGATTTTTGCCTCGTAACGAAGCGTCGTATTGTAATTGTCCAAAAAATGGAAGACAAAATAGAGCAGCACCCAAAACCCGTAGTAGAGAAAACTCACAAACAAGTTGACCGAAATCACCAATGCCCGAAAATCGAATCCAGGGTTTAGCGTGCCAAAAGCCAAATTTATGAGCACCTGAGCCAAGACATTACTTACCGCCATTACGCCTAGCGCTACAAGAACTTGAGCGATCAAACGGAAGATTCCTAAGCGAAACCAGCCGTATGATTTGATAAGTAACCGGAAAGCATGGGTAGAAAGCAGGTAAAAAGCAGCCAAGGCCACAAAAGCCCAGGTTTGCAGGGGGGAAATCCCCTCAGATAAGGAAGCAAAAAACACATTGACAAAAGCAAAGCTTCCCCAGCCCAATACCTGCAATAGCCAATAGAGTATGCTCCTGTTCATGCTTGTCAAAGTTAACCAAGGAAACTAAGCTAGGCCTTCCAATTTGATAAGAGGGCGAACGGCTTGATTTTAAGCCTATTTTCAGCGATGTAATTCCTGCTTCAAGAATCTACCAGTGTGACTGTCCGGATGTACTGCCACTTTCTCTGGGCTTCCCTGCACCACCACAGTTCCTCCTTTATTGCCTCCCTCAGGCCCCATATCGATTAGGTAGTCTGCTACCTTGATCACATCTAGGTTGTGCTCGATGACCAAGACAGTATTGCCCTTATCCACTAGTTTTTGGAGCACATTCATCAACAAGTCAATGTCTTGAAAATGCAAGCCAGTGGTAGGCTCATCCAAAATATAGAAGGTTTTGCCCGTATCTTTTTTGGACAACTCGGTGGCCAACTTTACCCGCTGCGCTTCGCCTCCGGAAAGGGTAGTTGCATGCTGGCCAAGGGTAATGTAACCCAAGCCCACCTCACTTAACGTGGTGATCTTTCGAAGGATTTTGGGTTGAAATTCAAAGAATTCTACTGCCTGCTCTACCGTCATGTCCAAGACATCGGAGATCGACTTTCCTTTAAACCGCACCTCTAGGGTTTCTCGGTTGTACCGCTTCCCCTTGCAGGTCTCGCATGGAATATGCACGTCAGGAAGGAAATCCATTTCCACCAGCTTCATCCCTGCTCCTTCACAATCCTCACAGCGTCCCCCTTTCACGTTGAAGGAGAATCTTCCCGGCTTATAGCCCCGAATCTTGGACTCAGGAAGCTCCGTAAACAGCGTTCGTATATCCGAAAACATGCCGGTATAGGTCGCAGGATTCGATCTAGGGGTTCGGCCAATTGGGCTTTGATCCACTTCAATCACCTTGTCCAACTGCTTCAATCCGTCAATGCGGTCAAAAGGCATAGGTTCCTTCTTGGAGTTGTAAAACTCCCGATTAAGCAAAGGAAATAAGGTCTCGTGAATTAAGGTACTCTTCCCACTTCCCGATACTCCAGTAACCACAATTAAGGTTCCCAGAGGAAAGGCTACCGTTACATTTTTCAAATTATTGCCATGCGCACCTTTCAAAACCAGCTGCTCTCCGGTTCCTTCCCTTCGAGTACTGGGTATGTCCAACCCAATTTTGCCTTGCAGGTAGCGTGCCGTCACCGAGTCTGACTTCAGCAATTCCGCAGGGGTGCCCGAAGCCACCACATGCCCGCCATGTCTTCCTGCTCCAGGACCCATATCGACGATGTAGTCAGACTCGAGCATCATGTCCTTGTCGTGTTCCACCACCAGTACGGAGTTGCCCAAGTCTCGAAGTCGCTTCAAGGCCTGGATCAATTTCACATTGTCTCGCTGATGGAGACCAATGCTAGGTTCATCCAAAATATAGAGCACGCCAACCAGCTGAGTGCCAATCTGGGTTGCCAAGCGAATGCGCTGCGCCTCACCCCCTGAGAGGGTTCGGAGGGGTCTGTTTAAAGAAAGGTAGTCTAGTCCAATTTCCAAAAGGAAGCCGATGCGCTTTCGGATTTCTTTGAGTACCTCTGCACCGATGCGTTGCTGCTTCTCGGATAAGCGGCTTTCTAGTCCGTCAAACCAGCTTGAAAGCCCCTGGATGTCCATCACAGAGAGCTGCCCGATGTGGGTACCGTCCAATTTAAAATGAAGGGCTTCTTTTTTGAGTCGGTAGCCCTCGCAATCTGGGCAGATTTTGGAAACCGTAAACTCCGCCACCCATTCCTGAATTTTGTCGGAGCTGCCCTCTTGGTACTTCTGGAGAAAATTGATGATCCCCTCAAAAGTCGTATTCCACTGGGTGCCCGGATACTTCACCGAATCTACGGCCACCTCAATCTTGTCTCCATACAAGAGCACCTCCACCACGGCTTCGGGAAGGTCTTTGATTGGGGTACTCAAACTGCATTTGTAATGCTTCAAGAGTGCTTCAATCTTTTTGAATATCCAAATATCCCGATACTCCCCAAGAGGCGCAATCCCTCCACGAGTGATGCTCAAATTCGGATCGGGGAAAATGCTTTCTCGGGTGATTTCTTCGATTACGCCCAAGCCATTGCAGCTCGGACAAGCTCCATAGGGAGAGTTAAAAGAAAAGCTATTGGGCGCTGGCTCTTCGTAGGAAAGGCCCGTTTCGGGGTCCATCAGGTACTTGGAGAAATAGTGAATTTCTCCGCTTTCTTCCCGTACCATCAGCACTCCTTTGCCGTGTTGCAAAGCGGATTTGAGCGACTGGGTAATTCGAAACCGATCGTCTTCCTCCGCTACGATGCGATCGATGACGATCTCAATGTCGTGGATTTTGTAGCGGTCCAACTGCATCTTTGGAGCCACTTCGAGTACCACTCCATCTACCCGCACCTTGGAAAATCCCAGCTTGCGCACTTGTTCAAAAAGCTCTCGGTAATGCCCCTTTCGTCCTTTGACCACTGGAGCCAATAGGTATAATTTCTTGCCTGCAAACTTGGTGAATAGCTGCTCCAAAATTTGATCCTCCGTCTGCCGGATCATGGGCTTGCCACTGTGGTAGGAAAAAGCATCTGCAGCTCGAGCGAAGAGCAGGCGCATAAAGTCATAGATCTCCGTAACTGTACCTACCGTGGATCGGGGGTTTTTGGAAGTGGTCTTCTGCTCAATCGCGATGACAGGAGAAAGGCCATTGATCTTGTCCACATCAGGACGCTCCATCCCGCCCAAAAAAGACCGGGCATAGGCCGAAAAACTCTCCATGTACCTGCGCTGACCCTCTGCATAAATGGTATCAAAAGCCAAAGAGCTTTTGCCACTCCCACTTAGACCAGTGATCACCACCACTTTATTTCGCGGGATCTTCAGGTCAATGTTTTTTAGATTGTGCTCTCTGGCTCCAAAAATTTCTAGGAATTCTTCCTGTACCGCAGGGGATTGGGTCATGGTTTTGCGAAAATTAGGAATCGGTGAAAGTACGGTTTTTTTGCCGAAAGGAAAAGGTCAGTCCGAAGACTTTACCCTGAAGTAAGAAAAGCTCCTACTTCAGTTTTAATCCCTGGGTAAGGGATTAATTTTTAAATCTTTGACGCTTATGAGTTTCTCCTTAATCTACTGTTTTTCAAATTTTTCCCAGCTGTTTTTACCATTCTGTTGAGCGAAAATTCTAATGGATTACAAACTAAAAAAGACCCTTTCGAGTCTTTTTTTACAAAAAAAATTTTGATTTCATATACCAATTCTTAATCCAGAATAAACAATTTGTGAAAAAAATCCGGAACATAGTTTCAAACTCTAGGAAAAAGGGACTAGGGTTGCCTAATGAGAACCAAGAATTTTTAAAAATGGGTTGTGATTCATTTTGTCATAGTTCTTTATTGCTTCTTCAAGATTAGAAATAGCGTGAATCATTTTTTCATTATCTAGAGGTCCCGCATAAAATGCTTTAATCCCAATGGAAAATAAAAGCTTTTGGAATTTTTGGGCTATCTCCGAATTGGACGTACAAAAAATTGTCTCTGAATGGAAATAAAGCGAACCATCATCTTGCCTAACTTTGGAATAATTTCCGAATGCCCGAATCAAAAATACTTCATTATTTTCTAAGTCCTTGAGAAATCCTTTACCCCAGCTCGAGCCTTTTTTACCAAAATCAAAGTAGCTTAT